>NZ_RYYL01000040.1 GCF_004378855.1 Campylobacter sp. US33a
TTTCTTTATTTTTATTTCTTTATGCCTTCTTTATTCATTTTATTTCTTTTGAAAAATTCAAATTTCTTTACAAACATACAGTATAAATTCATCAAAAACATTAAATAAATCTATTAAATAAAAAAGCTCCGTATGGAAATTCCACACGAAGCTTAAAGTTTAGTTTTGTAAAAAGATTAAGATAAATTACTACTGTAATAATCTTAATACATTTTGTTGAGAAGCATTAGCTTGAGCTAGTGCATAAGATCCACTTTGAGCTAAGATATTTGCTTTAGAGTAATTTGCACTCTCACTTGCAAAATCCACATCTCTGATGGTTGATTCAGCTGATTTAACATTAACTTGAGTTACGGTAATGTTATTGATAGTTGCTGAAATTTGATTTTGTATAGAACCAAGATCTGCTCTAATGGTATCAAGATTTGTGATAGCAGTTTCTGCTACATCCATTACAGCCAT
>NZ_RYYL01000041.1 GCF_004378855.1 Campylobacter sp. US33a
ACAAATCAAAGAAAAAGACTCTCTTACCATTACAGGACATTCTCTTGGAGGCTGTCTTACACAACTCTTTGCTTTAAGTATCTGTGATGATAAAAATAGAAATAATATCAAAGCTTTATATACTTATAATGCACCTGGAGCTAGAAAGATAATACCTCCTTATGATTATATAGTAAAACTCTTTATATTTCACAGTAAAGAACAACAAGAAAGATTTATAAAAGAAGAAATAGAAAATATAGCAAATAGGGCAAGAGATTTAGGCAAAGATAATATTTTCTTAGAAAGTAAGATACGAAAGATATTACACAAGATAATCCAAGAAAAACAAAGTCAATACTATGGGATAACAATGAGTATTTCTACTAATACAACGATGATGGCACTCAATATTAATGCTATTCCTATTTTAGCAGATATTGCACCATATTATAGACAACTTGCTTATAAT
>NZ_RYYL01000042.1 GCF_004378855.1 Campylobacter sp. US33a
ACTTTAGTGCAAGGAACACTTACATTAGCTATAGCGTGAGGACAACCTATTATACTAGAGTTTAATAAATCACTTTCTAGCATAATAGGCACACCACCATCTTTAAAAGTTTTTCCTTTGCTTGATTTAAGTATGACTTTACCTCCATGGATACATTCTAGGTTTTGATTTTCTAAAAGGGCGTGAAGTTTAGCTATGCTTTGTTTTTTATTTACTTGTGTGTTTTCTTGGGTTTTAAAAGTGTTTGAAATTAAATCTTTGTATTCTAAGCTTTGCTTGCTTAAGCATTCTAATTTGATATTTAAAGATTTTTCCAATATAGAATAATTAAGCAAGCAAAGTTCATTATTTTTATAAAAGATACTAAGTCTTCCTAAACCACTGCTTTCATCTTTAGGAGAAAAATAATAGCTGGGTATATCTTGTTTTATAA
>NZ_RYYL01000043.1 GCF_004378855.1 Campylobacter sp. US33a
CTTTTCGTCATCTTGAGTGAAACGAAGAATCTCTGTTTTAAAGAAGTTTTTGTTTTACGAGAGAAAAAGCTGTAATGCATAGAAATGTTTCGCTACGCTCACATGATAGAGTAGAGATTCTTCGCCTAAAGGCTTAGAATGACTGGGTTAAAAAAAGGTGTTTTAAATAGAGATTCTTCAGTTGTCTTACTCCTTCAGAATGACGGTTTTTTGTGGAGGACGAGAGGCACTCTCAGAATGACGGGTGCACTGTGCTCAAAATGACAAGAAAATGGGATATTTAGCAAAGCCAAGAGCCTTGCTCTCTTGGCGTGGATTTTGTTTAAGTATAGGTTAAGCAAGGCTTTCTTATAATT
>NZ_RYYL01000044.1 GCF_004378855.1 Campylobacter sp. US33a
GTGGTTATAGATATACCTTATGATGCATATTGCAATGTAGATGAAAAAGGAAAATTAATCAATGAAGAATATGCTTATATTTATGATGAAGTAAGGGCTCATCGTGGAACATTAAAATCTTATTCTTTTTTTAATGAATGGGAATTGTCTGCTTTACTTTTAGGAAATATTAAAGCTAGTCCCACAGCTGCTGTAGGATTTAAAGCAAGACAACAACAAGCTTTATTTTTACAAGCTCAACTTGGAGATAAAAATGCTTTTAAAAGTTTAGGTTTGGCAGTATTGTGTTCTAATTCTTTTCTTACAGGGCAACATTGGAATAAGCTTAGAGCAA
>NZ_RYYL01000045.1 GCF_004378855.1 Campylobacter sp. US33a
GATAATCTTTAATACAAGTTTCATAAAAGTTTATCATATCATCATATTGGGCTTTGGGTATAGAGCCTATGGCTAAAGAAGCATCAGCTACAAATAAATCTTTAAAGGAACTCATTTCTGTTCCTCTAATTGCTAAAATATAATTGATATAGCCATATTCACTTGTATAGCTAATCTCTTTAGATTCTGTATTCTTTTGTTTTCTTTTTTCTCCAAACAAAGTAGCAGAAAAACCTGAATTTGTATTAGGACAATGTTTTAATAAATCATAGCGAGAAAAGAATTGTTTAGCTTGGAGTGGGGAGAATTCGCCATCAAATAA
>NZ_RYYL01000046.1 GCF_004378855.1 Campylobacter sp. US33a
GCAGGAATTCTTGGATCAAGGAGTTTATCAAGCTTATGTCTTTTATAATACCATTCTAGTTTTTCAGGGGTAAAATATCTTGGTGCATTAGGATAGCCTTGAGGAGGAGTGAGGGCTGCTAGTTTGGCAGTTAATATCATAGAATCTATTTTTAATTGTGCATCATTCCAGTCATTTGGAATATCATAACCATAAGCATTAATCATACCATTAGAATACCCATCCATATAACGATCAAATTCTCTTCTGCTTTCATAAGTAGAATCTACATCCCTTGGATCTTTTATCTTACCCTCAACTATATCACTTCTTAAGGCTTT
>NZ_RYYL01000047.1 GCF_004378855.1 Campylobacter sp. US33a
TTCATCGCTTGCAACACTTTCTTCATAATCATCTGCATTTACACGTCCAAATATAAGCGGCACAGCGACCATATACTGGATACAATGCTCTCTATCAGCAGGGTTTGCAAGCTCACCTACTTTATTGATGATGCGATGGCCTGATTCTTGAGTTGTGATGATGATTTTTTCTATTTGATCCAAACGATCTTTTACCTCATCATGTAAGGCCAAATCTGCTTCTACTGCGGTTTGTGCGTGAAATTCAGGGGGGAAAGAAATTTTAAACAAAACATTTTCCATTACATAAG
>NZ_RYYL01000048.1 GCF_004378855.1 Campylobacter sp. US33a
TACCTACAGCTATAATGATAGGCAAGGTTGTAGGGAGTTGATAATGAACAAAATAAATTGCAGGATCAACTTCAGCTACTTTTGACGCCATGATCACATTTCCACTTCCAGGTCCATGATCGATATATTGACAAATCGCAATCACACTTAAGGCAGAAAGTTTTGAAACACCAGAGCGTACAAGTATAGGATACATAGTAACCATAAGTAAAAGTGCTAAGCCTGCGTGAGAAGGGATGAAAAGAACTAAAAATTGCACGATAAAATAAGC
>NZ_RYYL01000049.1 GCF_004378855.1 Campylobacter sp. US33a
TTACAGGGTGATACTAAAAAAGCTTATAAAAATCAAGATGGTGCTTTAATTACCGATATACAAAAGGGTTCAAGTGCTGATGAAGCAGGACTTAAGCGTGGGGACTTGGTAACTAAGGTAAATGATAAAGTGATTAAAAGTCCAAGCGATCTTAAAAACTATATAGGCACTTTAGAGAT
This sequence comes from Campylobacter sp. US33a, assembly GCF_004378855.1. GTDB lineage: Bacteria > Campylobacterota > Campylobacteria > Campylobacterales > Campylobacteraceae > Campylobacter_D. Next base: position 180 of record NZ_RYYL01000049.1, read on the forward strand.
AGGTCAAAAAATTTCACTCAATTTTGAAAGAGATGGGGAAAATAAAAGGGTTGATTTTATCCTTAAAGGAGAAAAAGAAAATCCTAAAGC
>NZ_RYYL01000004.1 GCF_004378855.1 Campylobacter sp. US33a
GAGCTTTTAAAGGAATTAAGCCATAATCTTTCTATGATCATGGTGACACACAATATGCAACAAGGCAAACGCGTGGCAGATTTTGTAGCATTTTTTCATTTAGGAGAGCTTGTAGAATTTGGTGAAAGTAAGGAATTTTTTGAAAATCCAAAAGAAGAAAAAACCAAAGCTTATCTAAGCGGTGCTTTTGGGTGAGATTTATACAAAAAAAAGTATATTTTTATTAAAATCATATCTTTAAATATTTTTTTAAGGATATGATTTGTCTGAGGAACTTTTAAAACTTAGCGAAGAGCCTTTAAAAAGCAAGATTAAGGATTTGTATTTTTCTAAGTTTAATTATGTAGGAGCTAAGATTGATTTTTGTATCACTCAAAATTTAGGACTTTTGGGTGAAGTTAATTTGCTTTGGGCTGAAGCCAAGCAAGGAAAAAGTGAGCTTAAGAAGTCTTTCGTGCAGCTTGTACTTACCATAGGAAAATATAAATTTTATACAGAGCAAACTCCAAATTTACTTTGTGCTTTTGATGGAGAAAAGATAGCTTTTTTACCTTTTGCTTCTTTGCAAGAAATTTTTTATCAAAGCGATATAGACTTTAGTGTTACCCCAAGCAATCATAAAAATGAGCAGTTTTTAAAACTTCTAAAAGAATTAGATGGCATTTTAAATACAGCACAAATTTTTTATTATGAAAAAAATAATGAAGAATTAAAAACTTTTATAAAAGAAAATCTTACGAGCGAAAATATAAGCAAATTTCAAATCGATAAAAATAATTTTGTAAGCATTTATCACAAATGGAATAAAATGGTTAAAGATACCATTAGTATTGATTGGAATTTGGCTAAAGAAAGCGGGATTATAGATGCAGACTTTTATTTGGCTGATTTGCTTTCAAATGAAAATGAAACTATCAGTCAAAATTTATTTGCCATTCTTAAAAAAGATTATTATGAGTTTAATAAAACAAAAAGTGATTTGGGTTCTATCATTAATGAGCGCACTTCTTTTAAGGATAATCAAAAAGCCCATCATGAGTTTTGGGCGATTTATGAGCGTCCTCCAAGGGAAGAATTTTGGGATTATATTATAAAACGCAGAGATTTGCTTGTAGATCAAGATGTAAGAGAGCGAAAAGGAGCATTTTTTACTCCGAGAATTTGGGTGGATAAGGCTTGTGAGTATCTTTCTAAAACTTTTGGGGAGGATTATGAAGAGGAGTATTATATATGGGATTTAGCAGGTGGAACAGGAAATTTACTAGCAAATTTTACAAATAAGAAAAATATCTTTTGCTCCACTCTTGATAAAGCTGATATTGATGTGATACATGAGCGTATAAAAAATGGTGCGAATTTGTTTGAAAATCATGTTTTTCAATTTGATTTTTTAAATGATGAATTTTTTGATGAGGTAGATGATAAGGGTAAAATCATCCATAAATCAAAACTACCTTTAAATTTACAAGAGATTTTAAAGGATGAAAATAAACGCAAAAAATTAATAATCTTTATCAATCCACCTTATGCTGAAGCTGGGACTAGCTCCACTAAAAATAATACTGGTAAAAATAAAGAAAGAGTAGCTAGGGAAAATAAAATTTGTGAAAAATACAAAGATATTTTAGGTAGGGCAAACAATGAGCTTTTTGCTCAATTTTTTATCAGAATTTATTGTGAGATAGAAGATTGTTTAATGGCTAGTTTTTCGACTTTAAAATATGTAAATTCTACCAATTTTATAAAATTTAGAGAGAGTTTTAAGGCTAAATTTTTAAAAGGCTTTATGGTGCCTTCTTATACTTTTGATAATGTAAAAGGAAATTTTCCCATAGGATTTTTGATATGGGATATGAGTAAAAAAGAAGAAATTAAAAAAATAAAACTTGATATATTTAATGAAAATGGAAATTTTTTAGGAGCGAAGCATTTTTATAATGATAAACAAGAAAGTATCAATAAGTGGCTTAGAAAATTTAGTATTAAAGATAATGGTATAGGTGTATTGATGGCTGATGCCCCTGATTTTCAAATGCAAAATTTGGTAGCGTTATTGAATAAAAAAACAAATAGACATGGAATTTTTCAAGATATTGATCAAACAAATATTATAAATATTGCCATATATTTTTCAGTGCGTCAAGCTATACCTGCTACTTGGATAAACGATAGAGATCAGTTTTTATATCCTAATGATTTATATAAAAATGATGATGAGTTTAAAAGCGATTGTTTAGCTTTTATGCTTTTTCATGGGCAAAATCGCATAAGTGCAAAAGAAGGGATAAATCATTTCATACCTTTTAGTGAAACAGAGCTAGGTATCACAAAAGAAGCTTTTGAAAGTGATTTTATGTATAAATTTATAAAGGGTGAGATAAAAGATGAAAATTCGCTTTTTGGTGATGAGTTAGTAAAGATAGAATTTAGTCTTGAAGCTCAAGAACTTTTAAAAGCAGGAAAAGAACTTTTTAAATACTATCACACACATAGCGAGGATAAAGGCTATCTTGTCAATGCTTCACTTTATGATATAAAAGAATTTTTTCAAGGTAGAGATGAAAAAGGCAGGATGAATCGTCCTAACCAAGCAAAAGACGAGCATTATAAAGTTTTGCTGAGTGATTTAAACACAGCCTTAAATACTTTAGCCAAAAAGCTAGAGCCTAAAATTTATGAATACGGCTTTTTAAAAGAATAGATTAATAAATTAATTTGGCGTACAAACGCCAAATTTAATAAAAAATGATATGAACAATTTGTGAGCCATGTACCCCAAAAACAGGGATAAGTTCAATGTCTGCTGTCCTTGAGGGTCCAGCGATAAATAAAATATTGCTAGGCAAAGTTTCATTCTCTTTTTTTACCAAAGTTAAAGCCTCAGCCAAGCTTTTTACTACACTTTCTTTTTTAAGTAGCATGATACATAAAGTAGGAGCTAAAGAAAGCATTCTTGGTTGCTCTTTTGATGAAAGCACTAAAGCAACGCCGTGTGAGTTTACTCCAGCCTTTGCGTGGATGATAGAAAATTCGCTATGAAAAACTTCACTTCTTAAATTTTCTATTTGTTCATTAAAACAAATTTTGGATTTTGCTTTGATTTTATCGATATTAAGATTTAGATTTGAGCCATAAATCATTTTTTCATAGCCATATTTTGCCACGATTTGATTGATTTTTTCTTCTAAAGTTTCTATCGTGGCTTCTTCGACTATGTATTTGTTTGCACTCATTTTTTCTTTTAGTTCCTCTAAAGCATCATCGCTTGTTTTGATGTGTCCTACTGGATCTGAGCTTGGGATGTATGTGAAATTTGTATCCTTATGGCCATTTTTGACTTTGTTTAATATCGCTTCTTTGCTTTTTGAAGAAAGTTCATTTAATCTACTCACAGCTTACTCCTTCGATATTTTCAAGCTCTTTATAAAGATTTTTCTTAATTTGTGGCAAGTCTTTAAATTGACTCCATTTTTTTACTACAGGCAAGGTATTTTTAAAACTTTTTATAAACCAATTAAAATAATGCGCCTTCGATAAAGAAAATCTCCATAAATTCCCGCTTGTAGCTATTTTTTCAAAATTTCTAAAAGCAAAAGCTTCGGCGGCATTATGATGGAGCATATTTGCACCAAGTGGCGGGTTTTTGCCTTGTCCGACTTTATTAGACCTTAGTTTGCGTATGAGATCAGCGAGTGGAATTTTTACCGGACAAACTTCAGAGCAGCGCCCACAAAGCGAACAAAAATTCAAAATATCCCCCGTGTGATCTATACCAAAAATATTCGGACTAATCACTTCTCCAATAGGCCCTGGATACACGGTTTGATAAGTATGACCTCCGATTTTATCATAAACAGGGCAAAAATTCATACAAGCCCCACACCTAATGCAACGAAGTGCTTCATAATAATCCTCATGAGCTAACATATCGCTTCTGTGATGATCAAAAAGTATAACATGCACTTCTTTTGGGCCGTCCAAATCGCCATTTTTTCGTGGACCTGTGATGATATTGTTATAGGTGGGTATGAATTGACCTGTAGCTGAAGGAGTAAGTAAATGTACCATAGTTGCTGCATCTTCAAAGCTTTGCATCACTTTTTCTATACCACAAAGTGCGACATGGATATCGCTTGCAGTAGTGCACATTCTGCCATTTCCTTCATTTTCTATGAGCCAAAAAGCTCCTTCTTCAGACATAGCAAAATTAACACCGCTAAGTCCCATTTTCAAGCCTTCAAATTCATCTCTTAAATGCTTTCGCGCAATGGCGTTTAATTTTTCGGGTTCGCTTTCAAGTTCAGAACCTAATTTATCTTTGAAAATTTCGCCAATTTCATAACGATTTTTGTGAATGGCTGGCACGACGATATGCACTGGCGTTTCACCATTAAGTTGCAAGATAAGCTCTCCAAGATCCGTTTCTACGGCTTTTAAACCCTTGTTTTCAAGATAGTGATTTAAACCTATCTCTTCACTAGCCATGGATTTGCCTTTTAGGATTTTAGAGATATTCTTTTCACGCATGAGTTCATAAATGATCTCACAAGCGTCTTCATCGCTACTTGCCCAATGCACTTGTATGCCGTTTTTAGTTGCGTTTTTTTCAAATTCTAAAAGTCTTTCATCGAGGCTCATTAAAGCATTATTTTTAGCTTGTTTTGCGCGTTCTCTTAAACCTTGCCAGTCATTAAATTTCTCATCGATTAATTTCAAGCGATTTTTTTGTAAAGTGTGCATAGCGTTAGAGAGATTTTCACGCATTTGCTCGTCATTGAGCTTGATTTTAACGATTTGCTCGTGCGGTAATTTGTGTTGTTCGCTCATATTTTCACTCCTTCAAGGCGTTTGACTAAAAAGTCATATAAATGCACGCCTTTGATATCAAGTCCCATTTTACTCATCGTTCCAGCAATATTCATCAAGCAACCCCCATCGCCACTTATAAGGTATTTAGCACCTGTTTTTTGGATATTTTTGATTTTTTCTCTTGCCATAGCGTTTGAAATTTCACTCTCTTTGACTGAAAAAGTTCCGCCAAAACCACAGCATTCTTCTTCATATTCTAAATTGATTAGTTCAACATTTTTAAGTCTTTTGATGAGATTTTTACTTGCTTGTATGCTTTTTTGAATTCTTAAAGCGTGGCAATTTGAATGCCAAGTGACTTTGATGGGTTCGCCTTTATCTTCGTAATTTACATTTAAAACCTCATCTAAATACTGTGAAAGTTCTATCACACGAGAGCTAAATTCTTTGACTCTTTCAAAATTATTATCATCTTTAAAAAGTTCTAAATAATCATGACTCATCATCCCTGCACAAGATCCACTTGGTACAACGATGGGATAATCTTTCTCAAATAAATTAATATTATATAAAGCTATATTTTTACTTTCTTTAAAATAACCTGAGTTAAAAGAGGGTTGAGAGCAACAGGTTTGATTTTTTTTAAAAATCACCTCTACACCTTCGCGGCGTAGAAGTTTGACTGAATTTAAAATACTTTCTTGCATTGCGGCAGTTCCAAGACAAGTGGCGTATAAATAAACTTTTTTCATTACTTTGTCCTATTTTGCTAAAGGAATGGTATCTGGTATTATGCCATTTAATAAGAATGCAATGATGCAAGTCCAAATTCCTATTAAAATAATAAAAGCTATAGAGTATTTTAAAGTGAATTTAAAAAGATCAGATTCTTTACCTACAAGTCCAACTGCAGCACAAGCTATAGCTATACTTTGTGGGCTTATCATTTTACCAACCACACCTCCTACAGAGTTTGCTGCTAAAAATAAAGCTTCGCCTACGCCAAGCTCATTTGCAGTCACTTGTTGTAATGGTCCAAAAAGTAAATTCGCGCTTGTGTCAGAACCGGTTAGGAAAACCCCTATCCAGCCAATGATAGGCGAAAAGAAAGCAAAAGCATCACCGGTGTGTGAGAAAGCCAAGCCTAGAGTGGTGCTCATACCGCTATTTTTAGCAATAAAAGCAAAAGAAACAACCAAACCAATGGTAATGCAAGGTATAGCCATTTCTTTTAAGGTATCCCAAAAGCATTCTCCTGCATCGCTGGCTTTGATTTTTAAAATCCAAATGGTTAAAAAAGCCGCAAGTAAAATAGCTGTTCCTGCTTGAAGAGCGATGAAATTTATAGGCATACTTAAGGCTACATTTTTACCATTTGCATCCACTATGCTTCCTGCAATATTGTTAAAAGTAATGGTTACTTGGGTATAGTCAAAAATAGAGCCTTTAGCAAATAAATCTTTAAACCAAGGTTGAGTCCAAAGCACTATACAAGCGATAAGTAGGATAAAAGGAGTCCAAGCTTTTAAAACTTGAGTGAAGCTTAAAGTACTTTCTTGAGCAAAATTTGTTTCTCCATCAAGTCTGAATATATTTTTTGGTTTCCAAAATTTCAAAAAGATTGTTGTGGCTGCTAAAGATACGATTGCTGAAACAATGTCAGGAAGTTCTGCGCCAAGGTGGTTTGAGCTGTAAAATTGTGTCGCAGTAAAACTCACAGCTGCGACTAAAATAGCCGGAAAAGTTTCTTTAATACCCTTAAATCCATCCATTAAAAAAATGATGAAAAAAGGCACGCTAAGGCTTAGTGGCACAAGCATTCTACCTACCATAGCAGATACTGCATGTTGTTCTACGCCTACTAAATTAGCCATTGCGATGATTGGAATTCCTACAGCACCAAAGGCAACTGGAGCAGTATTTGCAATAAGACAAAGTCCCGCAGCTTGTAAGGGGCGAAGTCCAAGTCCCACAAGTAGGGCCGCAGTAATGGCTACAGGACCGCCAAAACCGATCGCACCTTCTAAGAAAGAGCCAAAACAAAAGCCGATTAATATCACTTGAATTCTATGATCTGGAGTGATACTCATGACGCTTTGTTTGATAACTTCAAATGAGCCTGATTTAATGGAGAGTTTGTAAAGGAAAATCGCTGCAATGATAATCCAAGCAATGGGCCAAAGTCCTTGTGCGAAGCCTTGAACGAAACTTGCGCCTATTAAAGAAAAAGGCATGCCATAGGCAAAAAATGCAACTATGCTTGCTAAAATCACAGTGATGAAACCTGCTTGATAGCCTTTGAGTTTAAAAACGAGTAAGCAGACCAAGAAGCAAATTATAGGTAAAAATGCTACGATTGCACTTAAAAAAATATTTTCAAATGGATCATAAATTTGAGTCCACATAAAATCTCCTTTTGTAAATTTTTTAACTTTATAGTTTAGCGAATAAGATATAATTAAAAAGTATTAAGAAATAAAATTGGTATTTTATGTTGATTTTTGTAACATTAAAGTAACAAAAATATTTTATAAAGAAGCAAAAGTAGCAAAGTTTTTTGATTTTCAATTAAATTTTTTGATTTAAGCTTGATAAATTCTTTTTAAATTCTCTAAATTTGCACTAACATTTAAGAGTAAGCAATCAGCTAAAACAAGTCTTATCATCGCCGTAGCTACCACACTCCCACGCACTCCCACACAAGGATCGTGCCTACCTTTTAGTTCACATATGATATTATTGCCAAATTTATCCATACTTTCTTGCGCGCTAAAAATTGAAGGGGTAGGTTTGAAATAGCTTTTAATTTCCAAAATATCGCCGTTTGAAATTCCACCTAAAATTCCTCCGCTGTGATTGCTTAAAAATTTACCATCTTTTAAACAATCATTATTTTGTGAGCCGCGCATTCTACTTGCATTGATACCTTCGCCAAGCTCTACGGCCTTTACTGCATTAAGTCCCATCAAAGCATGGGCGATTTTTGCATCAAGTTTATCGTATAAAACTTCTCCAAGTCCTGCCATTACGCCACTTACTTTAGTAAAAACGCTAGCACCTACACTGTCTTTTGAATTTCTGGCATTTAAAATTTCTTCTTTAAAATCATTTTCTAAAAACGGATCGAGGCAAAAAATTTCGCTTTTCTTGGCAAATTCAAAGTCAAATTCGTTATTTTTTAAAGTAGAAACAAAGTTTCCAACCCCAAAAACTCCACTTTGTACTTCTATGTTAAATTCCTTTAAAAGCATAGCACAAATTGCACCCCCAGCGACTCTTGCAACGCTTTCTCTAGCACTAGCTCTTCCACCCCCACGATGATCTCTTATGCTGAATTTTTTAAAATAAGTAAAATCAGCGTGTGAAGGGCGAAATAAATCCTTGATATTATCATAGTCTTTTGAGCGTGTATTTTCGTTAAAAACGACTATGCCAATGGGAGTTCCTGTGCTAAAACCTTCAAAAACTCCACTTAAAATTTCAGCCCTATCACCTTCCTTTCTAGGAGTAGCAAATTTACTTCCGCCTTTGCGTTTATCAAGTTCGTTTTGCAAGAATTCCTCATCGATTTTTACGCCCGCTGGAAGTCCATCTATAACGCAACCAATAGCTTTGCCGTGAGATTCTCCAAAACTTGTAAATCGTAATTTTGTACCAAAAGTGTTCATATTTTGCCCCATTTTTCAAGAGTGATTTTTGCTGCCATTTGTTGCGCTTCTTTTTTGCTGTTTGCAATGGCTCTTGCGATTTCTTTTCCTTCGAGTTTTAAGGCGATTTCAAATTGTTTTTGATGATCAGGGCCAAAAGCGCGTAAGGTTTCGTATTCTGGAGTTTGTCCCATAGAACCTTGAGTGATTTCTTGTAGCTTGGTTTTATAATCTTTGATGAGATTTTTAGCATCAATTTGAGGATAATTTTTTTCCACTAAATAAAGTGCGATTTGTTTAGCCTTTTCAAAGCCTGATTCTAGGTGAATAGCGCCAATGATAGCCTCTAGGGCATCTGAAAGAATGGAAGGCTTGGCTCTTCCGCCGTTATTTTCTTCGGCCAAAGACATAAATAAAAAATCCCCTAAATTCAAATCAAGCGCGATTTTTGCAAAAGATTTTTCATTGACTAAAGCGGCTCTAAGTTTTGATAAATCTCCTTCTGCATCGTGTTTAAATTTGTGAAATAAATACTCTCCCACAACCAAATCAAGTACTGCATCACCTAAAAATTCAAGTCTTTCATTGCTATAAGGTTTTTTAAAACTTTTATGTGTCAAAGCGTGTGTGAGTAAAGTTTTGTCTTTAAATTCGTAGTGAAGATTTTTTTCTAAGAGCTCGAGTTTTTTCATATTTTTTCATTATCCTTTTGCAAATTAAGAGCAGCCATTCTTGCTAAAAAATCACATCTTTCGTTTTGCGTGTGACCATTGTGTGCTTTTATCCAAAAAGCTTTGATTTTGTGAATTTTAGCCAAATTTAAATATTCTTTCCATAAATCCACATTTTTCTTGCCTTTAAAATCTTTTTTTACCCAATCTTTAAGCCACTCATTGATGCTTTGCACCATTAAATTTGAGTCTGTAAAAAGCGAAATTTCACAAGGCTCTTTTAAGGCTTCTAAAGCCTTGATGATAGCTAAAAGTTCCATTCTATTATTTGTGGTATTTTCTTGACTGCCAAAGCCTTCTTTTTGATGGTTTTTATATTCAAGTATATAAGCCCAACCACCAAAACCAGGGTTTTTCAAACATGATCCATCGGTGTAAATTTTAATTTGCTTCATCGCTTTTTATTTCATAAAGAATTTTGCATTGTTTAAATTCATAACAAATGGGGCAGTGATAAAAAAACAAAGGCATGGTATTTTTGCAATTTAGACACATATAAGAAAAATCAAGTTTAGTTTTGAAAGCATTGTCGTTTAAAATTTTAAGCATTTTAAATTTAGGATTTGTGAAGTTAAAATTCTCTTCTTTTTCAAGTAAATTTAGGGCATAAAAAAATTCTTTATATTTAGGATCTTGCGTGAAAATAGCTTTTTTTTCATTATAAAGCAAGTCAATGACTTCTTCAAATAAAGTGTGGGTTTTGATTTTATAGTTTTGAAAAATAAAGCGTCTAAGTAAAGCATTATCATCATCTAAGGCTAGACTTTGTGTGCTTTTTTCTTCGAGGCTTTTATTGGATTCATTTTGTATGATGAGTGCTTTAATGAAAGCTTTTTCATCTTTGATATCAAATCCTAGCTCAAATAAGCATTCTAAAATTTCTAAAACTTCGTTATATTTTTTTAAACGCAGATAAATTACTTTAAGCATTTTGAGTGCTTTTTCATTGCGTGGGCGTTTTTTTAGGATATTGAGTAAAATTTCGCTACTTCTTTCTAAAAATCCTGCTTTAAAATACGACTGTGCGAGCAAATAAAAAACATTTTCTTGTAAACTTTTATCTTTTGTTTTTTCTAAGGCGATAAGATAAATTTGTGTTGCTTTTTCAAATTCGCCACTCTTGGTAAAAACCGAAGCAAGAAAGAGTAAATTATCGTGGCTTAAATTTAAATTTTTTAATAAATCCTTGTGCGTGTTATCGAGTTCAAATTTTTTAATGAATTGATCAAGTTTTATGCTTTCATCTTTGTTCGCAAAAATTTGCCAAAAATAATGAAGCAAAGCCACTATTAATATCAAAATAGTAAGGAAGATAAGACCCACAACGGGATCGCGGTATTCTACAAAGAAAAAATCCATTCTAGCACTTTTTAGTCAAAATTTATGCCAATTATAGCTAATTGTTTATATAATTTTCGTTAAGGAAAAACGATGATTGATAAAAATAGCATAGAAAATTTAGCACAAAGAGCAGATATTGTTGATGTGATTTCGCACTATATAGAAGTGAAAAAAATGGGTTCAAATTTTGTTTGTATTTGCCCCTTTCACGCTGATAAACACCCCTCAATGCACATTCACGCCCAAAAAGGTTTTTATCATTGTTTTGTATGTGGAGCAGGTGGGGATATGTTTAAATTTGTTATGGAGTATGAAAAACTAAGCTTTAGCGAAGCGGTAGAAAAAGTCGCTTCGTGGAATAATTTCTCCCTTAGTTACACCAAAGATCACAACACAAGCAATAAAAACATTCTTCATATTTTACCAAGCCTAAATGCCTTTTATAAGCAAAATTTAGCCAAACACAAAGAAGCTTTGCATTATCTTTATCAAAGGAAATTAAACGATAAGGACATACAAAAATTTGAACTTGGTTTTGCCCCAAGCAATGAAGAAAATTTAAGGCTTTTAAGAAATGAAGAGATTGATTTTGAAGAGGCTTTAAGTGTTGGAGCGCTTAAAAAAGATGAGCAAAAAAAAGAATATTACGCCAGTTTTATTATGCGTATCACTTTTCCTATATACGATCACAAAGGTTTGCTTGTGGGCTTTGGTGGCCGTACTTTAAACAAGGCCGTCCAAGCTAAATATGTTAATTCCCCTCAAAGCAGACTTTTTGATAAAAGTCGCATTTTTTATGCTTTTAATCTCGCAAAAGACGCCATTGCAAAACAAAAAGAAATGATAGTTTGCGAAGGCTATATGGACGCCATTGCCTTTCATAAAGCAGGTTTTAACAACGCTGTGGCAGTACTTGGGACAGCTTTAACTGAACATCATTTACCTTTAATTAAACGCTATGAAGCTAAGGTGATACTTTGTTTTGATAATGATGAAGCGGGTTTAAAGGCCGCGATGCGTTCGGCGTATTTGCTAAGTGTAAATAAAATCGATGGAAAAGTTGCCTTAATTCAAGGCGGAAAAGATCCAGCCGAACTTGTGGCGAATGATGAAAGTGCAAAGCTTTATGAGATCTTAGAAAAGGCAGTGGAGCTTGGGGAATTTTATATCAGAAGACTTGTGGCAGGCTTTGATTTAAATTCAGCCTTAGCTAAGCAAAAGGCCTTAGAAGAAGTGCAAAAATTCACGCATTTATTAGAGCCTTTAGTGGCAAATTTTTATACAGATTTAGTTGCTAAGCTTTTAGGGGTTGAAAATCATCTCGTAACTTTGGTTAAAAATGCCAAAATTTCACCCACTAAAAGTAAGATAGAAAATACTTTTGTCCCAAAAACAAGGCTAAATATCGCAGAAATCGAGCTTTTGAAATTTTTAGCACAAAATGCGAATTTGCACGAAGATTTTAAAAGGATTTGTCCTAAAAGCATTTTCAAACACCAAGAAATGCTAGAGCAAATTTTAAATGATGGTAAAGATCATCCTGCTTTAAGGGAATTAGAGCTTTTAGAGATTAAGCCTTTAGAAAATAAAAATGATTTTTTGCTTGCTATCTGCAATGTGTATTTAAGCCATTTGAATGCTTTAAAGGGTGCAAGTTCTGAACCAATGCTAAAAAAGCAAATTTTAACCCTACTTTCTCAAAATACCTTAAAAATCAAAAAAGCACTTTTAGATGAGGAATTTTATCACTTTTTTTCAAATTTTTTAGAGCTTTTAACTAAGGAGCAAGACTTAGAAAAACTCCATCAAATTTTGCAAAAATTATTAAGAGCTTTAAAAAATGTAAAATATTTAAACGATATTTTTTTCCCTAATGAGTCTCCAGACGGTCCTTTTTAGTTACATAAAATCGTAAAAAATTCCCTTCAAAATCCGCAAAAAATTTAAAAAATATCAAATTTATGTATTTTTTCCTGCTGTTTGAGCTGTTTTTTGATTAAAATTGTTTTTATTAATTTTTTAACAAAAGGAGAATTTATGAAATTTTAAAATTAGGTTTAGTGGCTTGTATGGTGGATAGTTTTAATGTAAATTATATATTTGGTGATAATTTTGTTAACAGAATTTTTATTGAGGGTGGCGAATTAGATGTACATAGTTAGTTCTTGTCTTTAAATTAGCCTTGCAGGATATGGCTGGGATGGAAGTTTAGGTGGTTTGTGCTATAGGGATAAAGATGAATTCGCTTTCACTGTTTTAGAAGATAATAGTAATGTGAATCATCTTTTGCCGTGAAGAGTTAAAATACACTGCAGGCTCGCATTTACAGGCAATCAAGGCATAAATGTTTTTGGTTATGTGGACTTTTGAGTTATATTTTTGCTGATGCGGTTAGACTCGGCGGAGATTTCGTATATAGAATGATTGCAACTAGCAATGTAGCTGGAGATGATGATAAAGATAAATACGAAATTGTTGCAAGAGTGGATTGTAAATACTCTCCAAAATTATCTTTCCAAGCTTGGTATTCTTATATTAATGTAGATGGCAACACTGAAGCGCAAAGTGGTAGCAAAAATGTAAGACTTCAAACACTTTATCAATTCTAATAAATCCTTACTGAATTAACTTAGTTTTACTAAAAAAAGCCTTACAAATTTTGCAAGACTTTAAATTTTTTTATCGATTAAAATCGTCTCGCCATTTTGAATTTGCTTTTTTAAGTCTTTGCTTAAATTATCTTTTAAATTTTTTAAGTCTTTGTTTTGTAATTTTTCAAATTCGGCTGGATTTGAAGCTTTAAGCTTGGCTTGTTCGTCTGCACTTAAAGCACTAAGTCCTTTTTCTTTAGCAAGCTCTAGTAAGTCTTTTTCGTCCTTTTTATCTTTGGGTTTTATTTCTTGTGTAGTAGTATTTTGCGTGGAATTTGTGCTATTTAATGCTTTGTTTAAATCGCTTAAAATTTCGCCCAGACTTGGCTCTTTAGCATCAAATTCATCAACTTTTCCATCAAAATTTATATCTTTTTCTAGACTGAAATTAAGTTTTTCTTCCAAATTTGCATTTTGATCTAGTTTATTTTGATTTTTTACGCTTAAATCACGCATACTTTCAAGTGGAGCTTTTTGCTTAAAATTAAGCTTTTGTGTTGATTGCTTGTTATGGCTTAAGGAATTTGGATCAAAAAGCTCATTGCTTACTTTTTCAAACCAATTTGCGATAAATTCATTTGCCTCGCCATTGAGTCTGTAACTTTTATCATCCCTTGCTATGATATGGGTGTAAGAGGCAAAATGACTTTGGAGATTTTTAAAATTTTCTTCGCTTAAATTTAGGCTCAAAAGTTCGCCTTCTTTGTTTTCAAAAACTACTTTGAAACCTGAATTTTTAGTGCTTGAAATATCATTTACCTTAACTTTATCTTGTTCTTCTCTTTTGAGTTCGCTAAGTTCCTTTTGTTTTGTGGTGTTTTGAAGACTTTCAAAAGTAGTGTTTGAAGGGTTAATTTTTAAATCATCCATAAAAATCCTTTTTAATGCAATCATAAATTCTAAATCGGCATAAAAAAATATTTTATACCTAGTTTTGTTAAATTATAAGAAAAAAGTATTGATACCTTTGATTTGGTTTTTGTTTTAATAAAATCTTTGTTATAATTTGTGCCAAGCTTAACACAAAGCAAAATCACTTAAATACAAGAAAATTAAATGACACTCGTGCGCTCATTGCTTTTTTAAAGACCAAGATAAAAGAAGTCTTGATGAGACTAGGTATTATACTATTGATGAAATTCTGGCTTTTAAAAAAGCACTTCGATGGGCTAAACAAAATCCACAAGAGGCGCAAGATGCCGAAAGAGAAATGCAAGGGTATTATAATGCAAGGATATGCCGAAAATGTTTGGCGATGGCGTATGGAATTTGATATAATCGCGAGTTTAAAATTGATTGATTTATAAAACTAAGGAACAAAATGAAAGCATTAGCACTTTTTAGTGGCGGGCTTGATAGCATGCTTGCTATAAAACTCATCACTTCGCAAGGCATAGAAGTAAAAGCGATAAACATAAACATAGGCTTTGGCGCTACAAGTGATAAAAGCGAACTTATGGCAAAAAGAGCGGCTTTAGCTGGGGCAAGTTTTGAAGTGATAGATGTAAGAAATGAGTATTTACAAAAAGTGCTTTTTAATCCACAATACGGCTATGGAAAGCATTTTAATCCCTGCATAGACTGCCATGCTTTTATGTTTAAAACTGCACTAGCTATGCTAAAAAGCGAAAATGCAAGTTTTATTATAACAGGCGAAGTTTTAGGCCAACGTCCTATGAGTCAAAGAAGTGATGCGATGGCTAAAGTTAAAAAACTCGCACTTGATGAAGAGGATTTAATCCTTCGTCCTATGTGTGCTAAAAATTTACCCCTTACAAAGCCTGAAAGAGAGGGTTGGGTGGATAGAGACAAACTAGAAAATATAAGCGGAAGAAGCCGTAAAAGACAACTTGAACTTGCAGCTAAATTTGGTTTTGAGGACTTTGAAAGCCCTGGTGGTGGGTGCTTACTTACACTTGAAAGTTTTGCTAAGAAAATTCGCGACTTTATAGAATTTGACAAAGATATGGAGGTAAATGACGCCCAACTTTTAAAATACGGCCGCCATTTAAGACTACCAAATGGTGCTAAAATGATAGTGGGTAGAAATGAATTAGAAAACGAGCTTTTAAGAAATTTAAAAACCGACAAATATGAAGAAATTAAACTTGGAGATTTAATCGGTGCTTATTCTTTACTTAGTCAAAATGCAGATGAAAAAGACTTAGAGCTTGCTTTAAAAATAGCACTAACTTACGCAAAAACACAAAGCGATAAAGAATACCAAGTAGGCTTTAAAGATAAAATTTATACTAGCAAAGCTTATGAAAATAAAGAAAGCGTGAGTGAATTTTTCATCTCTTAAGGGAAGGCTTAAAGCCTCCATTATTTTTTTGTTTTACTGACTATTTCTATAATGTTTTGTGCGACATCATCAGCTAATTCTAAATGCGAAGTAAAGCCTACACAAGAACAATTTATCTCGCCTAAGACATATTTATCTTTGCCATTTTCATCAGTATCTAAAATAAAATCAGCCGTCCAAATGAGCGGTAAATCATAATTTCCAAGTTTAGCTCTTACTTTAGGAAGTTCACTTAAAAACATATCCACTAAATTTTTCCAATCTTCTGGCTTATCATAGCGATATTTTGCTCCACTAAAAAGTGTAGCAGAAAAAGCATCTGCATCTTCAGAAGGTTTTTTATGCACGACATTTACAGGAGTGTTATAAAGCATTAAAAGTCTGATTTCTCCTTCTTTAATGCGTGGCAAGAATCTCATATCTACAAGCATACCGTTATCGCCTACAATGTATTGCTCGCAAAAGTCCATAAATTCACAAAGTTCTCTGTGTTCAACATGATTATCTTTTGCTTCGGTGCATTTGATTTTTGCATTCAAGGGTACACTATCGCCGTTAAATTCACTCTCAACACTCACACGCCAAATTCCTTCGCCTGTAGAGCCGCGATTTTGTTTTAAAACTCTTTCGCCTTTAGCCAAGCTTTTGACAAAATTTTCTTTGAAAGTCTTAATATCATAATAAGCATAGGTATCACTTGGCACAAGATCGGTGTCTGCTAGTTTGGTTAAAGCATCTTTTGCTCCATAACCTATCATTGCATCAGGGTGAGGCATACCGACAAGTCCATCATTACAGAGCTTTCTTAACATATCAAAATATTCATTTTCTTCTTTAAGATTGCCAGGATTGATGCGTGAAACATAACCATCAAAATTTTCTTTTACATAGTGATAAATTTCATCTTTTTTGCCTACTTCGAAAAATATCACTTCAGCATTCCAACCTTTGGATTTTAAAGCATTTACCATAGGCATAGTATCTTTTCTATAGCCATCTTCACCTTTATCACTTCCGCCTCTAACTTCAAAAAAAACAATGTTTTTTTTCATGATTTCTCCTTAGAATGAATGTGGTTTAAATTATGGCATATAAAAAATAAATTCTAAATTTAAGACCGATTTTATCTTTTTTACTTGAAAAGCGTTTGTAATAATGCTTTTAAGTATGATTTTGTTGTCACGATTAATAAAAAATCAAGATGATTAATATCAAAAGAGTTTTTTAGTTTATCAAGGTATAATTTAATTTTTAATTTTTAGGAGTTTAAATGAAGTGGAATTCTTTTGATACGCGTTGGATGCTTTCATTGTTTGGGACAGCAGTTGGTGCGGGGATTTTATTTTTGCCTATTAAGGCCGGTGTGGGTGGTTTTTGGCCTGTTGTTGTAATGTGTTTTATTATTTTTCCAATGGTTTATCTAAGCCATAGAGCTTTAAGTCGTTTTGTATGTCAAGCAAATGGTAATGATAAGGATATCACTCATGCGGCTGAAGAGTATTTTGGTAGAAAAGTGAGTATTTTTATATCTATTCTTTATTTTTTTGCTATTTTTCCTATTTGTTTGGCGTATTGTGTGGGTATAACTAATACTTTTGAAAGTTTTATTTATCATCAATTTTTGCCCCTTTTAAATTCAGAAGGTGTGTTTTCGGATGTCATTCGTGCTATGTATGAAGTAAGTGCGGATGTTGGAGGAAAAACCGTGGTAAGTTTATTGCCTGTTTACCGTTTGTTTTTGGTCTTTATTTTGGTAAGTATTTTTATGCTTATTATGCTTTTTAGTGAAGAATTAATCACAAAAGTGTGTGAATGGCTTGTGTATCCTTTATGCGCTATACTTTTTGCATTTTCTTTATATCTTATCCCTTATTGGTCTTTTGAGAGTTTTAGTGCAGTACCTGGAGCGAAAGAATTTATCACTATAGTATGGCTTACTTTGCCGGTTTTAGTGTTTTCTTTTAATCACTCACCAGCAATTTCTACTTTTTCTTTAAGTGTAAAAAGACAATATCCTGAAAATTCAGTACAAAAAGCAAATCAAATTTTGCTTAGAACCTCTGTAATGTTACTTGCTTTTGTTATGTTTTTTGTGGTATCTTGTGTGCTTTCTTTAACTCCAGCCGAACTTGCTGAAGCTAGAGCGCAAAACATACCTGTGCTTTCTTATTTTGCTAATAAGCTTGATAATCCATTTATTTCTTATGGTGGTCCATTAATCGCATTTTTAGCAATTTCTAGTTCGTTCTTTGGACATTATTTTGGTGCTAGAGAGGGTGCTTATGGTATAGTTAGAAAGTGTTGTAAATTAGCGGGCAATGAAAATCCAAATTTAAAAAAGATTGCGATTTATTCAACTTTAACGATGTATGTGATCATGTTAATCACTGCTTATATTAATCCTAGTATCTTGGGTTTTATAGAAAGTTTGGGTGGTCCAATCATTGCGGCAATTTTGTTCTTAATGCCAATTATTGCAATTTATACGGTTTCAAAAATGAAAAAATTCCAAAACAAAGCTTTAGATGCTTTTGTTTTTATTACGGGAATTTTAACTATAATTACCGTGATTTATACTTTTTAAGGCTTTTTAATGGGTAGTAATTTAAGTATATTTAAAATCGGTGTTGGTCCTTCCTCTTCTCATACTTTGGGACCATTATTGGCGGGTAATATGTTTTGTGAAAAAATTAAAACTCGCATTGATGAAATTTCTAAAATAGAAATTAAGCTTTATGGCTCTTTATCTTTAACAGGTAAAGGGCATTTAAGCGATAAGGCTATTTTATGGGGGCTTAGTGGCTTAAAAGCTAAAGAATTAAACGCGAGTTTGCAAGATGAGGTTTTTAAGCGTGCTTTAGAGAAAAGGATTTTGCTTTTAGATGGGATAAAAGAGCTTGATTTTGACTATGAAAAGGATTTGATTTTTGAAAAAGAATTTTTACCTTTGCACGAAAATGGTTTAAAAATTAGTGCTTTTAATAAAGAAAATGGTTTGATTTTAGAAGAAATTTATTATTCTATTGGCGGTGGGTTTGTGATGAGTGAGGCTGAGCTAAAAAAACAACAAGAAGGGCAAGATGAATTTGTGCATACACCCTTAGAGCTTAATATCAACAATGCTAAAGATGCTTTAAAAATTTGTGAAGAAAAAAACTGGAATTTAGCAAAGCTTTCTTATGAATATGAGTTGCAGTTTTTTACCAAAGAAGAAATTAGGGCGTATTGCTTAGAAATTTGGGAAGTGATGCAAGAGGTTTTTTATAATGGAATTCATCCAAATTCAGATTATCTTCCTGGAAAACTTCATTTAAAGCGTCGTGCAAAAGGTTTAAATGAGCGCGTGGCAATGACTACGGATCCTATGGGGATTATTGATTTTATTTCTTTATATGCTATTGCTATTGCTGAAGAAAATGCAAGTGGTGCTAGGGTTGTTACTGCACCTACAAATGGAGCTTGTGCGGTTGTGCCAGCTGTGATGCTTTATCTTAAAAATCATACCGTGGGTTTTAATGATGAAAAGGCGATTGATTTTTTACTCACCGCTATGCTTATAGGCTCTTTTTATAAGAAAAATGCAAGTATAAGTGGTGCTGAAGCAGGATGTCAAGCAGAGATTGGTAGTGCGAGTTCAATGGCAGCAGGTGCTATGGCAACGGTTTTAGGAGCAAAGGCGAATGTGGCTTGCAATGCTGCTGAAATGGCTATGGAGCATCATTTGGGCTTAACTTGCGATCCAGTAGCTGGGCTGGTGCAAATTCCTTGTATAGAAAGAAATGCTTTTGGGGCTATAAAAGCCATAAGTGCAGCTAGAATGGCAATGACGCGAAAAAGCACTCCTGTTGTAGGACTTGATGAGGTTATAAAAACTATGTATGAAACGGGCAAGGATATGAATTTAAAATACAAAGAAACTTCGCTTGGGGGTTTAGCTACAAATTTAAAAAGTATTTGTTAAAAGGATAAAAAATGAGCAAAAAGGCACTTTGTATTATTAGCGGGGGTATGGATAGCACTTTGTGTGCTTATTTGGCTAAAAAGCAAGGTTATGAAATTATTGCTTTACATTTTGATTATAATCAACGCACACAAGAAAAAGAAAAAGAATGTTTTAAACAAATTTGCAAGGCTTTAAAAGTAGAAAAATCTTATATTTTAGATGTAAGTTTTATAGCTAATATTGGTGGAAATGCCTTAACAGACAAAAATATAAATATCCCTAAAAATGAACTTAATAAAAGCGATACCCCACCTATTACTTATGTGCCTTTTCGCAATGGAATTTTTTTAAGTATAGCAGGATCTTTAGCCGAAAAAGAAAATTGTGAAAGTATTTTTATCGGCGTAGTAGAAGAAGATAGTAGTGGGTATCCTGATTGCACGCAAAGCTTTATCCAAAAGGCGCAAGAATTTATCAATGAAGGCACGAGCAAGGATTTTAAAACTCAGATTAAAACCCCACTTGTTCATCTTAAAAAGGCTGAAATTGTCGCTTTGGCTTTGAGTGAAAATGTGCCTTTAGAGCTCACTTGGTCATGTTATGAAAGTCAAGATTTAGCTTGTGGAGAATGCGATAGTTGCTTGCTTCGCTTAAGAGGCTTTGAAGAAGCGGGCTTTAAAGATAAAATTGCTTATAAAAATGCGCATTAGGCATTTTAAATGTTTAAGTTCAGAGCTTAAAAATGCTTTGATAGAGCTTTGGGAGCAAAGTGTTAGAGCGAGTCATCATTTTTTAACAGAAGAAGATATAAGTAAAATCAAACAATATTTAAATGGCGATGAGGCTTTTATACGCATTGAGTTTTTATTTATTTATGAAAATAATGAATTTGTAGGCTTTTTAGGCTTTTGTCAAACAAGCATTCAAATGCTTTTTATCCACCCAAATTTTTTTCGCAAAAATTACGGCACTAGCCTCGTAAATTTTGCAATCACTCATTTTGAGCTTGATAAGATTGAAGTTAATCTTGATAATGAAAAAGCCTTGAAATTTTATGAAAAATTAGGCTTTCAAATTTATGATAGATATGTAGATGAATTTGGCTTTGTTTTGCTTAAAATGAAGAGATAGCTTTATCACCTATAAAAAAGTCATAAAGTTCGTAACTTCCGTCTTTTTTCATCAAAATTACAGGATATTTTTCATAATGACCTTGCTCCATTCCAGGACTTCCTTGTGGCATATTTGGCGCTGAAATTCCAATCACTCCTTTAGGCTTGTTTTCAAGTAGCCACGCCACTGCACTTTGTGGCACATGTCCTTCTATGGCATAACCATCAATTACTCCCGTGTGGCAACTTTGGTATTCTTCTTTAATACCTAAATTTTGTTTTATTTGTAAGAAATCATTGGTTTTGATTGTTTTAACTTCATAGCCATTTTTTTGCATATATTGAGCCCAAAGATCACAACATCCACAAGTTGGACTTTCATAAATGACTAAATTTTTTGCTTGCAAAAAAGATGCAATTGCTATCATAGTGAAGGTAATTTTTTTCATTTTTATCCTTTAAAATTTGTTTTGAAATAATACTTTTTAAGAGTAAATACAATGCTCTTGTTTTTGGCAATTAGAGCTATTTTTTTAAACCATTTAAAGCGATAATGGCTTTATAAATGTTTTAAGTATAAAAAAGGGATTTAAAGTGGTGCGGATGAAAGGACTTGAACCTTCACGCATTGCTGCACCAGATCCTAAGTCTGGCGTGTCTGCCAATTTCACCACATCCGCAAAAGTGGTACGCCCAAGAGGATTCGAACCTCTGACCTACGGCTTAGAAGGCCGTTGCTCTATCCAGCTGAGCTATGAACGCATATAAAGAATTTTGGTGGTGCGCCCGATAGGAATCGAACCCATAACCTACAGATCCGAAGTCTGTCGCTCTATCCAGTTGAGCTACGAGCGCTGATGGGGTGAGTGATGGGAATTGAACCCACGACCCTCAGGACCACAATCTGATGCTCTAACCGACTGAGCTACACTCACCATTTTGTATAAATTTATAGAAAATGGTCGGGGTGAAAGGATTCGAACCTTCGGCCCCTTGGTCCCAAACCAAGTGCGCTAACCAGACTGCGCTACACCCCGATAAAAATAAAAGCAATATTGTATATAAAAATATTTCAAAAGTCAAGAGAAATTTTGATTTATTATAGACGGAAAGCAAAAATAATTTTTTGATTTATTATAAATATAATTTAAATTTTTTATATAAATATATAAAATAGTTAAAAAATATTTTTATTTATTTATATAAAATTCATATATAATTCACACTATTTGAGTGAAAATTACCTTTTTAATTCCACAATAAAGGCAAGGGTATGAAAAAAATATTTTTAATCTTGGTGTTAAATTCATATTTGTTTTCAAGCGAATTTAATCAAGCTATGCAAGAATACATTAATGAATTGAAAAATCAAGCAAAAAGTGAAAATCCTAGTTTTGTTGATTTTGATACTAAGAGAGGTGAAATTATTTTTAGCACTAAAAATAAAGGCAAAAATGGTGAATTGATTTCTTGTCAGAGTTGTCATAATGCTGATTTGACAAAGGAAGCTACGAATATTTTTACAAATAAAACCATAGCACCTTTAGCACCAAGTGTAAATAAAAACAGACTTAGCGATGTTAAAGAAGTGAAAAAATGGCTTAAAAGAAATTTTAAAGATGTGTATTTGCGTGAAGGAAGCGCGATAGAAAAAGGTGATGTGCTTTATTATCTTATAAAACAATAAGGATGGATTATGAAAAAGCTTTTATTTGTTATTTTTGTGTTTGTTGGTATTTTAAATGCGAAAGATTATAATTATTATACAACTGATGTGGCTCCTGTAAATAATGATTTGTATAAGAAAGAATGCGCAAGTTGTCATTTTGCTTATCAGCCAGGGCTTTTACCTAGTAGCTCTTGGCAACACATAATGGATAATTTAGAAAATCATTATGGAAGCGATGCAAGTTTAGATGAAAATGATGCAAGGAAAATTTTGGCATATTTATTGGAAAATTCGAGCGAAAAATCTAATTATAAAAGAAGCATAAAAATCACTAATTCTCTCCAAAATGGTGTAGTTTATACTTCTTTGACGCAAATTCCTTATTTGCAGAAAAAACATAGAAAAATTCCAAAACACTTAATAGAGCAAAAAGAAGTGGGATCTTTGGCAAGATGTACCGCATGTCATAAACAAGCAGATAAGGGAATTTATAATGATGAAGATGTTTATATACCAAATTATGGAAGAATGAATGACTAAGAGTTATATTTGGACTTTTGTAAATCGTTTTTTACATGTTTTATTGATTGTTACTTTTCTTTTATCGTATTTATTTTCAGATTTTGATAATTTGTTTTATTACCATGCTTTGCTGGGCGTGTTGTTTTTTGCTATTATCGCTTTTCGTATTATTTGGGGTTTTGTGGGGACAAAATATTCTTTGTTTAAAGACTTTCAGTTCAAAGGACTTGCCAAATATTTATTTTCTATTTTAGCAATAAAAGAAAAACATATAGGACACAATCCAGCTTCAAGTATAGCTATAATATTAATGCTTATTTTGGGAATTTTGATTTTTATCAGCGGAATGTTGGCTTTAGGTGTTGAAGAAAGAGCGGGATTTTTTGCAAAATTGTATTTTACATATGATGTATTTTCATATATTAAAGATTTGCATGAATTTTTTGTTAATTTTTTTGTATTTGTTGTAGTGATTCACATTTTAGGTGTTTTGATAGATAAATTTTACAATAAAGCCGATGCTTTAGACTCTATGATACATGGATACAAAAATACAAATATAAACGAAAGTGTATCTTTGAATATTTTTCAAAAAATATTTTTCGCAAGTTTTTTATTGTTTTTTATTGCCTTGTTTTTCTATCTGCTTTATCCCAAAAATCAAATTATCGGTATTAAAGATTTAAAATATGATTTTTCCTATATGCAAAACGAAGATTATAGCATTTATCAAAAAGAATGCGGTTCTTGTCATATAGCTTATGTTTCTTATTTATTACCCAAAAAAGCGTGGAATAATATCATGAATAATTTGGAAAATCATTTTGGAGATGATGCTAGTTTGGACGAGATGGATAGAAAAGCGATTTTGTCTTTTTTGGAAAAGAATTCAATGGAAGAATTTAATACCAAATTTAAAGCGAATTTAAAAAATGAAAATGTAAATGAGATAGCTATAACAAATTATAATTTTTATAAAAGAACACACCGCAAAATACCAGAGGAAGTTTTTCACTCGACAAAAGTGAAAAGTAGGGCAAATTGTCAAAATTGTCATCAATTCGCCCAAGAAGGATTTTTTTCAAAAAGTCAGATTATTTAATCTGTTTTTTCTTTTTAGCTGCAATGATATTTAGAATTTCAGTCCCCAAAGCAAATACCATTGCAACATAAATATAAGCTTTTCCAAAATGCAAATCTAAACTTTCTGAAACTAAAACAACGCCTATCATAATCAAAAAAGCAAGAGCTAGAATTTTAATACTAGGATATTTTTCCACAAAATCTGCAATAGGTTTTGAAGCAAAAAGCATCACAAGAACAGCTAAAATCACAGCAATAATCATGATCTCGATATTTTGAGCGATACCTACAGCAGTAATTACACTATCAAGGGAAAATACAATGTCAATAATGGCAATTTCAGCCACCACCACCCAAAGTTTAGAGCTTACTTTGATATGGTTAATATTTTCCTCTTCGCTATGATTGTGTAAAATTTCATCTTTAATTTCTTTGATGGATTTAAAAATTAAAAACAATCCCCCAAAGAAAAGCACCAAATCTCTTCCTGAAATTTCACCCCAATAAGTTTCTAAATCAGGAATACCTCCGCCAAAAAATGCAAAAAACGAAGTCCCAAAAACTATAGAATTTACAGCCACTTCGCTAAGTTTTGATACATCACCTACATAGATTGAAAATAAGGGATTGATGAGTTTCATAACCCAAAAAAGTGATAAAAGTAGCAAAATTCTAGTAATCATCGCAAAACCAAGACCTAAAATTCTTCCTTTGTCGCGGTGTTGTGCAGGAAGTTTGCTTACTAAAATTGCTAAAAAGATGATATTATCTACACCTAAGACAATTTCAAGTGCAGCAAGCGTGATAAGAGTAAGCCAAGCATCAGGGCTAAATATCCATTCAAACATTAATTTCCTTATTGATTGTGAAATTTTCAAAGGGTAATTTTATAGTCTTAAAGCAAATAGTGTTTTAAAGATAATTTGGATAAACTAAAATTTGTCATAATAAAAGGATAAAAAATGGTAAGGGATACTAGCAAAGATGAAGCGTATTTTACTAAAGAGATAATAGAAAGTGAAGAATCTATTAAAAGATCCGAAAAAATACTTTTAGAGCTTCCTTTTGGGCAAAGAGAAACTTGTCTTTTTTGTATAGAAGATAGAAAATTTCATCTTGCTATGGATAAATACTCTCGTGGTGATGATATAAATCTAGTTAAAAAAGATTTAGAAGCATACATACTAGAAAAAGAAAAAAATCGTTTAGAAAAAGGATTGGATATCAGCTGGTTTGATGGAAATGCTCTTGAACTTTGTATTAGAGTATTACTAGATATGGATAGTGCTTGTGTATTAGAATTAATAGAAGAAGATGAGAGAAAAAGAAGAGATATTCTCAATAGAGATTGGTTTTTACATTTTATAGGTTCTAAGGGTAAGAATTTAAATTTAGAACGCAAATGTATTCGCAAAGAACACGAGCTTATTAAAGAATTTGTAGCAACTCAAGATATTGAGTTTTTACATAAATATATGAAAAAACATACAAGATTAAGAGATCCTCTAGATACTTGGGATCTTGAAGGTGCAGCAATTGTAAAGCTAATGAATTTGGATAAAAAAGAAGAATTTAAACAATACAAATACTTTCCTTATGATTTAATTTAATCTTAGTGGGTTTAAAAACCCACAAGGCTTTTCATGGCTAGAAAAAAACTTGAAAAGGAATTTAAATGATACGACAAGAAATCTTAGATGATATTGTTCTAAAATTTTGCAAAAAACTGGACAAATTTTCAGCACAATATGGTTTAAAAACAGAAGAATTTATCACTTATGGTGTTTTTGACGACTTACTTTTTACTTTTGAACATTATTTAGAAGAAGATGATTGCATAAGTTTTAGTGTTTCTTTTAGAGTAAAATCTATGAAAAGTGATGAAATTTTATGTAAGATAATAGGACTTGATCAGCCTAATTTAGATTTTAAAATTTTAAATCAACATGGCGTTAGATCTTTTCCATTTTCTTTTAAAAGTATGGAATTTACCAATTTGAATGATTTAAAACAATCTGGATTAGATGATATGCCAAGTGATTCTTATCATAGTTTTTTAAAAGCTTATAAAGAAAGTATAGATACTCTTATTGAAGCTTTTAAAACTGATACTACTAACACAATAAAAGGGCTTTATGATTTTATTTACAATTATGAAGAAAATGAAGATACTATTTGGCAAGATAGAACCTTAATGCAAGTTTTACTACTTATAGAACTTAATCAAAAAGAACAAGCATTAAAAATTCTAAAAAATAATCAAAAAGCCATTGAAGAAAGAGACTTTACTATAGAATATGATGATGGAAGTATAGAAGTATTTGATGTTTTAAAACATTCTATAGAAAATGATCTTTGTTAGGATTTTCTAAAATGCGTAAGAGAAAACAATTTATTAGGTTTTAGTTTTAGTGAAGTTTTAGTATGTGAAGATTGATTAATAAATACTGTATTCATCAATTAAAATAACATATTAATTTCATTAAAGAATACCATAAAGAGCAATAATGACAAGAGAACAAGCAGAATTAATTATAAAAGAAGAAAAGTTAATCTATGTAACTTGGCGTGATTATGATAATACAGCAGGAGAATATCATTTTACAATTTGGTTTAATCCTAACAATCATAAATACGAAGCTGTTTATATTGGAGAAAGGGGAGGTGTTGAACTTGAGTATTCTTTTGATAGTGAAAAAGAAGCCATTGATAAAATGTTGCAGATGAATTATAAGCGAAGAAAATACGATGGAAAAGACATTAAAGGATATCTAACAAAAGAAGTAGCACTAAGAATCATCAAAGAAGAAAATCTAGAAGTGATTTGGTATGATGAAGCACTTAAACCTTTATGTGCAGGTATTAAACACGATAAACAAAGAGATAAATATATTTCTTTTATCACTAATGCTAAAGCAGAGATTATAGAATGGAAAAGTATTGAGTTTGATGGGGATGAAGAATTTGAAGGAGAAATATATAATGATGAAGATATAGCCCTTTATGCTCTTATCAATCGTGCTAGAATGATTAAACAAAATAGGATTAGCTTTGTGTAAATGTTTTAAGGTTAGGTTTTATCAAACAAATACCATAAGAAAGGAAAAACAAATGAAAAAACTAGAAGATATCAAAGCTATGAATTACAAACAAAAAGATGAGTTAGAAGATTTAGTTCTTGAAGCTATAGATGATAATGATTTAGCTAAGGTAAAAGATATTTTAAAAGATTATCCTGTAAAAATATCTTGTTATGAGCTTCATTTTAAAAATAAAAATGAAGAATATCCTTTATTTGAGCCTATGAATTTGATATTAAGGGCTGCATTTGCTTGCGAAGAAAATAATAATGATTTTTCTATTTTAGATTATTTATTTGATGAGTATGGTTTAAGTTTAAAAGATTCTAAATATAATTTCTATCATAGTGACATGAAACACATCAAAGAAGCTAATGATAAATATATTTTAATGAAAAAAGTAGAAGATGATCCTTGTATTTATCAAAACGCTTTAATCTATGATTATATACTAAGCGCTGATAATCCAAACTCTCATATCATTAAGTATCTAGTCAATCGTGGGGCTAAATTTGAAGTGCATGATGAAGGATCATTTGGTTGGACTCCTATGCATTTTTGGGCTAGACGCAATAATTATGAATTATTAGAACTAGCCATTAAAGGAGGAGCTAATGTAGATATGCAAACCCGACTTATTCAAGAGAGTGAATACAATGAAACCCTTTTATTTGAAGCTGTAAAAGAAGCAGAAACCTATAGGGTTACACAGCTTTTAATCGAACTTGGAGCCAATGTAAATTTTGCTACCCCAAGCACCCCTTTAGATATTGCAAAAGGATCTAGAAATAAAAAACTTTTAAAAGATGCAGGAACAATGACTTCAGAACAAATCAGAAAGAAATTTAATTTACCAGCATATGATTCTTCTCATTGTGAAATTGATGGAGAAACTGATTTTGACTTATTGGGTAAATATCATGATGAATATTCCAAACTTTTAAACGATGCTATAAAAAAGGCTAAAGAAAGTGAATGAGGGAATAGAAATTTACTTTGCTAAAATAAATTATAAGGAAAGATAATGAAAAATAAAAATTTATTGGATAAAGATATACAAGAAGTATTTAAATACTATCTTAAAAATGATAGTTATTTAAAAGGTGCTTTAGATGGTTTAAAAAATACGAGCGAAGAGCTTTTATAAGTAGCATCTTAAGCTATGAATATAAAAATTTAGTGGAAAATGGCAATTTAAAAGTCGATGAAAAATATAAAGCTATTTTACCACCTAACTTAATCGCCATTTTAGAATATGACAAAAGGACATTTAATAGCACAAATCTTAGCAATTTTATAAATGATTTGGAATTTGAATTAGAACATATAGAAATGGAACTCTATGATGATCCTGCTGACTTTGAAGGGGGAGATTATTATAATGAAGATAGCGAATGTGATGAAGATTATAGTATAGAAGATTGGGTAGAAGATCAAGTAAGCAATATAAAAGATTTTATAGATGCTTTGAAAGATTTTAAATGAAAAAATCATTAAATTTTTTAAAAAAATATTTTAACAATAAAAGTTATTTTGGTAAATTAACTTTACTTTCAAAAATTTCTATCACACTCAAAGGTAAAATTTCATGCTCTAGGGCGTGAATTTTTGCTTCAAAATCTTCAAAACTTAAATTCTTTTTTTCAAAAGCTTTTTGAGTGATGATTTTTCCACCATCTAATTCTTCATTTACCCAATGCACACTCACTCCAGCCACTTTCATATCACTCTCAAAGCTCTCTTTTATGGCATTTGCACCCTTAAAAAGTGGGAGTAATGAGGGGTGAAGATTAATGGCTTTGATATTTTTTGTAAAAATAGGGCTTAAAATTCGCATAAATCCCGCTAAAATTGCAAGATCTGCTCCGCTTTCTTTGATTTTTTGTACCAAAATTTCATCAAATTCTTCTCTACTTTTATAATCTTTATGATCGACAATCACACTTTCAAGGCCAAATTTTTTAGCCCTTTGTATGCCAAAGGCGTCTTTTTTATTGCAAAGACAAAGCACAACTTCATAAGTGTTTGAACCTATAGTTTTTTGATGAAGATGATTTAAAATATTTTCTAAATTACTACCATTTCCGCTAAAAAGCACGGCTAATTTTACAAGCATTTTAATCCTTTTATGAGTTTTATTGCATCAAAACTATTTTTGTTAAATTTATATTTTCTAGCTACCAAAGCATGTGCCAAACAAGCGTTTTTTGCTGCTTTTAAAGGAGTGAATTTTGCACCCAAAAGTGCAGCCATCATACCGCTTAAAACATCTCCACTTCCGCCTTTTGCTAAGGCTTCGTTTCCTAAATTTATCACATAGAGTTTTTCTTTTTGTATGATGATGGGATTTGCACCTTTTAAAACAAGAACGCAACTATAATTTTGTGCGAATTTTTTAGCATAAAAAAAGC
Source organism: Campylobacter sp. US33a (assembly GCF_004378855.1). Classification (GTDB taxonomy): domain Bacteria; phylum Campylobacterota; class Campylobacteria; order Campylobacterales; family Campylobacteraceae; genus Campylobacter_D. The sequence continues at coordinate 29,305 of NZ_RYYL01000004.1, forward strand.
GGTTTTTTTGTAAAACTTCTACACTTAAATCTTCATCAAAACACATTTTATAAAGTCTTGTGAATTCTTTTGGGTGTGGCGTGATGATAACATCCTCTCTATTTAAATACCAAAGTATAGCCCCACTTAAAAAGCAATTTGCATCCAAAACCAAAGGTATGGTTTGCAAAATTTCATCTTTTAAGATATTTAGATTCTCAAGTCCCATTCCTAAAGATATAGCACTTGCTTCTTTTGAAAGACTTGATTTTATCATTAAAAGTGGCGAAAAGCTTTTTTTAGCGACTAATGATACAAGCCCGCTACCAAAATTTAAAGCTCCAAGCCCCGCTAAAGTGCCTGCACTTTCATTTGCTACTATGTAAATATGTCCGAAATTACCTTTATTGGAACTCGTGCTTCTTTTTATGGTTTTTAAGTCCTTTTTTTCTAGCAAAAAAGCATTTTGATTAGGACTAAATAATTTATCATTTACGCCTAAATTTGCAATCTTAATTTTGCCTACAAATTCTTTAGCAAAGTCTTCAAGTAAGATTTCTTTCAAAGCCCCCATACACTGCGTAATATCTGCTTTAAAACAAGGTAAAAAGCCCAAATTTGTCGGTATATCACAAGCGATTTTTAAAGCTTTGCTTTTATTTGCTTTTTCTAAAATTTGCTTTGTTTTTTCATCTACTTCACGCTTAATCCCCGTACCCAAAATACAATCAACAATGATGTGAAATTTTTTCAATTTTGGCTCTTTTTGCATAAATTTAAAACCAAAATTTTCTAAAATTTGCTCTTGTTTTTTAAAAGTTTCATTTTCTCTAAAACCTAGCTTATAAGCCTTTGCATTTTTTAAATTTCTTAAAGCCACAAGGCCATCTGCTGCGTTGTTGCCACCACCTAGTAAAAAAAGTATTTTTACTTTTTTGATTTTAAAATTTTTGCGAATTTTTTTGGCTTCTTTTTTGATGAGCTTAGCTAAATTTAGCCCTGCATTTTCCATTAAAATAAGCTCATCTAAGCCTTTATTTATAGCATTTTGCTCTAGTAATTTTATATCATTGCTAATTGTTTTCATTCGCTAAACTCACAAGTAATTAATTTATTTGTCTTAGCACCAAGTTCTTTTAGTTTTACAACCCTTGAAGCTAAATTACCACTACCACTATTTAATTTAGTTTGCATATTGTCTATATTTGTATTTAAGCTTTTTATGTTGTTTTTTATTTTATCAAAATCTTCTAAAACACCCGCAAATTTATCATGAAATTTACCCAGCTCTTCAAAGGCTTTTAAAATGTTTTCATTGCTTTGTATGTTTTTCCAAGAAATATCAATGGTATTTAAAGCCATAAAAAGAGTATTTGGCGTGGTTAGATAGACCTTTTTTTGATAAGCGTATTGATAAATTGACGCATCAACACTTAAAATCAAATCTAAAATATTTTGATAAGGCACAAAAAGCAAAACAAACTCATGAGTGTGTTTATCAAACTGCGCATAAGGCTTTTTGGCAAGTTCATCTATCCTAGCTTTTAGATTAAATGCAAGTTCTTTGCATACGCTTAAATCTAACTCTTCAAAACTAAAATCACTAGGCAAAGAAAACTTAGCATCGATAATAATACTTTTTTGTTTATCTAAAAACACAATCGCATCAGGGATATAAGTCTTGCCTTCATCTTTAAATTTTTCTTGCAATTTATACTGCAAACCTTCAACTAGACCACTATTTTCAAGCACAGATTTGAGTTGAAGCTCTGCAAAATTACCACGAATTTTTTTATCGCCTTTTAAAATTTTTGCAAGCTTATCGGCATTTTCACCCATATTTTGGCTAAATTTAAACATATTTTCTATATGTGTTTTTAAACTTATCTCATTATGGTTTAATCTTTCACTGTATTCTTTTACGCTTTTTTTAACAGGTAAGAAAATCTCTTCTAAAAGTTTTTTGACATCTTCATTTAGTATGATTTTGTTTTGATTGATGAGAGTGGAGTTTTGATTTTTTAGATTTTCTTCAAATTTTTTTTCTAAAAGAGTTAAATTACATTGATAATCTTCTTTGATTTTTTCTTTTTCTTGAGCATAGCTTTTTAGAAGCTCTTCTTTTTCGCTTTCTTTTTGGTTTAGTTTGTTTTCTAAGTCAAGTAATTTTCTTTCATAGCTTTCTTTTAATTTTTCTCTCTCTGAATTTTTATTTTCCAATACTTCGCATTTTGAAATCAATTGTATTTTTTCTTGGATAAGCTTTTCTTCTTTTATTTTTATTTCTTGGAGCTGATTGAGTAGTTCTTGTATTTTTTCTTTGTAAATAGCATTTTCTTTTTCTGTGTTTTTGCTAGAGGATTTTATCCAAATAAAACTTATTAACAATAAGCATAAAAAAGCTAGAATTAATGATAATTCATAAAGCATTTTTTATCCTAAAATTCAAAGCTTCTAAAATATGCTCTTTGTTGATAAACTCACTGGCATTTAAGTCTGCAATGGAACGAGCAACTTTTAAGGTTTTGTTGATACCTCTTTGTGAAAGTTTATAACGAGAAATGGCTAAATTTAAAATTTCTTGAGCTGAATTTTCCATTATGCAAAATTTTTTAATATCTTCATCTTTTAATTTTCCATTAAATTCTTTTTGTCCACGTTTTTTGCTAAACGCAAAGGCTTCAAAAATTTTTTGGCTCATCTCTTTGGAAGTTAAACTTGCTTTATCTTTAGCTGAAATTTCATCCATTGCCACATAAAGATCGATTCTATCTAAAATAGGAGCAGAGATGCGGTTTTTGTATTTTTTAATCTCAACTTCACTGCAAGTGCAAGATAAATTTTTCGAGAATAAATTTCCGCAAGGACAAGGATTTTGTGCAGCTATGAAGCTGAATTTTGTTTCGTAGGTGACTTTGGAATTTACCCTTGCAATGTGAATCTTATGATCTTCTAAAGGCTCTCTTAGACTTTCAATAATTTGCTTAGAAAAATGTGGAAATTCATCAAAAAATAGAACTCCCCCATTTGCTAAGGCAACTTCGCCAATTTTTGCGTTTTTTGTTCCACCGCCAAAGATACTAGCTCTAGTGCTTGTGTGATGTGGATGTCTAAAAATTCGAGTTTGCGAAAATTCACATTCGCTAGAATTTAAAGACATATAAGCGCTTTGCATTAGAATTTCATCTAAATTTTGAGGAGGCATGATATATACTAAGCGCTTTGCACACATACTTTTGCCGCTTCCTGGACTGCCTTCAAACAAGATATTATGCATACCAAGTGCGGCGATCATACAAGCTTTTTTGGCATTTTCTTGACCTTTAACATCGCTAAAATCAAGAGCAAAATTTTGATTGGCTATGAAAATTTCATCATTTAAAATGATAGGATTTTCAAATAAAGGATGGATTTGGGAAAATTTAAATTTATCATAGTTTTTTTCTTTAAAAAATTCTATGACTTCATTTAAATTTTTAAGTCCAAAGATTTCTAAATTCGGTATCATAGAAGCTTTTAAAGCTATGCTTTTTGGGACGATCACGCGAGCATTTTTGACTTTTGCGGATAAAAATAAAAGCAAAGAAAAAAGCTCATTGGTGCTTTTAATGCTCCCATCGAGCCCTAATTCTCCAACTACAAAGAAGTCTTGCAAGTCTTCATTGTGTAAAAGTATAAGTGTGGCAATAGCTAAATCAAAATGTGAGCCCCTTTTTGGGATACCCGATGGGCTTAGATTAATGGTGATTTTTTTAGCAGGGAAGTTAAAATTGCAATTTAAAAGAGTGGCTTTAATGCGTTCAATGCTTTCTTTGATGGCTATATTTGCAAGACCTACTATACCAAAACCTGGCAAGCCTCTTGTAAGAGTTGATTCTACATCAATGATGTCTAAATTTTCATCGTAGCTTATACATTTTAATTTTTTCATTTAGATTTTTTTTGTTGTTTTTTGAATTCTTTATCGAATTTCTTTCTTTTTAAAAAAGAGAGCTTTTCAATAAACAAATGTCCGTTTAAATGATCGTTTTCATGTTGGATTGCTACTGCTAAAAAGCCTTTAGCTTCGAGTTCTTTAAAATTCCCAAATCGATCTTGGTATTTGAGTAAGATGTGATTGTAGCGTTCGACTTCTTCGTAAAAATCAGGCACACTTAAACAACCTTCGGTAAAGCTGATTTTTTCATCGTCTAAAGGGACGATTTGAGGATTAATGATTTCAAGTAAATTTTCTTTTTTTTGCTCTTCATTTTCATCTGGGATATTTACAAGTAAAGCACGAAGTGGAACATTGACTTGAATGGCCGCTAAACCAACGCCATTATTTGCTATCATGGTATCATACATATCATCTAATAAAATGTGTAATTCTTCGTTAAATTCGCTTATAACTTTGGAGTTTAAAAAAAGGTTTTTGTTAGGATAAGTGATGATTTCTCGTTTCAAATTTTGCCCTTAATTTATCACAGCAAATTGCTGTGTTTCTTTGCCTGTAAGTTCCAAAGCGTTGATGGCTTTTTCTATCATTTTTTCATTGCTAAATTCATCGCTAATGCAAGTAAGCACCGCTTCCAAATCCATTTCAATTTCAATTCCACTCATGAAAAAGTTTGTATTATAAATAAAGCTTAATAAATCTTCACATATTTTTTTTGCATCATTTAAGTTGGTATGTTTTAAAATAGCCACAAAAATTCCGTTTTCATAATGTGCGATGATATCGCCTTTTGCTATGTGTTTTGTAAGAATTTTAGAAATATTTTTCAACAAAATAGTTTTTTCTTTTTGACTTAAAATTTTTGCAAAAACGCTTTCTTTGACTCTAAGAAAAATCAAAGAAGTTTGATAGTTATACTTTGAAAAACCTTCTTTGAAATTATCTAAAGTTTTCAGTAAGAATTTTTTATTATAAACGCCATATTTGGGATCAAAATCACTTTGTTCTTCTATAGATTTATAAACTTGCGAAACTTCTTCAAAGCTGTATTTGATATTTAAAGAATATTTTTCAAGTAAAGCTGAAAAGCGCTCTAAATCCATCTTTAGAGTATCAATTATATTAATTGCTGTTAGGCTATTGGAATTTATAGAAAGCTCTGACATTCTTTTGTGGGTAAGATCAACCATTACTTCTGTGTTTTTGTAAATCATAGCTATATCTTGCAGTAGGATTTTTAAAGACGAGAAGCTTCGTTTGACTTCGTTTTCTATCAAGACTTGTTTATCTTCTTTTTTGCTTTCAATTTCCATTAATTCAGAAATTTTTTTCTGTAAAGTCATGGACTTTCCATCGATCATTTTTTCAAAATAAATTCTAAAATTTTCAGGAGTTGGAGGAACATTATCATCAACAAGTTGCGTTAATACCGCTCGTGCAAATTTTTCAAGCTCTCCCCCACTAATTTTATTTATTTTCTGAGGTTCTTTTGTTTCATTTTGATCGAAGTTAAAATCTGATAAAAAATCATCGCTTTCAAAATCCATGTTTCCCCTTTTTTTATTTAAAGCTTTTTTCTAAAACCTTATCGATAAGTCCATAGTCTTTTGCTTCAGCTGCACTCATAAAAAAATCCCTATCTGTATCTTTTTCGACTTTTGAGAGTTTTTGCTTAGTATTTTTGGCTAAGATGTTATTTAGAATTGACTTTAATCTTAAAATTTCTTTTGCTTGAATTTCTATATCTGTTGCTTGTCCGCGTGCTCCACCCAAAGGTTGATGAATCATAATGCGTGAATTTGGCAAAGCAAAGCGTTTACCTTCTGTTCCACAACTTAACAAAAACGCTCCCATAGAAGCAGCTTGACCTATGCAAATAGTGCAAACATCCGGCTTTATGTAATTCATCGTATCATAAATGCTAAAGCCGCTTGTTACAACACCGCCTGGAGAATTGATATAAAGATAAATGTCTTTGTCAGGATCTTCTGCTTCTAAAAATAAAAATTGTGCCACTATCGAAGCGGCAAGATCATCATCTATCTCGCCACTTAACATAATAATTCTATCTTTTAGAAGTCTTGAGTAGATGTCATAGCTTCTTTCGCCTCTACTTGTTTTTTCTATAACATAAGGGATAAACATTATTTTTCGCTTTCTTTGGCTGAATTTTTATCTTTTAAGAAAATATCGCTAAATAATCTATCTTCAATTAAAGCCATTTTTAAAGCCGGTAATGCACCTTGTTTTTTGTAATTTTCAAGATGTTCTTTCGGATTAATTTTAAAACGATAAGCTTCAAAATACACTGCTTGAACTAATTCTTGATCACTAACACCAATGCCTCTTAGTTTGGCCAATTCATCTATGATAAAGGTGAGTTTGACGCTTTTTTTAGCTTCTTCTTTAAAACTATCTCTTTTGATTTGATAATTCACTTCGCTTGATTTAAGCTCTTCAATTTCTTTTTCACTAAAAGTATTCCAAGCGTTTCTAAACTGTATATCAGTTTCTTGCTCTACAATTCCTCTTGGGATGTCAAAATCAAAATTTTCAATCAAAGCATCTGCAAATTTAGGTTTTAACTCTTCATTTACAAGTTTGAATAATTTTTCATTTTTAATTTGTTCTTTGAGTCTTGTTTCAAGAATTTCTTCTGTTGGTTCTTTTTCATTTGGTAAAACTTTTTTTAACATTTCATCGTTGAGTTCAGGAATTTTAAGTTCTTGTATTTCGTGAAGTTTGACTTTAAAAACTGCCGCTTTACCTGCTAAATGCTCTGCACCGTATTCTTTTGGAAAGGTAACTTCTATGTCTTTTTCCTCTTCAGGTTTAAGTCCTATCATACCTTCTTCAAATCCAGGTATGAATTGCTTTGAGCCGATTTCTAAGATATAATTTTGCGCCTTGCCGCCTTCAAAAGCTTTACCATCTACAAAGCCTTCAAAGTCAAATTTTGCAAAATCTCCTTCTTTAAGCTTTCTTGCTTTTTTTACAGACTCTAAAGTAGCGAAACTTTTAAGCAAATCTTCTTTTTTTGTATCAATTTCTTTTTTGGTTACTTTTGGAGTAGAGTATTCAGGAATGAATTTTTCATATCCTTCTAATTTAATATCAGGTTTGAAAGAAAGAGCTATTTCAACATTTATTTCATCTTTCTCGCGGTTGAATTTTTCAAAATATGGATCGCCTACAAGATCCTTGCCTTCTTTTTTTAATTCTTTTAAAGCTTCGCTAACAGCTTTACGGAACAAATTTCTCTCAGCATCACCATTAAGTTGTTTTGCATATCTTTTTAAAACAGCTGCGACTGGCACATGTCCTGTTCTAAAACCATCCATTTTTACGGTTTTTGATGCTTGTTTTGCTAATTTTTCTACTTCAGCATTGATAGAACTTGCAGGAATTTTAACGCTAGCAGTAGCATTTACAGAGTCAAGTTGCTTGGCTTTTACTTCCATTGATTTTCCTTAAATAATAAAAATTTTATCTGCCACTATACCAAAATTTTCCTTATTCCTTGCATAAAAATTAAAGTTATTTATGTTAAAATTTGCCAAGTTACTTTAAAAATAAACATCTTGGAGATTTTTGTGCAAGAAAAATTTGAAAATTGTGTAAAAGCTATGCTTGAGATCATAGGAGAAAATCCAAATCGAGAAGGTTTAGTAAAAACCCCAAATCGTGTATTTAAAGCTTTTGAGTATTTAACAAGTGGTTATGAAAAAAATGTTAAAGAGATTTTAAATGATGCTCTATTTGAAAGCTCAAATAATGAAATGGTTTTGGTAAGAGATATAGAATTTTATAGCCTTTGCGAACATCATCTTTTGCCTTTTTTTGGTCGCGTACATGTAGCTTACATCCCTGATAAAAAAGTCGTTGGGCTTAGTAAAATTCCACGCCTTGTTGAGGTTTTTGCAAGAAGACTTCAAATTCAAGAGCAACTCACTGAGCAAATTGCAGATGCTTTAATGCAAAATGTTGGCGCAAAAGGCGTTGGCGTAGTTATAGAAGCAAGACATATGTGTGTAGAGATGCGTGGAGTACAAAAAGTAAATTCTACTACTACAACTTCGGCTTTGCGTGGGCTTTTTATCAAAAACGAAAAAACTAGAAAAGAATTTTTTTCTTTAATAAATTCTCCAAAACAAGTTAGGTTTTAATGAGTTTAGAAAAATTAAGAAAGCAAATTTCTAAAGAAAATTTAAATGCCGTTTTTGGCGAAATCACTAAAATTTCATCAACCAATATCGAAATAAAAGGCTTAAAAACAGGTATAGGTGATATAGTAAAACTTGTTTCAAATGAAAACGAAAATTTAAGCACTTTGGCTATGGTGGTTGAGATTAAAGAGCAATTTAGCTATTTAAGCCCTTTTTCTTTTATTGAAGGCTTTAAAATAGGTGATCGTGTCTTTATGAGTGATGCAGGTATGCAAATAGGTGTTAGCGATGAGCTTTTAGGACGCGTGGTCGATCCTTTTATGCGGCCAAAAGATGGCAAGGGTGCTATTGAGGCAAGTAAATATATGCCTATCATGCGTGCACCCATTGATGCGATGAAAAGAGGACTTATAGAAGAAGTTTTTCCTGTAGGAGTTAAAACTATAGACGCACTTTTAACTTGTGGTGTGGGACAAAAACTTGGTATTTTTGCTGGAAGCGGTGTAGGAAAATCCACATTAATGGGAATGATAGTAAAAAATTCCAAAGCCCCGATAAAAGTCATTGCTTTAATAGGTGAAAGGGGGCGCGAAATCCCTGAATTTATACAAAAAAATTTAGGTGGAAAACTTGATGATACGGTTATTATCGTAGCAACCAGCGATGATAGTGCCCTAATGCGTAAATATGGGGCATTTTGTGCTATGAGTGTGGCAGAGTATTTTAAAGAACAAGGCAAAGATGTGCTTTTTATCATGGATAGTGTGACGCGTTTTGCTATGGCACAAAGAGAAATCGGACTTGCTCTTGGCGAACCCCCTACTACAAAAGGCTATCCACCAAGCGTTTTAAGCCTTTTACCTCAACTTATGGAGCGCACCGGAAAAGAAGAAGGTAAAGGTACGATAACAGCATTTTTCACGGTTTTGGTTGATGGAGATGATATGAGTGATCCAATCGCTGATCAAAGCCGTTCTATTTTAGATGGGCATATTGTTTTAAGCCGCGAGCTAACCGATTTTGGAATTTATCCGCCTATTAATATACAAAATTCAGCCTCAAGGGTAATGAGTGATATTATCACGCCTGAGCATAAACTTTTAGCAAGGAAATTTAAACGCTTAAATTCGCTTTTAAAAGAAAATGAAGTTTTGCTTCGTATTGGTGCTTATCAAAAAGGAAGTGATAAAGAACTCGATGAGGCTATAGCTAAAAAAGAATTTATGCAAAATTTTCTTATGCAAAATCCTGAAGAAAGCTTTGAATTTGAAGAAACCTTGCAAATGCTTACGCAAATTGATACTCAAGTTGCAAATGCTAATATTCCTAATCTTAAGCAAGGATAAAATGGTATTTTAAAATTATGAGTAAAATTTTACAGCCAAAATAGGCTGTAAAATTTTTAGTGTAAAGCCTCATTGAGTTTGATAGCTTTTTTATTTAGCGCTACTATCATTGCCCCGTTTATAGAGTCTTGGCGGAAATGAAGTCCATTAAGTCCTTTTAATTCTATGCCTTTGTAAATTTCTTTGCTAAAGTCGAAATTTGGATTAAGCTTAGCAAGTTCTTCGCTATCTTTGACTAAGAATTTTGTCCCTTCTAAAACAGCGATTCCTGCATCGACTATACAATTATCTCCTAAAGGAATTCCAGTTACTGAATTTGCACCCAAAAGGCAAGCTTTACCTACACTTATGGCATTTCCACTTGTTCCGCTTAAAACACCTAAAATTGAAGCACCACCGCCAATATCAGATCCTTCTCCTACAATAGCACTTGAGCTGATACGCCCTTCAACCATACAAGCTCCTGTTGTACCCGCATTAAAATTTACATAGCTTGCACCCGGCATTATCGTTGTGCCAGCAGCTAAAGATGCACCCATTCTTACTTTGGAACTTTCTAAAATTCTTGTATTGTCTTCAGGGATAATGTGGGCTAAAAAGCGTGGAAATTTATCAACAAAATCAATTTTTGGGTATTGATTGCTCATTTTCAAACGCATTTCATTTTCTCTTAAATACTCAAGCTCGATTGGCTTATCATCACTCCAAGCAGCGTTATTTAAAAGTCCAAAAGCTCCATTTAGATTGATACTTCTTAAAGGTACTTTTTTTGTGGAAAGCAAGTAAAGTTTGAGATAAACACTTTCTACACTTAAAGGTGCTTTGTCTTCAAAAAGGCATACAAAGGCAAATTCTTCATCTTTGAATTTGTCTTTGATGATTTTTAAAATGTCTATATTTTTATGCCCTTCTTCTTCTAAAAAAGGTTTAAAGCAAGAAAGTGCGAAATCGATATCTTCTAATTTTAAAGTCTGCACAAATTCACTCGCATCAAAATCAATCTCCACGCCCCTTTGCATAAAAGCTTCAAGCATAATTGCTGCAGAGCCATAATTTTGCTCGTAATTAATTAAAGCAAAATTAGCTTGTAAAATTTTATTTTTATTGAGCTGCCCCCTATCAAGTCTTGCTATACCAAATGCCATTGGTTTTTTGTAGCCGCTTTTTTGCTCGATTTGTTTAATTAAAAGTAAAAAATCTTCTTTGGTGTTAATCATTATCATTCCTTTGTAAAAATTAAAACTTTTATTATATCCAAAGAGATGCAAAAAAGAATTAAAATATATGCAAAAGCTTGATATAAGACTTGTCATTTTAAGTAACACAAGGAATCTCTATTCTTCCTTGTCGTGTTGAGCGAAGTGAAACATCTCTATTTAAAATACTTTAGATCTTTCGTTTCGCTCATGATGAGTGAAAATGTATTATTCTTTCAGAATGACGAAAGTTTGTCTCTTTGTGATGACAAATTTATTCCTTTAGGATGATTAAATTTTAATTAGAGCAAGCACTTTTACCATTCATTATAGGTTGAATTGCAGAATTATCTGCTCCACCTTCGTTGTTGATTTTTTCTATAACTTGCCAAATTTTTTCAGCTGCTATCAAATAGCGTTTTGAGCTTATACTTTCAGGATGATAAAAACTTACAGGTTTGCCCTCATCACCACCTTCTCTTACAATCATCTCGATAGGAATTTGTGCCAAAACCTCGCTACCATAAGCTTTTGCCATATCTTCTGCTGTACCTTTACCAAAGATATCATACTCTTTGCCATTATCAGGACATAAAAATCCGCTCATATTTTCAATAATTCCAGCGATTGGAATGTGGAGTTTATTAAACATATCTAAGGCTCTTTTGCTATCATCTAAAGAAACGCTTTGCGGGGTGCTTACGCAAACTCCTGCGGTAATTGGAATGCTTTGTGCGGAAGTGATTTGTGCGTCACCTGTTCCTGGAGGCATATCTAAAAATAAAACATCAAGTTCAGGCCAAATCACATCAGCTAAAAGTTGTTCCACGGCTTTCATAATCATTGCCCCACGCCACATAAGCCCTTGTCCTTCTTCAATTAAAACGCCCATACTCATCATATAAATGCCATGAGTTAAAATAGGTTTTAGTTTTGAACCCACAACTTCTGGTTGAGTGCCTATTTCACCGAGCATTCTTGGAATATTTGGTCCATAAATATCTGCATCTAAAATCCCTACTTTTTTACCCATTTTTGCCATAGAAATAGCTAAATTTACTGTGGTTGTAGATTTTCCTACTCCGCCTTTTCCACTTGAAACCATGATAAAGTTTTTAACTTGCGGAGCGATGTTTTTACCGCTTCTTGAATTGCTTTTTTCTTCTGGGATTTTTGGTTGTATGATTTGAAGATCGAGTTTTAAATTTAAATCTTTTAAAGCCTCTGCAATATCTGTTCTTAAGGTATTTGCTATATCAGTACTTGCAGAAACTATTTCTAATTTTATATTTGCATTTTGATCTTTTACATTGATTTCTTTTACAAAACCAAAACTGACTATATCTTTGTCAAAATTTGGGTATTTTACTTGCATAAGTTTTTGTTTGATTTGCTCTTCCAAAATTTCTCCTTTTAAATTTTTGTAAGGATTTTACTATAAATAAATAAAATTTAGCTTTTTGTAAGTGTATAATATGGTAACATAATACAAAACTATTTTAAGGGAATTTGTGTTTGATATTAGTTTGATAATGCTCGCAGCTGGTGATTCTACAAGGTTTGATTTGAAAGTAAAAAAGCAATTTTTGAGATTAAATCATGATCCTTTATGGCTTTATGTTACAAAAAAATTGAGTTCTTATTATAATTTCAAAAAAATAATTGTTACTTCTAGTAATGCTAAATATATGCAAAAATTTTCTTCAAATTATGAGATTATTCAGGGCGGAAATTCACGTGCACAGTCTTTAAAAAATGCTCTTGAGAAAGTAAATTCTGAATTTGTGATGGTGAGTGATGTTGCAAGGGCTAATATTTCAAAAAAAATGCTTAAAAAATTGATTGAAAACACTCCTAATGCTGATTGCATCACTCCTGCTTTAAAAGTAGTTGATACAAGCATCTTGGAAAATGAAATTTTACAAAGAGAAAAAATAAAACTCATACAAACCCCACAACTTTCGCGTACTAAGCTTTTAAAAAAGGCTTTAGAAAGCGGTGTGGAATTTAGCGATGATAGCACGGCGGTTGCAAGTGTGGGTGGTAAAATTTGGTATATACAAGGCGATGAAAATGCTAGAAAAATCACTTATAAAGAGGATTTAAAAAAAATGAAACTTCCAAAACCTGCGAGTGAAATTTTTTGCGGCAATGGTTTTGATGTGCATGAATTTGGAGAAAATAGGCCTTTGATTTTAGGAGGGATACAAATTCATCCTACTATGGGTTTAAAGGCACATTCTGATGGCGATGTTTTGGCGCATTCTTTAACTGATGCACTTTTGGGTGCTGCGAGTTTAGGTGATATTGGCGAACTTTATCCAGATACGGATATGAAATACAAAAATGCAAATTCTATAGAACTTTTAAAAGAAGCTTATAAAAAGGTGCAAGAAGTAGGTTTTGAGCTTGTAAATGCGGATATTACTGTTATAGCACAAGAGCCAAAGCTTCAAAAATTTAAAGAAGAAATTGCCAAGAAGTTAGCAAAAACTCTAAATATTGAAATGTTTAGAATCAATGTCAAGGCAACTACAACAGAAAAACTCGGATTTATAGGTAGAAAGGAAGGTATAGCAGTAATGAGCAATGTGAATTTGAAATATTTTGATTGGACGGCGATATGAAAGTTTTAATTGTAGAAAACGAAATTTACTTAGCACAAAGCATTAGCATAAAGCTTAGCGATATGGGTTTTAATTGTGAAATTATCTCTTCTGTTAATGATATGAATGCAAATAAACATTACGATGTGATTTTGCTTTCTACCGGAGTACATAACTTTTCTCAAGTTATTGAAGTGCATAAGCAAAGTGTGATTATCTTGCTTATTTCTTATGTGAGTGCTGATACAGTTTCGATGCCTTTAAAAGCTGGAGCAAGTGATTATATCCAAAAGCCTTTTATGATAGAAGAGCTTGTAAGGAAAATCAAACATTATCAACATTATAAAAAACTCGAGATTATTAATAAAACTTATAGTGGTTATATAGAATCTAAACTTAAAACAGTGAAGATTGCAGAATTTGATTATAAGAAAATTAAATTACCGCTTATTTTGCAAGCCAATATTCAAATAAATGCCGATACTTTTGTGTTTAATTATATTAAGGAAAGGGATTTAATTTTATCTTATATCGATTTGTCTAATAATAATTCTTTGGATAAAATTTTTAAATCTTTTAGCGAATACAGTTTGTTTTATTTGACTAATTTTCAAACTTTAAAAGGTAGTGAAAAAGAGAGGGTTTTGGAGTTTATGCAAAAAAAATCAGTGATTTTGCATACAACTTCAGAAGTAGAGGGGGCAAATTTTAATATCATAAACCTTAATGATACAGAAAAAACCTTACACAATAGTGAAATTTTAACTATAGATGAATATGTAAAATATATCATCCATACTTATCAAAATGTTTTTCCTGATACGGATTTGTCTAAAAAATTAGGAATTTCTCGTAAGTCCTTGTGGGAGAAAAGGAAAAAATATGGCATTGTTAAGAAAAAATAAACAAATCACTATACAAAAAAATGAATTTGAAATTCTTTCTTTAATCAAAGAAGGGATGCTTGGAACTTGCACGCATTTAATGAGTGAAGAAGAAAGGGATGAAGTTGCACAAACAGGAAAATTTAGAGGCGAAATTACACCTTATAGTTTAACTTTTTCTCCATTACTAAGTGAAAAAATTATAGAGCAAAGTCGTATTGGTGATGTTTTAGAGTTTGTTTGCGAAGATAAGGTTGTTGGGGAAATTACTTTAAAAAGCAAATTTAAGACTTCAAAAAATGTTAAAGATATTTTTAGCCCAAATACTTGTTCTTTGGATGATTTAGGTAAATTTTGTATTGGAGGAGAATTTGAAATTTATGATTCTCATATTAAAAAAATCAAAGAAGATTTTATAAGAGTGAAAAATAATATCAATGCTCAAAAAATCACAGCCATTGTTTCAAGCTTTGATCCTTTACACAGAGCTCATGAAAGAATGTTTAGATGGACCATTGATAAGGCAGATTTGGTTGTGATATTTTTGATTGAATCTTATGGTGAAAACGGTTTAGAATTTGGTGTGAAGCAAAAATATCTTCAAGATTTTATACAAAAATACTTGCCACCTGATCGCGTTTTTGTTTTTCCGCTAAAAAATATCGATATTTTTCATTCGCATTTAAATCCGGTTTTAGAAAGTGTTATTGCTAAAAGTCTAGGATGTACTAAACTTGTTGTGGGGCAAAATCATACTGGGCTTGGGATGTTTTATTATCACAATCAGCCTCAAACTATTTTAGATGATTTTTCTAAGGAATGTGGCATAGAAATTATTGTTTTGCCTGAATTTGTTTTTTGCGAAGAGTGTAAAATGATAGTGAGCACTAAATCTTGCCCACACGGTCTTCATCATCATATGAAATACAACAGTAATTCTTTAAGAAATTTACTAAGACTTGGTATCATTCCTCCTTCAGTTTTTATGAGAAGGGAAATTTCAACAAGTATTTTGACTCATCTTTTCCCAAATCGTTTTAAAAATATGCAAAAACTTTATAACGATCTTTTTGTGACAAGTGAAATAGTAGAACGCAGAAAAGATGAAGAATTTTACGAGCAGCTTTTAAAAACTTATCAAATGACTTATATGGTGTGATTATGATTAAATTTTATGTAACTTTTTTTTATTCAGGTTGTGTTAAAAAAGCCCCTGGGACTTTTGGAACTCTTGCGGCTTTAATCCCTGCTTTTTTTATTTTAAAATATTTGGGGATTACGACTTTGTTTTTGCTTTCGTTTTTGATTTTTTTTGTATCTATAAAAATCATTGATGAGTATGAAAAACAAAGTGGAATTCATGATGATAAACATGTGGTGATTGATGAAGTTGCTGGAGTTTTTTTAGCTTTAGCAATTTGTGGCAATACGCTTTTTACTTTTATACTTTCTTTTATTTTATTTAGAATTTTTGATATCACAAAACCTTCAATTATAGGAAAAATTGATAAAAAGACTAAAGGTGGTTTAGGTGTAATGCTTGATGATATGCTCGCAGGGGCTTTTGCAGGACTTTTGTGTGCGATTATTTATGGTGTTATGATGAAATTTGATTTTGTGGACTGGGATGTAAGCTTGCAAAATTTGTTTTGATGAAAATTGGCTATTTCTAAAAAAATACTTAAATTAAGCAAATTTTCAATTTTTATTGCTTATAATTAGCACTTTAATTTCAAAAAAGGAAAACTTAAAATGGCAAACCATAAATCTTCTGAAAAAAGAGCAAGACAAACTATCAAAAAAACAGAGAGAAATAGATTTTACAGAACTAGACTTAAAAATATCACAAAAGCAGTTCGCGAAGCAGCACAAAACAATGATAAAGTAGCGGCAACTGAAGCTTTAAAAGTAGCAAATAAAAGTATCCACGCTATGGTAAGTCGTGGTTTTCTTAAAAAACAAACTGCATCTCGTCGCGTGAGTCGTCTCGCTCTTTTAGTTAATAAAATCGCATAATTTTTTTAATAGTTTTTAATGTTAGCTAGCAAATTAGAGCCTTTTTTAAAACGCTTTGAAGAGTTAAATTCTCTTCTTAGTGATACTGATATCATTAATGATATCGGCAAAATGACTACACTTTCAAAAGAACAAAAAAATTTAGAACCCATAGTTTTAAAAGCAAAAGAATATCTAAAAACTTTAGAAGATATAGAAGAAAATAAAATTTTACTTAGCGATGTGGAGCTTGGCGAGCTTGCTAAAGAGGAATTAAAAAATTTAGAAGACTTAAAACCAAAGCTTGAAGAAGAGCTAAAAATTCTACTTTTACCTAAAGATCCTAATGATGAGAAAAATATTTTTCTTGAAATTCGTGCTGGAACGGGTGGTGATGAAGCATCATTGTTTGTTGGTGATCTTGTAAAAGCTTATGCAAGGTATGCTGAAAACCGTGATTATAAACTTGAAATTGTCAGCTCTAGCGAAGGAAGTGTGGGGGGATTTAAAGAAATTATTATGCTAGTAAAGGGCACAGGGGCTTACTCAAGACTTAAATACGAAGGTGGCACTCACCGCGTTCAACGCGTCCCACAAACTGAATCTCAAGGTCGTGTGCATACTTCTGCCATTACTGTTGCTGTGATGCCAGAAGTTGATGATATAGAAATACAAATTAATCCAAACGATCTTAAAATCGATGTCATGCGCTCTTCAGGACACGGTGGGCAAAGTGTTAATACTACCGATTCTGCTGTGAGAATCACTCATATACCTACAGGCATAGTCGTTGTTAATCAAGATGGAAAAAGTCAGCATAAAAATAAAGAAAGCGCGATGAAAGTTTTAAAAGCAAGACTTTTTGAAATGCAAGAAAATGAACGCTTAGCTCAAGAAAGCGAAGCAAGAAAATCTCAAGTAGGAAGCGGAGATAGAAGTGAGCGCATACGCACTTATAATTTCCCGCAAAACCGCATTAGTGATCATCGTATCAATCTCACGCTTTATCGTTTAGATGCCATTATGCAAGATGGGTTGTTTGATGAAATCATCGAGCCTTTAATCGCGCATTATCAAGCCCAGTCTTTGCAAGAGCAAAATTTATAAACTATAATTAGTGCATAAAAATTCAAAAGCTTGGGCGAAATTTAAAGCCTTGCTTTGAAATTTTTTATTAAAAGTTCTTTGTCTTTTTGCGAGTTGTCTTGTGTGTATGATGATTTGTTCGCAAAGCTCCTCTTTTGTGAGCTTGTTTTGCAAAAATTCTTTGCACTCTTTTAATCCTATGGAATTTAAGGCTTTTAAATTTTCATCGTATTTTTCAAAAAGCTCTTTAGCCTCGTCAATCAGCCCATTTTCAAGCATAGAATGCGTTCTTTGGATAATGCGTTTTTCAAGATCAGCTTTTTCCCATGTGATTTCAAAGATATCTAAATTTTTTATCAAAGCTTCTTGTTTGGTTTGTGCTAAAAATTCGCTAGGAATTTGCCCTGTTTTTTCATAAATTCCAAGCCATTTTTTAAGGCGATAGGTATCGTTTTTTTCTATTTTTGCCTTAGGATCAATTTGTTTTAAAAGTCCATAAATTTCATCGTTATTTAAAGGACTTTGGCTAGCATTGATATTTTCGCTTAAACCATCCATTAGGGCTTTGAGATAAAAACTTGTTCCGCCTGTGATGATTAAAGGGCGATGATTTTCTTGGGCGTGAGATTTAGCTTTTTTGTATTCTTCAAAAAACATAGCGATATTAAAATGCTCATCTACATTAAGTAAATTGACTCCAAAATAGCAAAGTTCTTCAAGGGTCTTTGCGTCTGTTTTAGCACTTGCTATATTAATTTGCTTATAAACACACAAGCTATCAAGGCTTAAAATGCAAGCATTGAAATGATAAGCAAGTTTATTGGCAAGTTCTGTTTTTCCGCAAGCTGTAGTTCCAATGAGTGCAAATTCAAAAAACATTAAAAAATATCCTAAATTTAAAATTATTTTAGTAAAATCATAACAAAAATATCTAAAAAAGAGTGAGAATGAATTTGATATATTCGAAAATTAAAGACATTTTAGATTTGATTGTTTTTAAGCATTCTATTTTTGCTTTGCCTTTTTTGTTTACTTCTATGATAGTAGCATCAAAGATTGTAAATGATAGTACTTGGTTTGGTTTTAAGGCTTTGATTTTAGGGGTTATTTGTGCGGTAAGTGCGAGAAATTTTGCTATGGCATTTAATCGTTTTGTTGATGAGGACATTGATAAACCTAATCCGCGTTGTAAAGATAGGCCAAATATTAGCGGAAAAATCGGAAAATTTAGCATTATTGCTTTTATTATTGCCAATGCTTTGATTTTTATTTTAAGCTCTTATTTTATCAATGCTTTGGCTTTTTATCTTTCTTTTCCTATACTTTTTGTTTTGGCTATTTACTCGCTTTTTAAGCGTTTTAGCTCTTTGGCACACTTGGTTTTGGGCTTTTGTCTAGGACTTGCGCCCATTGCAGGAAGTGTGGTTGTGATGGGTGAAATTCACATTTATAGTGTGATTTTGTGTTTGGGAGTGATGTTTTGGACAGCGGGTTTTGATTTACTTTATTCTTTGCAAGATATGGAGTATGATAGATCAGCTGGACTTCACTCTATACCTGCGAAATTTGGGCTTAATGCAACGCTTTTTATCTCTGCTTTTTGTCATCTTTTAGCAGTGCTTTTTTGGCTTTTATTCGTTTGGGTTGCGTCTTTAGGATATATTGCTTTATGTGGCGTGATAATTTCTGGAGTTATTTTGCTTAGCGAACATTTTATTGTCAGAAAGAATTTTGCTAAGATTGATAAGGCATTTTTTACTTTAAATGGCTATTTGAGTATGGTGTTTTTTATTTTTATTTGGGTTGATTTATTATGGAAATGAATTTTTTTACTACGGGCTTAAAGATAGAATTTCAAAAGAGTGATTTGAGTGATTCTGTTTTTTTGCAAGAATATTTAAATTTGAATGCAAATAAAACTTTAGCAAAATGGAAAAAATTATCTTCAAGAACAGATTTTAGTGAGGGAGAGCGTTTGGTTTTTGATTTATTGCTTGAACTTAAGAGTGATATTGTTAGTCTTAAGCAAAGTAATGAAGAAAAATCTTTACTTGAATTAGGGCAAAAAGGCTTTATTTGTGCGATGAATTTTGAATGCTTGAAATTTAGTGAAGAGCTTTTGGAGAGTGGGAGTGAGTATTATGCGAGATTTGATTTAAATTCTCAAAAAATTGCTGTATTTTTAAAAGCTTTAGATGCTAATACTGCAAAGATCATTAAGATTAAAAGTGATGATGAAAGTGTGTATTCTGCTTTTGTTGTTGAAATTCAAAGGGATATGATAAAAAATTTAAAGGGAAAAGATGAGCAATGATGTGTTTTTTTTGATTGTTGTTGTGGTTGTTTTGGCGATTATGCTTGTTTTTATTTATGTTAAAGATAAAGAAAGTATGTGCAGGATTGAGCAACTTGAAAAAATTGTTGAAGATTTGTCTAAACAAGAGCATTTTTTGCGCAAGGAGTTGGAAGGTAAAAGCGGTTTGCAAGATTATGATATTGTGCTTTTAAAAGAAGAATTAAAAATCATGCTTGAAAAAGAAATAAATGCCAAAATCGCACCTGTTTTAAGTTCTTTAAAAAATGTTGAGTATATCATTGAAGAATTTCAAAACGAACAGCAAAATCGTATTTTAAATTTAGAACAAAAGACACAAAATATTAGCAAATTAAGTCCAAGCTATGAAAATGAAGAGCAAAAAATTATTGAGCTTTTTAAAGAGGGTAAGAGTGTGGAGCAAATCGCTAAGGATTTGCGTATCGGGATTGGAAGTGTTGAACTTGCCCTTAAATTTAAACAATTATTAAATTAGGATTTTTATGCTCATTGATCAATATGGTCGGAAAATAGACTATCTTCGCATTTCTGTTACTCAAAGATGTAATTTCCGTTGTTTATATTGTATGCCAAAAATTCCTTTTGAATACATACCTAAAGAAAATTTACTTAGTTTTGAAGAGCTTTTTTTGTTTGTTAAGGTGGCAATCGATGGTGGCATTAATAAAATTCGCATTACTGGTGGCGAGCCTTTAGTTAGAAATGAATTGTATAAATTTATTAAAATGATTTATGATTATAATAATAAAATTGATCTAGCCTTAACTACAAATGGTTTTTTATTAGAAGATCAAGCTCAGGAGCTTTTTGATGCAGGCTTAAAACGTATTAATATTTCTTTAGATACTTTAGATGCGAAAAAAGCAAAAAAAATCGCACAAAAAGAAGTGTTAGAACAAGTAATTAAAGGCATTAAAAAGGCTATTGCTATAGGTTTTAAGGTTAAGCTTAATACTGTTGCTTTAAAGGGTATTAATGATGATGAGCTTTTAAAACTTTTAGAATTTGCTAAAGACTTAAATATCCAAATTCGCTTTATTGAATTTATGGAAAATACACACGCCTATGGGAAACTACAAGGCTTGAAAAAAGATGAGATCATTAAAATTTTGAGTCAAAAATACTCCATCAATCTTATACAAAAAACCCAAAATGCGCCGGTAAGTTTGTATAGGGCTGATGATTATGAATTTGGCATCATCGATCCGCATAGTGATGAGTTTTGTAAAAGTTGTAACCGAATTCGCTTGAGTGCAGAAGGTTTGCTTATACCTTGCTTATATTATGAGGAGGCTTTAAGCATTAAAAAAGCAGTAAGAAATAAAGACATCAAAGCGGCAGCTGAGGTTTTAAAAAAAGTTTTAGAAAATAAACCAGAAAAAAACAAATGGGGCATAGTAGATAATGAAACTTCACCTCGTGCTTTTTATCAAACAGGAGGCTAAAATTTGGAGCTAGTGGAAAGTTTTTTAAGCATACAAGGTGAAGGTAAGTATGCTGGTAGATTGGCTGTTTTTATGCGTTTTGCGGGTTGTAATTTTAATTGTGTTGGTTTTGGTGTTAAGCAAGAAAAAAACGGTCAAAAACTTATAGGTTGTGATACAATCAGAGCAGTTTGGACTAAAGAATTTGCCAAAGAATATAAAAATTTAAACGCCAAGGAATTATTTGCCAGAGTGCTTGAGCTAAAACAAAAATCAAATCCCATAGTCGTTATCACAGGCGGTGAGCCGCTTTTGCATTATAAAAAGGCTGAATTTATAGCTTTTATTGAGGCTTTATTGAGTGAGAATTTGGAGGTGCATTTTGAAAGTAATGCTAGTATTGAAATTGATTTTAAACAATATCCAATTTATAAAAAATGTGTTTTTGCCTTGGGTGTGAAACTTGAAAATAGCGGTGTTTCTAGGGAAAAGAGGCTTAATTTTAAAGCCTTAAAAGCTTTTAAGGAGCACGCAAAAGATAGTTTTTATAAATTTGTTTTAGATGCTAAAAATTTAGAACAAGAAAAAGAAGAAATTTTAGAGATTATAAAAGAAGCACCCAATGAAATTTTTTGTATGCCTATGGGGGCGAATTTTGATGAACTTGCAAGTAATGCTTTGGGCGTTGCGGATTTTTGTATAAAAAATAGTTTTAACTACACTGATCGTTTGCATATTAGACTTTGGAATGATAAAGAAAAGGTTTAAACTCATAATAAATTTAGATTTGCGGCGTAATTTTTGATAGGGTTGAAATTCCAAAAATAACTTTTTGCATTGAGTGTATTATAATTTTAACTTTATTTAAGGAGTATTTAAATAAACATTTTACAATTTAAAAAATTTTAAGGAAGAAATTTGATTATACGGAAGTTATTTGAATTTGAAAATGCGCATATTGTTAGATTTTGCAGTTCTAAAAGATGCAAAACAAGCATACATGGACATTCTTATAAGGTTGAAATTTTGCTTGAAAGCAAGTATTTAGATAATGCGGGTATGGTTTATGATTTTGGATTATTAAAAGATGAGATCAAACAAATTGTTGATAGCTTTGATCACACTATTACCCTATTTAAAGATGATGATAAGGAATATTTAGCACAGATGAAAAAGCATTCTAGTCGCTGGATTTCTTTGCCTGTAAATGTCAGTGCTGAGAATTTTTGCCGTATTTTTTTTATACTTATTGATACCTTGCTTAAAAAAACCATAATGGTTAATGGAGAAAAGGGTGTGAGTTTAAAATCTATCATTGTTCATGAAACAAGAACAGGCTACGCACAGGCTTTTGCAGAAGATGCTTATAGTGAGTTGATGCCTAAAATTTCATTAGATGATATAGAATTTTCACAAGGAGTAATAGCAGAATGGAAAGACGCAAATTTCTTTGAGAAATTAAAATCAGATTATGAATTTATCAATAAAAAGGAAGTGTGATGAGATATTTTCTAGGAATTTTTTTAATATTTTTATTCAGCGCTTGCACGCAAAATGATAATGTAAGTAAAAATAAAGCCAACGATGAGGAAGTAGTGCAAATCGAGCAAAATGATGAAAAAACCGAGTTGAATGAAAACAATTTGCCTTTACCTATAGAAGATGATATCAATCAAAGTTTGCAAGGTTTGGAATAATGCAAGCACAGGAATTTTTTATTGCTTTGCATGTTTATAGTCTGTATGCGAGTGGTTTTTTAATGGCGTTGTATCTTATGCTTACCCAAGATCGTTTAACGAGCGAATTTGTTTTTATTAAACGCATTCGTTTGTTTTTGCCAATTTATTATTTATTTTTAGCTGTAGTGTTATTTACGGGTTCTTTACTGTTGGCTTTGAAATTTTTTCAAATGAATGCTTATTATTGGTCTATGATTTTTTCATGGTGTGTTATTTTATTTTTGGCTATTTTTCATTTCAAGCAGTTTAAGACAGCTAGGCGCTTAAGAAGATATGCTAAATTTAGAAAAATCAGTTTTTTTGTAATTTTTGTTGAAATTTTCCTTTTGTTTTTTCCTACTTTATTGAAAAATTATTTTTAAAATGCAATTTTTATACCATCAAGATGCCAAAAATTTAGAGCTTTTAATTGAAAATGAGGCTTTTTTACATCTTAAAGCAAGACGCGTTAAAGTTGGACAAGAGCTTTTTTTGAGAAATTTAAAAGACGAGTTTTTATACGGCTATGAAATTATAGAAATAGGCAGAAATTTTTGCAAATTGCATTTAAAAAGTCACTCACAAACTTATGAACAAAAATACCCATTTAGTATAGCTTTGGCTGTGATTGATACGAAAATTTTAGAAAAAACTTTGCCTTTTTTGAATGAGCTTGGTGTTGGAAAATTAATATTGGTTTATGCGGAGTTTTCACAAAAAAATTTCAAGCTTGATTTAAAGCGTTATGAGAGAATTTTGATTAATTCTTGTGAACAATGCGGACGCACGCATTTAATGGAATTTGAAATTTTTAAAGACATAAAAAGCTTTTGCCAAAAATATCAAAATGTGATTTTGTTAGATTTTGAAGGACAAAATTTGCAAGAGATTAAAGAGCCAAAAGAAAAGATTTTTTTCATAGGCCCTGAAGGAGGATTTTCACAGGCAGAACGTCGATGCTTTACGCAAAAAGTAAGGCTTGAATGTCAAAATATTTTAAAATCACAAACAGCTTTAATAGCCTTGAGCGCAAAAATTTTAATTTAACTAAAAATTAGCTTAAATTAAAGTTATTTTTATTTTAATTTATTATAATTACTTCTTATTTTTTTCTAACAATTACTAAGGAAAATTCAATGAAAAAAGACATACATCCAGAATATGTAGAATGCAAAGTAAGTTGTGCTTGCGGCAACACTTTCACAACAAAGTCTAATAAAAATGAGTTAAGAGTAGATATTTGCTCTAATTGCCATCCTTTTTTCACAGGCAGTGAAAAAATCGTAGATGCGGCAGGTCGTGTAGAGAAATTTAAGAAAAAATACGCAATGCAATAATGCTTTATTTTATTCCTACTCCTATAGGAAATTTAAGCGATATTTCTTTTCGTACTTTAGAGCTTTTAAAGACTTGCGAAATTTTAATTTGCGAAGATACAAGAGTTGCTAAGTCTTTAATTGCTTTGTTAAATTCTAAATACAAACTTCAAATTCAACCCAAAACTTATCTTTCTTTTCATACTCATAATGAAAAAGAATTTTTTGCAAGAGTAGATATTGATTTTTTTAATCAAGATATTATATTTATGAGCGATGCAGGAATGCCTGGTATTAGCGATCCAGGACAATCTTTAATACAATTTGCTTGGGAAAATCAAATTCCTTATGAGGTTTTACCTGGTGCAAATGCGGCTTTACTTGCTATCGTAAGCTCAAGCTTTTGTAAAAAAGAATTTATTTTTATGGGTTTTTTACCAAATACAGGCAGACAAAGACAAAAAGATTTAGAAAAAGTATTGAAAAATCCTTATCCAAGTGTGATTTATGAGTCTCCTAAACGTATTTTAGATCTTATAGAAAGTATTGCAAAATTAGAACCTCAAAGAGAAATTTTTGCCATTAAAGAGGCGACTAAAAAATTTGAAAAAAAATTCAAAAATACCGCACAAAATTTAGTTACAGAACTTAAAAATCATAATTTAAATGGCGAGTGGGTTGTTGTGATAAAAGAAAATGGGGAAGAATTCACTCAAGGAGCTTTATGTGAGAGTGATATTTTAGAACTTGAGTTACCATTAAAGACAAAAAGTAAATTATTAGCCAAATTAAGTGGAAAAAATGCAAAAGAAATATATCAAAAACTACATTTAAGTAAATTTTAGATATTATTTTTCAATGGTAGTTTATGGCAAACAAATATTTTTTTA
This sequence comes from Campylobacter sp. US33a, assembly GCF_004378855.1. Taxonomy (GTDB): domain Bacteria; phylum Campylobacterota; class Campylobacteria; order Campylobacterales; family Campylobacteraceae; genus Campylobacter_D. The sequence goes on from NZ_RYYL01000004.1 coordinate 54,183, forward strand.
TATTTTAAAAAATCACAAAGAATTAGTCAATGAGCTTTATCTTGCTAAAGAGTGCGATAAAGAGAGTTTTAGGTTAATTGCGAATTCGGGATTTAAGGTTAAAAGACTTGATTTTAAAACTGCGCAAGCTTATGCAAAGGGTGGAAATCATCAAGGCTTTTTAATGGATATAAAAGATTATGAATTTGCATGCTTTTCTAAGGTAAAATCCGCTCAATTTATCGTCATACTTTACGGTTTAAGTGATGTTGGAAATATAGGAGCCATAGCAAGAACGGCTTATGCTTTGGGTGTTGATGCTTTGATTTATATTGGTGAAAATTTGGCAATGGAAGGAGTGATACGCACAAGTAGTGGTGCGGCGCTTGATTTACCTATAGTTGCAACTAAAGATATTTCAAGTGTTTTAAATGAGTTAAAACAGCAAGGTTTTTATCTATACGCTAGCGATGGCAGCGGAAAAGACATACACACGGTAAAAATAAAGGAAAAAAAGGCTTTAATTTTAGGAAGTGAAGGTTTTGGTATAGCACCAAAGATAGTAAAAAAATGCGATGAATGTGTGGGTATTACAATGAAAAATAGTTTTGATAGCCTTAATGTAAGCGCCGCATTTGCAATACTTTGTGATAGGATGGTTAATGGATAATTTTAACAAAATACAAAATTTGGATTTAAAAGAAGCGGTTCGAAGAACTCAAATTGAATATGATTTTTTAGAAGCATTGGTACAGAAAGATTTTGCAACTTTGCAACGATTTAATGTCAGAGGCTTTTTAAAAATTTTAAGCAAAGAATACGACATTGATTTTACTGAATTTATGGAAGAATTCGATGCTTATTTGGAAGAAAATGCATCAAATTTAAAGCCAGCGAGCAAAACCATTATCATTCCTAAACTTGATGCGTATGCGAGTAAAAATTCCGGTCTTTGGCAGTGGTTTATAGGATTTATTATTGTTGGTGTAATAGGCGGTGGGGTGTATTATTATGATGTGATTTCTTTGATTAGCAATAAAGCGGGTATTGCAAATTCCGAAGAAAGTACTCCTTTGCAAAATGGTGTTGTTGTGGTAGATAATCAATCAATCCAAAAAGATATGCAAGAAAATGATAATGCTCTTGTTTTGGCGGAAAATGCAGAGGATAATCTCATTGAACAAAATGCAAGTAAAGAACAGGAGCAAGTTTTGGAAAATAATACTTCTGCGCCGACTTTGTTTGCACAAAATACGGATCAGAATATTGAAAATAATATAAGTCAAGAAGATGTAAATATTCAAGAAGAGCTCGTAAAACCAAAATTTAGTGAAGCCCAATTTGCAAGCTCGGATAAAATTTGGGTGGGATTTATAGATATAAAAACCCTTAAAAAAACTTCCCTTGTAAAAAATAAAAAATTTAGTGTCAATCTTGTTAATGGCGGAGATAGATTGATGGTCATTGGAACTAATGCCATTACAATGATTGATGAAAATGGCAATGAATTTAAGTATCCTGCAGGAAAGCTAAAGCGCTTTATTATCCGTGATAATACCATAAGAAATATAGATTTAGCTGAGTTTGCAAAATATAATAAGGGCAAGGGATGGTAAGATTTTTTTTTATTATTGTATTTTTATCAAATCAACTTTTGGCATTAACAGCACTTGAACTTGCAGAGCATATGGTAGATGATGTAAGCAAACAAAATAAATTAAGAGCTTTATTTGATAATAAAAATTATCAAGATTCAAATGGAAATTTAGATATTGATAAAATCACAAGAACGCTTAAGATTAATTCTTTGATTGATTTTGCTTTAAAAGAACCAGCTACAATGCGAATTTCTTTTAAAGCAAAAACTGAGGGAATACTTTTTTTTAAGATTGTTAACGATGCTTTAAATAATTCAGGTTTTATTTATTTTACTCCCATTGATTTAAGTTTAAGAGACGGCAATATTTTTTATCAGATAGAAGTGCAATCTCAGTATATTCTTGATTCTGGAAGTTTTTATAATCTTTTAAAACAAAATTCTGTTTTTATTGAAGATGTTCAAAAAGTGGGAGCTTTTGATTACGAATATACTCTAGATTTTTCAAAAGCTTTTTTAAAACCTAATGTGAATGTGCCTTTAAATGAAGAGGTTGTTTTAGAGAAACCTTTAAGAGATTATATTGTTTTGTTGCAAGGTGCAAAAAGTATAGAAATTACCTCAAATTCTATGGATGTATGGTTTGCAAAAATTATATTTTTGGATCAAAATTTAAATTTAATTCGTGCGGTTCAAAGCTCTACGAAAAGTGATAAATTTAAAGATTTTATTCCCAGCGGTGCAGTTTATGCTATTATAGGCGATATATTTACTCTTGATAATATACGCAGAGGTTTAACTATTTATCTAAAAAAGTGAGACAAAATGTTTGAAGAAATTCATTTTAATACCATAGAAAGACTTCCAAATTATGTTTTTGCAGAAGTAAATGCAATCAAAATGGCAGCAAGAAGAGCTGGAGCAGATATCATCGATTTTTCTATGGGAAATCCTGATGGCAAAACACCACAACACATCATTGATAAGCTTTGTGAAAGTGCAAACAAAGACAAGACTTCGGGCTATTCAACTTCTATGGGAATTTATAAACTCCGTTTAGCCATTTGTAATTGGTATAAAAGAAAATATGGCGTGAATTTAGATCCAGATAGCGAAGTGGTAGCTACTATGGGTTCTAAGGAAGGCTTTGTAAATTTAGCAAGAGCGATTATTAATCCTGGTGATGTTGCTATAGTACCAACTCCTGCTTATCCTATCCACACTCAAGCTTTTATCATTGCAGGGGGAAATGTAGCTAAAATGCCTTTAATTTATAATGAAAAATTTGAGCTTGATGAAAATCAATTTTTTGAAGATTTAAATAGAACTTTACATGAAAGCATTCCGCGTCCAAAATATGTAGTGGTAAATTTTCCACACAATCCTACCACTGTGACTTGCGAAAAAAGCTTTTATGAAAGACTTGTTGCAACTGCTAAAAAAGAAAGATTTTATATTATTTCAGATATTGCTTATGCAGATCTTACTTATGATGAGTATAAAACTCCATCTATTTTAGAAGTAGAAGGCGCAAAAGATGTAGCGGTAGAAACTTACACTCTTTCAAAATCTTATAATATGGCAGGTTGGCGTGTGGGTTTTGTTGTGGGCAATAAACGCTTAGTGGCTGCACTTAAGAAGATAAAATCATGGTTTGATTATGGTATGTATACACCTATACAAGTAGCTGCTACTATAGCTTTAGATGGGGATCAAAAATGTGTTGATGAAATTAGGGCTACTTATGATAAAAGAATGCATATTTTACTTGAAGCCTTTGAAAATGCTGGTTGGAAGCTTTCAAAACCAAGGGCAAGTATGTTTGTGTGGGCAAGATTACCTGAAAGTAAAATGCATTTAAAGAGTTTAGAATTTTCAAAACAACTCTTGCAAAGTGCAAGTGTGGCAGTAAGCCCTGGTATTGGTTTTGGTGAAGCGGGTGATGAGTATGTAAGGATAGCTTTAATAGAAAATGAAAATCGTATCCGACAAGCTGCAAGAAATATTAAAAAATATTTAAAAGAAGAATAAATGAGAGTAGCAATTTTAGGTTATGGAGTTGTAGGAAGTGCAGTTGTAGAAATTTTACTTAAAAATCAAGAGCTTATTAAAGCAAGGTGTAATGAAGAAATAATCCCTGTTGTAGCTTTAGCAAGAAGTACTAAAAAAAATGCTTTAATACCTGTGGTAAATGATATAGAAGAAATTTTAAACCGCGATGATATTGATGTTTTTGTAGAGCTTATGGGTGGTATTGAAACACCTTTGAAATTAATTAGCGAAATTCTACAAAGAAAAAAAGCAGTAGTTACTGCCAATAAAGCTTTGCTTGCTTATCATAGAGAAGAGCTAGAAAAATTAGCCCAAAATACAGCTTTTGGTTATGAGGCTAGTGTTGCAGGTGGAATTCCTATTATAAAAATTTTAAAAGAAGGGTTAAGTGCAAATAATATTTTTTGCATTAAAGGAATTTTAAATGGAACTAGCAATTATATTTTAACCCAAATGAGTAAAGGGGGTATTGATTTTAATTCTGTGCTAAAAAAAGCACAAGAATTAGGCTATGCAGAAGCTGATCCTACTTTTGACATTGAAGGGCAAGATGCAGCACATAAGCTTTTAATCTTGGCTAATATTGCTTATGGTTTGCGTGCAAAACCTGAAGATATTTTAATAGAAGGTATTAGCAAAGTGAGTGATGAGGATATTTATTTTGCTAATGAATTTGAATACACGATTAAACATTTGGGTATTGCAAAAATTAAAGATGATAAAGTAGAACTTCGCGTGCATCCTGCGATGACGAGTCGTGATAAAATGCTTGCCAAAGTAGATGGCGTGATGAATGCTATTAGTATTTATGGAGATGTTTTAGGCGAAAGTTTGTATTATGGAGCAGGAGCGGGTGGCAAGGCTACTGCAAGTGCAGTGATAGCGGATTTAATAGACATAGCTAGAAAAGAAAAAAATTCTGCTATTTTTGGCTACTTAAATGATACTAAATATAAGCTTTTGCCAAAAGAAGAAAGCTATACAAAATATTATTTAAGACTAAAAGTAGAAGACAAAATCGGGGTTTTGTCTAAAATTACTCAAATGATGAGTGAGCATGAAATTTCTATTGATAGCTTTTTGCAAAAACCTAAAAAAGAGCAGGAAAATTCCGCAGTGTTATTTTTTGTAACACATCAAACTTATGAAAAAAATATACAAATTTTAATGCAAAAACTTAAAGAACAAGAATTTGTAAAAGATGATGTTTTTATGATAAGAATCGAAGATTAATGGGTTTAGCTGAATATCTTTTTGGCATGAAGGCAGAAGATAGAGCTTGTAAATTTTTAAAAAAGCAAGGCTATAAAATTATAGAACGCAATTTTCATTCTAAATTTGGTGAAATAGATATCATTGCTAAAAAGAATGAAATTTTGCATTTTATAGAAGTAAAAAGTACTGCAGGAGATTATGAAGTCGCTGAACGCTTGAATGCTAAAAAATATGAAAAGATTTTAAAGACTATTGAATTTTATACGCTCAAAAAAGGAATTTGCAACGATTTTCAACTTGATCTCATTTGTATTAAAAATGATGTGATAGAATTTGCTGAAAATATCAGTTTTTAAGCTAATATTTTTTTTATTTGATTAAAATAGCAAATAAAAATTTAAGGAGAAAATTATGGGAAAATATATTGAGTTAACTTCTGAGAATTTTGCAGAAGCAAAAGAAGGTGTAGCATTGGTTGATTTTTGGGCACCATGGTGCGGACCTTGTAGAATGCTTGCTCCAGTTATTGATGAGCTTGCAAATGATTTTGATGGAAAGGCAAAAATTTGCAAAGTAAACACCGATGAACAAGGCGATTTGGCTGCAGAATTTGGTGTTCGTTCTATTCCTACGCTTATTTTCTTTAAAAATGGTGAAGTGGTAGATCAACTTGTGGGTGCACAATCAAAACAAGCAATTAGCGATAAACTCAATTCTTTATTATAATTTTAAGCCACTTTTTGTGGCTTTTTCTGACTTTAATCTTCTTTTTTATCAAATAATAATTTTTATTAACTACTATTAAGAATAATTTGTATATCATTATCAATAAAAATCAAAAATAAAGGAAAAACAATGTTAGATGTAGCAATTATAGGTGGAGGTCCTGCTGGACTTAGTGCTGGACTTTATGCCACAAGAGGTGGACTTAAAAATGTAGTGATGTTTGAAAAAGGTATGCCAGGAGGTCAAATTACTTCAAGTTCTGAAATCGAAAATTATCCAGGTGTAGCACAAGTTATGGATGGAATTTCTTTTATGGCACCTTGGAGTGAGCAATGCATGCGTTTTGGCTTAAAGCACGAAATGGTAGGCGTGGAACAAGTTAGTAAAAATGCTGATGGAACTTTTACTATAAAGCTTGAAGGTGGTAAAAGTGAGCTTGCGAAAGCAGTGATTGTTTGTACAGGTTCTGCACCAAAAAGAGCAGGTTTTAAAGGTGAAGATGAATTTTTTGGTAAAGGTGTGAGTACTTGTGCGACTTGTGATGGATTTTTTTATAAAAATAAAGAAGTGGCGGTTTTAGGTGGTGGCGATACGGCTTTAGAAGAAGCTTTGTATCTAGCAAATATTTGTTCTAAAGTTTATTTGATTCACCGCAGAGATGAATTTAGAGCTGCACCATCAACCGTTGGAAAAGTAAAGAAAAATGAAAAAATTGAGCTTATTACTAGTGCTAGCGTTGATGAGGTATATGGCGATAAAATGGGTGTTACGGGTGTAAAAGTAAAACTAAAAGATGGTAGCATTAGGGATTTAAATGTGCCTGGGATTTTCACTTTTGTAGGCTTGAATGTAAGGAATGAAATTTTAAAGCAAGATGATGGAAGCTTTTTGTGTGGTATGGAAGAAGGCGGACAAGTAAGTGTAAATCTTAAAATGCAAACAAGTGTTGCAGGGCTTTTTGCGGCAGGAGATCTTAGAAAAGACGCCCCAAAACAAGTTATTTGCGCAGCAGGAGATGGAGCAGTAGCGGCACTTAGTGCTATGGCTTATATAGAAAGCTTGCATTAATCTTTTAGATTTGCTTTTGACTGAAATTTGTTTTTGATTAAATTTTAAAAGCAAATTTTAGCTATAATCTTTGTTTTATTAAAAAATGGAGATTATAGTTATGTCTTTGTTAAAAATTTATGGAGTTATTCCTTTTTTAATTGTTGGTTTTATTAATGCCTTTGTAGATTTGGGGCATAAAATCATTATCCAAAATACTATATATAAAATTTACACAGGTCCTGAACAATTATTTTTAATTTCAATCGTTAATGCTCTAATGATACTTCCTTTCATTATGGTGCTTTCCCCTTCTGGCTTTTTGGCTGATAAATTTCCAAAAAATTCTGTGATGAAAATTTCAGCTTGGTTTTCAGTTGCTTTAACTTGTATTATTTGTATTTGTTATTTTCTTGGGGCTTTTTGGCTCGCTTTTGTTATGACTTTTATTATGGGAGTGCAGTCTGCAATTTACTCTCCTGCTAAATATGGTTATATTAAAGAATTAGTTGGAAAAGATTTGCTTGCTTTAGGAAATGGTGCAATTTCAGCTGTTAGTATAGTGGCTATTTTAGCCGGTATGAGCGTATTTTCTTTTAGTTTTGAGTTACTTTATGATCCAAATTTAAGTGATCAAAATGCTGTGTTGAGACAAATTGCCCCTTTGGGATTTTTGTTGATTTTATTTGCTGGTTTTGAGCTTTTTATGGCGTATCGTTTGCCTAAATTAAAAGAAACTTTAGATATTAAATTTGATAAAGACAGATATTTAAAAGGGCAGTATTTAAAGGAAAATATCAAACTTATTACTAAGGATAAAATTATTTGGCTTTGTGTAGTAGGTATCGCACTTTTTTGGTCTATTTCCCAGCTTTATTTAGTAGCTTTTCCTAATTTTACAAAAAGTATTTTGCTAGAAGAGAATACTTTTTTTGTGCAAATTACAATGGCTTGTTCTGGAATTGGCGTTATTTTTGGCTCTTTAATTGCTGGGCGTTTTTCTAAAAATTATATCGAACTAGGTCTTATTCCATTTGGAGCTTTAGGTGTCTTTCTTGCAACTTTTTTAACTCCTCATTTTGAAAGCTTGTATATTCATTCTATCATTTTCTTTTTCTTTGGTTTGTGTGGAGCATTTTTTATCATTCCTTTAAATTCTTTAATGCAATTTTATGCCAAAGAAAATGACTTAGGAAAAATTCTAGCAGGCAATAATTTCATACAAAATGTCAGCATGTTGGTGTTTTTAATTTTTGCAACTTTATGTGCGTATTTTGAATTAAGGGTTGAAAATTTATTTTATTTTATTATGTTGGTAAGTTTTTTTGGTGCTTGTTATGTGGTATTTAAATTGCCTTTTTCTTTGGTGCGCTTATTGGTAAGTTTTGCATTTTTTCAAAGATATGATTTATTGGTAGAAGGGTTTAAAAATGTGCCTGAAAAAGGTGGAGTTTTATTGCTTGGAAATCATGTTTCATTTATAGATTGGGCTATAGTACAAATGGCTATGCCTAGAAAAGTGCATTTTGTAATGGAGCGTAGCATTTATTCAAAATGGTATATACGCATTTTTTTAGATCGTTTTGGGGTTATTCCCGTGTCAAGTGGGGCAAGTAAAGGTGCTTTTGAGCTTGTGTCTAGTTATCTTAAAAAGGGTGAAGTGGTTTGTCTTTTCCCAGAAGGTGTGCTTTCAAGACACGGACATTTAAATGAATTTAAAGCAGGTTTTGAGCATATTGGTAAGATGCTAGAAGAAAGTGAAAGCGTGATTTTGCCTTTTTATATCCGCGGTCTTTGGGGTAGTAGTTTTTCAAGAAGTGATGAGGAATTTTCTGCAAGACATAGAAGTTTAAGTAAGAGAAATATTGCTATTGTGTTTGGAAAAATTATGAGTATTCATTCAACTAAAGAAGAGGTTAAAAGCAAGGTTTTTGAGCTTTCTTTTAAAGCGTGGGAATCTCAATGTCTTGCGATGCAAACCATTGCTAGGGTTTGGATTGATAATGCGAAGAGAAATCTTTCTCGCATTGCTATCATTGATACTATCACAGGCAGTATGACTTATAGAAGGCTTTTGGCACTTACTTTAATGCTTTCTTTAGAAATTAAGAAAAATACACAAAAATTTGATATTAAACCCAAACAAGGAGCTTATGCTCCACCACAAGAGTGTGTAGGGATTTTATTGCCTGCTTCAATGGCGAGCTCAATGTGTAATCTTGCCACACTCATTGCGCAAAAAATCGTTGTAAATTTAAATTTCACAGCAGGAAATAAGGCCTTAAACGCGGCAATTGAAAATGCAGGCATTAAGCAAATTTATACTTCAAGAAAATTCCTTGAAAAACTTAACAATAAAGGCGTTTACTTTGAATTTGGCACGGATATAAATTGGGTTTATATGGAAGATATTGTTGCGGAATTTAAAGCTAAAAAATTAAAAATTTTAAGCTTTTTGGCTATGGCGAGTTTTTTGCCATCTTTTGCATTAAAAAGTATTTTTTCTCCACAAAATAATAATCTCGCAGTTGCAGCTATACTCTTTAGCAGCGGAAGTGAGGGACAGCCAAAAGGTGTGATGTTAAATCATAGAAATATTTTAAGTAATATCTCTCAAATTTCTGATGTGCTTTGTACAAAAGATGACGATGTTATGCTTTCATCTTTACCGCCATTCCATGCTTTTGGTTTAAGCGTAACAACTTTTTTACCGCTTCTAGATTCTATTATTAGCGTGACTTTTGCAGATCCAACCGATGCTTTGGGCGTTGCAAAGGCTGTAGCTAAAAATAATATTACGATTATGTGTGGAACTTCTACTTTTCTTGGAATTTATGCAAGAAATAAAAAACTTGATGCTTTGATGTTTGAAAGCTTGCGTGTTGTTGTTAGTGGCGCTGAAAAACTTAAGAGTGAGGTAAGAACAGCTTTTGAGATGAAATTTCATAAAAGAATTTATGAGGGTTATGGGGCGACTGAAACGACTCCAGTGGCCAGTGTGAATTTACCAAATAAATTTGATGTGGATTATTGGGTTTGTCATAGAGGTACTAAAGAAGGAAGTGTGGGAATGCCTTTGCCTGGAACGGCTGTAAGGATTGTTGATCCTAATACTTTAGAAACTTTAAAAAACAACGAAGACGGTTTGATTTTGGTTGGCGGACATCAAGTTATGGTGGGTTATCTTAATGATAAAGAGAAAACCGATGAGGTTATTGTTGATATTGATGATATTCGTTGGTATAAAACCGGCGATAAAGGGCATTTAGATGATGATGGATTTTTATATATTGTTGATCGATATTCTCGTTTTGCTAAAATCGGTGGAGAAATGATTTCTTTAGGGGCTTTGGAAGAAGAAATTGCCAAAAACCTTTCTGGAAAGGATATAAAATTCTGTGCTGTAGCTTTAGAAGAAGAAAAGAAAGGCGAGATGATAGTTTTATTGCTTGAATGCAATGAAAATGAGCATGAAGAGCTTTGCGCACAGATAAAAACTTCTGCTATGCCAGCAATTTTTAAACCGAGTCATTATTTAAGTGTTGAAAAAATTCCACTTCTTGGTTCTGGGAAAGTGGATTTAAAAGGTGCAAAAGAATTAGCTAGAGAACTTCTTGGAGCATAAAATCTGCTCCATTTTTTTGCACAATATCTTTTAATCTTGAAGAAATATCTTCTAAATTCATTGCCAAAATTGCTTTTAAAACAGCATTTTCATTTTTGGCTTGTTCTTGGGTGAAAATTTGACACAAAGCTTTATCTTGTAAAAATTTCGCATTGAAGTATTGATGATTTTTTGCCGCGTAAGCAAAAGGGATAAAAAGTGCAGGTAAGGTGTTAGCGCAAAGTTCAAAAAGCGTGCTAGCACCAGCTCTTGAGATAGCTAAATCTGCCTTTTGCATTTTTAATTCCAAGTGATTATCAAAGGCAAAAAGATCTACTTGTATGTTTAATTTTTCATACTCTTTTTTGCAAAGCTCATAATCATTTTTACCACATTGATGAATGATGCTAATGCCTTTTGCGTTAAGTTCACAGGCGAGTTTTAATGCAAGTTGATTGATAAAATTTGCACCCTGTGAGCCACCTAAAAATATAATGCTTTTAAGCTCACTTCGTTTTCTAGCACTGTTAAAAAATTTTTCATCCACAGGATAAGGACAAAATGTATTTTCAAAAGCACTGAAAAATTTTTTGCTAAAAGGCTTGAGTAAAGAATTTAAACTGCCTTTTTTTGAATTTTGCTCGTGGATAAAAAGTGGAGTGCGAGAAAAAATCGCACCAAAAGCTGCAGGAGCGCTACTGTATCCGCCTACGCTAAAAACCGCTTGGATATTGTGTTGTCTAAGAATTTTCTTGCATTCAAAACTTAGTTTTAGGATATGGATAAAAGATTTTAATTTTCCAAATCCTTTTTTATTCACAACACCGCTACTGGATAAAAAATATTTTGCCTCAAATTTATCTTCATTTTCAAACCAAGCCTTATCTTGTCCATTTTGACTGCCTATGTAAATGCATTCTAAATTTCTTTTTTTTGCACTTTCTAGTATGCATTTAGCTATGCTTAAATGTCCGCCTGTTCCACCGCCTGTGATTGCTATTTTCATAATTTAACCTTTTTTGAAATCATTAATACATATCCAAGTCCTATACAAATGGCCCACATTGAACTTCCTCCATAACTTAAAAGTGGTACCGCAACACCTTTAAGCGGAGTCAGAGAAATGATGCCAAAAGCATTCATAAAAAATGAGAATAAAAGCAAAAGTGCAATTCCGGAGCAAAAGATGAAGTGAATTTTACTTTCGCAACGCCCAGCTATTTTAAAAATTCTTAAAATCATCCATAAATACAAAAAGCAAACAAAGCTTAGTCCTACTAAGCCTATCTCTTCAGTAATGCCTGAAAGAACGAAGTCTGTATGCACTTCACTTAAAAAACCTAATTTAAAAATTCCAAGTCCCAAACCTTCGCCAAAAATTCCCCCATGTGCTATAGCATTTAAGGAGTGCGAAATTTGATAGGGTTCAGAATTTGCACTCACTCTTAATGCATTGGCTATCCAGTCAGGAAAAAGTGGCAAGAAAGCATCTTGTATATTTCCCCACCAACTTGTGATGCGTTGAATTCTTCTTTGGTTGCTAAAAATAACTAAAATTCCAATCATTGCAATAATGACAAGCCCAAAGGCAAATAATCTTTTACTCGCTCCTGCAAAAAAAGCCAAAGCTAAAATGATGAAAAATGAAATTACGCTCTGTCCTAAGTCATTTTGAGTCATGTAAATATAGCCTATCAATAAAGTCGCAACGATACAATAAGGCAATAAAATCAAAATTTCGTGCTTAATGGCTTTTTTACTATCATCAATGCGTCTTGTGTAACTCCAAGCTAAAAAATAAATGAGTCCAATTTTAAAAAATTCAACCGGAGAAATTGAAATAGGCCCAAGTCTTATCCAGCGTTTTGCACCACCACTTGCTGTAGCAAGAGAAGAAGGTAAAAAAGGCAAGATAATGATACAAATTACCGAAAATATCAGTAAAAAAGTGATGGGTTTATAAGAATTGGGATTATTAGGATTTAATTTTGAAATGAAAAACATAATTAAAATTCCACTCACTCCAAAAAAAAGTTGCCTTATAAAAAAATGAAATTCGCCGTATTCAAAATAAAGTACAGTAAAAGCCGTAAGAGAATAGGAAAAAACAATACCTATAGCAATTAATGTTGAAGCGATATAAAACAATTTTTTATCAGCCAAAATGTCCCTCATTTTTATAAAATAAACGATTATTTTATAAAAAAATCTCTTAAAATAAGTGCAAAATAAAAGTGTAAAAATGAAAATAAAATTTTGAATAAATTTTTGGCTTTTAATATTTTAAATTAGCTTTTAAAGTATTTTGTTTATAATTTAAATTTTTAATGCTTTAAAAGGTTTTATCATGATACACAAAATTTTAATTGCCAATCGTGCTGAAATAGCCGTTAGAGTAATTCGTGCTTGTAGGGACTTGCATATTAAGAGTGTAGCGGTTTTTACTGAACCTGATCGTGAATGCTTACATGTAAAAATTGCTGATGAGGCTTATCGTATAGGTACAGATGCCATAAGAGGGTATTTAGATGTTGCAAGGATAATAGAAATTGCTAAGGCTTGTGGGGCTGATGCTATACATCCAGGTTATGGATTTTTAAGTGAAAATTATGAATTTGCCAAAGCTTGTGAAGATGCAGGGATTATTTTCATAGGTCCAAGGTCTGAAGTTATACATAAAATGGGAAATAAAAATATTGCAAGAAATTTAATGGCAAAAAATGGAATTCCAATTGTTCCAGGTACTGAAAAGTTGAATGATTATTCTATGGATGAAATTAAAACTTTTGCAGAAAAAATAGGCTATCCTATTATTTTAAAAGCCAGCGGTGGTGGCGGGGGTCGTGGAATTCGTGTTGTTCATGATGAAAGTGAGATAGAAAAATCTTTTGAAGCTTGTAAAAGAGAGGCTTTGACTTATTTTAATAATGATGAAGTTTTTATGGAAAAATATGTGGTAAATCCTCGCCATATCGAGTTTCAAATCTTGGGCGATAATTATGGTAATATTATCCATCTTTGCGAAAGGGATTGTTCTATCCAACGCCGCCATCAAAAAGTCATTGAAATCGCTCCTTGTCCTGGGATTTCTGATAATTTACGAAAAACTATGGGTGTAACCGCAGTTGCTGCTGCAAAGGCAGTAGGATACACTAATGCTGGAACTATAGAGTTTTTGCTTGATGATTATAACCGTTTTTATTTTATGGAGATGAATACAAGAATTCAAGTCGAGCACCCAGTGACAGAAGAGATCACGGGTGTTGATTTAATCGTGCGTCAAATTCGTATTGCAGGTGGGGAAATTTTAGATTTAGAGCAAAGCGATATTAAACCTAGAGGTTTTGCAATTGAGGCAAGAATTACAGCTGAAAATGTATGGAAAAATTTCATTCCAAGTCCGGGTAAAATCGGAGAGTATTATCCAGCTCTAGGTCCTTCTGTAAGGGTCGATAGTCATATTTATAAAGATTATACCGTGCCTCCTTTTTATGATTCTATGCTTGCAAAACTTATTATCAAAGCTACAAGTTATGATTTGGCGGTAAATAAACTAGAACGCGCTTTGAAAGAATTTGTCATTGATGATATAAGAACAACTATTCCGTTTTTAATTGCCATTACTAAAACGCGTGAATTTCGTCGTGGTTATTTTGACACTTCTTTTATCGAAACGCATATGCAAGAATTGCTAGAAAACACTGAAGATCGTCATCAAGAAAATAAAGAAGAAGTTATTGCTGCGATTGCGGCGACGCTTAAAAAAATTAGAGAAAGTAGAAAATAATGGATTTTTTAGACAGTTTAAAAGATATCAAAAAAAGCCTAGAAAAAGAGCAAAAACAGTCTGAAAAACCAAAAAATAAGTCTAGCAAAAGTGGAGTGAGTTTGAAAAATGACTTGACACAACTTGGTGAAATTAAAGCTCAAATTTCGCAAGTTGATAAAGATAAAAAAGAATTTGAAGAAATTTTTTTGAAAGAGGAAAAGCTTATTGATGAATTTGAAAATTTTATCAAGAATTCTGATATCAAAAGAATGAAATGATAGAAGAAATTCCTTTTTGCACCCTAGAAGATGAATGTTCATATCTAAAAGATAAAAAATGCAAAATGGAGTACAAATATATCCAAAATTGCTCAGCCTTACTAAATCAAGAACTGATTTTTAGAGGCTGGAGGCGTTTTGGAAAGTATTTTTTAAGACCAATTTGTGATGGTTGTAAAGAGTGTTTAAGTCTTAGAATTGATGCTTTAAATTTTCATTTTAGTAAGCAATATCGCCGAATTTTAAATAAAAACGCCAATACAAAAATTATATTAAAATCCCCATATATTTCAAATGAGCATTTATTTTTATATGATAAATATCATAAATTTATGCAGCAAAAACGCGAATGGAAGGCTAGTGAATTAAGCTATAGACAGTATTATAATCTTTATGTAGATGGTGCTTATGAATTTGGCGGTGAGCTTGATTTTTATGTAGATGGAAAATTGGTTTGTGTTGATTTTATTGATATTTTAAAAGATGGAATTTCGAGTATTTATTGTTTTTATGATCCTGATTTTTCTCATTTGTCTTTGGGTAAATTTTCTTTACTTAGCGAGATTAAAATTGCACAAAATTTAAATCTTAAATATATTTATTTAGGATATTATGTAAAAAATTGTCAATCTTTAATGTATAAAGCCGATTATACACCTAATGAAATTTTAAGAGAAACAAGCACTTTAAATGAAAATGCTTTTTTATGGGAGAAATAAGCAATGCAAGTAATTCAAACTTTACAAAGCATTCATGTTAATACTGATGATGTGGCAATTTTTGATTATTTTAAGGCTTTGATAAAAAAGAATTTTTCTAAGGTTATAGGCAAAAAAAATAAGATTTTTTCTTTTTTCGAGGAGAGTGAAATTCCTCAACGCAGATATTTTTTAAAATTGCTTAATACTCAATATAAAAAAATTTCTGGAGAAGATATAGAAAATATTAATTTTGCGCACCAAAAAACTTTTAGGCTCAATTTCCAACAAGAAAATACCTTAAAGCCTGTTATTTTTATTAAAGTCGATTTTGATGGGGGTTTGATTTTTAAATTTGATACCAATGAGAGATTGTTTGTGGCTTATATTAAACAATATTTTAAAAATCATCATTGTGAGTATGATGAAAATTTAAAAATTTTAACTATTGATTATAAAGATGAAAGCACTTTTTCGCTTTTTGAAATTTTTGCCAATGAAAGTGAGCATTTAAAATACTGCGTGAATTTTAATATTGATGAAGAAAAATATAAAAATTTCAAAAAACAAATTCACAAAAAAGAAGAAGTAAAGTGGAAATTTAATGCTCTAGCTAAGCTTTTTAATAATTATTTCACCACTTTAGAATGCACCCCGCAAAATAATTTAGATGAAATTCGTCAAAAATATCTTATTTTGGTTAAACTTTATCATCCTGATTTTTATCACGGAAAGAGTTCTATAGAAAAAGCTTATGCAAGAGAGAGATTTGAAAAAATTCAAATCGCTTATGATAATCTTAAGGCCCTTTATAAAAACAATACCTAATTTTTACCATCTAATATTGGTACAAACAGGCATTCTTCAAGAGTTTGCTTGTGAGTTTTTCCATCTTTTTTCGTGAATTTTGTGATATATTGACGCCCATTTTCTAATAAGGGTGCAACCAAAATACCATCATCACTTAATTGCTCAAATAAAATTTCAGGAATATAAGTAGCATAAGCAGAAAATAAAATTCTATCATAAGGTGCATAATTTTTCCAGCCATTTTGCCCATCGTCAAAACGCACATTAATGTTTGAAAATCCAAGAGTTCTAAAGGTATCTGCTGCACTTTTTGCAAGTTTTTCGATGCGTTCTATAGTAAAAACTCGTCTTATAACTTTGCTTAAAATTGCAGCTTGATAGCCACTCCCACAGCCAATTTCTAATACACTATCAGCACCTTTAAATTCAAGCGCCATTGTCATTTTTGCTACAGTTAAAGGAGAGCTTATCCATTGATTAGAAGCAAGTGGTAAAGCATCAAGGCGGTAAGCATGGGCTTTAAGTGGGGAAAAAATTTCGCGTGGTACTGCACAAAAAGCTTTAAAAAGTTCTTCGTTGATAAATACATTTTTAGCAATTTCTTCAGTCATGGTTTGAACGCGTTTTTGTTCAAAAGTGTTCATTTTGTTTATCCTAGTAAAATTTTAAAAATAATTTTAGCTAATAAAATTTGAAAATCGCATTATTTTTGCTATACTCAAAATAAAAAGGATGAGAAATGTTGATGAAATTTAAGGGAAAAACCCCAGAATTAGGAAAAAATGTTTTTGTTGCAGATGGGGCTAAGGTTATTGGTGAAGTTGAAATTGGCGATGAGAGCAGTGTTTGGTTTAACTGTGTTTTAAGAGGCGATGTGAATTTTATCAAAATTGGCAAAAGGACAAATATACAAGATTTAACAACCATCCATGTGTGGCATAGGGAATTTAATATGGATGGAAGTTTGAAAGATGCGGGTTTTCCTACTAGTATAGGTGATGATGTGACTATAGGCCATAATTGCGTGATTCATGCTTGCACGATAGGCTCTCGTGTTCTTGTGGGTATGAATGCGGTTGTAATGGACGCAGCGGTGATTGGCGATGATAGTATAGTAGGAGCGGGTAGCGTGGTGACTAAGGGTAAGAAATTTCCGCCAAAATCACTTATTTTAGGAAATCCTGCCAAAGTTGTGCGCGAATTAAGCGATGAAGAAGTGGAGTTTTTAAAACAGTCGGCTTTAAATTATGTTGAATTTAAAAATGAGTTTTTAAAGGAGCAAGGATAAGTTTTGGACTTATCCTTTTTTTGTGTTTATAGATTTTCATTTTCGAAAAATAAGATTTATCGAAAACCTTGAAAATGAATTATAAATCTCAGGGTCATTTACTGTTTCTGGCAGATCATTTAATCCACGCAGCTTTGGAAAAATATGAAATAAAAATATTGGACTAATTTTTTATCAATTTTTTTTGCAAATTTTTTAAATTTTTTGAAAGTTTGATTTTATATTTTTCTTTGTTGCTAAAATCCAAGAATTTCTCATCCAGCTTTGAAATTTGATCTTTTGTGTATGAGGCAATTTTTTTAATATTGCTTTGTTTGTTAAGAATTTTACCTTCTTTAAAAATGCATTTTAAGAGTTCTTTTCTTTCTAAATTTTCATCAAGTTTGGCTAAATTTTCATCATAAATATAAAGCTCATCGAAAAGTATTTTTTGGCTTTTTTTATCATAAATTCTAAAAAGTTTTTTAAAATGCGGTATGGTTGTTTTTTGTTTATCCTCACTGATCTTAATTTTGGGCGTTATGGTTTCGTTTTCTTCTATAGCTACGAGTTTATAAACACAGCCAAAAGTAGGATCACTTGAAGCAGTAATGAGTCTTTCACCAACTCCAAAAGCATTAATAGGCGCATTGTCTGCAAGAAGTTTTTCTATACTTTTTTCATCTAAGGAATTTGAAGCAATGATTTTGCATTCTTTTAAATCATTTTGATCTAAAATAACTCGAATTTCTTTACTAAGCACTTCTAAATTTCCAGAGTCAATGCGCACTCCACACTGCCTAACTTTAAATTTTTTAAATGCTTTTATAGCATTATTTAAGCCTTGCTTGTAATGATAGGTATCAATAAGCAGAATGGGGTTTTTAGGGTAAAGTTCTAAATAACGACAAAAGGCTTCAAATTCATCGCTAAACATTTGTATCCAAGAATGCGCCATTGTTCCGCTTGTTGTGATATTATAATTTTTTCCTGCAAGCGTGCAAGAACTTGCCACGCAACCTCCTATTATCGCCGCTCTTGCACCTTTGAGTGCTGCTTCGCTTCCATGTGCCCTGCGTGCCCCAAATTCAAGCACAGGTAGATTTTTAGCTGATCTTACAATGCGGTTTGCTTTTGTGGCAATTAAACTTTGATGATTGATACTAAGAAGAAAAAAAGTTTCAAGAAGTTGCGCTTCGATAGCATTGGTTTTAATAATCATCAAAGGTTCATTAGGAAAAATGATTTCGCCTTCTTGCATGGCATAAATTTCGCCGCTAAATTTGAAATTTTCTAAATATTCTAAAAAACTTTCTTTAAAGATATTTTGCGAACGCAAATAGTTTATATCTTCTTTGCTAAAATGTAAATTTGAGATAAAATCAAGTATATCATCAAGTCCAGCAAATATAGCAAAAGAGCCGTGATCTGGAATTTTTCTAAAAAATATATCAAAATAACAAATTTTATTTTCAAGCCCATTAAGATAATAGCCTTGCATCATGGTTAATTCGTAGAAATCGCAAAGCAAAGCAAGATTTGGCTTTGCTTGCATGAGAGAATTTTGTGCCATAAATTTAATTTCCCAAGATTTTAAAAATCATCAAAACTTATGCTACCTTTAGAATAATTAGTAACCTTACTTTCAAAGAAATTGCTTTTTTGGTCGTTAAATTTGGAAAAATCATCTACCCATTTGATAGGATGTTTTGCGTTGTAAATTTTGTCAAGGTTGATAGCAATAAGTCTTTGATCTACAAGATAATGGATATATTCTTCTATAATATCATCTGTAAAGCCCATGATTTGATTTTGAGTGATGTATTTGCCCCATTTAATTTCTAAATCGCCCGCTTTTTTAAACATATCATAAATTTTATTTATATTTTTATCATTAAATAAATCGGGTCTTTCTTTGCGAACAGAATTAATCATATTTTGAAAAAGCAAAAGATGGGTGATTTCATCTCTTTGGATAAAACGAATCATTTGTGCAGAACCTAGCATTTTACCTGCTCTTGCAAGCGCATAAATTGCGGTAAATCCACTGTAAAAATAAACACCCTCTAAAATTTGATTTGCTACCATAGCCAAAAGAAGTTTATTATCATCCACATCGCCGGCTAATTCCTCATAAATGCTTGAAATAAAATCATTTTTTTCACGCAAAGTTTCGTCGTATTTTTCCATTTCATAGATTAAATCTGTATTATCACAAATCGCTTCAACCATTACTGCATAAGACTTTGAGTGATTTGCTTCTTCATAAGCTTGGCGTGCTAAAACCGCATTGATTTCAGGCGCAGTGATGTAAGGATTGATGTTATCGGCTAAATTATTGGTTTGAAAACTATCCATAGAAATGAGTTGTGACCATACAAGATCATACATTCTTTTTTCAGCACTTGTAAGATTACAACGATAATCTAGTGCGTCTTTAGTAGTATCTACTTCTTTTGGAAACCAAGTGTTTGCTTCCATAATATCCCAAAGTTTTAAAGCCCAAGTGTATTTTGCTTTTGTAAAATTTAAAATTCCGTGCGGATTTCCACTGAAAACCTTGCGTTCTGTTAAAGTTTCATTTGAGTTTGGGTTATAAATTCTTTTTCTATCCATTGTCTTTTGCCTTTACTACAAGATAAGATTTGCTTAATAAATCATGAATTCCCAAGCCGTCTTTGCGTAGGAATGGAAATATTAAACCTATAATAATTGAATAAGTAAAAATAAATACCAAAAATCTTAATAATGCTTGTATAAAACTTACTTTTTTATGATTAATGCTACTAATAAGATACATATCATAAGCTTTGCAACCTGGACTTTGAGCATTTTTTACAAAAAATAAAGTTTGTATAAGTCCAAAGCTGATCCAACAAGCAAAAATAAACCATTCATTTTTTAAAAAAACTTCTTTACCTAAAGAGAAATAACACAAATAAAGCAAGGGAACATAGATCATAAAAATATCTATTAAAAATGCTCTAAATCTCATCCATTTAGTAGCAAGTCTTGCTTTGCTTGACATTTAATTTCCACGACTTCCTGGTTTTATAGCTGTGCTACCTTGCTTGCAAAGCGGACATTGCTCTGCCTCATAGATATCAAATTCAAAATTTCCTAAAACAAAAAGTGGTAAATTATCAGGCAATTTTGCATTGTCTTTTTTTGTTGTGTTGAGATTTTTTACTGCACAAAAACCACGATTTGCTAAAGCTGCAAATCCTACTACAACTCCCCCTAAACTCTCTATGATTTCAGCACTTTCCAAAGCACTTCCACCTGTTGTGATAATATCTTCACAGATAATGAATTTTTCGCCTTTTTTAACTTCAAAGCCACGTCTTAAAGTCATTTGCTTTTCTACTCTTTCGGTAAAAATAAAGCGTTTATTGCAAGCTCTTGCTAGTTCATAACCTGCTAAAATTCCACCCAGTGCGGGAGAGCAAACACTATCAAATTCAACATCATAACTAAAAATAATTTTTGCTAATTCATCACAAAGTTTGCCAGCAAGTTGCGGATTTTCTAATACTTTAGCACTTTGCAAGTAAAACTCAGAATGCTTTCCCGAGCTTAAAAGAAAATGCCCTTGTAAATATGCACCACATTCTTTATAAATTTGTTCTAAATTCATTATCAAACCTTTAGAAGCTCTACTTCTTTATTTTTTACACTCTCGTCAATTTTTGCAGTATAAGTATCGGTAAGTTTTTGCACATCATCATAAGCTTTTTTGGCTTCATCTTCAGAAATAGCTTTGTCTTTTTCGAGCTTTTTTACTGCATCGTTTGCATCTTTACGAATGTTTCTTATAGAAACTTTTGCTTTTTCTCCCATGGCTTTGGCTTGTTTGACATTTTCTTCTCTTTGCTCTCTAGTCATTGGTGGGAAAAATAATTTCACGCTTTCGCCATCATTATTTGGATTTACACCTATATTTGCTGCTGCGATAGCGCTTTCTATTGTTTTTAACATAGGTTTTTCCCAAGGAGTAATGCTAATGGTTGAAGCATCGCTTGCAAGTACCGTTGCAACTTGATTTAGAGGAGTTTGAGTGCCATAATAATCAACGCTGATATGATCAAGTATATGGATATTAACTTTGCCGGTGCGTAGTGTGGTAAAGTCTTTTTTTAAAGCTTCTAGACTTTTTTCATTTTGGGTTTTTTGTTTGTTTAAAATTTCGCTTAGCATATTTTTCCTTTAATTTGTAGTATTGTTTTGATCGGTATTTTGCATAGGTATGCTTGGTGCCATAGGAATTGCTGGAGCCGATGGAACATTAGTGGAGTTGTTTTCGTTTGAAGGAATCTGAATTTGTTCTGCAAGTGAAGACTTGGAATTTTGATTGTATAAATATCCTAAAGCTATGGTATTTGCTATTAGAGCCACGCCCATTATAAAGGTAAATTTAGCTAAAAATCCCGCAGGTCCTTTGGCGCCAAATAAACTTTCATTACTTCCACTATATGCTCCAAGTCCTATGCTTGAACTTTTTTGTAGTAAAACTGCTATACAGATAACAACAACAAGGGTAAATTGAACAATAAGTAATAGAGTAATCATAAATTTTCCTTAAAAGAATTTATCAAAGATAAAATTGTAACTTAAAAAGATTGAAAAGAATTTGAAATTTAAAATTTTTGCGGGTAAATTCCCGCAAAAATTATCGATTAACACTTCTTAAAATATTAAGTAAAGATATAAAAAGATTTACAAAATCAAGATAAAGAGCTACAGCTCCTTCAATTGGGGTTTCGTAATTTCCGCGAATGATATTTTGTGTATCATAAAGAATATAAAATGAAAATAAAATCGCAGCAACTGCTGAAATGGCTAAATTTAATAGACCGCTTTGCATAAATATGTTAAGAATCGAAGCTGCAACTACGATTAAAAGTACGATAAATAAAGCTTTTCCCATCATTGTAAAATCTTTTTTAGTATTCATAGCAAAAATACTAAGTCCTGCAAAAGCCACTGTTGTTAAAGCAAAGGCTTGAGCAACGATTACTCCGCCTGCTGGTAAAGCAAGGACTGAGATAAGTAATGGAGTTAGCGTTAAGCCAGAACAAAAAGTAAAAGCAAAAAGCAAAATCAGATTAAGCGGAGCTTCTCTTTTTTTATACATTAATGCAAATAACAAACCAATTTCAACTATAAAAAGTATCCAAAAAGTCGCTTGAGATCTAAAAAAGAATTCTGCCAAAGCATAAATTCCTACATAAGCACCTACAGTTGCGGCTAGAAGTGAGGCAGCAAAAAGCTGGTAAGTTTGCTTAATGAAAACACTTAATTCGCTAGAGCGAATGCTATCAAATTCTCTTGATTTTGAATAATCTCTGTCA
The DNA here is from genome assembly GCF_004378855.1 of Campylobacter sp. US33a. GTDB lineage: Bacteria > Campylobacterota > Campylobacteria > Campylobacterales > Campylobacteraceae > Campylobacter_D. Next base: position 76,576 of record NZ_RYYL01000004.1, read on the forward strand.
TAAAGACTCATAATAGAATATCCTCCTAAAATTTAATTTTGTAAATTTACACAAAAAAGTTAAACAAAAAATTAAAAATCCCATTAAATCAAAAAATAACTAAATGCTTGATATAATTACAAGTTTAAACTTTATTCAAGGCTATGGAATGGATAATTTAATTAAAGGTGCTATTAAATTTATGCAAGAAGATTTCAAAGAGCACCAAGAACTTTTTATGAGTTTGAAAAATAAACAAAATCCTCATACTTTATTTATAGGTTGTGCTGATTCTAGGGTTATACCAAATTTAATTACAAATACAGGTCCTGGCGAGCTTTTTGTTGTTAGAAATATCGCAAATATAGTCCCGCCTTATCGCGTGGGCAATGATTATTTGGCCACAACTTCAGCTATAGAATACGCGTTAAGCTCTTTGCATATTAAAAACATTATTGTTTGTGGGCATAGTAATTGCGGCGGTTGTGCTGCACTTTATAATCAAGAAGCTTTAAAAGATGCTCCAAATGTAAAAAAATGGCTTATGATGCTAGAGCCTATAAAAGAAGATGTGTTAAGATTTGCAAGTAATGATCTAGCAATGCGTTCTTGGCTCACTGAAAAGTTAAATATAGTGAATTCTTTACAAAATTTATTCACTTATCCAGGAGTGCAAAAAGCTTTAGATGAGGGCAAGATAGAGCTTCATGCTTGGTATTATATCATAGAGACAGGCGAAATTTATGAATACGATTTTAAGGCAAAAATTTTTGTTTTAATCGAAAATAAAGGAAAAGAATGAAAAAGATTTTTTTAATTTTAGTTGTATTTGTTTGTGTGCTTTTTTCGCAAGAACTTAAATTTTTTGATGCTAATAAAAGCAATGCAAATGAAAAGACAAGTTATTCTTTGGTGGAAAAATATGTTTTAATTAACGAGCAGATTAAAGATTATCAAGAGCAAGAAGATGCCAATGTTAGTCTTTTTTCGGGCGAAATTAAAGTTTTAGAGAAACAAAAACAAAATATTTTAGTTGAAATTCCTTCTGTTATTGTCACACAAAAAACAGATGAAAATGCAGTAAATAATTTTTTAAAAATTAAAAAAAGTATAGAAAATAAGATTAAAAAAAACAAAAACAATCCTAGTGTTTATGTGGATTCTAGTTTAGATTTGATTTATTTAAATTTGGTCGAAAGTTTTTATTCTTCCTTTATAGGATTGGAGCAGCTTTTCAAGGATGCAGCTCAAAGTTCAAGTATAGAAAAAAGCATAGATCAAAGTATTGGTCGTCTTCAAAAAGTTATGGTTTATAATTTTGATGAAATGAAAAGTAAAATTACTGATGAGAGTATTTTAAAAACTTTGGAAGAAAAGGAAGAAAAGCTTAAAGATCGTTCACTTGCTTATCAAGAAATTTTGTCTTATTTAAGAACTAATGCAAGCTTGTTGGAGAGTAATTATTTATTTAGTAAATTAGGTTTGCAAAATTGGATAGATAAAATCAATCAAATTGCAAATTTTGAAAGTATAAATTTAGGAAAAATTGTTATTTCTGCACTCGTGCTTTTGATATTCTTTTCTTTGCGAAAATTTTTCTCTCATATTGTGTATTTTGTGCTTGTAAAATTATTTTATAAGAGTAAAGAAAATTTAAAAGATATTAAGGCAATATTTATAGAACATATACAAAAGCCTGTCGGAATTTTGTTGCTTGTTTATGCTGTAAGTATTTGTTTTACTATAATTTATTATCCTACGCCTGTTTCGATTAAAATTACTAATTTATTTTATATTGCTTATGCAATTTTAATTGCTTGGCTGATCTTGACTGCGCTTGATAGTTACGGTGTGATTTTGGTTTCAAAACTCGCCCAAAAAAGTGGCAAAAAAGAAGTGGTGAATTTAATCATTAAGATTTTATATTTTCTCATTATTGTTGTGGCTTTGCTTTTTGTTTTAGCACAGCTTGGATTTAATGTTTCTGCTCTTGTGGCCTCTTTAGGTATTGGTGGTTTGGCAGTGGCTTTGGCGGCAAAAGATATTATTGCAAATTTCTTTGCTTCGGTTCTTTTGCTATTTGATAATAGTTTTAATCAAGGCGATTGGGTTGAAATTTCAGGCGTTGAAGGAACTATAGTAGAAACTGGACTTAGAAAAACGACCATAAGAACTTTTGATAATTCCTTAGTGTTTTTACCAAATTCAACCATTATGGGAGCCAATATTAAAAATTGGAGCAAAAGACGCATAGGGCGTCATGTGAAAATGTATATAGGGGTAACTTATGGCGCTACTCCTGAACAGCTTGAATCTTGCATTAAAGATTTAAAAGAGCTTTTAAATACTAGTGATTTAGTTGCACATGCAGATGATAGTGCTTTAAAATATGGTGATCATAGGGCAAAATATCGCCAAAATTTAGTTTCAATTAATGATTTAGAAGGCTATAAAAATGCTTGTTATGTGGCTTTGAGTGATTTTGGGGATAATAGCATTAATATAGAATTGTATTTTTATACCAAGGCTATAGATGCGGCTGAATTTAGAGAATCAAAACAAATTTTAATGCTTGAATTTATGAGAATAGTTGAAAAAAATGGTTTGAGTTTTGCTTTTCCAAGTCGTAGTATTTACATCGAAAACTTACCAAAAATTAATTTAAGCAAATAAAGGATGAAAAATGAAATTTGTTAATTTTCTTCTAGAAGATAAGGCGACTTTGGGTGTGTTAAATTCAAATGATGAGGTTGTGGTTTTAAGGGATTTAGGTATTGATGCAAAAGATATGAATGAGTTGATTTTAAATTATGAAAAATTTGCTCCAAAATTACTTGATTTACAAAAACAAAAGGGTATAAAAATTTCAAAAGATCAGTTTTTAGCACCTATCATTCAGCCTTTGCAAGATATTATTTGTTTGGGTATTAATTTTTTAGATCACGCAAAAGAGTCTGCCAAATTTAAAGGCGAACAATTTGAAGAAAGAGAATATCCTGTGTATTTTGGCAAGCGTTGTAATGGCGCGAGTGCTCCTTATGCGGAAATTCCTTTGCATGAAGATGTGACTTCACAACTTGATTATGAATGCGAGCTAGCTTTTGTTTTAAGTAAAGATGCGTATAAGATTAAAGCAAGCGAAGCTGAAGATTATATCTTTGGTTATACTATTATTAATGAAATTTCAGCAAGAGAGCTACAAAAACGACACAGGCAGTTTTATCGCGCTAAAAGTTTAGAAGGAAGTACGGTAATGGGTCCTTATTTGGTGAGCAAAGATGAGATTTCTTATCCACCAAAGCTGAATTTGCAAAGTTTTGTAAATGGCGAACTAAGACAAAATTCAAATACTAAATTTTTTATTTTTGATATCGCTTATGTTTTGGAAGAATTAAGTGCAGGTATGCGTTTAAAGGCAGGGAGTATTATTTCTATGGGAACGCCTAGCGGTGTAGGTATGGGGCTTAATCCGCCTATGTTTTTAAAAGAAGGTGATGAAGTGTGTTGTGCGATAGAAAATATTGGTCAGCTTTGTAATAAAATTAAGTCATTTGCCTAGAAGGCAAATGATGAAAATACTTAATATGCTTTTTTATAACATTGAATTTCTATTTCTCTTGCTACAGGCACTACTTGTGAATTGGTTGGAGTATTCATTGTTGAAGGATAGTAAAGTTTTACTTCTAAAAAATCTCCTACATTTAAGTCTTTAAACATACCTCTTTTATCCATACCAAAAATTCCACAATCATCCATATCAATTTCGGTATTTGGTAAAACTTTTACTGCCATTTGACCGCCATAAATAGAGTCAATTAACAAAGTTTTGTTGTTGTCATAAATTTCTGCAATAGTTCCTTGAAGTTTAACACTATCAGCAAGAAGTGTTGATCCAGCCAAAATAGCTCCAATAGCGAAAACTGCTATTTTTTTCATTTTTTCTCCTTTTTAGAAAGTTTATGATGTAAGTATAAATTTTTTAGGTGAAGTGAATGTGAAATTTGTTACAATGAAATTTGTAAGCAATATTTCTTGATATTGTTATTTTAAAATCATACCATAAAGGCATTTGCGATGTTTAAGAAAATTTTAATGAGCTGTTTTATGCTTTTGTTTTTGTTTGCTTGTTCGGACAATAAATCATTTTCTAACAAAAAACCACCACTTGAACAAGGAGTAAGGGCAAAGAGTGATGGTTTAATTAAGCATTCAGAAGCCATTTTTGTGGAATTTGATAAAGCTATTGTAGATTTTGATGAAATGATTATTGATGGAAAAATCAATTCTAAAGATGAAAAAATTTCACTTCTAAAAACTTCAGATTCAAGTTTTTTGCTGAATTTTAATTCTTTGGAGGCCAATAAAGATTATAAAATAGAATTTAATTATAAAGATATACCTATAGTTTTAAATTTTAAAACAGATTTTATAGAAAATTTTACTTATAAGTCGGAATTTGAGGGCGATGATGAAAAAATTTATTTGGATTTTGTTTATGATTTTGGCTTTAAACATAGTAATTGGGATTTTGAAGATAAAACACAAGAGGGTTTGAAAATTACTTTAGATGGAAAGGAATTGCCATTTAAGAAGCTTGATAAATTTCATTTAATTACTGATAATATTAAGCTTTTGGATAAAACTCGAGAGCTTGTTTTAACTTATGATGAAAAAATTATGGGTTTTAAAGAGTCAAAAATTTTTAAATTTCAAGTTCCTAGCAAACAAAGCAATAGTGATTTTAGACTTATTAGTGCAGAAAAAAAAGAACAAATCATTACTCTAAAATTTTCTAAAGACTTAGATGAAAACCAAAATTTTAAAGAATTTATCCGCATCTTTCCAGATATTAATTTTAAGGCTTATAGCGTTGGAAAAGAGCTTAAAATTTCGGCCAATTTTGCTTTAGGAAAAACCTATGATATAGTGATTTCTAAAGGTTTGAAATCAGTTCAAGGTTTAGTGAATAATGGAGAAAAAACAAGCATTGCTTTCGAAAAAGATTTAGAGCCAAGTTTGAGTTTTGCAAGCAATGGGGTATTTTTAGCCAATAAAGCAGATCATAAAATTTACATCAAATCGCGAAATATTAAAAAAGTAAGTGTTGAAGTATCGCAGATTTTTTCTAATAATTTGGGAGAATATTTGCGCTATAAGGAATTATCAGGTTTAAAACAAGATAATTCCAGACAAATTTGGGAAAGCCCTGATAGTTTTTATTATATAGGCAAACAAGTTTTATCTAAAACAATAGACATACAAAGTCAAAAAAATACTTGGGTAAATACTGAAATTGACTTGAAAGAGTTAAAAAAATTAAGTGGTGTTTTTGCTATCAATGTTTATGTAAAAGATGGTGAGTTTGACTATGAATTTAATCAAAATGATGATAAATATTATGAAATCAGAGAAAAAACTAATATTAAGAAAAATATCATTTTTTCTAGTATTGCCTTAAGTGCTCAAAAATTAAATAATGAATTAATTATCCATGCAAGAGATTTTGGTTCAAATGAATCTTTAAGTGGTGTTAAAATCGAGCTTATAGATAGACGCAATCAAAATATTAAAACTATGGATACAAATTTTGGTGGAGATGCTAAATTTACGCTTAATGATAGCAATGAAATTTTGTATATTTTAGCTAGCAAAGGTGATAATGCAAGTATTTTAAAACTCAACAGTCCTTTGTCTACAGATGGTTATGAAGTTGGAGGTTTGCAAGAAGATGGTGCAATTAAAGCTTTTGTCTATACAGACAGAGGGGTTTATAGACCAGGTGATAGTATTCATTTAAGTGTGGTTGCAAGATCAGATAAGAAACCTATAAAACACCCAATTTATTTGACTTTTTATAATCCAAAAGGACAAAAAATTATTAGCGAAAAAGCTATAAAAAATACCAATGATATTTTTTATGAAAAAATTAATACAGATAAAAATGATATTAATGGAATTTATACAGCAGAGTTTAAAATTGCTGGCACATATTTTACTAAAGATATTTTGCTTCAAAGCGTAGCGCCAAATCGCATTAAAGTTACATTAAATGCCGATGAAAACACTACAAAGGATGGACTAGCTTACGCGCTTAGCGCTGATTATCTCTTTGGCACTGTGGCTTCAAATTTAAAATATCAAAATAAAATTTATTTTTCACCTAAAATTTATAGCAATCCAAAATATAAAAATTATATTTTCAAAAATCCTACTTCGCGTTATGCTATGGATTTAAGTAGTGAAAATGAAGGTGTGCTTGATGAAAATGGCAGGGCTAACATTAAAACGAGTCTTCCCAAAGAGCTTCAAAGCGCGCAAGGTTTAAATTACAACGCACGCATTGTGAGTGAAGTTTTTGAAAATGGCGGACGAGCGGTTGGAAGTGTTAAAGATGTAAATATTAATTATTATGATTATTTTGTAGGACTAAAAGCTTTGGATAATGACTATGTAAGCTCTGGTTCTAAAATAGAATTTTGGGTTATTGCGAGCGATCTAGGACATAATTTACTTAGCAATAAAAAAATAAAATATAAAATTTATCACAATAAGTATTCTTGGTGGTGGGATTATGATAATTATAATGAATTTTTGCGTTCCATTAAACAAGATAAATCCACGCAAATTGTTGCCAGTGGAGAGCTTGTGACTCAAAAAGATCCTGTGAAAATAGAATTTGATGCGGCAGATTATTATGGCGAGATGTTTATAGAAATTATTGATGAAGAAAGTGGTGTAAGTGCAGGACAAAATTTTTATGTCAGTGCGTGGGGCGAGCCAAGTCGTGTTGATGTGGTGAGTAATTTAAAAATCAAAAGCGATAAGACAAATTATAAAGTTGGCGAGAATGCAAAAATAGAATTTGAAAGCACTAAAAATGCTAAAGCTTTGATAACTTTGAGTAATAATTCTAAAATTCTCGAACGCTTTATAGTGGATACTAAAGATCAAAGCACCAGTGTTGAATTTAATATGAAAAAAGAATACACCCCAAATGTTTATGTAAGCGTGAGCTTGTTTCAAGATTATGAAAGTTTAGATAATGATCGCGCTTTAAGACTTTTTGGTGTTGTACCTTTAAATGTTATTGATGAGGATACTAAGCTTGATTTAGAAGTCAAGACACCTGAAAAAATCTTGCCAAATAGCGAATTTGAAGTGCAAATTCAAAGCAAAAACCACAAGGCTTATAATTATACTATTGCTATAGTTGATGAGGGGCTTTTGGATTTAACTGATTTTAAGACCCCTGATATTTGGGGATATTTTTACGCTAAAAGAGGATTTAGCTTAAAAACTTACGATACTTATAACCAAATCATTCCTAAATTTACTGGCGGAGATATGCTAGCATCTAATAGGGCACAAAAAAACCGCGATGATAATGCGCAACGCTTTAAGCCTGTTGTGTTTTTTAATGCTCCTGCAAAGAGCGATGATAAAGGCTTTGCGAGCTTAAAATTTAAAATGCCTTCATATATGGGTTCTGTGCGTGTGATGGTGGTTGCAAATTCAAATAACAGTTTTTCTTCAGCCCAAAAAACTATCCAAGTAAGTGCTCCTGTTGTTATGCTTGAAACCTTGCCGAGGACTTTGAAAGTTGGAGATGATTTTACAATTTTAGCGGAGCTTTTTAAAACACAAAAAGAGATTAATGAAGCGAGTTTAAGCGTAAAAAGTAAAAATAAACTTATACATTTACCGCAGTCAAATTTTAAAGTCAATTTTGATGCCAAAACTCAGCAAGAAATCGCCATAGAAGCGAATGTAAGCAAAGATAGTGTTGGAATGGATATTTTGGATTTTGAATTAAAAACGAAAGATTATAGTTTTAAAAATAGCATTGAAATTGATATTAAACCGATCAATCCCTACACTTATGAAAGCCAAAAATTTTTAGTTAGGGCTGGAGAGAGCAAGGAATTTAGCATTGATAAGTCTTATTTAAAGGGCACAAGTACAGCGCTTTTAAAAATTTCTCCTACGCCAATCATTAACTTAGATAAGCGTTTAAAATACTTGCTTAATTATCCTTATGGTTGTATAGAACAAACAACTTCAGCGGTTTTGCCACAGCTTTTTATCGATAAATTTAGTACCAATTTTGATAAACAAAAGGCAATTAACAATATCAACGCAGCCATAGAGCGTTATGTGAATTTTCAGACGGCTGATGGCGGTTTTGCTTATTGGCAAGGAGATGAGAAAAGCAGTCTTTGGGGAAGTAATTATGCGGGGATGTTTTTAATTTTAGCTAAAGAAAATGGTTATTTTGTGCCTGATTCCATGTATGAAAGATGGCTAAAATATGAGCAAAATTTTGTCCAAAATAGTGCAAATGCGAATTATGTAATGGATATTAAGGCCAATTCATTATATCTTTTGGCTATGGCAAAAAGACCAAATATCAGCGAGATGAATTTGCTTTATGATAATTTAAATGTCCTTAGCACCGAAGCTAAATGGCAATTAGCCGCGGCATATAAACTTGCAGGAGTTGAAGATATTGCTAAAAAAATAGCGAGTCAAATTTCAACTACGCCAGATTCAAAGTATTCTTATTATACTTATGGCTCGGTGCTTAGAGATAGGGCTATTATCGCAAATGCGTATAGGCAAATTTATGGTAAAAATAATGAAGAATTGCTTCAAAAAATCAGCGATACTTTAGAATCCAAAGATTATCTTTCTACCCAAAGCACAGGTTATGCGCTTTATGCTTTGGCTTTGGGGATAAATTTAGGCAATGCAAGTGAGAATTTTATGGATGCAAATTTAAAATTAAATGAAGAAAATCATATTCTTAATCAAAATCAAATACAAATTTTTTCATTTAAAGATAAAAAAGCAGTGCTAAATGCAAAGAAAGATACCTTTGTAAGTTTTGGTATTGAAGGGGTGAGAATGGATGAAAATACTCCATTTAGCAATAAAATTATCTTAGAACGCACTTTCTATGATGAAAAAGGTGGAGAAATAAGCCCTAGTCAAATCAAATCCGGCCAAACTTTTTATATGAGAATTTCGGCAAGTTTAAGCCAAGAGGCGGGTTTTGTTTCTAATGTTGCTTTAACGCAAATTTTGCCAAGTGGCTGGGAAGTAAGCAATACGATTTTAGATGATAATGCTCCAAGTTTTTTTAAGAATTCTCCGCTTGATTTTATTGATGTTAGAGATGATAAAATTATGTGGTTTTTTAGCTTGAATAAAAACCAAACACGAGCTTTTTTTGTTAAATTAAATGCTGTAACTCCAGGTGCTTATACTTTGAGTGGCGCTTATGCTGAAGCAATGTATGATGATACTTATAAGGCTTTAAGTCAGAGCGAAAAAGTTTTTGTGATTAAATGAGATTTATCAAAATTGCCCTAAAAATCGTTTTATTTTTAGGGCTTTTAATTTTTATTTATGGAGCTTTTGTTTATTTTAGTTTTGATGCTAAGAAATTTTTGCAAACTTTTGAGCAAAGATACAGCAAGGTTTTATATGATAAAAATGAAGAGCTTTTGAGTGTTTTTTTGAATAATGAAGAGCAATGGCATATTAAGGCTAAATTTATTCCAGAGCGTTTAAAAATCGCGGTGATTAATTATGAAGATAAAAATTTTTATTCCCATTATGGAGTGGATTTTTTAGCCCTAATGCGTGCTTTTGTGAGTAATTTTAATTCTGCTCAAAGAAGTGGTGCAAGTACTCTTAGTATGCAAACTATCAAGCTTAATACAAGGGCTAAAAGGACTTATTTTAATAAATTTAATGAAATCATTCAAAGTTTTGCACTTGAGCAAGCTTTTGGCAAAGATGAGATTTTAAGATTTTATCTTAGTAATGCACCTTATGGTGGAAATTTGGTTGGCTTTGAAGCGGCAATTTTGTTTTATTTTAATAAAAGTGCAAAAAACCTTACTTGGTCAGAAGCTGCTTTGCTTGCGATTTTGCCTAATCAACCAGGTCTTATTAATTTAGAAAAAAACAAAACCTTGCTTTTAAATAAACGCAATGCACTTTTAACAAAACTTTATGAAAGAAAATTCATTCCAAAAGATCTTTATGAGCTTTCATTAAAAGAACCTTTGCCAAATTTTAAGCCACGCAAAAATATCGCACCCCATTTAGCCCTAAAACTCTTAGATGAAAATAAAAAAGAACTTATCTCTAGCATAGATAAAAAAATTCAAATGAAATTTGAAGCCAAAGCGAGTGAATTTTCTAAAAGCTTACAGCAAAAAGGAATTTTAAATTTAGGCATTATTTTAGCCGATACAAAAACGCGTAAAGTATTGGCTTATGTTGGCTCACAGGATTTTTATGATATAAAAAATTTGGGGCAGATTAATGCAAATGTAGCAAAACGCAGTGTGGGTTCGATTTTAAAACCTTTTTTATATGCTTTGAGTATGGATGAGGGTTTGATAAGTTCTAAATCTATACTTTTAGATGTCCCAATCTTTTTTTCTAATTTTAATCCCCAAAATGCCAACAAAAAATACTACGGTCTAATACAAGCCGATAAAGCCTTGCAAAAATCTTTAAATGTCCCTTTTGTGTCGCTTTTACAAGATTATGGTTATGAAAAATTTTTTTATAAATTAAGAGCTTTTATTGGTTTTGAAGAAGAAAATTTTCAAAATTATGGTTTGTCTTTTATTTTAGGCACAAAAGAACAAAGTCTTGAAGAGATGACTAAGCTTTATTTGGGCTTGGCAAATTATGGAGAATTAGCGGATTTATCTTTTTTAAGAGATGAAAATTTAAGCAACGTCAAAACCATGTTTTCTAAAGGCAGTGCTTATCTGACTTTAAAAGCCTTAAAACAAGTGCAAAGAGTAGGTTTAGAGAATTTTAACCCCAATAAAATTATTTCTTATAAAACTGGGACAAGTTATGGTAGAAAAGATGCTTGGGCTATGGGTGCAACGCCAAAATACACGCTAGGTGTTTGGGTTGGAAATTTTAGCGGAGAGGCTAATGCAAATTTATATGGAGTGAGCATTGCTGGAGATTTGCTTTTTGAGCTTTTGGGGCTTTTAGACGATGTGGAAGTTGATTTTACGCTGCCAAATGATTTAATCAATATAAAGCTAGATAGTGTTACAAAATATCATTACGATGAAACTTTAGGCGGAGCTTATATAAATGCACTTTATCCTAAGGATGCTAAAATTTTGCAAACTTCGCCCTATCTTAGAAAAATTTATGAATTTAACGGCAAGGAAGTGGATTCAAAAGATGAAAATTTTAAAGAAGCAAAAGCAGTTGTAAGACTTGATTTGCCTTTGTATGCTTTGAATTTTTTATATCAAGAAAATATCAAATTGCAAAGTAGAAAAAATCTTAAAATTCTTTATCCAAAAAATGATTTAAAAGTAATTTTAGCTAAAGACTTTGATGGAAAAAAAGGACTCGTGATAAGAATAGCGAATTTAAAAAACGAAAAGGTTTTTTGGTATTTAAATCAAAAATTAATTTATGAAGGCAATAAAAATAATCAAATTTTAAATTTAGACAAAGGAAAATATACCCTTTTGATTATAGGTGAAGAATCAGGCGATAATGATGAGATTGAATTTGAAGTTAAATAATATCTAAAATAGCATTACATTGCGAGACAGTTTGATAAAATTTAAAGATTTCTGTGTTTAAAATTAATAAAATATTTATTAATTTTCAAATATATGATAAAATATTTGTTTGGTTAATTTCAATATTTAAGGAAGAAAATGCGTCATTTGTTGTTTATGATTTTACTTTTGCCTTTATTTATTTTTAGTGCATGTGCAAACCATATGCAAAATAATAAAGAGTATGAAAATGCTTTGAATTATTGTTCTAAAAATTTTATTGCTAATAATATGAAGAAAATTAATGAAAATAATGATGTAATTTATGTGGGTTTAAATGCTGGTGCAGTGTCTAGACATTGTGGAGATTTTAACACGAGTAATTATTTTTTTGATATAGCTGAAAATTCTTATAAATATGATGTGGATTTAGAAAATTTTGCTTCAAAAGGAACAAAAACAATTGCTACAACTCTTTTGAATGATACTATAGTAGATTATGATGGTTCTTTATATGAAAGAATTATGGTAAATATTTATAAGGGCTTAAATTTTATGAGTCTTGATGATTATCAAAACGCGAGAGTGGAATTTAATCGTGCTTTAATGAGACAAGATAAAGCTAAGGAGTATTTTGCAAGTCAAATTGCCAAAAATCGCAAAGATTTACAAGAAGCCAAAAAAGATCCAAACTATAAAGCTAATATGCAAACGAATTTTAAAACTATTCAAAATGAGTATGAAAAATGGTTCGAGGAATTCCAAACGACTAAAAATTTTACAAATCCTTATGCAACTTATATGGCATCTTTGTTTTTTTTCTTGGATCAAGATTATAGAAAAGCAAATTCATTATTCCGTGAAGTTGCAAGTGTTGATGCGAAAAAACCCGAAATTATTACACAGGCAAAAGTATTTAAGCAGTATGCCAACGCAATTAAGCCAGATAAATTAAAAAAATACATTTTCTTAGTATATGAGGATGGGCAAAATGCAGTAAAAGAAGAATTTGCCTTTACCTTACCTTTTATAGTGGATAAAAAAGTGGTTACAGCTAGTATAGCCATACCAAAGCTTGCTAAAAGAGAAGCTTCTTATGGAGGCTTAAAGCTTAATGATAAAAAAAGTGTTTTATTGGTAAATTTCGATGATATTATAGCTACAGAATTTAAGATTGATATGCCTTCTGTTGTCACAAAAGCCATTGCTTCAACCATCATTAAAACCGCTTTAAATGTTACAGTGGCAGAAAATGACTCCACGGGTGGTTGGTTGGCTTTAGCTAGTAGTGTTGTAACGAGTTTAAGTACTAGAGCAGATGTGAGATCTTGGAGAACATTGCCAAAGAGTGCCAATGTTGTAATGGTTCCAAACGATGGTTTGGTAAAAATTGATACTTTAAATTCGCAAAATCTTTTTAAGCAAAAAGTATCAAAAAATAAAAATATTTTAGTGTTTGTAAGATCTTTTTCGCCAAATACTAAGCCGCAGATTGAAATCATAGAAAAATAAGGAGAATAAATGCTAAAAGTTATAAGTATTATTTTGGTACTATTTTTTGCTTGGGGTTGTAGTACGGCAACTTACACGCAAAAAGAAAGTCAAAAATATGTAATGGGAAAATATCCTAGAAGTATAGTTAAAAGCGTAAAAAGCAGGGTAAATAAAAATGGTTTGCTTGAATTTGAACTTGTGATGCAAAGTTCTAATATGGTTACTTTAGATTATAAAGTAAATTGGCTTGATGCTGAAGGATTTATTTTAAAAACAGCTTTAGATGAGAATTATCGCAGACTTATTTTAAATCCTAATCAAGAATTTGTTTTAAGAAAAGTAGCCGTAGATCCTTGTATAAAAGATTTTAGAATTCATCTAAATACAATACAAATTTATAACGACAATACTCGAAAATATTAATCAATGAAAGGATTTATTATGAAAAAAATTTCTAAAATGGCTTTTGCTGCTAGTTTGGTTTTGGTGCTTGGCGCTTGTACTAAACCGGTTTATACTGATGGGACAGCTGCGCAAGTAAAACAAGGCGATGCGCTTACCTTAGGTTTGGATAGGGAAGATTTTGAAAAAACAGCTGAAACTATGATCAATAGTATGCTTAGCGATCCAGCTTTTGCAAATATCAAACCAGGTCAAAGAAAAGTGATTGCTATGGGAAGAGTTGTTAATGATACTCCACAAAGAATCGACACTGAAAAATTAACAGCAAAAATCACCACGGCCCTAAGACGCTCAGGAAAATTTGTGCTTACTTCAGCAGTTGCAGCAGGCGGTGCACTTGATAGTATGAGCGAAGATGTAAGAGAATTAAGAGATAACGAAGAGTTTAATCAAAAAACCATAGCTAAAAAAGGTACACTTGTATCTCCTGATTTTTCACTTGCGGGTAAAATCAGGCAAGATAATGTAAAACTTAGCAATGGCAAAACCCAAGTTGAATACTTCTTTTTATTAAGACTTACGGATTTAAATTCGGGTCTTGTGTATTGGGAAGATGAGCAAACTATTAATAAAACAGGTTCTGATAAATCAGTGACTTGGTAAGATTGAATTTTGATTTATAGTTGAAAAATTTAGCTCAAGTTTTGTTTTTGCAAGCTTGGGCTTTTTTTATGAATTTACAAAAAGGATACAAATGAAAAAATTATTATTTATCGCTTCATTGGTAGCAGCAAGTTTGCTTTATGCGCAAGGATCAAAACCCATTGAAATTTCTCAGCAAGATATTAATACACAAAATGAAATGTCAGATGCTAGCACTAAGGATATTACGCCAAAATCTTTGGATGATTTTTTTGAAGAATTTGCAGATAATTATGATATAGAATATGGTATCACCAAAGATGGCAAAACTTTCTATACGGGAAAAAGTACTGTTGCTGTTAGTGATAATGATCCGCAGTTTGCACAAGCTTTACAGAATGCTTATCAAAAAGCAATGCTTAATTTGCAAACCGAATTTATAAGAGATGCTTATGGACGAATTGCAACAAGTAAAGTGCAAAGTTATGAAGCTGATAATTCAACTAATGCTAGAGAATTTGAAGAGCTTCCAAAAGGAAGTACTTTTGAACAGGTTTTAAATAAATTGACCCAATTAACCGGAGCAAAACTTGATAATGCCTTAAAAGATTTAGGTATTGATGTAAGTGCTTTGAGTGAAGAGAGGAAAAAGACTTTACTAAAAGAAGAATTTGTTAGTAAAACAATGACAAGTGCTATTGGCTCGATGAGTGGGCTTGTTCCGGTGCAAACCATAATCACACAAAGAAGAGGCGAGTATGATGTGGGTGTCATTGCTATAGTGTCCAATAAAACGCGCCAATTGGCTAAAGATATGGCTTTGTCGCGTCAAAGTGCCATTAAGGGCAAAGGTAAATTTGTCAGTGAATATTTGCCAAAAGAAGATAAAGGTTTTTTAAATGAGTATGGTATTCGTTTGGTTTATGATGAGAAAGGTGCTCCTGTTATTTTAAGTTATGGAAATTGGGGTTATGTAAATGATGCAAGCAATACTAAAAAGACGAATATTTTAGAAGATAGAGCCAAAGATACTGCTATGACTATGGCGGATGCAGCTATTATTGAATTTATTAACACCAATTTAAGTCTTAAAGATGAGAAAACAACAGGTGATAGCTATGAGGAAATTATTAAGCAAAGTATTAATATCAATGATGGTTCCACTCAAGAGCAAATGCAAAATATTACAAATATTATTGATAAAGTTAATAGCAAAGTAAAAACAAGCTCAAGTGGAAAGATTCGCGGCATTCGCACTCTTAAAAAATGGAATTATACTAGCGAAAATGGCGTAGAGCATGTTGGCGTTGTTAGATTTTATTCTTATGACAATTTGGCAAATTTTAATGAAACTTTAAACCAAAAGTCAAATACCAATAAAGATAATAATAAAAAATCTTCCAATATACAAAGAAGTTCTAACGTAATTAATAGTATGGATGATTTTTAAGGACACAAAAGATGAAAATAGTTAAAATTCTTTTTTTAGGTTTGTTTTTAAGCTTAAGTCTTAATGCCAAGGTGGTGACTACAACTTCTACTAAATTAAGCACAGGTGAAGGAAGCGGACTTACGCGCGAAGAAGCAATAAATAATGCTATCATTGAAGCTATGAGTAAAATGAATGGGGTAAATATAAATTCTCTTAAGAAGTCTAACACTCAAGTTTTTACTGATGGTTTAAATTCCAAAATAAAAGATCATTATAGCGAGCAAATTTCAAAAGCCACAAAAGGTAGAGCCGATACCTATGAAATCAACAGTGTAGAGCAAGATCAAAGCGGTAAATTTATAGCTAATGTAACCATTTATAAAACCACAACAACCAAAAAATACCAAGTCCCAGGTTTAAGTGCGGATAGCAGAAGGAGTATTACGGTTTTTGATTCTACGCCAGATCCTATGAAAAGAGGTATTGGGGCAGCTTTGCAACAAAAAATTATTTCTGATTTACTAGAGAGTAGAAAATTCAATGTTTTGGATAGGGACAGTCAAGGTTATTATGAAATGGAAAAAGCTCTTATTAAAAGCGGTAATGCGGCAAGTGATGAGATTTATAAACTGAAAAATGTTTTAGCAACGGATTATATCTTGCTTTTTTCTATTTCAGGACTTGATGGTAAACAAAAAACAAGTAATCTCACGGGAAAAACTAAAGCAGAAGTTGAAGTTGTGGTTGATTATCGTGTGCTTTTGTTTGCAACAAGGCAAATTAAATTTTCTAATACTTTAAGTATGAAGGTAAACCTTAAAGACAATACTCTAAGCACTAATGAAGCGGCTTTGGAGCAAATTGCAAGCCGTGTTTCGGGTGATATTTTAAATGCGATTTATCCTTTGAAAGTTGCAAGTGTTGAGAATAATGAGGTAGTGTTTTCTCAAACCTTAAATCAAGGCGATATTTATGAGTGTTTTTCACTTGGTAAAGTTATAAAAGATGCTTATACAAAAGAAACTACTGGTGCAGTTGAAACAAAGACAGGAAGCATTGAAATTACTCGTACAAGCCCCAAGCTTTCTTACGCGAAAATCACAGAAGGAAGTGTGAAAGTAGGAGATGTTTGTAGGCCTTTAAGCAACGGAGGAAGTGGTAATGGCTATACTATAGGTCGAGATGCAAATTATAAAATCGAAGAAGGTGGCGGAGTAAATTTGGGCTTTTAAGATTTTAGAGTTTGGCTTTTCAAACTCTAAAATCTTTCTTAAATTCAAAAAAAATTAAAGAAAAATTCTGTAAAATTAAAACTTTTTAACCACTAAAGCTTTTAAATCCAAATTTTTGGTGCTTTATGGTGCTTACCAAATTATTAAGGAAAAAGCAATGTATGCTATTATTAAACACAGCGGAAAGCAATACAAAGTAAGTGTTGGCGACGAGCTAAAACTAGATCACTTTGAAGCTGAAAGCAAAGCAAGCATTGAAGTAAGTGAAGTTCTTGCTATCAATGATAAAGAATTAAAGGTAGGTGCACCTTTCGTAGCAGGTGCAAAGGTTGTTTTGGAAGTGATTAATCACGGAAAAGATAAAAAAGTAGTGATTTACAAAAAAAGACGCAGAAAAGATTCTAAGCTTAAACGCGGTTTTAGAAGACAATTTACTCGCGTTGTAGTAAAAGAAATTAAAGCTTAAGGAGTAAAGAATGGCACACAAGAAAGGTCAAGGATCCACTCAAAATAACCGCGATTCTATAGGTCGTCGTTTAGGTGTTAAAAAATTTGGCGGTGAGTTTGTAAGAGCCGGAAATATCATCATTCGTCAAAGAGGAACTGCAACTCACGCAGGAAATAATGTAGGCATGGGAAAAGATCATACAATTTTTGCTTTAATTGATGGTTTTGTAAAATTCGAAAGAAAAGACAAAGATAGAAAAAAAGTTTCTGTATATCCTGCATAATTTTAGGGCTTTTAAGCCCTTTCTTCATAAATTGATTTTTTAAAGGAAAGCAATGTTAAGGTTTTTATTAATAGTAAGTATATTTTTAAGTTTTGTTTATGCTAAAAGTTATGAAGAAGTTTTTGACGAGTATTATACTCTTTCAGGTGGCAGAGCAATGCTTGAAAAAAACATTGATGAGACTACTATTTCTCAAATGCTTGATTCTATGATTGCACAAGAAAATTGGCAACTTGATGAGGTTCAAAAGCAAAAAGTTAAAAATATACTTCAAAAATACATCAAACAAGTAGTTGAGGATGTAAACAAGGAAATAGTAGAAATTCATAAAAAATATTTTACCCAAAAAGATTTAGAAGATCTTAATAAATTTTATAAAACCTCTATAGGTAAAAAAAGTGCTAAAAATGCAGTATTAATGCAAGATGACTTGCAAAATTTAACTGTAAAAATTATGACAAAATATATTTTTAATATGCAAGAAGATCTTTCACGAGAATTGGGTAATTTGAATCAAGAATAATGTTTATCGATAGTGTTAAAATTACTTTAGCTTCAGGGGACGGCGGAAAGGGTGCAGTGAGTTTTCGCCGTGAAAAACATGTCCCGCTTGGCGGTCCTGATGGAGGGGACGGCGGAAATGGTGGCGATATTATTTTTGTTTGTGATAACAACACTCATACTTTAGTGAATTTCAAAGGCAAAAGAGAACTTCGCGCACAAAATGGTGCAGGCGGTATGGGACGCAATAAAAATGGCAAAAAAGGCGAAAATTTAGAGCTTATCGTGCCTGAAGGCACGCAAGTTATTGACGCGCAGACTAATGAAATTTTACTTGATTTGACTAAAGAAGGACAAAGAGAGCTTTTTTTAAAAGGTGGCAAAGGCGGACTTGGAAATACGCATTTTAAACACGCGACCAACCAACGCCCTGATTACGCACAACCTGGTATAAAAGGAGAAAGTCGCCTAGTAAGACTTGAGCTTAAACTCATTGCTGATGTGGGGCTTGTAGGCTTTCCAAATGTGGGAAAATCTACTCTTATAAGTGTTGTTTCAAATGCAAAGCCTGAAATTGCAAATTATGAATTCACCACACTTACACCAAAACTTGGACTTGTAGATGTGGATGAATATAATTCTTTTGTAATGGCGGATATCCCAGGGATTATTGAAGGCGCAAGTGGTGGCAAGGGCTTAGGGCTTGCATTTTTAAAACATATCGAACGCACGAGTTTTTTACTTTTTGTGCTAGATCCTATGAGAGAAATGCCTTTAAAAGAGCAATTTATAGTGCTAAGAAATGAGCTTGAGAAATTTTCAAGCGAGCTTTTTGGGCGTAAATTTGGCATAATGATTTCAAAAAGTGATAGTGTGAATTTTGGCGAAGATTTTGCAGAGCAGATTGCTCAAAATATAGCGAATTTGGAAGATTATTTAAAAAGCATTGACAACCCACAAAGTTTTTTGATTAAGGTATCAAGTCTTGAAAAAACCGGACTTAAAGAGCTTAAATTTATGCTTTTAGAAGAGATTAAAAAATTAAGAGAAAAAAATGGAAAATGATGAAAAAATTAAAAAGCTAAAAAAGTTGCGTTTTGCAAGTATAATGTATTTGATTATAGCTTTGATACATTTTATTGCCATATTTACCTTATCGCTTTTTGGCGAAAATTCAATGCTCGTTTGGTCTGGAATTTTTTGGCTTATTTTAGGAATGGGCTATTTTATTTATACTAAATATCAATTAGGAAAACTAGCTAAATAATAAATAAATAGGGAAATTATGGCAAGTAGTGAAGATTTCAAAGATTCTGTTTTAGAGCAACTTAGACTTTGTGAAAGTAAAAGTGTTTTTAGTGCGAGAAAGATGTTTGGTGAGTATTGCGTTTATGTTGATAACAAGCCTATATTTTTGATTTGTGATGATGTTTTGTATATCAAACAATTTCCTTTTTTAAAAGAGCTTTTAAAAGATAATGATTTAGGTACTCCTTATCCAAAAGCCAAACAATGGTATATTTTAGATATTGAAGATATTGAAATTTTAAAAAAGGTAATTGAAAAATTTGCAAGCAAAATGTAGAATTTAATATAGATTTTATCTAAAAACATATTAAGTCTAATTTTTAAAGGCTTGGTATATAAATTTACCTATAAAGAACATAGTTTTTTTATAATCCCGATAGGGTTTTAAAAAACGGAGTTTATTTTTGTACTATTAAAGAAAATGATGGCATAAATGATAAAACTTCGAATTTAAATAGAGAAGGCGTGTTTCGTCTAAGTTGCTCTATTTATGAACAAGATTACCAAAAACTTTTTGGTCAAAAACCTAAAAAAGCTTTAAAGGGTGAGGTTGTTAATTTAAATTATGATTTTTCTATGCTTGATTTTATCATGCCTCATCTAATTTATGCTTATATGGGATATATTTGTATCAACAACCCTTCTAGAAAAAATTTTGAAATTTTCAAAGGTGATCTTGGGCTTTCATATCAAAAAGTTATAAAAACTTATCAAAAAAAGGATAAAAAATAATAAAAATTTTATTATAACACTGAAATAAATTTAAACAATCTTGAAAAATATTAAACTTTTATCGAGTATTTATAAAAATAAATTTCTAATCAATTTTTTGATAAAATTAAATGAAACTTATTATTTTATTAAGGAGAATAGATGTTTGAGATTGATTTGTCTTATCTTTGGGTAGTGATTTTATTGCTTTTAATTGCCGTTTTCTTAAAAATGAGTATAAAAATAGTTTCACAAAGCGATATTATGATTATCGAGCGTTTGGGTAAATTTAATAAAGAAATTAGCGGTGGTTTTCATGTAATTATCCCATTTTTGGATATTCCGCGTGCGGTGATTACTATCCGTGAGCAACTCATTAATATAGAAAGACAGCAAGTTATCACAAAAGATAATGTTAATATTACAGTTGATGGTATTGTATATCTTAAAGTAACGAATGGAAAAATGGCACTTTATAATGTAGAAGATTATAAAAAAGCAATTTCAAATCTCGCAATGACAACCTTGCGTGGAGAAATTGGCGGAATGAATCTTGATGATACTCTAAGCAGTCGTGATAGACTTAATGGAGCTTTGCAAATCGCACTAGGCGGTGCAGCAGATAATTGGGGTGTGAAAATTATGCGTGTTGAAATTTCAGAAATTTCTGTTCCTTTGGGTATAGAAGAAGCCATGAATTTACAAATGAAAGCCGAACGCGAAAAAAGAGCGATTGAGCTCAATGCTGAAGCTAAAAAAGTAGCTATGATACGCAATGCAGAAGCGCAAAAACAAGAGCAAGTTTTGATTGCAGAAGCCATTGAAAGAATGGCAGATGCGAAGCGTTACGAGCAAATTGCAATCGCACAAGGACAAAAAGAAGCGATGGAAAATATCAATAAAGCTATGCAAGAAAGCCCATTAGCGGCAGAATTTTTGCTTGCAAAAGATAGGGTTGAAGCTTTTAATGAATTTGCAAAAAGTGCTTCAAAAGATAAAATTTTAGTGCCTTATGAAAGTGCTGATTTAATAGGTGCGATAAGCATACTTAAGGATTTTATGGGTAGAAAAAATGCTTAATGCTTATTTGCTTTTAATCATAGCTTTTATACTTGCTATTATCGAGCTTTCAATTGGTAGTTTTTATGTGATATTTTTTGCTTTGGGCTTTTTGATTGTAGGGCTTTTAAGTCTTTTTGTCCCACTGAATTTAGTATGGCAAATTTTATTTATTGTTTTTATTTCTCTTATTTCTTTGTTTGTTTTTAAAAAATTTTTCAAAAAAACTAAAAAAGAAGAAAGTTTAAAAGATAATTTTTTAGATGAAAGCGGCGAAGGCGTCATTCAAAATGGATTAATTTATTATAAGGGTGCACTTTGGCAAAGTGATCAAATCAAGGGTTTAAAAAATGGAGATAAGGTCTTTGTCAAAGGGGTAAAAGACAATCAAATTCAAATCACAAGAGATTAAAATGCAAAGAATAGTTATAAAAGTGGGTTCGCATGTCATTAGCGAAGAAAATGTTTTGAGCTTTGAAAGATTGGGGAATTTAGTAGAATTTTTGGATCAGCTGATGCAAAAATATGAAGTGATTTTAGTCACTTCAGCTGCCATTTCAGCAGGACACACAAAGCTTGATATTGATAGAAAAAATTTAATCAATAAACAAGTTTTGGCCGCAATCGGACAGCCATTTTTAATCAGTGTTTATAATGAATTTTTAACTAAATTTGGCAAACTAGGCGGACAAATTTTACTTACAGGAAAAGATTTTGACTCAAGAAAGGCAACCAAACACGCTAAAAATGCCATTGATGCGATGATAAATTTAGGCGTTTTGCCTATCATCAATGAAAATGATGCCACAGCGATTGAAGAAATCGTTTTTGGAGATAATGACAGTTTAAGTGCTTACGCGACGCATTATTTTGGAGCTGATTTGCTTGTGATTTTAAGCGATATTGATGGTTTTTATGATAAAAATCCTAGCGAATTTAGCGATGCAAAGCGTTTAGAAAAGATTGATTTTATAAAAGAAGAATGGCTTAAAATGGGCGTTAAAACGGGTAGCGAACACGGAACCGGTGGCATAGTTACCAAGCTAAAAGCGGCTAAATTTTTATTGGAAAATGATAAAAAAATGTTTTTAGCAAGCGGCTTTGATTTAAGCGTGGCTAAGGCATTTTTGCTAGAAAATAAACAAGTGGGCGGGACTTTGTTTGAGTGATTATAAATTGCCTAGAGAAGCTAAGGCTCATCAAATAGGAAGAAATGGCGAGAGAATTTTTAGCTATTCTATTCCATTGGGTTGGATAGAAACTAAAATTTCTCCAGATAATGGTCTTGATTATCTTATACAGTATGAAAAAGATGACAAACCAATTTGTTCGTTTTTTGTCCAATTAAAAAGTACAATGAATGAATTTAATGATAATGAAATTTTTGTCGAATTGAAAACTAGTACTATAAATTTTTGTTGCAATTGTGGAATTGTTATGGTTGTTGCTTGTGATCTTGTAAAAGAGAAGTGTTATTATGAATTTTTAGATGTTTTATTAAAAAATAAAGGTAAACTTAGTAAAAAATATAATAGATTTGTAATTTCTCGTAAAAATGAGATAACGAAAAATTTAGACATTTTTTATGAATTAGAGAAAAGAAGAGCTATTCAAACAGTGAGTTCTTTAAATGAAAATAAAAATAATTCATTTTTTAATCAAGTTATAGAAGCTAAAGTAAATGAAGATAAATTTACTCATTTAAAAAATAATGTTTATATCAGTGCCTATATACCTTATAAACATAGACTAGATCTTTCTATGCTTGCAATGTTTAATATTGATGGTTTGGATAAAAATATGTTTACGCCTTCGAAAGATTATATTTTGGAAGTATTTTTTTCTGGCTATAAAGCAGATCTCGATAAAAGAAAATGGATTGCCTTTCAGGACCCTAATGATAAAGAAAAATATATGGCAACCATAGGATTTAATAGTTTTTTCTTATCTAAAAAAACTTGTGAAGAATTTGCAAATGGATTAGATAAATTGTTTGATGCTTATTTTGATAGAATGCAAACATTAGAAAATAATCTAAAAGCTTGTTTTTATCCAAAATTTCATAAATATAAAAATGCTTACAAGCTCATAAAAATTGATAAAAATTTATGGGAAAAAATGATTTTATTTATTAAAGACAATGAAAATAAAAAAGCTAAGATACGATATTATCTGGTAGGTAACAATATACGAGTAGATTTTCAAAATAAAGAAAAAATGTTCATGGAAATTTGATTATTAGTCCTGAAATTTATAGAGACGATGTTATTTTGATCTGGAATAGTCTTTATTGGGAATTTGATAGGTTTACTTCTTTAGATCTAGAAAAAAGTTTGCTTAATGTAGAAGATGCCCATAAATGGTTGTTTGATGAGTTTATACCGCTTGTTATTTATGATTATGAAAGAAAAAAAGATGAAGAGCGGTTTTTGTATAAAATTTTTAATTTTATAAAAATTAATAAGACTTTGGCCTTTCATGATTTTATAAAAAATTTCAAGATTAGAGAATATATAAAATCAGATTACAAACAAAATGATATGGAATTTTTGCTTACTAGATGTGAAAGTTTGCAGTCTTATTGTAAAAATCATAATGATATACTTTTTAATAATGAAGCTTTTGTTTCTCTTTATGAGGGATTGCTTATTTTAATCCAAAATTGTTCCGAACTAGATATATATTATATTTATGGAAATTTAGGAAATATTGGTTTTTGTGGAGAAAGGAATAGGGAAAATTTAATAATGGGCATTAAAAATTATTTAAAAAATAATTCTAAATTTGAAAGCAATTGTAATGTAGTTGATTTGATATTACGCAATTATGTAGCACTTATTAGAGATAATAAACAAGCATTGGAATTTAATATAACTTCAAAGCTTATAGTAAAATTACAAAATATAATAAAAATTAGCCAAATGATTGACTTAAAATTCAATTAATATTTTAAATTCCTTTAAAAAACTCCGTAATTTCTACATTTAAAACCTTAGAAATTTTATAAAGATGTTCTAAATTAAAATGGATATTCTTATATCCTGCTTCTGCGCCACCAACTAAAGAACAAGACTTATAGCCGATTTCAAGACTAAGCTCAAGCTGTGATAAGCCTTTTTCTTTTCTGATTTTTGCTACATTTTGTGCGATTTTTTTGTGAAAATTTTCTATTTTATCTTCACTGAATTCGTAAGTCATCTTTACTTTAATCTATGATGATAGATTGATAGATTAAGCACATTTAATTTGCAATTTCTTTTCACTCTATTATAATAGATTAAAACCAAAGGAAAGACATGTTTAGAAAAGTTAAATATGGGAATGGAAAAAAAGAAATTTATATTAAGAAATTTTAGAATTTTAAAATATTTTAAACAAAGTTAATACCTAGAATATCAAATTTCTGAATGAAATATTTCATAAATTGTTTTTCACCAAAGACATCGGTTATTTAAAAGACTTGTTAAAAAGAGCTTTTGCGATAGAAAAGTATCAAAAATTTTTTTACAATTTTTTCTTAAGAAGTCAAAAAGGTGAAGAGCTTGCCTTTATAGATGCTGGAGCGCATGTAGGAGTATTTAGTGATGTGGCGTTAGCAAGTGGTGGGATTTGTTATGCTTTTGAACCAAATATTTATTTGCATGCTTTTTTAAAAGATCTTTATAAAGATAATGAAAAACTCATTTTATCAAATAAAGCCGTGTCAAATCAAAATTCCACAGCCATATTTTATGATGAAGGAACTAACGCAGTGGGGCAAGGCGGGGGAATTGTAAAAACAAATCATTGTAATCATAAAGAAAGTGGTTATGAAGTGGAGTTGATTGACTTTTGTGAATTTTTGCATGAAATTCTTAAAAAACATAAAAAAATTACCTTTATTAAAATGGATATTGAAGAAGCTGAATTTGATGTATTAGATGCCTTAATCGAGCAAAAGCTTTATGAAAATATCGAATACATAATGGTAGAAACACATGAAAGATTTTTTGAAAATCCTAGCCAAAAAATTAACACTTTAAAAGAAAAAACCACTCAAAATAATATTACAAATATTTTTCTAGATTGGATTTGATAATAAAGCTTTAAATTCAAATTTGTTATAATGAAAGCTTTGAATTTTACACAAAGCGAAATGATGAAAAAAATTATTTTTATGGGAACACCATCTTATGCAACTTGCATTTTAAAAGCCCTTTTAGAAGATAAAAATTTTGAAATTTTAGCACTTTTTACCCAGCCTGATCGTGCGGTGGGTAGAAAGCAGATTTTAACACCAAGTGATACAAAGGCATTTTTATGCCAAAATACCCCGCAAATTCCAATTTTTACACCAAATTCTTTAAAAGATGAAAGCATTGTAAATGAAATTTGTGCTTTAAAACCCGATTTTATAGTAGTTGCTGCTTATGGAAAAATTTTACCAAAAGCTATTTTAAATCTTGCACCTTGTATTAATTTACACGCTTCACTTTTGCCAAAATATCGCGGTGCAAGTCCGATACAAAGTGCGATTTTAAATGCTGATAAAATAAGTGGGGTTTGCACAATGCTTATGGAAGAAGGGCTTGACACGGGTGCTGTGCTTGAGAGTATAGAGTGCGATATAAAAGATAAAAACGCGAGTGAAGTTTTTGATCTTTTGGCAAATTTAGCGGCAAAACTTATACTTTCTACACTTTTAAATTTTGAAAAAATCACTCCAAAAAAACAAGATGAAAGCTTGGCTACGCATTGTAAAAAGATCAAAAAAGAAGATGGGCTTATCGAGTTAAATGATGCAAGAGAAATTTATCAAAAATATTTAGCTTTCACGCCTTGGCCTGCAATTTTTTTAGAAAATGGTTTGAAGTTTATAGAGCTTGAGCTTGTTGATGAAACAAAACAGAATACTAAAATAGGTGAAATTTTAGAGCTTGAAAAAGAAAGTTTTTTATTGGCTTGTAAAAAAGGAATTTTACGCATTAAAAAACTTCAAGAAAGCGGAAAAAAAGCCCTTGATGGTAGGACTTATTTAAATGGAAAAAGGTTGAAAATTGGAGATAGTTTGTATTGAAAGCATTACTTCGACCCATCATTTTTTATGCGAACAAATTCGAAGTGGCAAAATAAACAAAAATTTAGCAATTTATGCGCTAGAGCAAAATGGCGGAGTTGGAAGTAGGGAAAATATTTGGCAAAGTTCTAAGGGGAATTTACACCTTTCTTTTTGCTTAAAAGTGCAAGATTTACCCAAGGATTTGCCTTTAGCATCTGTGAGTATTTATTTTGCTTTTTTGATGAAAGAAGTTTTAGAGCGTAAAGGATCACAAATTTGGGTTAAATGGCCTAACGATTTGTATTTAAATGATAAAAAAGTAGGCGGGGTGATGAGCGCTAAAATAAGTGAATTTATCATAGGTGGAGTGGGATTAAATTTGAAATTTGCACCTGTTGGAGCTGAAATTGTAGATATTGAAATTGACTTGAAAATTTTAGTAGAAGAGTTTTTGCAAAGCTTAGAAAAATTTTCTTTATGGAAGAATATTTTTAGCAAGTATATGTTAGAATTCGAAAAATCAAGACAATTTAGTATTCATCACGAAGGTAAGATTTTTTCGCTTGAAGAAGCATTATTGTATGAAGATGGTTCTATTTTATTGGATAATAAAAGGATATATAGTTTAAGATGAGTGAAGTAATAACCATAGCAAATCAAAAGGGTGGCGTTGGAAAGACCACTACAGCGATAAATTTAGCAGCATCTTTGGCAGTAGCAGAAAAAAAGGTTTTGCTTGTAGATATTGATCCTCAAGCAAATGCTACCACTGGACTTGGTTTCAATCGTAATAATTATGAGTACAATATTTATCATGTATTTACAGGAAGAAAGAAATTTTCGGATATTATTTTAAAGACAGAATTACCGCAGCTTCATTTAGCTCCTTCAAATATAGGACTTGTAGGCATAGAGCAAGAGTTGGCAAAAGATGATAAAACTGAAAAAAAAACGCTTTTAAGAACTCAGCTTAAAGAAGTGGTGGAAGATTATGACTTTATTATTATAGATTCTCCGCCAGCACTTGGCAGTATTACTATTAATGCTTTTGCAGCAAGTGATAGCGTGATTATTCCAATTCAATGTGAATTTTATGCACTTGAAGGTGTAGCTATGGTTTTAAATACTATAAAATTAATCAAAAAAGCTATTAATCCTAAATTAAAAGTGCGTGGGTTTTTGCCAACTATGTATAGTTCTCAAAATAACTTGTCTAAAGATGTTGTTGAAGATTTAAAGCAAAATTTTAAACAGCATCTTTTTACCATTAACGGACAAGAAGATTTTGTTGTAATTCCGCGTAATGTAAAGTTAGCAGAAAGTCCAAGTTTCGGTAAGCCTATTATACTTTATGATATAAAATCTCCAGGTTCAATTGCGTATAAAAATTTAGCTTATTCTATTTTGGGGTGAAAAATGGGTTTAAATAAAGATAAAGGGCTTAGTTCGCTTATTAGTGATATGGATGAGGTTTATAGCAGGGAATTGGGGCTTGATTTAGATAGGGTAGAAGAAATTTTTATAGACAATATCAAAACCAATCCCTTTCAACCGCGTAAAGATTTTGATCAAATAGCTTTAAATGAACTTGCACAATCAATTCAAACTTACGGTTTGATTCAGCCTATTATTTTATTAAAAAAAGATGAAAATTCTTATATTCTTATTGCAGGTGAAAGAAGACTTAGGGCATGTAAAATTTTAGGTTTTGATAAAATTAAAGCTGTTGTGGCTGATATTGATGAGAATAAATTAAGAGAGCTTGCTTTAATAGAAAATATTCAAAGAGAAAATTTAAACCCTATTGAGTTAGCTTACTCTTATAAAGATCTTATTGATGAGCATAAGATTACCCAAGAAGAACTTGCGGTTATTGTTCATAAGTCAAGATCTCAAATTGCCAATACTTTGCGTTTATTAACTCTTGATGAAAATACACAAAAACTTATTCGAGAAGGTAAAATTTCACAAGGACATGCTAAAGTGATTGCGGGACTTGAAGCAAAAGATGAAAAAATGCTTGTAAATACCATATTGGGTCAAAGGTTGAGCGTAAGAGATACAGAAAAAATAGTCCAGAAAATGAAAAATAAACATCAAAGTACAATGAATGATGAAATTAGTTCTGAGCTGAAAAAATTACAAGAGATATTCAATAAGTTAGGTGTGGTAAGTAAGGTTAAGCAATCAGAAATTGTTTTGTCATGTTCTGATGTTACAAAAATTAGAAAACTAAATAAAATACTTGCTACTTGTGTGTGAATTTACTTTAATGAGTTAGAATAATAGTTTTTGTATAATTAGAAAAAGGAGAAAGTTAATGTTTGACGGCGTTCATCTGTCGATTATTTTTACAACTATGGCGATATTTATTGCTTGTATTTTTATTTTAAATATTATTTTGTATAAACCGCTTCTAAAGTTTATGGACGAAAGAAGTGCATCTATTAAGAATGATGAAGAAAAGGTTAAACAAAATTCTCAAGATATGTTAGGCGTTGATGATGAATTGGAAAAAATTCATCAAGAAACAAGAGCGGAAATCAATCGCATAAAACAAGAAGCATTAGATGAGGCTAAAAAATCTGCTCAAGAACAAATTAATCAAAAAAAAGAAGAGTTAGAAAGAAAGATGGATGTGTTTTATGCAAAACTTGCTGAAGATAAAAAAAATTTAGAGCTTGAGCTTGAAAATAGACTGCCTATTTTAAAAAATGCTTTGAAAAATAATTTACAAAATATTTAGAAGGAAAGTGATGAAAATATTTTATTTATTTGCCTTAACACCTTTATTGTGTTTTGCAGCAGGATCTGGAAATGGGGATTATGATATCATACCAAGAACAGTTAATTTCTTTTTATTTGCCGCTATTTTATATTATTTCATAGCAACTCCTCTTAAGAATTTTTACAAAAACCGTATTGCTGGCATTGCAATGAAACTTGAAGAAATACAAAAAAAATTACTTGAAAGTAAAAATAAAAAATTAGAGATGCTTAAAAAGCTTGAGGATTTTAAAAAAGACTCTATGGAATCAATTGTTTTAGCAAAAAAAGAAGCTGAAATTTTAGCAAATAAAGTTAGAGAAGAAACAAAAGATGAGCTTATTATGCTTGAGAAACATTTTGAAGAGCAAAAGGACTATGAATTTAGAAAAATGGAAAAAGAAGTCATTAATAAAATTTTAATCAAGTTATTTGATGATAAAGAAGTGCAATTAAGCCAAAAGAATATACTTGAAATTATGTTGAAGAAGGTTTCGTAATGGAGTGTTTAGTTGTTAAAAAATATGCAAAAGCTATTTTTTTAAGCAAAGATGCAGATTATATTTGCGAGCAGTTGAATAAAATTTCACAAGCATTTTCTATATCAAGATTTAAGGCAATTTTAGAATCTTATGATATAAAAAAAGAAAAAAAGATTGAATTTGTGATGTCTATATTGGGGGAGGTTAAGCCAAGCTTGCATCATTTGATTCAGCTTTTGGGTTTAAATTCAAGGCTTGCTCTTATCCCTAACATTGTAGAAGAACTAAAGAAACAAAAGGCATTGGAAGAGAATATTTATTTTGGAACTATTTATAGCAAAGAGTCTTTAGAGGAAAACAAAATCAATGAATTGGAGCAAGGGCTGAGCAAGCGTTTTGATGCAAAAATTAAATTAAACAGCAAACAAACAGATCAGCAAGGTATTAAAATTAGTCTTGAAGAACTTGGATATGAAATATCTTTTTCTATGGATAATTTAAAAACAAAACTTAATGAATATATATTAAAAATAATTTAACAAGGAGAAATTTGATGAAATTTAAAGCCGATGAAATCAGTTCTATTATAAAAGAGAGAATTGAAAATTTCGATCTTAATCTTGAAATAGAAGAAACTGGTAAAATTATTTCGGTCGCAGATGGCGTTGCAAAAGTTTATGGACTTAAAAATGTTATGGCTGGCGAGATGGTCGAATTTGAAAATGGCGAAAAAGGTATGGCGCTAAACCTTGAAGAATCAAGCGTTGGTATTGTTGTTTTGGGTAAAGGTTTGGGTTTAAAAGAAGGAAGTTCTGTTAAAAGGCTTAAGAGTCTTCTTAGGGTTCCTGTTGGAGAGGCTTTGGTGGGTCGCGTTGTTAATGCTTTGGGAGAACCAATTGATGCAAAAGGAGCAATAAATAGCGCAGAATATCGTTTTGTTGAAGAAAAAGCTAAAGGTATTATGGCTAGAAAAAGTGTTCATGAGCCTTTACATACAGGTATTAAAGCAATTGATGCTCTTGTCCCAATTGGTCGTGGTCAAAGAGAATTAATTATTGGCGATAGACAAACAGGTAAAACTACGGTTGCGGTGGATACAATTATTTCACAAAAAGGTCAAGGTGTTATTTGTATCTATGTGGCTATAGGACAAAAGCAAAGTACCGTAGCACAAGTTGTAAAAAGACTTGAAGAGCATGGGGCTATGGATTATACTATCGTTGTAAATGCAAGTGCAAGTGATTCTGCAGCACTTCAATATTTGGCGCCATATACTGGTGTAACTATGGGCGAATTTTTTAGAGATAATGCAAAACATGCTTTGATTGTTTATGATGATTTAAGTAAGCATGCTGTGGCTTATCGTGAAATGTCATTGATTTTACGTCGTCCTCCAGGTCGTGAAGCTTATCCAGGCGATGTCTTTTATTTGCATTCAAGACTTTTAGAAAGGGCAAGTAAATTAAATGATGAATTGGGTGCGGGTTCTTTAACTGCATTACCTATTATAGAGACTCAGGCAGGTGATGTTTCAGCATATATTCCAACAAATGTTATTTCAATTACAGATGGACAAATTTTCTTAGAAACAGATTTGTTTAATTCAGGAATTCGTCCAGCTATCAATGTCGGCTTGTCTGTTTCTCGTGTAGGTGGTGCTGCACAAATTAAAGCAACTAAGCAAGTTTCTGGAACTTTAAGACTTGATCTTGCGCAATATCGCGAACTTCAAGCTTTTGCTCAATTTGCAAGTGATTTGGATGAAACAAGTAGAAAACAACTCGAACGCGGACAAAAAATGGTTGAAGTGTTAAAACAGCCTCCATATTCGCCGCTTAGTGTTGAAAAACAAGTGATTTTGATTTTTGCTGGTACAAGAGGTTTCTTAGATGATGTTGCAGTAAATAAGATTAATGAATTTGAAGCAGGTTTATATCCTTTTGTTGAGGCAAAATATCCTGAAGTATTTGAGCAAATTCGTTCTAAAAAAGCTTTAGATAAAGATTTAGAAGAAAAATTAGCTAAAGTTTTAGAAGAATATAAAACAAATCACATATAAGGACTTTTATGTCTAATTTAAAAGAAATTAAAAGAAAAATTAAAAGTGTCCATAACACTCAAAAGACAACCAATGCTATGAAGCTTGTTTCGACTGCTAAGCTTAAAAAGGCAGAAGAAGCGGCTAAAAAGTCTAAACTTTATGCAAATAAAATTGATGAAGTATTGTCTGAAATTTCTTTTCAAATTAATAATATTTTGAGTGATGATAAAAGATTTATCTTATTTCAAAAAAGATCTGAGATAAAAGTTGTTGATATTATTTTCATTACTGCGGATAAGGGCTTGTGCGGAGGTTTTAATATACGCACTTTAAAAGCTGTGACTCAAATGATAGAAGAATATCAAGTAAAAGGTGCTAAAGTTAGATTAAGAGCTATTGGAAAAACGGGTATTGAATACTTTAATTTTCAAAAAATAGAGCTTTTGGAAAAGCATTTGCATTTAAGTTCTAGTCCTGATTATGATAAAGCTTGTTTGGTAATTCATTCAGCTGTGGATGATTATATTGCTGGAAATTGTGATGAAGTGGTTTTGATTCATAATGGCTATAAAAATATGATATCGCAAGAAATTGCTATTAATCATCTTATTCCAGTTGAACCATTAAAAATCAATGAAGAGCAGGAGTCAAAGTCTCTTTTAGCTTTGGAGCCAGAAGATGATGAGATTTTAAATGAGTTAATTAAAACATATTTTGAATATAATATGTATTTTGCTTTGATTGACTCTTTAGCGGCAGAACACAGCGCGAGAATGCAGGCAATGGATAATGCGACTAATAACGCAAAAGCAAGAGTTAAGGAACTTAATTTAGCTTATAATAAAGCAAGACAAGAGTCAATTACCACTGAACTTATAGAGATTATCAGTGGCGTTGAGTCAATGAAATAGTAAATTTTTTAAGGAGAAGACAAATAATGCAAGGATTTATTTCGCAAGTATTAGGTCCGGTTGTTGATGTGGATTTTAATGATTATTTGCCACAAATCAACGAAGCGATTGTGGTGAATTTTGAAGTAGAAGGTAAAAAACAAAAATTAGTTTTAGAAGTTGCTGCACATCTAGGAGACAATAGGGTAAGAACTATTGCTATGGATATGACAGATGGTTTGGTCAGAGGTCTTGAAGTTCAAGCTTTGGGAAAACCTATTAGCGTTCCAGTTGGTGAGAAAGTTTTGGGAAGAATTTTCAATGTAACTGGAGATTTAATTGATGAGGGTGAAGATGTAAGTTTTGATAAGCACTGGTCCATTCATAGAGATCCACCTGCTTTTGAAGAACAAAGCACAAAAAGTGAAATTTTTGAAACCGGTATTAAAGTTGTAGATTTACTTGCACCTTATGCCAAAGGTGGTAAAGTGGGACTTTTTGGTGGTGCCGGTGTTGGAAAAACCGTTATTATTATGGAGCTTATCCATAATGTTGCCTTTAAGCATAGTGGTTATTCTGTATTTGCAGGCGTGGGTGAGAGAACGCGTGAAGGAAATGATCTTTACAATGAGATGAAAGAAAGTAATGTTTTAGATAAAGTTGCTTTATGTTATGGTCAAATGAATGAGCCACCAGGGGCAAGAAATCGTATCGCATTAACAGGTCTTACTATGGCTGAGTATTTTAGAGATGAAATGGGACTTGATGTATTGATGTTTATTGATAATATCTTTAGATTTTCGCAATCAGGTTCTGAAATGTCAGCACTTTTAGGAAGAATTCCATCAGCAGTTGGTTATCAACCAACATTAGCAAGCGAAATGGGTAAATTCCAAGAAAGAATTACTTCAACTAAGAAAGGCTCTATTACGTCAGTTCAAGCGGTTTATGTGCCAGCAGATGATTTAACGGATCCTGCTCCAGCGACTGTTTTTGCGCACTTAGATGCGACTACTGTTTTAAATAGATCGATCGCAGAAAAAGGTATTTATCCTGCTGTTGATCCACTTGATTCAAGTTCAAGAATGCTTGATCCAAATATCATCGGCGAGGAGCATTATAAGGTGGCTCGTGGTGTTCAATCTGTACTTCAAAAATATAAAGACTTGCAAGATATTATTGCAATTTTGGGTATGGATGAGCTTAGCGAAGAAGATAAACTTGTGGTTGAAAGAGCTAGAAAAATAGAGAAATTCTTATCTCAGCCATTCTTTGTTGCTGAAGTTTTTACAGGAAGTCCTGGAAAGTACATTACCCTTGAAGAAACTATAGCAGGATTTAAAGGTATTTTAGAAGGTAAATATGATCACTTACCAGAAAATGCTTTTTATATGGTTGGAAATATTGAAGAGGCAATTGCGAAAGCAGATAAATTAAAAGGTTAAAAAATGAATGATTTAATACATTTAGAAGTAATAACTCCTATGGGTATGATTTATCAAGATGAGATTCATTCTGTGGTATTACCAGGAAGTGAAGGAGAATTTGGAGTTTTAAAAGGCCACGCTTCTTTGATTGCTTCTTTGAAATCAGGCATTATTGATATTGAAAAAAGTAATTTAGACCATGAGTTAATTGCTATTGACTCCGGTTATGCAAGGGTTGATGAATTTAAAGTTACAGTATTGGCTAAAGGTGCTGTTTGGATTGCTGGAAGTACTGATAGTGAAATAGCTAAAAATTTGGATAAAGCAAAAGAGCTTATAAAGTCAATGAGTTCTGATAATGTAGCTCTTGCGGCGACTTTTTCAAAGCTTGATAGGAGATAAGCTTTGGATTTTTTATCAGTTTTTCATTTTATTGATAATTCAAGTCCTATTACTTACATAGTTTTGGCTTGGTTGTCAATTTATTTTATTATGAGTTTTACGATTCTATTTTCAAGGTTAACTTATTTATTAAGTTGGAAGCAAAAAGAGAAGGCAAGTTTAGAAATGTTGTTGATAGGAAAAGCTGAGCTTGTGCATACAGACTCTATTTTGCGTAAATGTAATATTATTGATAAAGAACACTTAGAGATTTATAAAAATTTAGCTGAAAAAAGAGCTTCTGTAGGACTTACTTGGTTGGGTATCATTGCTTCTACTTCACCTTTTATAGGGCTTTTTGGTACAGTTATTTCTATCTTGGAAACCTTTGGAGGGCTTGGGGCTCAAAATTCATTGAGTATTATTGCACCAAAGATTAGTGAGGCATTGGTAGCTACAGGTTGCGGTATTTTAATTGCAATTCCTGCTTACACTTTTCATCTTATTATCAAGAGAAAAGGATATGAGCTTATTAGTTTGATTGATAGTGAAATTAAAATTTTAAGTTCTAAAAAGGTTTAACCTTGCATTTTTTTGATGAAAAGCCTGAATTAAATATTACGCCTTTGGTGGATATTATGCTAGTGCTTTTGGCTATTTTAATGGTAACGGCTCCAAGTATTACTTATGAAGAAAAGATTAATCTTCCTCAAGGCTCACAGCAAAATTCAAGTAATGTTAAGTTAAAAAGCCTTGTTATTAGTATTAATGAAAAGCGAGAAATTTTAATCAATGATAAAAAATTTACTTTTATTGCTTTTGCTGACAATTTAGCCTTATTAAAACCACAGTTTAATACCGAAGAAGTTGTGTTTATTCGTGCGGATAAAAATTTAAAATATGATGATGTGATGTTTGTATTAAAAAATGTCAAAAATTTGGGATTTAATAAAGTAGCATTGCAGACCGAGTAAGAAAAATGAATGATTCTCAGGGTTTAGGCGATGTAAAATCTTTTATTTTAGCTTTTTTTATTTATATTGCTTTAGTAGCTTTTGTTATTTTTCGTTTAAGTATTTTTAAAGACCAAGCTATTAGGTATACGAATATTAAAGAAAGCTTTATAGACATTCAGTTTGGAGAGAGTACTACAGTTATTCCTAAAAAAAATACATCTCCTACTCCGGTTAATAGTGAAATAAAAAGTGTCAAAGTAGAAAAAAAAACAATCCAACAAGCAGTAAAAACACAAGATAAAGAAATTAAAAATGACTATAATGCTTTATTTTCAAATATCAAGGAAATTCCGCCAGAAACAAGCGATAAAGTGCAATCTTCAGCCAAAACAGTAGAGCAAAACTCGGCTCCAAGCACAGCCGCGAGTGATTTATTAAAACAATTAGATCAAAATTTAATTCAAGAACAAGCTCAAGTAAATGGGCAAACAACAAATTTACAAATGACTGGGATTTATGATGAATTTTTGGGAACATTAAGACGCATTTTAGAAGAACGTTGGAGACTTTATGAGGCTGAAGGCAATTTCGAAGCACAGGTTACCTTTTTTGTAGATAGTAACGGAAAATTTGGATATACTTCAGTTTCAAAAACCTATGATGAAAAATTTGACGCCAAGGTTTTAGAATTTTTAGACAATTTAACAGGTAAGTATATAGCGTTACCGCCTAAAAATGAAACTTACAACGGCAACTTAAATTTAAGCGATAAAATTAAAATTGGGGAGTAAATAATGAAAAAATTTTTAAGTTTGTTTTTATTTTTGGCATCTTTGTTGTTAGCAGAAGATGCAACTATCTCTATAGTAAATGAAAATGTAGCTTTGCCTAAAATTATTGTTAGAGATAACTCAACTCTTGATGATTTAAATTTGAAAAAGAGTTTTTATAATATTTTGATCAACGATTTAAAAGTTAGCTCAAATTTTGAAGTTGTTAATGAAGGCAATGAAGAGGCTAATTATGTTTTTGAATATGCTTTGTCTAAAGAAAATTCAAAACTTAGTCTTAATGTAAAAATTAAAGCAGGCGGGACATATAAATCAAATCAAAATTATTCTTTGCCCGCCATAGAGCAATATCCTTTTTTAGCACATAAGGGTGTTAAAGATTCTGTAAATGTTTTGGGGCTTGCTCCAGTCGAATGGATGGATCATAAAATTTTAATTGCAAGAACAAATGCTTCAAAACGCAGTCAAATTATTATGGCCGATTATACTCTAACTTATCAAAAAATTGTTGTAGATGGTGGCTTGAATTTGTTTCCTAAATGGGGTGATAAAGAGCAAAGTTATTTTTATTATACTGCTTATGATCATAAAGTTCCAACTCTTTATCGTTATGATTTAAATACCAATAAAATTGCAAAAATTTTATCTAGTGGCGGAATGATTGTTGCTTCTGATGTAAGTGAAGATGGACGAAAAATTCTTATCACTATGGCTCCTGAAGATCAGCCCGATGTTTATTTATATGATTTGACCAAAAAGACAACAAAAAAATTAACTAACTTTTCTGGTATTGATGTGAATGGAAATTTTATAGAAAATGACACCCAGTTTGTATTTATTTCCGATCGTCTGGGGTATCCGAATGTATTTATACAAGGTTTAGATAATGGTGTAGCTCAGCAGGTTGTTTTTCATGGACGTAATAATTCCGCAGTTTCGACTTATAAAGATTATATAGTTTATTCAAGTAGAGAGGAAGGAAAAAATAGAACATTTAATATCTATTTAATGTCAACAAAAAGTGATTACATTAGACAATTGACCGCAAATGGGGAAAATATTTTTCCAAGATTTTCTAGTGATGGTGGAAGTATAGTTTTTATCAAATTTTTAGGTTCTCAAAGCGCATTGGGAGTGATTAGGGTAAATGCTAATAAAACATTTTATTTTCCTCTTAAAGTTGGAAAAATTCAGTCTATTGACTGGTAGTTTAACTTAATTTTAAATAAATTCGGTTATAATCTTTGGAAATTAAATTTTTGAAAGGTTTACAAAATGAAAAAAATTCTTTTTGCTTCTGTTGCAGCATTTGCAATTATTGTAAGTGGTTGTAGTTCAAAAAGCGCTAGTGTAAGTGGTGGTTCTGATGTAAGTTCTGGACGTGGAACAGGTGGAGCTGATAAATTTGAGAATATCGATGCTAAGATTGATAGATTAAATAATACTTTAGGAAAAGTTTATTTTGATTTTGATAGATTTAATGTTAGAGCTGATATGTATTCGGTTGTAAGAAACAATGCAAATATTTTTAATAATGAAGTGCAAGAAGCACAAATCACAGTTGAAGGCAATTGTGATGAATGGGGAACAGATGAGTATAATCAAGCTTTGGGATTAAAAAGAGCTAAAGCGGTTAAAGAATCTCTAGTTTCTCAAGGCGTAAATGCAAACAGAATTGCAGTAAAAAGCTATGGAGAAACTAATCCAGTATGTACAGATAGAACTAAGTCTTGTGATGCACAAAACAGACGTGCGGAGTTTGTTTTAGCTAAATGAAACAGTATATTTTAGCAGTAGCTCTTTTTGGAGCTACACTTCTTTATGCAGAAACTTCAGCTTTTGATGCAGGAAATTTGCAAAATTCATCGCCTTATGGTTTAACGCCTAACGAAAAAGTATTTAAAGAGAAATTAGATATTTTAGATAATGGATATTCCCAAGTTAATTCGCAAATTAATATTTTGAGTGAAAAAATAGATGGTTTGCAGAGTATTATCGAAGGTATTAACTTGCAATATGCAAAAACAGATGTGCGTCTTAGTAGGATAGAAGATGCAAATTTAAGCAGTAATGATGCAAATTTATCTCAAGAAATTCAGAATTTAAAAATTTATGTTGAAGAAAGTAGAAGAATTCAAGAAGCAAATAATCAACAGTTTAAAAAAGTTCTTATGGAGCTTAGTCAGCTTGTGGATTCTATTAATAGTAATTATATGTCAAAAAAAGTTGATGTTAATCAAAGTACAAATATTAAAACAACCATTACTTCTAACCAAACAGTAAAGCCAGTAGTTAATATTTCTGATAAAAATATTACTTCGCAAATCGGAATTTTAGAAGATTCTAATAATACAAGTGCATCACAAGATGTTTTGGTTGAAAATAATGTTACACAAGAAAATCTAAATCAATCTTATCAAGCACCTGTGGTGGATAATTCTTGGAAGCAAAAGACCCCAAGAGAAATTATGGAACTTGCTATTAGAGAGGTTGAAGATTCAAAATTTAAAGAAGCTAAGGAAAAATTTGAACTTTTAATTGTTTATAAACACAAACCTTCTGAGTCAAATTTTTATCTCGGAGAAATTGAATATAAGCAAGGAAATTATCATGAGGCTATTACTTATTATAAAAAAAGCTCTATGATTAGTTCAAAAAATAGTTTTACTCCAAAGCTTTTATATCATACAGCTATTTCGTTAGATAAAATTGGTGATGTTCAAAATGCAAATAGCTTTTATAAAGCTCTAAAAACTAATTATCCAAAATCACCTGAAGCAAAAGCTTCCCCAGATAGAAAATAAAAAGTAAGGAGAAAAAATGGCTATAGAAAAAAATAGTGTAGTGTCGATGTTTTACGAATTAAAAGATGCAAATACTAATGAGGTTTTA
The DNA here is from genome assembly GCF_004378855.1 of Campylobacter sp. US33a. Taxonomy (GTDB): domain Bacteria; phylum Campylobacterota; class Campylobacteria; order Campylobacterales; family Campylobacteraceae; genus Campylobacter_D. The sequence goes on from NZ_RYYL01000004.1 coordinate 115,292, forward strand.
GAATCAAATTTGTATGCAGAACCTATCTCATTTATTTTAGGTAAAGGACAAATTTTAGAAAGTTTGGAAGAAGAAGTGATGAAGCTTGATTGTCCTAGCAATGCTGATGTTATCATTAAAAAAGATAAGGGTTTAGGCGAATACGATGAAAATGCGATCCAAACTTTGCCAAAAGAGCAATTTGCTGGCATTGATTTAAAAATAGGCATGGAGCTTTTTGGAGAGGGCGAAAATGGCGAAACCGTTCGTGTGAGTGTAAAAGAAATCGGCGAAAACGATGTAACAATTGATTATAATCATCCTTATGCAGGACGCGACTTACTATTTTCTCTAAACATTGTAGATGCTAGAGCTGCAAGCGAAGATGAAATTCTTACAGGCATTATAGCAGGAAGCAGAAGTTGCGGTTGTGGAAGCGGACATGGACATGATCATCATCACGGGCATGGCGGTGGTGGATGCTGCGGTGGTGGCGGACACGGTGGTTGCGGTTGCCACTAAGATGAATGCCGCATTTATTTTTCCAGGTCAAGGCTCTCAAAGTCTTGGCATGGGTAAAGATTTTTATGAAAACTCTAAAGGCGCAAAAGAACTTTTAGGTAATGCAAGTGATTTGTGTAAAATTGATTTTAAAAATTTACTATTTACTCAAAATGAAGACTTAAATAAAAGCGAATTCACTCAACCTGCTATACTTTTAAATTCTCTTATGGCTTATACTGCTTTACTAGAAAAAAAACCTGATTTAAAAGCTAAATTTGCACTAGGACATTCTTTGGGTGAATTTTCAGCTTTGGCAATTAGTGGTGCGTTTGATTTTTTAGAAAGCATTTTGCTTGTGAATAAAAGAGGATTATTTATGCAAGAAGATTGCGCAAAAGTTGAAGCGGGTATGATGGTGATTTTAGGACTTGATGATGGCAAGGTAGAAGAGCTTTGTAAGAAAGCTAGAGATAAAAATAAGCAAATTTTTGCAGCCAATTATAATTGCGATGGACAAATTGTAGCAGCAGGCTTAAGGGCTGATTTGACAAGCTTTGAAAGTGAATTTAAATTAGCAGGCGCTAAAAGAGCTATGCTTTTAAATATGAGTGTTGCAAGCCATTGTCCGCTTTTAGAAAATGCTTCAGCTAAGCTTTGCGTAGAACTTGAAAAGGTATTAAAAACAAATTTTAATCCCGTAATTTCTAATGCAAATGCAAAGGCTTACACAAGCAAGGAAGAAGCGCTTTTATTGTTAAAAGCACAACTCATCTCTCCTGTGCTTTATAAACAGAGTATTAAAGCTTACGAAGAGGAAGTGGATTTTTTTGTGGAATTTGGTGCAAGTGTACTTAAGGGTTTAAATAAAAAAATCACCGCAAAAGAAACTTATTCTTTGACAAATTTAAATGATATTGATGAATTTTTAAAGGTTTTATAAATGAAAATAGCGATTTTAGGTGCAATGAGCGAAGAGATTACCCCTTTGCTTGAAACGCTAAAAGATTATACAAAATTAGAACACGCAAATAATACTTATTATTTTGCAAATTATAAAAATCACGAACTTATTCTTGCTTATTCTAAGATAGGCAAGGTAAATTCAACTCTAAGCGCTAGTGTGATGATAGAAAAATTTGGTGCACAAGTTTTACTTTTTACCGGAGTTGCAGGAGCTTTTAATCCAGAGCTTGAAATAGGTGATTTACTTTATGCAACCAAACTAGTACAATACGATCTTGATATTACAGCTTTTGGTCATCCTTTGGGTTTTGTTCCGGGAAATGAAATTTTTATTAAAACAGATGATAAATTAAATAATCTTGCCCTAGAAGTAGCAAAAGAGTTAAATATAAAACTTCGTGCAGGAATTATTGCAACAGGCGATGAATTTATTTGCGATGAAGCCAAAAAAGCAAAAATCAGAGAAATTTTTAATGCCGATGCTTGTGAAATGGAAGGTGCTAGTGTAGCTTTGGTATGTGATGCTTTAAAGGTACCCTGTTTTATTTTAAGAGCGATGAGTGATAAGGCTGGAGAAAAGGCTGAATTTGATTTTGATGAATTCGTGATTAATTCTGCTAAAATTTCAGCGAATTTTGTACTTAAGATGTGTGAGAAATTATGATAAATCTTAGTAAGAAATTAATACGCCAAGTCGCACAGGCTAATGCGAAATTTAATCTTATAAAAGACGGAGATAAAGTCCTTTTAGGGCTTAGCGGCGGAAAAGATTCTTTAGCTTTGGCTCATCTTTTAAAAAGAATGCAAGCTCATGCTCCTTTTAAATTTGAGCTTGAAGCAGCAACTTTAAGCTATGGTATGGGCGAGGATTATTCAGCACTTCATGCACATTGTGAAGAGCATGGCATTAAGCACAGCATAATTGATTCTAATATTTATGAAGTTTCAGGCGATACGATAAGAGAAAATTCGAGTTTTTGTAGTTATTTTTCAAGAATGCGTCGCGGAGCTTTATATACTTACGCGCTTGAAAAAGGTTTTAATAAACTGGCTATTGCACATCATTTAGACGATGCAGCGGAAAGTTTTTTTATGAATTTTATCCACAATGGAGCTTTAAGAACTCTAGCGCCTATATATAAAAGTAAACGCGGTATTACAGTGATCCGTCCTTTGATTTTTGTGCGTGAAAGACAGCTTAGAGATAATGCCACGCAAAATGAGCTTAGCGTAATAGGAAATGAATTTTGTCCAGGTATGAAATTAAGTGAAAAAAATGTCAAATTTCCACATGCAAGAGAAGAAGCAAAGCAACTTTTAGCTAATTTAGAAAAAGAACATCCTAAACTTTTTACAAGTCTAAAAACCGCTTTCTCAAATTTACACACCGAGAGTTTTTGGCTAAATAATAATTAAATTTCTTTTGGATTTGAAATGAAAAAAGCGTTTGTTGTGATAGATTATCAAAATGATTTTGTTGATGGAAGTTTGGGTTTTGAAAAAGCTTTAGAAATTAAAGAAAATATCATTAATGAGCTTAGCAAACTTGATTTTAATACCACGCATTTGCTTTTTACCTATGATACACACGATGAAAATTATTTAAAGAGCAAAGAGGGCATAAATTTGCCTATCAAACACTGCATAAAAGAAAGTTTTGGTTGGCAAATGCCAGAAGTTTTTGAACCTTTTTTGCAAAAAGCACATAAAATTTTTTATAAAAATACTTTTGGAAGTTTAGAATTTGCAAATTTTATTGCAAAAAGTGAATATGAAGAAATCTATTTTGCTGGACTTGTTTCACATATTTGTGTATTTTGTAACATCATTTTAGCTTTTAGCGCAAAGCCCAATGCAAGGCTTGTGCTCCATCAAAATTTAAGTGCAAGTTTTGATGAAAATTTGGAAAAATCAGCCTTTGATTTATTAAAAGCTTATGGTGTTGAGCTAGTGTGAGGTTAAATGATATTTTTTATAATAATACTATTTATCATTATTTTTATTTTGCTTTTTATAAATTATAACAAAGAAAAAACAAACCAGAATTTAAATAAAATCATTTTAGAACAAAGTCAGAAAGAACAAGAAAGAAAACTTAAAAATCATTTTTTTTTAGAGCAAAAAAGACAAGAAGATGAAGAAATAGAATATAAAAAAAGCCAAGAATGCAAGTTAGAATTAATTAAAAATCATAACATCTTGGCTAGTGATAAATTAATGGGCTTGCAAGAATTTATGATTTACAAAGAGTTGATTTTTTGTGAAGATATTAAGAATAATTTCATTGTTTTTCCGCAAATTTCACTCAAAAGTTTTTTAAAAAACGAAGAAGAAAGCGAAGTTTGGAAGGCTTATTCAAATTTAATAATTGATTTTTTGTTTGTGATTAAAGATTTTAAAAACAAAACAACCAAGCCTTTTGCGGTGTTAGAATTTAATGGTGGTGGGCATTATGGAGACAAGTCAGATCTTGATAATGTAGAAAAAATTAAAAAAAATGATGAGATTAAAAAACAAGCTATCATAAAAGCGGGACTTTTATTTTTTATTTTAGAGGCAAACGATGTCTGTAAGGAGAATCAATACTTTATTGATGAAGAAAAACTTAAAATCAAAATCCATATTTTTGCTAAAATTTTAAAATCAAATTTAGAAGCATTTTCAAGTTAAAAATAATTATGCAAGGCTTTATACTCCACACGCAAAGCGTAAAAGATGAAGATTTAATCGTGTATATTTTAAGTCCTAAGAGTGTGATTAAATCTTATAGATTTTATGGTATGAGGCATTCTAGTATTTTAAGTGGTTATAAGATTGACTTTGAGTTAGAGGAAAGTTCTAGATTTTTACCAAGATTAAAAGATGTATTGCATATAGGTTTTGAGTGGATTTTAGATAGAGAAAAAATGTTTTTTTGGCAAGAATTTATTAGACTTTTTTATTGGCATTTAAAAGATGTGGAGCATTTAGATGGTTTTTATTTTGAGCTTTTAGAAGAGTGTATAAAGCGTTTTAAAAAACAAAATCCAAAACGCGTGATTGTAGACGCTTACCTTAAAATTTTAGAATTTGAAGGAAGACTTCATAAAGATTTCATATGTTTTGCTTGCGATGAAAAAATTCAAGGCGATATCACACTTTTAAGGGCATTTTTACCCGCACATGAGCATTGTGCTTTTAGTTATAAATTTGGGCAAAAAAAATTAATAGAATTTTATACAAACAAAAATAGTGCGATTTTTGATAATGATGAGATAGAAAAACTTTATCTCATCATTAAAGAAGGTTTGTGATTATTTAAAAGCTTTATTTAAGTCAAAAGGCATAGCTTGATAGCCCATACCTGTGCCAAAAAATTGAATTTGTACAGAAGGTTCTTTTGCGCCCCATTTAAATTCATCAATCTCAGGTCTAGCTTCACCAATACTTTTTCCATTTTTTAGATCAAAATTCATTCCTGCTGTGGCTGAATACACAAAAATCGAATTTTTATCTTTTTGATATTCGCTTAGCGAAGTCACAGGAGAAAACCACTCTTTGCCTCTTTGTTTGCCATATTCCCAAATTTGCTCTACGGTTTTATTTTTTTGATCGATTTTATAAACCACTGCACGGCTGTATTTTTCATCTGCAAAAATAGCCTGCGCTGCTCCTCTAGCATCTCCGTTATCAAAAGCGGTGATATAGATATATCTTTTATCTGATTTTGAGTCTATTCTCCAAGCTGTATGTTGAGTCCAAGTAAAATCAAAACCGCCTTTTGCATCAAAAAAACCAGGACATTTGCTAAAATCATCTTTGCATTCTATGCTTTTGCCTTGCGAATTTATAGGTTTGAGCAAATAGGGTTTGAATTTATCACTCCAGCCTTTGTGTGCTGAAAGTATCCATTTGACTTTTTTATCGCGTCCAATTTTTACAATTGCACTTTGATGGCGGCTTGAGATGATGATGCTATCATCGCTTGGATCATAATCAATACTATTAACATGAGCCCAGTTTCTTCCAACTCCAACGCCTGCAATATCTCCAAATTTATCTTCTGTATCCATTTTAACTAAATCGGCTTCGCTAAGGGTTTTGCCAATTTGACTAGGATCTATATTAAGACATACTGCGCCCTGATCTAAAACCTTGATAATAGTGCTACGATAAGGATCAAGAATTTCAAATAATCTCCACTCATCCACTACATTGCCATTTTCATCAATTTCAATAATCACATCTCTAACACTGCGAACATTTTTAAGATCTTCACGCAAAACATTGACCGAAGCAACGCGCAAAAGGTAGTGCCCATTTGGCATGGTATCTAGGGCATGTGAAAAATCGATATAGTTTAAAGGAAGTTTGCGGTTGAAAATTTCACGTCCTAAAACATCATATTTCACATATCTTTGTCCAAATCCCCAAGTCAGTGCCCCATCTTCATTTTGCCTAAAACCCATCATAATGCCGCGTTTATAAATATTATCCCAATCCATTAATTTATCATGATCGAAATACCAGCGAATTTCTCCCATTGTATCTATGATAAAAACATTGGAGTTTTCATCCCATTCCATAGCACCACCGATTGGATTATTCCAAACACTTTGCGAACCTTTGGAGAGTTGTTTTCCGGGGACATTATTGACTAGATAAAGCCTGTCTTTAAATTCTTTTTCAAGCTTTAAAATCTTTACGCTTTGAAAAGGAATACCTGTTTGAGCCATAATTCCGCTTGGTTCAAGGGTAATACCAGCGGTTGTGATTTTATAAATTTCATCATTTATTTTTTCGCTTTTTCCTGCAAATTTTTTTGTATAACTTACTTTGATTGTATTAGTATAAGAAGGATAAAGACCAAAAATAGGAATACCGCCATGGGTTTTGGCCAATTGATCGCTCACATTATAATCGAGTGCTTGTCCATTGGGTTTTGGAACTATGCTTACTTTAATATCACTTAACTCATATCCGCCATTGGTAATGATTGCAGTCAGTGGCGATAAACCGTAGGGATTTAGCTTAATGGCGCCAATTTTGCCTTGAATTTCCCAGTTGGTTTTGGTTCCACTTGCCCCACCCAAAGCTAATAATAAATTAGGAATTAGCAAAATGCAAATGATAAAATATTTCATTTTTTCTCCTTTGTTAAAAAAAATCTTCTATTTTTTTTCTCATTTCTTTGGCATCATCAATGCGATTCACGCTATCTCTAAAGGCTGAAGCGTCTTTGTGGCCTTTAGAATACTCGTGCAAATGCTTGCGAAATATGCTTACACCTTGCTCTTTATAATGCTTAATCATTTCATCAAAATGTGTGAGTATGATTTGTTTTTTTAAATTCTCATCTACGCTTTTACCGCTTTTAATTTCATAAAATATCCAAGGATTTCCAACGCTTGCACGCCCTATCATCAGTCCATCGCATTTTGTGATTTCATAGACTTCCGTGGCATTTTGTGCGTTAATATCACCATTTGCAACAACGGGAATTTTCACGCTTTCTTTAGCACTAGCAATGGATTTATAATCAGCTTTTCCACTATAAAGCTGCTTTCTTGTGCGTCCATGAATGCTTATAAAATCTACCCCCAAACTTTCACAAATTTTAGCCATTTTTTCAGGGTATTTTTCATTAAATCCAAGGCGAAATTTAACGCTTGTAAGGCTTTTTTTGTTATTTTCTTTAATCACTCCTACAAGACTTTTAAAAAGTTCTAAATTTTCTAGTAAAGCGCTACCAGCACATTGTTTAACGACTTTATTTACAGGACAACCACAGTTAAAATCAATCCCATCAACAAAATCCATCTCATTTAGCATTTTAACTGCTTTTTTTAATACTTCCTTGTCACCGCCTGCAATTTGGACGATATAAGGACTTTCAAGCTCGGCTCTTTCTAGCATATGTAGAGTTTTTGAACTTTCATAAACTAGAGCATTAGAACTTATCATTTCGCTTATGGTTACATCTGCACCAAATTTTTTTACCACATTGCGAAAAGGCAAGTCAGAAAAACCTGCCATAGGTGCTAAAAATAAAGGTTTTTCGCTAAAATTTATCATTGTATGAGTTGGTTTAAATCGATTTTGATATTTTTTTCACGCAGTATTAAAAAGGCTTTAAAATCGCTAAATTTTGCTTCATCTTTGATTTGCTCTCTTAAATCTTCCATTAGTCCAAATTCAGCCAAAAGATATAAATGTGCCCTTAAAGCTTCGTTTTTTTCATTTTTAATCTTAGTAAAAATTCCTAAAATCGCATCAGGGTTTAAAAGTTTAACGCTCATCTTTGCAACTTCTAAATATTCTTTTTCATTTAAATTTGAATGACTTAAAAGCACTTCAAATTCTGCAGCATTTAAGTCTAAATTTCCAGCTTTAAAGCGCTTAATGAGATTGATAATTTGTCCAGAATTTTTTTGAATTTTAATAGTTTTTATTTGTGCATATTCGCCTTTTTCTAGCAAACAATTAAAAGCAAGAACATCAAGATCATTTTTGCTTTCATCTTTGCCTTTAATTTTATTAAAAGCGTAGTGAATATCTGTTGAAATGAGATTTTTTTCATTTAAAATTGATAGAGGATTGTCTTGATTTAACTTAAATTTCTTAAGATCGAGATATTCGCCTTTGTGCAGCTTTTCTAAAATATCTAAAATTTCATTGATTTTTGCAAAATTTTGAGCTTTTTGAGCTTTTTTTAAACTTATAACAAGTTCTGCGCTGTTTTGAAATTCTTTTGTTTTAAATTTAATTTTACTGTCTTTTTCAAGCAGTAAATCTTCAATAAATATTGCAAATTTTTGTGCGTCTTTGGAAAAATTTTTAAAATTAATATATTTTAAAAAACTATAAAAACTCATATGTAAAAGGGTAAAAATGAAAAATATAAGCACAGGCAAAATGAGCCATAAAACCACAGGTAAATCAAAAGCATTGGCACCAAGACTAAGCGTGTAATTACCAAGATTTAGTTTAAAAGTAAAAATGCTTAATAAAAGAATATAAATTAAACTTGCAAGAATAAATAATTTAATTCTCATATTTTCTTTCCTTTTCAAAATTTTCTCTGCAATTAATGCAGTATCTTGCATGAGGTTTAATCTTTAGTCTTTCAATGTGAATATCATCATTGCACGACTCGCAAATTCCATATTCTCCATCTTTAATTTTTGCAAGAGCGATATCAATTTCACTTAATTCTAATTTTAAATTTGAGTTGATGGTTTGTTCGATTTGAGAACTTGTATTGATAGATGAAAAATCTACATTATCACTAGGCTCGCTATTGTGCAAAGATTCAATTTCTTCTACATTGACATTGAGGTGATTATAAATAGCAATTTTTCTATCTTCTAAAATTTGCTTAAAAAAAGAAAGTTTTGATTTTTCCATGTTTTTTCCTATTTATGATATGGGTGTGCATGATTGATGCAAAAACCACGATAAATTTGCTCTAATAATAAAATTTTCACAAATTTGTGTGCCAAAGTAAGACGGCTTAAAGAGATAGCCAAATCAAAACTCGCAATAAAGTCTTTACTTAAGCCATAAGCTCCACCTATGAAAAATGATATTTCATTTTTATCTTTGAGTAAATTTGCAAATTCTATGCTATTCACTTCTTTGGAATTTTCATCTAATACTATGCAAAAACCTTTTTTATAAGGATTTAAAGCTTCTCCATAGCTTTTTTTGGCTTCTTTTGCACCTAAATTTTGAGCATGCGTAATATGTTTATTATATATATAAGTATCATTTACAACAGCATAAGGTTTTAAAAGTTTGATGTATTTATGTTTAAGCTCATCAAATTCTTTATCATTTTTTTGTATGGAGAAAATATTGATTTGCAAGTTAATTCCTAGAAAATAATTTTAACATATCATAGATATATTGCTTGTGATTATTTCTTGCGACAATACCATCAATTAAACCGTGTTCAAGTAAAAATTCAGCTCTTTGAAAGCCTTCGGGTAAATCTGCACCTATGGTTTGTTTAATCACCCTTGCGCCTGCAAAACCCACTAAGGCACCTGGTTCAGCGATGATTAAATCCCCAAGCCAAGCAAAAGAAGCACTCACCCCGCCCATGGTAGGATCTGTTAAAATGCTAATATAAGGAAGTTTTTCTTTACTTAAAAGTTTTAAGGCAGCGCTTGTTTTGCTCATTTGCATTAAAGAATAAGTGCTTTCTTGCATTCTAGCACCCCCGCTTGCACTGATGATAACAAGAGGCGTTTTATCTGTAATGGCTCTTTGGACTGCACGAACGATTTTTTCACCTTCAACAGACCCTAAACTTCCACCCATAAAAGAAAAATCAAATACGACAAGTTGAATTTTAAGTCCATTAATCAAGCATTCTCCGCTAATAACAGCACTATTGCGCCCAGTTTTTTCAAAACTCTCGCTTAAGCGTTTTTTGTAAGATTTACTATCCACAAATTTTAGCGGATCGATGGCTTGTAAATTTACATCATGTTCAACAAAGGTATTTTCATCACTTAATATTTCTATTCTTTTTTTAGGAGAAATTCTCATATGAAAACCACACTTTGGACATACATTAAAACAAGCTTCAATTTCTTTATAATACATTAAAGAATGGCAACTTCCGCACTTAATCCAATGATTTGGAGCTTCATGAGGACTGGATTGCTTTCGTCTAATTTTTGAAAAAATGTCTGCAAAATTCATAAATTCACCTGTTGTTAAAATCTTGTTCCTAGCATAAATTCAAAGGAATTGGTATCATCGCCTTTTTTGTCGTTTAGAGGTTTAGCGAATACAAGTTGCAAAGGTCCAATTGGAGTAATCCATTCAAGTGCAACACCTGTGCTGTAGCGTTGAATTTCATCAATTCTACTTTTTCCTATCATACCATAGTCAAAAAAGACACTACCTCTTAATTTAATACGATTGATTAGCGGAAAGCTGAGTTCGACGGAGTTTGCAAAAGCAATTGTTCCGCCTATTTCATCTCCCCATTGGTTTTTTGGGCTAACAGTACGGCTTTCAAAGCCACGAATAGAACGTATGCCTCCTAAATAAAATCTTTCGTTAATTGGCAAGTATCCTTGATCCCAGACCTTATATAAATTAGCTTTATAGCGGTAAATCAAATCCCAGCCTATATATTCTTCAAGACCTTGGTAAAAATTAAAACTAGAACTAGAAGATAAGAACTGCTGATCTCCGCCAACTCCTGCAAATTCAAGACTTGTTGATGCAATAATGCCTGATCGTGGCAAATAATAATCATCTGTATTATTAAAGGTTAGTGCTGGGATGATTGAGCTTTTAATGCTTTTACCTAATTTGTAGCCCGAACGCAACAAGGTATCACTAAGATGATAGATATCACTTTGTTCAAGATTATAAGTAAGGCTTGCACTAAGATGTCTTGTGAGCAATCTTCCTGCTGTAATTTCAAAGCCGTAACTTTTTTCATAATAATTATCCCAGTCGTAGTCATTGGCATAAACAGCACCGCCAAGACTGTATTTAGAGTCTCTAACTCTTGGGTTTGTTATGCTGATTCTCCCTGAGAGCATATCATCGTCTTTATCAACATTAATAGAGCTTTTGATGCCTGAGCCAAAAATATTTGTATCTGACAAAGAAGCATTTAAAAGCAAACCATCACTAGATCCATATCCTATACCCCCCGATATGGTTCCGGTTGAAGTTTCTTTAACTTCGACAATTAAATCCATGTGAGTGTCATCCACTCTTTCTTCTTTGATATTCACATCTTCGAAGTAAGAAGTTCTCCTCAAAGCATTTCTTGAGTCTGTCAAATCACTTCTGTGGTATAAATTTCCTTCTGTAAGATAAAGTTCGCGTCTGATGATTTTATCTGCTGTTCTTGAATTTCCTGAGATGATAACATTTCTTATAAAAACTTTTTCATTTGGAATAACTCTAAAAATTATACTCGCTTCACTATCTATTTCATTTTTTTGAATATCGGGAATGACTTGAACGAAGGCATAGCCTAAGTTTGCAGTATCTGTTTCTATGGATTTGATATCTTGTCTGACTTTTTCTATATTAATGGTTTTACCTACGCTTGATTTTAAATCTTGCACTTTTTGCATATTTTCTTCAGAACTAAATACAGGATTTTCGATAGAAATACTTTTGATTTTATAAGGTTTTCCTTCTTTGATATAATAAGTCAAATCAGCCTTATAGGTATCGGTATAAGTTTTAAGATAAGCAGGAGAAACTTTAATATCAAGATAGCCTTTTTTCATGTATTCATCAGCGATTCTAGAGCTATCATTTTCAAGATCAAAAATTTTCAACTCTCCGCTATTTCTACCCCACATCCAACCCATAAATTCTCTTTTTTTATTGCTAACTGCAGGTTCAATATCCGAATAAGATAGTTTGTCGCTTCCACTAAGATAAAAATTCTCTATAGTAATGTTTTCGCCGCGATTTACGATAAAAGTTAATTCCAAACCTTCAGAATTGCTAAGTTTTTCTTTTTCTATTTCTACTATGGTATCAAAATAGCCTTTGGACTCATAAAACATTTTAATCTTTTCAGCGGCATCTTTGACTGAATTTTCATCATATAAAATTCCTTTTTTGATGCCTAAAACTTGATCAATTTGTTTGCGGTCATTTGATGCTATACCGTTAATATTGATTTTTGCAATAGTAAGCTTTTCTGTGAATTTAAAATTTAAAATTCCATTTTTTTCTTCAACAACAATGTCGCTAAAATAATTTTGATTATATAAATTTAGAATAGCTTGATTGATTTTTGCTTCGTCGATTTCTTCGCCAATTTTTAAGCCAGAAATTTGACTCGCAGTTTCTGCTGAAAGATAAGAAAGATTAGAAAACCGAATTTCTTTTATAACAGCAGCTGAAGAAATACTACATAATAGGCATAAATTTAAGATTTTTTTCATTATGTCTTACCTAATTTTGATTAATAAACTCGCTATAATAGCAAAAAAAATTTAACAATTTATTTAAAGGATGAAATTATTATGAAGGTTGCTATTATAGGACTTGGATTGATGGGCGGTTCGCTTGGACTTTGTTTAAAAGAAAATAAATTAATCAGCACGGTTTATGGTTATGATAAAAGTAAAGAGAATGAAAAACAAGCTTTGGAATTACAACTCGTACATGAGCTTATCACTCTTGATAAGCTTGAGGAGTGCGATATAGTCTTTTTGGCTGTGCCTGTTGATGCTATTTTGGAGCTTTTGCAGGCCTTAAAAGATATTTCTTTTAAAACAACGATTATAGAACTTGGAAGCACAAAAAGAAAAATTATAGAATCCCTGCCGCAAAGTTTGAAGAAAAATTTCATCTCAGCTCATCCTATGGCAGGGACAGAAAATAGCGGACCAAAGGCGGCCTTTAAAGAACTCTATAAAGATGCGGTTTGTGTGCTTTGTGATAGTGAAGTGGCTGATGATTTGCATCAGAAAAGAGCAGTGGAAATTTTTTCGCATTTGGGGATGAGAATTGTATTTATGGATAGTGTTGCACACGATCATCATACAGCCATTATTTCGCATTTACCCCATGTAATTAGCTTTTCTTTAGCAAATTATGTAATGAAGGAAGAGGATAAAAGAAACATAGCCCATTTAGGTGGTCCTTCTTTTAAGGGCATGTGTAGGATTGCAAAATCAAATCCTGATATGTGGGGAGGTATTTTTGAGCAAAATAAAGAGAATATACTTTCTAGTATAGAATGTTTTCAAAAAGAATTGGATCGTTGCAAGAAAATGCTAGAAAATGCCGATAAGGATGAGTTGTATGCGTGGATGAAGAGAGCAAACACTTTAAGGGAAATTTTATAAGTTTTATAATTATTTACATATTTGATATAGAATTCTTGGCGAAAAATAAACTATAGGTTAAAATGTATGGCAAGAAGGAAAAATAAATCTTTTATAATATTGTTTTTTGTTTTGGTTATTGCAGCTGGGGTTGGTATAACTCAGCTGAATATTTTTGAACAAAATAAGCCAGAAATTGATATTCCTGATCATATTTATAGCAATTTGGTTGATCCTATTGTGGTAAGAGTTGCGGATAAAGATTCAAATTTGAAAAATATTAAAGTAACTCTTAAAAAAGATATTAATGATGTAGGTGCAGTATTGTGGGATTCAAATATTCAGAATAAAAAAGATATTAATTTACAAATTCCTTTGCCAAAGGTTGGTTTCAAGGAAAAAGTAAATTCATATGTTATGGAGATTGAAGCAAGTGATTCTAGTTTTTGGAATTTTTTTGCAGGCAACAAAGCAACCAAGATTGTTTCTATCACCGTAGATAACAAAAAACCTAATGTGCAGATTTTAAGTAATTCTTATCAAATAGAACAAGGTGGTGCAGCTAGTGTTGTTTTTGAGGCAAAAGATGAAAATTTAGCAGAGCTTTATATTGAAGATAATAAGGGTAAAAAATTTAAAGTTACTCCTTATATCAAAGAGGGTTATTATGTAGCTTTGATTGCTTGGGATGCAAGAGAAGAACAATTTAGGGCTTATGTGGTCGCAAGTGATAAAGCAGGAAATATAACAAAAGAGCGTATTAGATATTATCTTACAAATCGCAAATACAGGGTTTCAAATATTAGTTTAACTGATAGATTTTTAGATGGTAAAATCGAAGATTTAGCAAATCAATATGCTCCACAAGGAAGTAATTTTGATCGTTTGCAAAAATTTAAGTTTGTTAATGAAACACTAAGGCTTTCTGATGAAGAAACTATCCACAAAATCACTTCAGAAATACCTGAGGAAAAAATAGAGCATAATATAAAATTTAATCTTTTTACTCCTTTGAAAAATAGTATGAAGGTGGCAGATTTTGCCGATCATAGGTATTATCATTATGAAGGAAAATTTGTCAGCGATTCTTATCATATGGGACTTGATTTAGCCAGCGTTGCAAGGGATAATATTATTGCAAATAATGATGGCAAAGTTGTTTTTGCTGAAGAGAATGGAATTTATGGTTTAAATATTATTATTTATCATGGTTTGGGTGTCTATACGCTTTATGGACATTGTTCGTCAAAAGATGTTGAGGTGGGCGATACGGTACATGCAAAAGATATAGTTGCAAATACAGGTGTTAGCGGACTTGCTTTGGGCGATCATTTGCATTTTGGTGTTTTAGTGCAAGGAATTGAAACGCGTCCAGAGCAATGGCAAGATGTAAATTGGATGAATAATAATATTTATAAAGTTTTAGAAGATGGAAAAAAAATTATTTTAGGTGAAATAAAATGAATCAATTAACTATTTCAAATATTGTTAAAGGTGTAGGGATAGGACTTCATAAAGGCGAACCTATTGAAATAGTTCTCGAGCCTTTGGAGGCAAATAGTGGAATCGTTTTTTATAGAAGCGATTTGAATATTTCTTATAGAGCTGATTTAAATAATGTGATTGATACACAAATGGCAACTGTAATTGGCGATGATAGGGGTTATATTTCGACAATAGAGCATTTAATGAGTGCTATTAATGCTTATGGTATTGATAATATTAGAATTTGTTTGAATGCTAATGAAGTGCCTATTATGGATGGCAGTAGTGTGAGTTTTTGTATGATGTTAGATGAAGCTAAAATCAAAGAACTTGATGCACCAAAACAAATTTTGGTTATTAAAAAAGATGTTGAAGTAAGAGATGGGGATAAATTTGTAAGACTTAGCCCAACGCAATGCCCTAAAATTAATTATACTATTAAATTTGACAACCCTATAATCGCTAAACAAAGTTTTAGTTTTGAATTCAGTAAAAAAAATTATATTGAAAATATAGCTAGAGCTAGGACTTTTGGATTTTTAAAAGATGTCAAGGCTTTAAGGGCTATGAATTTAGGACTTGGTGGTAGCTTAGAAAATGCTATCATTGTAGATGAAAATCGCATTTTGAATCCTGAGGGTTTGCGTTTTAAAGATGAATTTGTAAGACATAAAATTTTAGATGCTATTGGCGATTTGACTTTGCTTGGTTATAGAGTGTATGGTGATTATACTTCTTATGCAGGTTCGCATAAATTAAATCATCTTTTAACAAAAGAGCTTTTGAAAAATAAAGATGCTTATGAGCTTGTCACTCTTGAAAAAGAACAAGCAAAAATTTATGAAAAGGTATTTGCATAAAAAAAGTTAGTTTGCTTTTAAATGCCTTATCAAAACCTATTATGTTAGGCGTTTATGAAAATAATAATTTAATAAAAAAATATCAAAGCGATGAAAGAGCGAGTGAATTTTTACCTAAAATTCTAGATGAATTATTGCAAGATTTTGATGTGCAAAAACTCATTTATGCAAATGGACCAGGTTCTTATATGGGAATTAAGGTGAGTTTTTTGATCTTTAAAACTTTAAGTATAGTAAAAAACATTCCTTTATATGGTATTAATGCTTTTTGTTTGAATGATTTTAAGCCAATTAGTGCAAATAATCATTTTTGTTTTGTTTTTGAAGAAGGGAAGATTTTGCTTAAAAAAGAAAAGGCGGGCGAATTTTTTATGCCTGAAAATATTGAAAAATTGAAATTAAATGAAGATAACTTACCTTTTTATTTTATAGACGCTGTTTGAGGAAAATATGAAGATTTTAACGCCAGCTACCAGTGCTAATTTAGGTCCAGGATTTGATTGTTTAGGGCTTAGTCTTGGCTTTTTTAATGAAGTAATTATAGAGCGAACTAAATTTTTTAGTATCAGCATTCAAGGAGAGGGTGCTAAGAATGTCTATGTTAAAAAAAATAATGTATTTGTAAATATTTTTAATACAATTTATGAAAAACTAACAGGACAAAAGGATAATTTTCGTTTTATTTTCCATAATAAAATTCCTTTTTCTAGGGGTCTTGGTAGTTCATCCGCAGTCATTGTGGCAGCCATTGCAAGTGCTTATGAAATGAGCGGAGTTAAAGTTTCAAGACAAGAAATTCTAAATGAAGCCTTAAAATATGAAAGTCATCCTGATAATATCGCTCCAGCCACGCTTGGTGGTTTTGTTTGTTCTATGGTTGCAAACAATCAAGTCTATAGTATAAAAAAAGCTATTGATAAAGATTTAAAAGCTGTAGTGCTTATCCCTAATGTGCCAATGAATACCAATAAAAGTAGGACTTTACTACCAAAATCATATCCAATGAAAGATTGCGTGTTTAATCTTTCGCATTCTTCTTTTTTAACAGCTTGTTTTTTAGAGAAAAAATATGATTTATTAAAAATTGCAAGTTTGGATCGAATTCATCAATATAAAAGAATGAAGCTTTTGCCGGAGCTTTTTGAGGTGCAAAAAATAGCTTTGGAAAATAAAGCTTTAATGAGTACACTTTCAGGCTCAGGTTCAAGCTTTTTTTCTATAACTTATCAAGATGATGCAAAACATTTGCAAGAGATTTTACAAACTAAATTCCCTCATTTTAGAGTTGAAATTTTAGAATTTGATGATAAAGGATTTGAAATTTGCTAAAAACTTATAAAAAAAGATATAATTTTGAAAAATCATATACCCATTAGAATGTGCATTGTATGCAAGAATCGTTTTGAGCAACAAAAGTTATATAGATTTCAAATTCAATCATCTAAAATCATTAAAGCAAGTGGGTTTGGACGGAGTTTGTATATTTGTGATGAATGTGTATTGCAAGAAAAGAAAATATACAAGGCATTTTTAAGAGTGTGTAAAACTTTGAATTTAAATACATTACAGCAGGATCTAAAGGAGATAATTTTAAATGGCAAAGATTAGAATTCATGAAATTGCAAAAGAATTAGGATATGATAGTAAAGAGATTATCGAAAAAGCAAATGAATTAGGTTTAAATATCAAGACTGCTTCAAATGCGGTAGAATCTGAAGTCGCAGCAGCGATTTATGAATACATACAAACAAAAACCATTCCAGAGGCCTTTAAAAAAACGCAAAAGAAAAGCGGTATAAAAAAAGCTAAAGAAAAAGACGAAAATAAAGAAAAAGAAACAAAAGCTACTAAAATTTCGGAAGAAAAAAAATCTTCAGAAAAAATTACAGCAGATGCTGATAAAAGAGTTGGAGAGAAGCCAAGTATCACTCATTCCACTTTGCCAGAAGAAAAGAAAATTCAGAGCGAAGAAAGCGTCGTTACACCTAGTATTGCAAGTGCTACCTTAGCAAAGAGAAGAGGGCTTGTTATCGTTAAAAAGAAAAAAGATGAGTTATCTTCTGGTTCTTCTCAGGTTGCACAAGAAGAGCCAAAATTAAATCAAGATAAAATCAGTCTTTCAATGATGTTTTCCAATGCAGATGAAAATTTGAAAAAAAAGAAAAAAGATAAAAAACCAAGTCTTGCAGTAAAAAAAGAAAGTGCTGAAAAAATGGACTTTTTGAGCAATCATGAATTCGGCGATATTGCTTTAGAAGATGAAGATATGGTGGTTTTACCTGATTTTAGTATCAAAGAGCAAAACAATGCCCCTGCTATAAAAAAACAACCTAGTGTGTTAAGACAGTCTTTTAATAATTCTATTAATCAATTTTCAGAAGGCGGTATCCAAAGAAGAAGTCGTAAAAAGCCGCCTAAAAAGGTAGAGAAAAAAGAAAGTGAAGCTATAACCAGTGTAGAAATTCCAAAAGAAATTCGTGTGTATGAATTTGCGGATAAAATAGGAAAAAACACAAGCGAAATCATTTCAAAGCTTTTTATGCTTGGAATGATGACTACAAAAAATGACTTTTTAGATGAAGATGCGATTGAAATTTTAGCTGCTGAATTTGGTATAGAGATTAATATTGTTAATGAGACTGATGAATTTGATTATGTTAAAGAATATGACAAGCATCATAAGGGTGAAAATTTAGTTACTAGAGCACCGGTTATTACCATTATGGGACATGTTGATCATGGAAAAACTTCTTTATTGGATTACATAAGAAATTCGCGTATTGCAAGTGGCGAGGCAGGAGGGATCACTCAACATGTAGGCGCTTATATGATAGAAAAAGATGGTCGCAAAATCACTTTTATCGATACTCCAGGTCACGAAGCATTTACAGCAATGCGTGCAAGGGGTGCGAGTATAACAGATATTGTTATTATCGTTGTTGCGGCAGATGATGGAGTAAAGCCACAAACTAAAGAAGCGATTAATCACGCAAAAGCTGCCGGTGTGCCTATCATCATAGCAGTAAATAAAATGGATAAAGAAGCTGCAAATCCTGATATGGTAAAAACTCAACTTGCTGAAATGGAAATTATGCCTGTAGAGTGGGGTGGAAGCTATGAATTTGTTCCAGTTTCTGCTAAAACAGGTATGGGGATAGAAGAGTTACTTGAAATTGTGCTTTTGCAAGCTGATATTTTAGAGCTTAAGGCCGATCCTAAACATTTTGCTAAGGCAAGCATCATAGAAAGTTCCGTGCAAAAAGGCAGAGGTCCTGTTGCAACCATTATCGTGCAAAATGGGACTTTAACTGTGGGAAGCACTGTTGTTGCGGGTGAGGCTTATGGAAAGATTCGTGCTATAAGCAATGATCAAGGTAAGGCTTTGAAAGAGATTAAACCTGGTGAGTGTGGTGTTATTATAGGTCTTAGTGAGGTAGCGGATGCTGGAGAAACTTTGATCGCTGTAAAAACCGATAAAGAAGCTAGAGAGTATGCTGCTAAGCGTTATGAATATAATCGTCAAAAAGAGCTTAGCAAATCAACTAAAGTCAGTATTGATGAGCTTGGGGCAAAGATTAAAGAAGGTAATTTAAAAGCCTTACCTGTGATTTTAAAAGCCGATGTGCAAGGATCATTAGAAGCCTTAAAAGCAAGTTTGGAGAAACTTAGAAACGATGAAATTAAAGTTAATATTATTCACAGCGGAGTAGGGGGAATCACACAAAGCGATATAGAACTTGCAAGTGCGAGTGAGAATTCTATCGTGCTAGGCTTTAATATCCGTCCAACCGGCGAAGTAAAAGAGCGTGCAAAAGATAAAGGCGTGGAAATTAAAACTTATAATGTAATTTATAATTTACTTGATGATGTAAAAGCTTTGCTTGGTGGTATGATGAGTCCTATTATTTCAGAAGAGCAGCTTGGACAAGCAGAGATTAGACAAGTGATTAATGTGCCAAAAATCGGACAAATTGCAGGTTGCATGGTGACTGAAGGTGTAATCAACCGCGGGGCTAAAATTCGCCTTATCCGCGAAGGAGTTGTTGTGTATGAAGGCAATGTAAGCTCACTTAAACGCTTTAAAGATGATGCTAAAGAAGTGGCAAAAGGCTATGAGTGTGGCGTTGGTATAGAAGGATGTGATGATATGAGAGTGGGCGATTATATAGAAAGCTATAAAGAAGTAGAGGAACAAGCAAGTCTATGAATCCAGCTGAAATCAAAAAACTTCGCACAGAGAGTATTTTAAAAGAGCTTATTCCTGAAGCTTTGGCGAGTTTAGATGATGAGAATTTAAAAAATCTTTGCGTGGTTGATGTGGAGTGTAAAAAAGGTAGATACGATGCCTTTGTGTATTTGGATAAAATGTTTTTCAATACTCATGAGCAAGAAAAGATTTTACTTTCTTTGAAAAAAGCAAGCAAGGCTTTGCAAAATTACTGCATGAGTGAGCAAGGCTGGTATAGGTGCCCGAATTTTCACTTTAAATTTGATGATAGGCTTGAATATCAAAACCATATGGATGCTTTATTTGAAAAAATCAAAAAGGAACAAAATGAATCTTAAAGCACTTTGTAAAGAAGCAGGGCTTAGCTTTTATGATGATGAGCTAGTAAGTGAAAATGGTAGAAAGATTTATAGAATTTATGTGCAAAAAGAAGGCGGGGTAAATCTTGATGATTGTGCTAGGCTTAGTGAGATTTTATCGCCTATTTTTGATGTAGAACCGCCAGTTAGCGGCGAGTATTTTTTAGAAGTATCAAGCTGTGGGCTTGAGAGAAAACTTAGCAAAATCGAGCATTTTGCAAAAAGCATTAACGAACTTGTAAAAATCACAACTAGTGAAAAAGAAAAGATCGAAGCAAAAATCATCGCTGTAAATGATGAAAATATCACTTTAGAAAATTTAGAAACTCAAGAAAAAACTACTATAAATTTTAGCAACATAAAAAAAGCTAAAACCTTTGTGCAGTGGTAGAATAATAAATTTTTTAATATCTAAAAAGGCTTATTTTGTGAATATAAATTCAATTGATGATTATGAAAAATTTTTAAATATAGTTTATGAAGGGTATAAAAATAAACTTTTAGAATTTAAAAAAGATGATATAGAATTTTATAAAAATAACAATGAAATCAAAAAATTAAAAACAAAAGAAGGTTATTATTTTTATGTTGCTAAAAACGCAAAATCAATAGTATCGTTTGCCAGTGCAAGCAAAAAATTATGCGATACATTTACTATGGATAGTTTTTTAGATAAATTAAAAGGTGTTGTTGATAAGCAAATTAGATCTTATAATCCTATTATATATAAAGATATTTTAGAAAGCAGCGGTTTGGTTTCAGATAGTTCAGATTATTTTTTGATTCCTTCAAATCCAAAAGTTTTTGATCTTGAAGGATATGTTGATGAAAATAAAGGTAAAGAATTAACATGGGGTGAAAAAGGAGCAGGGGCGCTTTTAAGCATGAAGTCAAATAGTAAAGTATTTTTCTATATAGCTAGAGAATCTTTAGTTTGTTTTTATGGTGTAGTGAAAGAAATTAAAGAAGATGGAAAATTTATTATTAATAAAATTCAAAAATTAGAAAAAACAATAAGCTTAAATGATGCTAGAGAGTATGGCTTTAAAGTGCCTCAGCGTAATCAAAATTTTTATAATATGTTTGTCTTAAATTATCTATTATTGGCAAATAATTTAATAAAAGGTAAAAAAATGATTATAGATGATGAAGTAAATATAAAAAATCCACCTTTAAATCAAATTCTTTATGGGCCTCCAGGGACAGGGAAAACTTATCATACCATTGATAAGGCTTTAGAGATTATATTAAAAGAAGAAAAAATACAAATTCCAAGTGAAGATGATAGAGTAAATAGAAAAAAGTTATTTGATGAGTATATAAAAAATGGACAAATAGTTTTTACTACTTTTCATCAAAGCTATGGGTATGAAGAATTTGTAGAAGGTATAAAACCTGTTATGGATAGCGAGCAAGGTAATTCTAAAGAAGTAGAATATGAAATAAAAGATGGAGTTTTTAAAGAACTTTGTAAAAAAGCTAATAAAAATTACCTCTCATCAAATGAAAATAACAATGAGCTTGATTTAGATAAATTGATTTTTGAATTTGCTAATTACATTAATCAAAATTTTATAAATAAGGGCGATGAATTTCCTCTAGAAAATAGGGTTAATATTAAAGAAATTCTTTTAAATTCTAAAGGCGAATATCGTTCTTTTTTATTGGGTGGATCAATAAAAAGTCCTCAAAGATTGACTATTGATATTATAAAAAGAGATTATTTAAATTTTAAAGAAAACAAAATTTTAGATTATAAAGATATCAAACCAAAATATGAAAGTCAAAGCGATTATCACGGAAATGCGATTTATTATTTTATGTTTTATAAAAAATTAAAAGAATTTGAAAATACACAAAATGTAAGTTTTAAAAATATAAATGAGAAATTAAAGCCTTACATAATCATCATAGATGAAATCAATCGTGGTAATGTAAGTAAGATTTTTGGTGAGCTTATCACCTTAATAGAACCTAGTAAAAGGATAGGTGAAAGCGAGGAATTAAAAATTACTTTGCCTTACAGCGGTGAAAAATTTGGAGTGCCTAAAAATGTATATATCATAGGCACTATGAATACAGCTGATAGAAGCATCACTTCACTTGATACAGCTTTAAGAAGACGCTTTGAATTTGTAGAGATGATGCCTGATGTAAGCAAATTATCTATAGATTGTGAAGGTGTTAATTTGCAAGAATTATTAAAAGCTATCAATACTCGTATAGAATACTTGCTAGATAGAGAAAAGACTATAGGACACGCATTTTTTATAAGCATTGATAGTTTAGAGAAATTAAAAAATGTTTTTCAAAATAAAATCATCCCATTATTGCAAGAGTATTTTTATAATAATTATGCTTTGATTGATGCAGTTTTAAATAATAATGGTATGATTTTTGAAGATAAAAAAGATAATAAATATTTACAAAAAATAAAAAATTTAGATAATGTAGATAACGAAAAAAATATTTATAATATCACCTCATTTAATGATGAAATTTGGGATAAACCAGAAACATATCAAGCTATTTATGATGATGAGAAAAATAAAACAAAAAATGATGAACAATAACATTTTTTCCATCATCGAGCACCAAGCCTTTTGCGAAGAAGATTTAAAAGAAATTTTTAAAGAAAAGGCTGGAAAATTTTATGAAGAACTAGAAAATTTCGCAAAAAATAACGAAAATTTTCTAGGCTTTAAAAACAAAAACACTTTAAAAGCTAAAAATTATGTAGGCATTATACAAACCAAAAGCGGAGTTTTGGAGATCTTGCCAAAATGCACGGACTTAGAAAGCTATAAAGAAGAAAAAAATTCATCGAATATTTCACAAGAAAAACTAATAAAAGCTTATGATTTATCGCAAATAAATAAAACGAATCAAGATGATGATTTTTATGAAAAAGATTTTAAATTTAACCCCAAAATTCTTTTAATCAATATGTTAAAAACCTTAAAAAACTCTCCTTTTAAAAAATCTCAAATTTCATCTTTGCAAAGTTCTAAAACGCCTTTGCTTGAAGTATTTATTATGATGTTTTTAGATGAATTTGATAGTGTGTATAAAAAAGGCTTGATGAGATCTTATGTAAATAGCGAAGAAAATAGAGCTTTTTTAAAAGGAAAATTACTATTTAATGAGCATATAAAATCAAATTTAATCCACAAAGAAAGATTTTTTACAAGTTTTGATGAGTTTGTTTTGGATATAGCACCAAATCGTCTCATCAAATCAACTCTAAATTTCTTAAAATCCAAAACAACTACTAATAAATTTAGAATCATCAAAGCTATGCAAATTCTTGATGAGGTAGAATTTTCTAAAAATTATGAAAAAGATTTTAGCTTTAAAATTTCAAGACATTTTGATTATTATGAAAATATACTTTCTTGGTGTAAGATATTTTTGCAAAATCAAAGCTTTGCTCCATATAAAGGTAAAAACGAAGCCTTTGCTTTACTTTTTCCTATGGAAAAACTTTTTGAAAACTATGTGGCTTATATGTTTAAACTTGCTAATCCTAGTGAAAATGTAAAAGCCCAAAGTAGTGGAAAGTATTTAATCTCAAAAAATGATGAAAAATGTTTTATGTTAAAACCTGATTTATATATAGAAAATAAAATGATCCTAGATACCAAATGGAAAATTCCAGATGATAACGAAGATGAGAAAAAGCATGGCATATCGCAAAGCGATTTATACCAAATGTTTGCTTATGCTTGTAATTTTAAGATAAATGATATAAAGCTTATTTATCCGCTTTGTAAAAGAACAATGGAGTTAAAAAATAAAATAAAAGAATTAGAATTTAACGCAAGTAAGCATTTGGCATTTTTAAACAATGATGGTTTTTTGAAAACAAATATAAAAGTCCAAGTCTTTTTCGTACCTTTGCCCTTCTAACTTTGAGTTCTTATAATCAAACTTGGCGGAAGTTTAAAAAATTCTATCAACTCTCTTTCTTTCTCTCTCATTTGCCCTTGATCGTTTTCGTGATCAAAGCCCATTAAATGCAAAAGTGCGTGGATAAAAAGCAAGGAAATTTCATCTTCAAAACTGTGCCCAAATTCCTTTGCTTTTTGCTCCGCTAAATTTTTATTAATCACAACTGAACCTAAAGGCAAATTGTCGTGGATATTTTCAAGTGGGAAGGAAAGCACATCGGTGGTTTTGTCGATATTTCTTTGAGAAAGGTTAATTTCTCTCATCTCTTTATCATCAACAAAAACAAGTTCCACATCTTTAGAAGTCATTTTGTTAGCGATTTTCTCTAAAAAAGCACAACTTTCATCACAAAGTATCATCACTCATCCACAGAAAGAATTTGCGCTTTTTTACCTACAATGGCGACGCAATGCTCATAATGTGCAGCATTGAGTCCATCAGCACTACCCGCATCCCATTTTCCATTGTAATGTTTTGGAGTGCCATCTTTTTGACAAATCATAGGTTCTATGCAAAAAACCATACCTTCTTTGATTTTTGGTCCGCTTTTTGCACTTGCGCCATTTTCAAGATAGTTTAAAATTTCAGGCTCGCCGTGTGGTTTGCGACCTATGCCATGTCCGCAGTATCCGCGAAGTGGTACAAAGCCACGAGAATGTATAAATTCGCCCAAAAATGCCGAAAGTTCTTTAAATCGCATTCCTTCGCGAATTTCATCGATAGCGCCATATAAGGCATCTTTGGCGCAAGCGATGAGTTTTTCATCTTGGCTTGAAATTTTTCCTATGGCTATGGTGCGCGCTGCATCGCCATAATATCCATTTAAAAAAGTTCCCACATCAAGCCCTAAAATGTCGCCTTCTTTGATGATTTTTTCATCAGGAATTCCGTGTATGCAAACTTGATTTAAAGAAATGCAAATAGCACCAGGAAAGCCATAAAGCCCTTTAAAAGATGGTTTTGCACCATGACTTAGTATGAAATCTTCAGCCATTTTATCGATTTGTTTTAGGCTCATACCCACTTTAATTTCTTTTTCTAAAAAATCCAGTGTTTTGGCTACGATTTTATTAGCTGCTCTTAGTTTTTCTATTTCTTCAGGTTTTTTTAATTCTATCATTTTTTAATCCTTAATTTTCATTAATATTAAGCCAAATTTTGGCAGTGTTTTTTAAAGAATTTACATCGCTGGACGCATAAAAATTTAGCTTTGCTTTATGTTTTAAAGTTGGTAAATCTTTATGGGTTTTTAAAAAATCCACAATGGCATCGCCAGAATGTATAAGCTTGGTATTTTCTCCAAAATACTCGCTTAAAGCTTTTGAGATTAACGGAAAATGCGTGCAAGCCAAAATCAGTCCATCGGGCTTTTGAATATCCTTAAAATAATACTCAAAAGCACTTTGTAGAAACTCACCTTCGAAAATTCCTTCCTCAACCATAGGGACAAAAAGACTAGTGGAAAGAGCATTGATATGATTAAAACCTTCTTTTTGCAAACGATCTTGATAGGCTTTTGAATTTATAGTGGCTTTTGTAGCTATGACAAGAATGTTTTGATTTTTTTTTAGAGTTTTTTTGGTAGCCTCGATCCCAGCGTCAATAACACCATAAATGGGAAATTTAGCTTTTTCTTGTAAAGCTTTGAGTGCATAAGCGCTTGCGGTATTGCAAGCAATGATCAGCATATCAATGTCAAATTTTTCAAAAAAATCAAGTGCTTCAAGGCAAAATTTAATGATAGTGTCTTTATCTTTTACTCCATAAGGAACGCGTGCGGTATCGCCGTAATAAATTACTTCATTAAATAAATTCGCCTCATACAAAGACTTTAAAACACTAAGTCCACCAACGCCACTATCAAAAACACCGATTTTCATCATTATTTACAAAATTTATTTGATAATTCTTAAATACAAATATCCCACTAAGGCACTTAAAAAACTCGCAATCAAAATAGCAAGCCTATCGGCGTGTTCAAAAATAGCACTGTCTTGGTAAGCTAAACCATCAATAAATAAGCTCATAGTAAAGCCAATTCCTGTTAAAATGCAAATTCCATAGAATTGTGAATATTTTACACCTTCTGGCAATTTTGCAAGTTTGAGTTTAATGCTAAGATAAGAAAATAAAAACACTCCGACTTGTTTGCCTATAAAAAGTCCTAAAATAATACCTAAGCTTACAGGAGCAAGCAGGGAAGAGAAACTCATTCCGCTAATGTCAATTCCAGCGTTTGCAAAAGCAAATAAAGGCAAAATAAAATAAATTACCCAAGGGTTTAAATCATGATGTAAATCTTGCACGAAATCTTGCCCATTTTTGCGTTCCATTGGTATAAATAAAGCAACGATAATACCCGCCAAAGTTGCATGCACTCCACTTTTTAGCATTGCTACCCATAATACAACGCCCACTAAAACATAAAAAGGCAGATGTGAAATTCTAAAATAATTAAGTAAAAACAATGCCCCTATGCAAAGTAAAGAAATGAAAATCGCAAGAGTAGAGAGCTCACTAGTGTAAAATAAAGCAATGATAATAATTGCTCCTAAATCATCAAAAATTGCCAAAGAAAGCAAAAATAGTTTTAAGCTTGTAGGAATTTTATTTCCCAAAAGCATTAAAATTCCCACCGCAAAAGCAATATCTGTGGCTGTTGGTATCGCCCAACCTTTCATTGCAAATATATCTTGATGATTGATAGAGGCAAAGATTAAAGCAGGAGCTATCATACCGCCTAATGCACCAAAAATAGGCAAGGAAACAGAGCGGATATTGCGAAGTTGTCCCCTTAAAACTTCATGTTTTAATTCAAGTCCTATGCTAAGGAAAAAAACAGCAATCAGACCATCATTTATCCATAAAAGTAAGGGTTTGAAAATTTCAAAATCATTGATTTTAAAGCCAAAATCTGTATGTAAAAAATTATCATAAATTAGGCTTAGAGAAGAATTCTTACATGCTAAAGCAAAAAAAGTACAAAAGATCAGCAAAACACCTGGAAAAGACTCGCTTTGAATAATTTTTTTAAAATTTTGCATCATAATCCTTGAAAAGTTTTTAAAAAGCTTATTTTACCGTTAAAATACAAATTTTTAGTTTAAAATTTGAGAAAAGTAAAGCCTTGTTTCCAAGGCTTAAGCGTAGATATCAATCCCGCCAGAATTTGCAGAAGAGCTTACAGCAGGAGTGCTTGAAGTATTTGTTCCGCTTGTTAGTCCTTCTAAAAGTTGTGCCATTGCCGCTTCGTTTGCGTCCATAGCTTTTTTAAAAACGCTGGTATTTACCGCAACCATTAAGGAAGCATTACTCATATCAGGTATCATTACACCCTCCTTTGTGAAACTAAGCACTTAATATTAATCGGAAAAAAATACAAATAATTAACATTTCTAAAGTAAATTTTTTAAATATAAGTAAAATTTAACAATAAAATACAAAATAAGGATAAATAATGAAAAATTCTTTAGAAAAATTATTTTCTTATCTTTCACAAAATACAATTCATATTTTAAGCACTAGCGCAGATAATATCGTTCATTCAAGACCTATTGGAAGTATGATATTAGCAAGAGATAGGATTTATTATTGTATGAATAAAAATAAAGCAATGTATACTCAGCTTTGTATCAACAATCAAATTTGCATTTGTGTGTGTTTGGAAAATTATACTTGGGTTAGAATTTATGCTAAGGTTTGTTTTGATGATGATTTAAGTGTAAAGCAAATTTTTATTGATAAAAACAAAACTAGATTTCAAAATGCAAAAGATGATAATTTTGCTATTTTTTATCTTAGTGATATTAAGGCTGAAATTCATAAAGGTTTAGAAATTGAAGTTTTAGAATTAAAATAAAAGCCCAAAAAGGGCTTTTAAGCAATATTTTGAAAAGATTCAAACTCTATATCGGAAAGAATTTAAAAAATTTTATAGTTTTTCTTCAATTTCAAGTTGTTTTATATTTAGCACAATGAATTTATATGAAAGATAAATTACTAAAGGCCAAGTAAGTAAAAATAAAGCATGTAGCATTGTAATTCCTTTTTAATAAGCATGATCATCATTTGCGATTTCTTCGCGTGTGATTTTTTCCCTATCCATAGCACGCCACACATAAGTAATGTAAGCTAAAACAAAAGGCACAAGCAAAGAAGCATAAGCCATCACACTAAGGGTGTAGTAACTCGAACTCGCATTTTTTATCGTTAATGAGCTTTGCAAATGTGTAGTTGATGGATAAAACGCACTGTCTCCAAGCCCAACATTTAAAAGCAAAGCAAACACACACAAAATAGTTCCCAAACCCAAAGTCCAGATTGCGCAAGCAGTTTTTACAAAGGCACCCAAGTAAATTCCTAGCAAAACAAAAAGCACTCCAAGTAAAAGCAAAACAAGCAGTAATGGTTGTTCCAAAAAAGTATAAAAATACAAATTTGCACTCATACACACAAAATGATTTTCATCAACAAAAAAGCCATCTTTTAAAAAAATCCAAACAAGAAAAGCTAGGAAAAATGGTAAAAATAGAAGAGCATTGATGAAAATTTGTTTTGAAGCTTTAAATTTAATGCTTTCATTTTTGATATTATTCATAAAATACGCCGCACCCAAAATACGACTTAAAAAAATCAAAGCCAAGCCAAGTAAGTAATTATAAGGATTTAAAAGAAGTTCAAGTCCTCTAAAAGTATGCTCCCAAACGACAAAATTGTGCTCATCAAGTAAAAACTCAGATCCGCTAAAAAAACTACTCACAGCAACACCTATAAGAAAGGTAGCCAAGTAGCCATTGATTTTTAAGAAAAATTCATAGCTTTTTGCACCGTATAAATTACCTTGTTTTTTGCGGTATTCATAAGACACAGCTTGCAAGATGAAGCAAAAAAGTATGATAAGCCAAGCCCAATAAGCCCCGCCAAAACTTGTGCTATAAAAAAGTGGAAAAGCCGCAAAAGCTGCTCCGCCAAACATTACAAGAGTTGTAAAACCAAGTTCCCATTTGCGTCCTAAAGAATTGATAAGCATAGTTTTTTCAAGCTCATTAGTGCTTAAAGTATCTATAAGGGTTTGTCCGCCTTGCACAAAAAACATAAAAATTAAAAGAGCACCAAGCAAACTTAAAACCACCCACCAATAAATTTGAAGCTCTGCTAATTCTAAACCAAAAAACATTATTTTACCCCTTTATCCTCGCTAAAGCCTTTTTTGATTTGACTTAGCATGATTTTGATTTCCGCAAGTAAAAGTGCAGTAAATAACACAGCAAAAATCCAAAAAGAAATTTTCACATTCACGCTTGCTAAATTTGTAGCCGCAATGCTAGTAGGCATAAGATCTTGTATGGCCCAAGGTTGTCTGCCCACTTCAGCTACGATCCATCCAGCTTCTGCAGCTATATATCCTAGTGGGATTGTTAAAACGCAAAGCCATAAAATTTTGCGGAATTTTTCAATATCATTTGCCATAGTTAAATAAAGCGTGATGATAAAGAGTATGAAAAAATAACTTCCCAAAGCCACCATGATGTGAAAACTGTAAAAGGTTAGAGCAATCGGCGGCACAGCATCGCTTGGCTTTTCTAGATAACCATAACCAAAATCTTTAAAATGCTTTTCGAGTAAAATTTTATTTAAATTCATAGCATTTGTGTCGTTATTGTCTTTAGCTATTTTGTAATTTTTTAAGGCATCAATGGCGATTTTACCATTATCAATGCGAGTTTGCAAAGGGCTTATACCTTGTTTTTCATTGCCAAAAACTAAATCTTCAATGCCAGCTACAAAAGAATTTGCATCACGGTTTCCTAAAATCGATAAAGCGTAAGGTATGCTTAAGTCAAATAAAAACACACTTTCGTTATTATCTAAAGTCTTTTTAGGATTTAATATCCCAAAAGCAACGATACCCGCTCTATGTTCGCCTTTGTAAATTCCTTCCATCGCTGCAAGTTTCATCGGCTGGGTTTGAGTGACCCTATAGGCACTCTCATCGCCGCTAAAAAATAAAAATACCGAGCAAATAAGCCCAAAACTAGCACCAACTACAAGGCTTTTTTTGGCTTCTATAATATGGCGTTTTTTGAGTAAAAACCAAGCTGAAATTCCCATAACAAATAAAGCAGAAATCACATAGCCACTCGCCACAGTGTGTAAAAATTTCGAAACAGCCACAGGAGAAAAAGCCACTTCAAAGAAATTTTGCATTTCATTTCTTGCGGTATCAGGATTAAATTTCATTCCGATAGGGTATTGCATCCAGCCGTTTGCAACCAAAATCCAAAAGGCGCTTAGGTTGCTTCCAACTGCTACACACCAAGTCGAAAACAAGTGGAATTTTTTAGAAACCTTATCCCAGCCAAAAAACATTACTGCAAAAAAGGTTGCCTCTAAAAAGAATGCCATCAAGCCTTCAAACGCTAAAGGTGCGCCAAAAATATCACCTACAAACCAGCTGTAATTTGCCCAATTTGTCCCGAATTCAAATTCCATTATAATGCCCGTTGCTACACCGATGGCAAAATTTATAGCAAATAAAGCAAGCCAAAATTTGGTGATTTTTTTCCATTTTTCATTGCCTGTTTTAACATAGATTGTTTCCATAATGGCAATGATAAAAGAAAGCCCTAGAGTCAAAGGCACAAATAAAAAATGATAAAGTGCAGTTAGTGCAAATTGTGCTCTTGAGTAATCAACGCTACTAAGATCCATTATTCTTCCTTGGTAAGATTTTTTATAACAAAATTTGTTTTTTCTTTTTGAGTGTTAAAAGCGGAATTTATAGTGTTATCAAATAAAAACATTTTGATAAACAAAAACATCACTAAAAGCTTAATGATGATGATTTTCCATAAGGTTTTACCTAGTTTTAAATTCATAAAACCTTCTTTGTAAAAATTAAAAATTTCACACAAAGCATTAAAATAGCGTTTTAAAAGCATATTTTATCCTTGAAATAAATTCAAAAATGCAAATCTTAAAATAAATCTTATAAAAATTTGCTTTATATGGCGGTGATTTTGTTACTTTACGATGAATTTGTCATTGTGTGATTTTGGGCAAGATACGACTATAAACTCTAAATCTTCGCAAGTTTGATTTATCATTTGATGAATTTGATGAGCTTTGATATGTATACCTTCCCCTGCTTCTAGTTCGATATCCGCATTTTCTAGTCTCATCAAGGCTTTTCCTTTTAAAATATAAAAAAACTGCTCAGCTTTATCATGATAATGCATATCTTCAGCTGTATGTGGAGGCATTTTTTCGGCAATAATGCTTAAATGTTTACTATCAACAAAGTGCCAACCGTCGCAAATTTCTTTCCAATTATAATGTTTGGCATTTTCTCTTGTAATTTTTTGCATTTCACTTCCCCTACTAAATTTTTGGTATTATAAGTATTTTTTGACTAAAACATTATTAAAAGCAAAAATGTTTATAAGTGGCATTTGATTTTGGACGAATTTAAAAAATCGCTAAATTTTGCCACGAACTTATAAATTATGATAATTCCAAGGATTTTAAACTCATCACTCACGCCAACGACACTACAAATTTTAATTTTAAAATACTAAATTTTTACAAAACTATCTACAAATTTTATAAATTTGGAACGCTATTTGCTTGAGTTTTGCAACTCAATATTTTATAAAGGATTTAACATGATGAGATCTCTGTGGTCTGGAGTATCTGGACTTCAAACACATCAAGTAGCAATGGATGTAGAAGGTAACAATATCGCCAATGTCAATACGACTGGTTTTAAATATTCTCGTGTGGATTTTGGAACAATGTTTAGTCAAACAGTAAAAATTGCAACAGGACCAAATGGTAATCAAGGTGGTCAGAATCCTTTACAAGTGGGACTTGGTTCTGCAGTAAATTCTACGACAAGAATTCATTCTCAAGGTTCTATTCAAAGTACTGAGAAAACCACCGATGTGGCGATAGAGGGTGATGGATTTTTTATGGTTTCTGATGATGGGGGCTTGACTCGTTATCTTACAAGAAATGGGGACTTTAAGCTTGATGCGGCAGGAAATTTCGTTAATAATGCCGGTTATGTCGTGCAAGGTTGGAACCGTGATCCTATGAGTGGGCTTATAAACAACTCTGCATCTCCAACAAATATTTTCATCGATCCAGGTATGAATATCCCTGCGAAAATGAGTACAGAGCTTGCTATTAAAGCAAATCTTAACAGTGGACTTAGCATAGGAAATGCGAAATCTCCTATTTATGCACTTGATTCTGTGCACGGTTTTAATACCAAAAATGCTGAAACTATCAATGAAAATGATCCAAGCGAAACACAATTTTATACTACTGAAAAAAATGCAAATCAAATCATCGAAAAAGGTGTTGATGCTGGAAGTTTGTATAATGGAAATGGCGAAGGTTTAAATTTAAGAGATGGACAAGGAATTTGGGTAAGTTATGCAGATGCGAAATTTAGCACGGCTAAGGAAAATTCTACCGGAGTATTTAATCCTGATAATAAAACAGCACAAAACAATGTGACTTTTTGGGGACATGAGAAAAAACCTGTGACTTTAGATATCACTATCAATGGGGTGCATATTTATAATGAAAATATTAAAAGCATAGACGAAGCCATTGCTTATATCAATACCTTTGCTATACCTGATGATAACAGAGACGGCACAGGGGTTAAAGCGACAAAAAATGCTGATGGTTCGGGTATTGATTTTGTTAATACCAATGCAGATGGCACTACAGACAATATGAAAAATATTCATTTGGTTGTAAATCAAGGTAATAGCGCAGGTGAGGTTCAAACTATACCTGTGACAGGCAATCCCGCTGATTTTGATTGGGATAATGTAACTTTAAATACTGCTGGTGCTGATTCTTCGCTTATTGATGGAACTTCTAATCAAATTGAAATTATTACAGCTCATAAGTATGTATATAGCTCATCTCCTGTAGATATACCACCAATGGTAAATCCTGATGGCGGCCCTGCATATAATGCTGGAGATGCTGCAACTCCTGGTACGGGATCTGCAAATTTTGAAGATGCTTTGGCTGGTGGTTTGCTAAATACTAATACTAGGACTTTTAGAACCACTGAGGATTTAAGAGAGCTTTTGCAAAGAGATGCAAGATATGGGGTTGATTATGATGGAAGTGGGGTATTTGAAGACAGTGATGTTAATGGAGCGGTTAAGGTGACTGTAAATTCTTCAGGTGCTTTTGTGATTTCTAATCCAAACACTACAAGTGATAATTTTGGACAAACTACAGCACAACAACCAAAAGATATGAATTTTAATATTACTGCTTATAAGGATAAAGCCGGCACTGTAAGCACCAATGATGCCTTTACTAAGATTTTCAAAGGTTTTGATGGTCCTATGACTGTGGGTTCAGCGATTAAAGAAAGTGAAGCGATGTATCTTAGCTCTTTTTCAGCAAGTCTTGATGTTTATGATTCTTTAGGATCAAAACATACTATTGTTGTTGAATTTACTAAGCTTAATACTACAGCAGATGGTGGTAATGAATGGTCGATGATTATTAAAGTGCCTGAACCTGCAGAGATCAATGCCACAGGCGAAGGTCCAAACAATATCATCGTGGGTAGTGCGAGATTTAACAATGATGGTTCTTTGGTTGCTTATAATCCAAAAACTATTAATTTCTCACCAAATAACGGTGCAATGCCAAATCAACAAATCAAACTTTCTTTTGGTTCAAGCGGTGGTTTTGATGGTATAGTAAGTAATTCCCAACAATCAGCACTCACAGCACAAAAAACTGATGGTTATGCCGGAGGTAGTTTGCAGCCTGAGTCTTTAAAAGTCGATGAAAGTGGTTATATTTGGGGTGAATTTACCAATGGACAGGCTTTGGCTTTAGCACAAATTGGTATCGCAAATGTTAGCAATAATGCAGGGCTTGAAGAAATTGGCGGAAATATGTTTAAACTTACTGCAAATTCTGGAGATTTAATCATAGGTGAAGCAGGAACAGGCGGTCGCGGAAAAATGCATTCAAGTGCACTTGAAATGTCAAATGTGGATTTGAGTCGCTCTTTAACTCAACTTATCGTGGTGCAAAGGGGTTATCAAGCGAATTCAAAAACCATTTCAACTAGCGATCAAATGCTTAATACCTTACTTCAACTCAAACAATAATTTTTTAACAGTCAAGCTTAGTGCTTGGCTATTTTTGGTTTGTGATTGTTTTAAGTTTTGGTGAGTTTTTGTTCTTTTAAATTTTTGTATTTTGTGAAAATTTTTGGCGAATTTGCTTTGTTAAAGAGTTATGAAATTTTTAAGAATTTTATTTTTCGAGCTTTAAATTTATATTTTATTTAAAGTTTTAAATTCGCTTTGGATATTGAAATTTCGGTGCTTAGAAATAAGATAAAATCAATGCTAATTTTCCAAATGAAACAAAAATGTAATTTGTGTTAAATATTTTAAACTTAAATCTAGCTTTACAAGTCTATGATTATAGCTTTGTAATACTAGATTTATAGACTTGACCTTCAATCTATTGCTAACCTGCTCTCTTTTTCGTTGAGCGGGTTGCAATTTTCTTTAAGCTAAAATTTTGTTTTTTTGATATAAAATTACGCCCAGAGTTTCATTTCCTTTGATTATTATAATTACAACTTCAATCCCCCCCCCCATCATAGATTGAATGTTTTACATTATGAAACTCTAGAGGGAAGCTCCTTCCCTCGCTTTAAACTAAATTTCCTAAACTTCTTTTTATTAATTGACTATAATCTTTAGATGATTTATGATTTTTATCAAAGCAAAGGAAAAAATGCAAACCATAACTTTACAAGCAAATGAAGAGCAACTTGGTAAACTTTTAGAGCTTTTTAAAGAGCTAAATATCAGCTACGAGATAGAAGCAGATGGATATGAAAAGCTTTTAAGCGAATGTGAAAGCGGTAAAACTTGAGAGCAAACCAAGCAAGAACTTCACAAAGCTTTGGCTGATTATGAAAGCGGGAAGGCTAGGCTAACGCCTTTGGGCAGTGGGTGGCTATGATGCAAATTTAGAGAGTGATATATTTACCGATGAGTTAAATTTGTGTTGTCTTTTACTCAAGGTGCGGTAGTTTAAGGGCTAAAAATACCTTAAAAAAGAATTGCGTAAGGCTTGACGGGGCTTGATTTTATGCCTTATAAATTCAGAAAATCTTTTATTTTTGATGATGAAAATATAAGAGATTTTATCTTTAAAGGTTATGTGATACCTTATAAAATCGACAAGGAAAAAGACTTAATCATCATTTTAGACATTTATAAAGAAAATTTGCTTGATTTTTGATTTATCTTTAAATTTAAGCTTTTTTAAAGAAAGTGCAATTTTTGTGCTTATTTTAATTTATTGTCGATAACTACAATCAAATTCGAAGGACTTCTTGTGTCCCACTTCTTTTTAAATGATTTTCAAGAGTTTTTGTTGTTTTTAGAATATTTTACCGATACAGTTGCAATGAAATTCAAAGGGCTTCCTAGTAGCCCACCTTTTTTAATATTGCTTCAAAATTTCTTCATCAAGCATTTTGATTAAATCTAAAAAATAATTCTATTCTTAGGATTAAGTCCTGTGGATGCTTTCAATTTTTGTAGTTAATCTTAGAAAGCTTTTGCCATTTTTGTTGTTTTTATAAAATATTTTCCTAGCGATAATTCCTATTCCTTAAATTTTGAATAGACTAAGAACTATATCTAAACTTTATATATTCCTAAAACACAACTTATTTCCATTTTCAAAAATAAATTTCTATTGCATTGATCATAATGTGTAAAATTAATATTTTTTAAATTCATCGCAAAATTTTACACCTTATTTTATTTGATAAGATAAATAATTGCTCCTAAGCCTATACAAGAAAGATGCTGATGGGATAAAATTCTTTTTTAATTTTTTTATCATTGGAATTTTATCCATCTGTTAAATTTACTATCAAGTTTATTTCTGGAAATGATTTCTATTGTGGCGATTTTTTTTGTAAGTTTAAAATTTATGTGTTTTTTATGAAAATGATTTAATAAAGTAGCTTGAAATAATTTTTTGCAAGAATTTAACCCTTTCCAAAAGGAAAGGGAAATTTTTAAGCAAATAAAGGAGCCACTAAAAATCCTAGTGCAACAGCGATGATGATCGCTACAACGCCTGGGATAAAGAAAGCGTGGTTAAAGATAAATTTGCCAATTCTAGTTGTGCCTGTATCGTCCATTTGAACCGCACCCAAAAGTGTAGGATAAGTTGGTAAAACGAAAAGTGCAGAAACTGCAGCAAAACAAGCAACTAGCATATAAGAATCACCTGTATTAGTAGCACTGATTCCTAATGCTGCAATGATAACTGGAACAATAGCTTTTGCAGTAGCTGCTTGAGAATATAAAAGCATACTTGCAAAGAAGAATGCCACAGCAAGCATAGCAGGAGCTTGTTTAACCCAATCTCCTGCTACTTCTTTAATAGCTGTTTCATGTCCTGCAACAAAAGTATTTCCAAGCCAAGCCACACCAAATACACAAACACAAGCAGTCATACCGCTTTTAAATACGCTTGTATCTAAAATTTTAGCCGGTTCAACTTTGCAAAGCCAAGTGATTAGTGCTGCAGCAGTAAGCAAGAAACTCATAATCGCTGCATCTCTTGGCACAACAACAGGATCAATCCACTTGATGTTGCTTGAAATTGCGGTAGCATAAAGCACAACAGCTAAAACGGTGATTAGAAAAATTGCAACTGAAAGTTTTGCACCTGGTTTATCTTCGCCAGCTAAAACCTCGCCTGCATCTTTTACAAGCCCAGCTTTTAATCTTTCTTGATACACAGGATCTTTACTTAAATCCATAGGAGTGATAAGACTTACAATGAAAGCTGTAAGCATGCAAGCAACAAAGGTTGTTACGATCCAAATTCCAATTAAAGTTGGATAGTTCCAACCCAAAGGCTCTAAAACACCACTCATATAAACAACTGCAGCACTTACAGGAGATGCAGTAATACCGATTTGCGAAGATACAACCATTAATGAAAGTGGCGCACTAGGTTTGATGTTTTGAGATTTTGCAACATCTACAACAACTGGCATTAAAGAAAATACTGCATTTCCGGTTCCTGCTAAAATAGTAAGCAACCAACCGCAAGCTGGAGCAAGATAGTTGATAAATCTAGGATGTTTTCTTAAAACTTTTTCAGTTACTCTAACCATATAATCAAGCCCGCCAGCTTGCTGCATAGCAGAAATTGCAGCAATAGCTGCTGCAATGATTAAAATAACATCCCAAGGAATATTTCCTGGTTTCATTCCTAAAACAAGACCTAAAACAACAACGCCAAGTCCACCTGCATAACCAATGGCAATACCACCTAAGCGTATACCGATGAAAATAGCACCCAAAAAGACGATTAATTGTAAAATCAGCATAAGATCCATTTTTAACTCCTAATTAAGCTTTTCTTTTCTCTGTCATTTGAGGATTTAGCATATTTTCAGGTGTTAAAATTTTATCAATCTCTTCTTTTGGAAGATAACCTCTTTCTAAACAAATATCACCTACTGCTTTTCCAGTTTGCAAAGCTTCTTTAGCAATGCTTGCAGATTTTTCATAGCCAAGTACTGGATTAAATGCTGTAACGATACCGATAGAATTTAATACCATTTTTTTGCAAGCTTCTGGATTAGCTTTTAAGCCTTTTACTGCTTTTTGTGCTAGAGTTTTCATCGCATTTTCAAGCAATACAATAGAATTGAAAAGCCCATAAGCAATTCCTGGTTCAAAAGCGTTAAGTTCAAATTCGCCTCTTTCAGAGCAAAGCATGATGGTTACATCATTTCCAATTACTTCATAGCAAGCTTCGCCTACTGCTTCGCAAATTACAGGATTTACTTTACCTGGCATAATAGAACTTCCTGGTTGCATAGCAGGTAAAGTGATTTCGCCGAGTCCGCATCTTGGACCTGAATTCATTAATCTTAAGTCGTTGGCAATTTTAGAAAGTCTAACAGCTGCAGTTTTTAAAGCACCGCTTACAAAAACAAAATCTGCAGTATCTTGAGTTGCGGCGATTAAATCTTTTGCTGGTTTAAAATCTACACCTGTGATTTCTTTTAATTTTTGTTCTACTTTTACTTTATAATCTGGGTGGCAGTTAATTCCTGTCCCAATCGCAGTTGCACCTAAATTTAAAACTGTCATTACCTCTCTTGCAGCGGTAAGTTTTTCTATGTCGCTTTGAATGTAGCTTGCAAAAGCGTTGAAAGTATTACCTAGCGTTGTTGGTACAGCATCTTCAAGCTCTGTTCTACCCATTTTAATCATATCTTTGTATTCTTTGGCTTTTACTAAAAGCTCACTTTTTAATTCTTCCATAGCTTTTAATAAATCTCCAAGTTTAGCATGAGTTGCTACTTTAATGGAGCTTGGATAAGTGTCGTTTGTTGATTGTCCTAGGTTTGTGTGATCGTTTGGATGAAGGTATTGATATTCACCTTTTTTGTGTCCCATGCTTTCTAATGCAATGTTAGTTAAAACTTCATTAACATTCATATTAGTTGAAGTTCCAGCACCACCTTGGATCATATCTACAACAAATTGATCTATAAATTCGCCATTTATTAATCTATCACAAGCTTTCGCAATAGCATCAGCCTTATCGGCATCAAGAACTCCTAATTCTTTATTGCTTAGGGCAGCAGCTTTTTTTACTTGCGCAAAAGCCTTAACAAAATAAGGGTAATTTTTTAGACTTCTTCCACTCATATGGAAGTTTTCTAGCGCTCTAAAAGTTTGCACGCCATAATACACATCATCAGAAATTTCAAGTTCTCCAATGAAATCATGTTCTTTTCTTGTTCCCATGATAAACCTTTCTAAAAAAGATATTGTAAGAAATAAATCTTACTTGCTGTAATATTAACACTCATAATTTTAATTTTAGTTTAAAAATTTAGTCTTTCTAGATCCAATAAAAAGGACTTTTTGAGTCCTTTTTATAACTCAAACTATGGTAAATTTTAAGTTTAATGTGTTATATTGCCATAATTATTTTATTTAAAATAAATTTTTATTTCATGGAAGATATATGGAAAATCTTAAAATTGAGCTAGAAAAAATCAAAATGAATCCTGAATGGAAAGAATTTTTAAAAGATGAATTTTGCAAAGATTATTTTTTAGAAATAAAAAAACACTACAAACAAGCTTTAGATGAAAGAAAGGTGATATATCCACCTTCTAATTTAACTTTTAATGCTTTTAATCTCACTCCTTTAAATTCCTTAAAAGTTGTTCTTTTAGGGCAAGATCCTTACCATCAACCGCATCAAGCGATGGGGCTTAGTTTTTCTGTGCCTTGTGGAGTGCGAATTCCGCCTAGTCTTTTAAATATTTATAAAGAATTACAAGCAGATTTAGGCATTAAAATTCATCATAATGGAGATTTGAGTGCTTGGGCAAGACAAGGAGTTTTGCTTTTAAATTCTATACTTAGCGTAGAAGCAAATAAACCAGCAAGCCATAGTTCTTGGGGTTGGCAAGAATTTAGTGATGCGGTAATTTCGCGTTTGAGTGAGCAAAAGCAGGGTTTGATTTTTTTACTCTGGGGTAATTATGCAAAAAGCAAAAAAGTTTTGATTGATACACGCAAGCATTTTGTATTAGAGGCAGCACATCCAAGTCCTTTAGCTAGGAGTGGTTTTTTAGGATGTAGGCATTTTTCTAAAACAAATCAGCTTTTGGAAAATCAAGGTAAAGAGAAGATAGAGTGGGATTTGGGTAAGTTTTAAAATTTAAATATTTATATTTACTATTTTTTAAATGAAAAATAAAAATTATTAAACTATATTACACTAATTTATAAAAAGTTAAGTTTTATTGGGCTAGAATGAGTTCGGTTTTTTAAAAAACTTTAATGATGTTTTCATAATGTAAAACAACATCTATGCTTAGATAGCTTATCTAAGAGGGGGCTCAATTTCTTAATTAAATACAGTTAAACAAAATTTGTCTTCTATTTTTAAGATTTTTTTATGTTTGATTGTATTTTTATAAGAATTTAAACCATTTTCTTTTTTTAAATTTCTTAACCCCCTATGAGGCTTGCACGAAATTTTTTTTTGCCTTATAATTTTTTGTGTTTTGCAAAAATTAAGGAGAAAAAATGTTAAGAAAAATATTTCTAGTTTTATTTTCAATATTTGTGTTAAATTCCCAAGCATTAATTCCAAAAGATACTATAGTGGTTGCAGTAGAAAATGAACCCAAACGCATTAATCCAATTTTCAGCGAAGATCACGATGCGGCCATTGCACTGATATTTTCAGGACTTACACGCTTTGATGAGAAGATGAATATCAAGCCTGATTTGGCAAAATCTTGGAAAATCAGCAAAGATGGCTTGGTCTATGAGTTTGACTTAAGGGAAGATGTTTTGTGGCATGATGGAGAAAAATTTAGCGCAAAAGATGTGAAATTTAGCCTAGAGGCATTTAAAAATAAAAAGCTAAATACTCCTGTATGGGTGAATTTTGAAATGATTGAAGATATAAAAATTATAAATGATTATAAGATAAAAATTACGCTTAAAGAACCTTTTCCAGCATTTTTAGATGTTTTGAGCTTGGGGATATTGCCAAAACATTTGCTAGAAAATAAAGATTTAAACAAAGATATTTTCAATCAAAAACCCATAGGCACAGGGCCTTTTAAATTTAAAGAATGGAAAAAAGGACAATATCTTAGTCTTGAAGCCAATGAAAATTATCATTTAGGCAAAGTAGGAAGTAAAAAGCTTATTTTAAAATTCATTTCAGATCCTTCTATCGCGGCTTTAGAATTAAAAAATTCAAGTGTTGATGTGGCTGTAGTTGATGCAACTTTGGCAAAAAATTTTGAAAATGATGCAAATTTTAATGTTTTAAAAATGAAAGGGGCTGATTATAGGGCTTTGATGTTTAATTTTGAAAATGAGCTTTTCAAAGATAAAAAAGTGCGTTTGGCCTTAAATTATGCGGTGAATAAAGCAGTTCTGATTGATTCTTTATTACATGGTTATGGCTTTGTGGCTAATCAACCTTTGCAGCTTTCTTGGGCGAGTCCAAAAGAAAATTTTGACTATGCTTATGATATGAAAAAAGCACAGAGTTTATTAGAAGAAGCGGGTTGGGCGAAAAATCAAAAAGGAATTTTAGAAAAAGATGGCAAGGAATTTGAATTTGAAATGTATGCTATGAGTGACGATCCTTTGCGTGTGGCTTTGGTGAATTTTTTGCAAAGTGAATTGAGGAAAATTGGCATTAAAGCAAGGGCGATGGCAAAGCCTCGTGGGAGTTTTGATTATTCTAAAGTTGATAGTTTTTTAGTGGGCTGGGGAAGTCCTTATGATCCAGATTTGCATACTTTTAGGGTTTTTAGCTCCATAGGTGATACTAAGAATAACGCTGGAGGTTGGAATTACGGACATTATGAGAATGCAAAAGTGGATAAGACTTTGTTGAACGCAAGAAGTGTTTTGGATATTGACAAACGAAAAAAACATTATGAAGAATTTATCAAAGCTTTAAATGAAGATCCTGCTTACATTTTTCTTGTTTATTTAGAATTTCCTGTTGTAGCGGCTAAAAATATACAAGGTTTAAAAGCAACGACTTTGGGTCACCATGGTGTAGGATTTACTTTTAATGCTTATGAGTGGAGCAAAAATTAGTGCTTATTTTGCTTATAAAGCGTATTCTTTGGGCTTGTTTTTTGTCTTTGTTTGGAAGTTTTTTGTGCTTTGTTTTGATTTTTTATTCCAAAGGAAGTGTGGCTCATGCTATGAGTTTAGCACCTGTAAATACAGAGCTTGTGAGTCAGATTGAAAGCAATTTAAATTTAGACAAACCACTTTTTATTCAGTATAAATCTTGGCTTACTCACTTTTTGCAAGCAGATTTTGGCATTTCTTTTGTGAGTGGCGAAAAAGTGAGTGTGATTTTAATGCAAACCTTGCCCTTAACGCTTATACTTGGACTTGGAGCATTTTTTGTTTTGTCTGTTTTATCCATTGTTTTGGCTATGCTTTGTGTGTATTATAAAGATAGTTTTTTTGATAAGTTCTTGCATTTTATAAGCATGAGTTTTTTGGCATTACCTTCTTTTGCTTTGTCTTCATTAGCAATATTGCTATTTAGTGTGGAGCTTAAAATTTTGCCTAGTTCTGGGGCTTTAACTTTTGAAGGAAATTTTAGTTTTAAGAATTTGATTTTGCCTTTGAGTGTGCTCGTTTTAACGCATTTGGCTATTTATTTGCGTTTTAGCAGAGAAGCTTTTTTAGAAAGTTTAAATCAAAACTATATCCAAAATGCTTTTGCAAGAGGACTTAGTAAAAAAAGAATTTATTGGCATTTGGTTTTAAAGGATGCTATGCCAAGTATTGTGAGTTATTTTGGCTCGTGCATAGTAAGTTTTTTAGGTACGACTTATGTTGTAGAGAGTGTTTTTTCTTATGGAGGCTTGGGTCAACTTGCACTAAAGAGTATTCTTTTTAAGGATTATCCTGTGGTGCTTGCTGTGATTGTCATAAGTATTTGTTTGGCTGTTTTTATCACTTTGTGTTGTGAGTTAATCATAAAAAGCATTTATACAAGGCTTGATAATGCTTAAAAATTATATTTATCTAGGTATTTTTTTATCATGTGTTGTGTTTGCAATTTGCATACCGCTTAGTCCCCATGAAGTCGATGTTGTAGATTTGTCTAATGCTAAAATTTCTCCTAGCTGGGAGTATTTTTTTGGTAGTGATTTGCTTGGTAGAGATGTATTTACAAGGATTGGGTATTCTTTTAGAATTTCTTTATTTGTCGGCCTTGGAGCAAGTTTTTTAGCACTATGTTTTGCGATTTTTTATGTGGGGTTAATGAGAATTGCTTTTAGGGAGTTTTGGCTTAGAATTTTGGATATGTTTTTGGCAATGCCATCTTTGCTTTTTATCATGTTTTTTCAAAGCATTTTAGCGGGTAATATTTTTGTGATGATTTTTGTTATAGCTTTAGGACATTGGGCTTTTATGGCAAAACTTTTGGATTCTAAGCTTTGTTATTTTGAAAAAAGCGATTTTTATTTAGCGGCTTTAGTGCTTGGAAATTCTAAATTTCGTGCTTTCTTTTTCGAGCTTTTACCTGCTTGTTTTCATATATTTTTTTTGCTTTTTTTGCTTAATATCACTCACGCAATTGCCGCTGAAGCGACTTTGAGTTTTTTTGGCTTAGGGCTTGATTTAAGCGAGGCAAGTTTGGGGACCATGTTAAATGATGCGAGTAAGGGCATTTTTAGCGGGGCTTGGTGGATTGTTGTTTTTCCTATTATTGCTTTGCTTGCACTTGTTTTGCCTCTTTTGGCTTTGGCGGATAATTTAAGGAAAAATTTGGGGGTTAAAATTTGATTTGCGTTAGGAATTTAAATTGCCAAGTTGGGGATAAAAAATTATTAGAAAATATTAGCTTAAATTTAGAAGAAAAACAAGCTCTTGCTATTATAGGTAAAAGTGGTTCTGGAAAGAGTTTGTTGGCTAGGAGTTTGTTGGCTTTATTGGATAGAGATTTTTATCTTAGAGCAGATGAGTTTTTTGTTGATGAAATCAAACCTTTAAAAGCAAATTCTAAGACATTGCAAATTTTAAGAACACGCGTGGCTTTAGTATTTCAAGATGTGATGGCGAGTTTTTATCCTTTTTTAGATGTGGGAGCTTTGTTTCATTTGATTTTAAAAACTCATACAAGATTGAATGCTAAGATGAGAAAAGAAAAAGCCTTTTTTTATCTCCATCGTTTTGGGCTTGAAAATTTGGAGCTTATTTGGCATTCTTATGTGCACCAATTAAGCGTTGGTATGGCCAGAAGAGTGAGTTTAGCTTTGGCTTTAGTGTGTGAGCCTAGGTATTTAATTTGCGATGAAATCACTTGTTCTTTAGACCATGAAAATGAACTTAGAATTTATGAGTTTTTGAAAGAATTAAAAAAAGATCTGGGCATTATTTTAATTACTCATGATTTAAATGGTGCAAGGGAACTTGCTGATGAAATTTTGGTTTTAGAAGAGGGTAAATGTATTGAAAAAGCTTTGAAAGATGAATTTTTTCAAGCTCCAAAAAGCGAATACGCAAAGAATTTATTGGCTGAATTTAAAAAGGAAAAATATTGCTTTTAAAACTTGATAATGTGTCTAAATTTTATACCTTAAAAAGGCATTGGTATTTAAAAAAAGAAAAAAATTGTATTTTTAAAAACATTAGTTTTAATCTTGCAAAAGGGCAAAATTTGCTTTTATCAGGGCAAA
The DNA here is from genome assembly GCF_004378855.1 of Campylobacter sp. US33a. Classification (GTDB taxonomy): domain Bacteria; phylum Campylobacterota; class Campylobacteria; order Campylobacterales; family Campylobacteraceae; genus Campylobacter_D. The sequence continues at coordinate 159,754 of NZ_RYYL01000004.1, forward strand.
GCGGTTGTGGAAAAAGTACTTTGGCTAAGATGATAGCAATGCTTGAAAATATAGACGAAGGAGAAATTAAATTCCAAAACCACTCTTTAAATTCTTTAAAATTTGAAGAGCAAAGAGAGCTTAGAAAAAAATTACAATTTGTTTTTCAAGATCAAAAAACCGCTTTGCACCCTTGTAAAAAAGTTAAAACTTTACTTTTTGATGTGTATCAAAATTTCTCTTTAAAAGCTAATTTGGATGAAATTTTGGCATTTTTTGATTTGTTTGAGTTAAAAAAAGAAGTATTGGAGTTAAAGCCTTTTTATTTAAGTGGCGGACAAGCAGCTAGAATAGGGCTTATAAGAGCTTTGATTATAAAACCTGAATTACTGATTTTGGATGAAACAACAGCTTCTTTGGATTATTTAAGTGAAAAAAAAATATTGAAATTTTTAAATAAACTTGGAGAGCAAACGCTGATGAGCTGCATTTTCATTTCGCATAAAAATACTTTGATTAAAAATTATTGCCATAAGGAATTTAGTTTGGATAAAGTTTTGTAATTTTAATTATTTCAAAAATTCTCATTTTTAAATTGAAAATTTTATAATTAACTTTTATAAGTTTTTATATAGAAAAGATTAAGTAGAATATAAGAAGTTTTTCAAACAATTTTTTTAGAATTGTTTAAGTTTTACTCTAAAATAAAAGGAGTTTTTATGTCTCATATTTATACGCAACATCCTTATTTTGGGATATTTGCGATGATGGTTATTGCGAGTTTGATTTTTTTTGGACTAGTGTTTTTAGCTTCAAAAATTGGCAATAATTTTGCTGCAAAAAACCGAAAAAAACTAGGACTTGGAATTTATGAATGCGGTCCAATTCCTGTAAAACAAGCTAATAAAATAAATTCTCAATTCTTCATTGTGGCTTTAATTTTCATTCTTTTAGATATAGAAGTGGTTTTTTTATTTCCTTGGGCTTTGATTTTTAAAGAGCTGGGTTGGTTTGGGCTTTTAGAAGTTTTTGTTTTCATCCTACTTTTGGGAGTAGGTTTTTTATATGCTTATAAAAAAGGAGCGTTTCAATGGCAGAGCATCAAGTAAATTATGCCAGTGGTTTGCCGGTAGTTTTAACAAGCGTAGATAAGCTTGTTCAATGGGGAAGGAGCAATTCTTTATGGGCTTTATCTTATGGTTTAGCCTGTTGTGCGATTGAAATGATGGCAGCAGGCGGTTCAAGGTATGATTTTGATAGATTTGGGACTATTTTTAGAGCTTCACCACGCCATAGTGAAGTGATGATTATTGCAGGAACTTTGTGTAAAAAGCACGCTGAATTTACAAGAAGATTATACGACCAAATGCCTGATCCTAAATGGGTAATTTCTATGGGAAGTTGTGCAAACACAGGCGGTATGTTTAATACTTATTCGACTGTTCAAGGTGTGGATAGGATTATCCCTGTGGATATTTATGTGCCAGGTTGTGCGCCGCGCCCTGAAAGTTTTCAATTTGCTTTGATGATTTTGCAGAAAAAAATTCGTAAAGAAAAAGCGAGTCGTAAGATTGCTCCAAAAAGGCTTGTATAAATGAGAAAATATAGTGATAAAAAAAATGCTCAACTTCAAAATTATTACAAAGATAGATTTTACCATGCTCCACATACTAAAAAATTCGATGTAAATGAAAGTATTTTCAAGCAAGATTATGAAGTTTTAAAAACCCAAATTGAAATTATAAATTCTTTCATAGAACTTGATTTTTGGGTGATTGAAATCAAAAAAGAAGATAATGTTAAGACCTTAGAAATGCTTAAAACTTTAGGATATTTAAGCTTTACAGAAGCAAGCGCAATTGATTTTGTAGTACAAAAAAATGGCTTTGAAGTGTTTTATCAGCTTTTAAATTTAGAAAAAAAGCTAAGGGTGCGTGTTAGAACCTTTGTGGGCGTAAAAGAAAGATTGCAAAGCGTTGCGCATATCTTTAAAGGGGCAAATTGGAGTGAGAGAGAAATTTATGATATGTTTGGAATTTTCATCATAAATCATCCAAATTTAAAACGCATTCTAATGCCTGATGATTGGTATGGACATCCACTCTTAAAAACCTATCCTTTGCAGGGTGATGAGTTTGCTAAGTGGTATGAGATTGATAAAATTTTTGGCAAAGAATATAGAGAAATTGTAGGCGAAGAGCAAAGAGATCCTGGTTTTGTAAACGATAAAGATACGCTAAATTTTGCAAGGCTTTATCACGAAACGCCAAAAGGCGGCGCTAGTAAGGAAATTTCTTTTAAACAAGAATATCAAGAAGATGATGGCGTGGCTTTTGTAAAAAAAGTCAAACGCGATCAAGCAAAAATTTTAGAAAAAAGGCGTTAAGATGCAAATTCCTAGCAAGTTAAAACCTTATTATGAAAATATAGTTTTCGAGCAAGAAGACTCAAAGATGATTATAAATCTAGGACCGCAACACCCATCAGCACACGGGAATTTACGCCTTGTTTTAGAGCTTGATGGAGAGCAGGTTGTAAAGGCAAGGCCAACCATTGGTTATATGCATCGTGGTATGGAAAAAATGGCCGAAAATATGATTTATCAAGAATTTATCCCTACCACTGATAGGATGGACTATATCGCAGCTTCTGCAAATAATTATGCTTATTGTGCGGCCGTTGAAAAGCTTTGTGGCTTAGAAATTCCGCGTCGTGCACAAGTTATACGAATGATACTTTTAGAGCTAAACCGCATTGCATCGCATTTGCTTTGGCTTGCGACTCACGCGCTTGATATTGGGGCGATGAGTGTGTTTTTGTATTGTTTTAGAGAGCGCGAATATGTTTTGGATTTAATAGAAAAATATTGCGGTGCAAGACTCACGCATTCTTCGATGAGAATTGGCGGAGTAATGCTTGATTTGCCAGAAGGCTTTTTAAATGAGCTTTTGGCATTTTGCGATAAATTTCCTAAAGATGTGGCTGATTATGAAGCCTTACTCGATGATAATAGAATTTGGCGTTTAAGAACCGAAAATGTAGGTGTCGTAAGCAAAGAGCAAGCTTTAAATTGGGGTTGTACTGGCGTGATGTTAAGGGGCAGTGGTGTAAAATATGACATACGCAAAGAAGAGTCTTATTTACTCTATAACGAGATAGATTTTGGTGTACCTTATGCAATGCAAGGAGATTCTTATGCAAGATATAAAGTGTATATGCAAGAATTCCGCGAAAGTCTTAAAATACTTAGACAATGTGCCACGCTTTATAAAGATACCCCGCCTGAAATTTTAGCAAATCATCCCGAATATGTAAGTAGTTCAAAAGAGCAAATTTTAACGCAAAATTATTCTTTAATGCAGCATTTTGTTTTAATCACTCAAGGCTTAAAACCGCCTAAAGGTGAAGTTTATGTGCCAACTGAAAGTCCTAAAGGAGAGCTTGGCTTTTTTATCCATAGTGATGGCACGGGAAGACCTTATCGTTTAAAAGCTAGGACTCCAAGTTACTGGCATTGTGCTTTTTTTGAAGAAATGCTTGTGGGTACTTATTTGGCTGATGTTGTAGCCATTATGGGAAATGTAAATATTGTTTTAGGCGAGATTGACCGATGAGAAGAGTGGATTTAAGAAAGAGTAAAGAGCTTTTTGAAGATTTAGCACAAATCATTAAAGAAGCTAAAGTGGGAGAAGTTTTAGTGGTGCTTTTTGAAATCGGTGATTTTTCTCCAGTGGAAAAAAGTTTTTCTTTTGTTAAAGAGCAAGGTTGTGAGCTTTTAAATTCTTTGAAATTCAATCAAGTGGATTGGACTATAGTGATTAAAAAGGAAAGTGTATGAGTTATGAAAAGGCGCTTTGTTTTTTAGATATGCCAAGTCTTAAAAATAAGAAGTTATGTGAAAAAATTCAAGGTGAAAATATCAATATTTCCTGTCTTGAAGATAAAAATTTAAATGCGAAATTTTATAAGTGTGAAATTGCAAGTTTGAGTTTTGTTTTGGCTTTGCTTTGCAAGATGAGTGATGCAAAGAGTTTTAAAGATTTAGATGAAGGATATTTGAGCGCAGAATCTTGTTTTGGCGAAGAGGAAGCAAGCGAGGTTTTAAATTTTTTAAACAATGCGCAATATTTAATTGTTGATGAAAATATCCATTTTTATAAAGATAGTGAAAATATCAAATATTTTTTAAATTTTTTAAGTGATAAATTTAAACTTAAAATAATAGACACTAAAGAAATAGAATGTGATTTTAAAAATGCTAAATTAAATCCTTTAAAAGAGCTTGATAATTACGATGGTTTGGTGCTTTTTAGGGCTAATTTGCAAGATAAAAATTTGCATTGCTCTAAGCAATTTTTGCAAATTGCCAAATGCAAAGATAAAAGCGAAGTTGAGGTTTTAGCTAAAGATTTTAGTCTTAAAACCACGCTTTGTTTAGATGAAAATTTGCAAGGCACTATAGCTTTTTTAAATTATGAAAATAAGGGTTTTGATTTTACTCAAATTCGCATAAAGGAAGCAAAATGACAATTAAAATCAATGGTAAGACTTGCACCTTTGAAGAGGGCGAATATATCTTAAATATAGCTAGAAGAAATGATATTTTTATCCCTGCAATTTGCTATTTATCAGGTTGTAGTCCGACTTTGGCATGTCGTATGTGTATGGTGGAAGCTGATGGAAAAAAGGTTTATTCTTGCAATACTAAAGCAAAAGAAGGTATGGTTGTAGAAAGTGATTTGCAAAATCTTTGGGATGAAAGAAATGAAATCATGCAAGCTTATTGCATTAATCATCCTTTAGAGTGTGGAGTTTGCGATAAATCAGGAGAATGTGAGTTGCAAAATTTCACTCATAAAAGCCGTGTGAATATCCAAAAACATTGGATTAAAGATACACATAAACCGCACAAACATTGGGGAGTGATTAATTACGATCCCGCGCTTTGTATAGTATGCGAAAGGTGTATCACGGTTTGTAAAGATAAAATCGGCGAAAGTGCTTTAAAAACCGTGCCAAGAGGTGGCGATAGTGTGGATAGTGGTTTTAAGGACACTATGGGCAAAGATGCTTATGCGATTTGGACGAAATTTCAAAAAAGTTTGATTGGGCCTAGTAATGGTGAGATGCTTGATTGTTCCTTTTGCGGGGAATGTACCAGTGTATGTCCAACCGGAGCTTTGATAGGATCAAGGTTTCAATACACTTCAAATATTTGGGAACTCAAACGCATTCCAGCTTCAAATCCGCATTCTAGTGATTGTGAGCTTATGTATTATGATATCAAACAAAGTGGCATTAGCAATCAAACACCTAAAATTTATCGCGTAAGTAATGATTTTGCCTTTGCTACTTTAAATAGAGCTGCAAGATTTGCCTTTGATACGCAAAATGAAGCAAGTAAAGATAAAAAAGCTTTTAACAAGCTTGTCGCCCTTTTTGAAAACAATGAGATTAAAAATATTAAATTTAATAGCTTTATCACCAACGAAGAAGCTTTAATTTTACAAAATTTAAAGAAAAAATTTGATCTTAATTTAATCAACGAAGAAGCTTTAAAATTTAAAGAATTTTTAGATGAATTTATAAGCAATTGTGGCGAATTTTACAATGCGACAACAAAAGATATAACAAATAGTGATTTTTTAGTTGTTGCAGGAACACTTTTAAGATACGATGCGCCAACGCTTAGCTATAAAATCAATAATGCTTTAGTGATGAATAAAGGTGCGGGACTTTATTTTCATCCTTTAGAGGATGCTGGACTTGCAAAATATTCTAAAAATTTTATTTCACATACACATAAAAGCGGAGACGAAGAGCAAATTTTATACTTTTTACTTCAAAAATTCAGTACAGATGAAAGTATAAAAGAGAGTTTGGCTGAATTTTTTGTAAGTGAAAATAAAGAAATAGAAGAAAGTATCAATGAAGAAGTTATAGAACAAGTGATAGAAAAAGATGAAGAAGGCAATGAAATTTCAAAAGAAGTAAAAAAACTTGTGCCTAAAAAAGTGAAAAAAACCATAGAAGTGAAACGATCAGTTTTTGCTAGGAATTTAGGAGTTGATGAAGATAAATTAGAAGATTTATTGCTTAAAAAAGCTAATTTTACTTTTGTTGTGGGAAGTGATTTTTACTTCCACAAAAACGCTTTAAAGCTAGCCAAATTGCTCGCATTAGTTCAAAGCACAACGCCTTTTAAAGTTTTTTTAAATCCTACGCATACTAATACTTTGGGCGTTGCAATGATTTGTGATTTGGATGAAGGTATAAAAGACGGTAAAATTTTAGGTTATAACGAAAAAGGCGATTTTAGTTTTTCTTATGAAGAGTGCGCAAATTTGGCTAGTTCGAGTTTAAACCAACAAGAAGGCACTTTTTTAAATTACGATAAAAGAGTGGTGCCAACTAATGCGGCTTTAGAATTTGGCGGGTATTTTTTAAATGATTTGGCTAATGCTTTAGGATATGATGAAGAATACACCATAAATTACACCAAAAAACTTCCTGCAAACAAAGGTTTTTACGCTTTAGACTTTGATAGTTTGGAGAATTTTTATACCAATGGAGGCGAATGCAAAAGGGGTTATGAGCTTAATTTAGAATGCTTCAAGCAAGTCGCTAAAAAAGAATTTATTGCTCCAAATTTACAAAATTTGATTCTAAAAGATAATGAAATTTTGCTTTATAGTGCCAATCCTAGCTATCAATTCGGTAGATTTTCAAATCGTGCCAGTGCTATTAGTGAAGCGATTTTTTTAGGAGTGAGTGAGAATTTGGCAAAAGAAAAGAATTTACAAGATAAAGATTTGGTTAAGATTTCTATTAAAGACAAAACTTTGACTTTGAGCGTGCGTGTGGATAAAGATATAAAAAATGGAGCTTATTTGCCATATTTTGATGAAAAAATCGACACGCTAAACTTTTTTGATGAAAGATTTATTGTGGCAAATTTAGAAAAATTAGGAGCAAACAATGAGTGATTTTGCTTTTTTTGCTTTAGAAGTTTTGGTTAAATGTATTATAGTGATTGCACTTTTTGCAACTTTAGCGGGTTTTGCAACCTATGCAGAAAGAAAGGTTTTGGCGTATTTTCAAAGACGCATTGGACCTGATATGGTAGGACCTTTTGGGCTTATTCAACTTGTAGCGGATATGATAAAGCTTTTCACTAAAGAAGATATTATCCCTTCAAATTCACAAAAAATTATTTTTGCTATTGCTCCTTTAATCGCTGCAATTTGTGCTTTTGTGTCTTTAGCAGCTATTCCAATGCTTCCTGAATTTACTTTATTTGGACTTGTGATAAGACCGATTATTGCAGATATTAATGTGGCTTTGCTTTTTGTGATAGGCACTTCAGGGCTTTGTTTTTATGCGGTATTTTTAGGCGGTCTTGCGAGTAATAATAAATGGTCCATTATAGGAGCTGCAAGAGGACTTGTGGCCATTATTTCTTATGAAAGTGTAGGGGCTTTAGCTTTGATTGCTATTGTAATGCTTGTGGGATCTTTTTCTTTAGTGGATATTAATAATTATCAAAATAATGGATTTTTTTCTTGGCTCATTTTTAAACAACCTTTGGCTTTTGTGCTTTTTATTATTGCACTTTTTATTGAAACAAACAGAACCCCGCTTTGTTTAACAGAAAATGAGGCTGATATTGTCGCGGGTTATGGGACAGAATATTCAGGTCTTAGATGGGGTATGTTTTTCATAGGCGAATACACCTCTATGATAGCTGGAGCGATTTTAGTTACCCTTTTGTTTTTGGGCGGATTTAATGATTTTTATTTTATACCGGGTTGGATTATGATGATAGTAAAATCTAGCTTTATTTTCTTTTTGTATTTTTGGGCTAGGGCGGCTTTTCCGCAACTTAGACCTGATCAAGTGATGAAAATGTGTTATTTGATTTTAATTCCTTTAGCGGTTTTAAATCTCTTAATCACTGCTCTAGCGGTGCTTTTATAGGAGTTTTTGATGAAAAATTATTATTTGATTGATGAAAAAAGAAAAACGCCAACAAGTACTTGGCAGAAAATTTCACAAGCCTTCAAAAGAAGTGTAAAATTAGAGCTTTTTGTGGGGCTTGGCGTGGTAATGCGTGAAATGTTGAAAAGAAATAATAGCGCAACCATAAAATACCCATTTGAAAAAGTCAAGCTTGATAATCGCTACCGAGCTGTGCATCGTTTGATGCGTTTTATAGAAAGCGAAAATGAAAGATGTATAGGTTGTGGGCTTTGTGAGAAAATTTGTATCAGTAATTGTATAAGAATGGAAACTTCTTTAGATGAAAATGGCCGTAAAAAAGTGGGAAATTATAGTATAAATTTAGGGCGTTGTATTTATTGTGGTTTTTGTGCTGAGGTTTGTCCTGAGCTTGCTATAGTTCATGGTACAGAGTATGAAAATGCAGCCGAGCAAAGATCTTATTTTGGCTATAAGCAAGATTTTTTAACCCCTATTGATAAGCTTAAAAATCAAGTTGAATTTGAAGGTGCGGGCAGTCTTAGAAAAGATGCTGATTTATTTGTTAAAAAGACTCCAAATTATTATGAAATTTTGCAAGAAAGAGAGAAAAATTTATGCACGGATGAAGAATGTACATTGCCAAATTCAAATTCGCAAGGGGAAAACAAATGATAGAACAATTAGCTTTTTACTTTTTTGCGTTTTTGGTTATAGTGTTTTTTAGTATCAGTATTATCAGTAAAAATGTGCTTTATGCCTTAAGTTCTTTGGCTGCTGCTATGGTGCTTTTATCGAGTTTTTATTTTTTGCTTGATGCGGAATTTTTGGGTGTAATACAAATCATCGTTTATGGAGGAGCGGTTTTGGGGCTTTATAGCTTTGCAATGATGTTTTTTGATTTTTCTAAAAATATCAAAGAAAAATTAAAAGCCAAGAAAACTTTTGTAATTTTATCCTTAGCACTAGCTTTGGTGTTTGCATTTATTGCTGGAGGGATGGGTGTATCAGAGCAAATGAATTTAAGTTCATTGCAGCAAGATATCAGCAAAAATTTGGCGGCTTTGATTTTTTCTAAATACCTTTTGGCATTTGAATTTATCGCTGTTTTGTTATTGATTGCCTTGGTATGTGCTATTGTGCTTACTCATAAAGAACTTGGGAAGGAAGAATAATGGAAAAGTATTTTGTTCTTGCATTTATTTTATTTATCATAGGACTTATAGGAATTTTGAAAAGACAAAATTTAATTATGCTTTTTATTTCTAGTGAAATTTTACTCAATGCTGCAAATTTAGCTTTGATTGCTACATCAAAAATGCATGAAAATTTAGATGGACAAGTGTTTGCCCTTTTTATTATGGGTATAGCAGCTTGTGAGATCGCAGTGGGTGTAGCCTTATGTGTGCTTTGGTATAGAAAAACAGGTTCTTTAGAATTTAAGAGTTTAAAAGAGAGGGGAAATTAAAATGCAAAATTTAGCTTTACTTTCTCTTTTTATGCCTTTGCTCGCTTCTTTATTTGCGAGTCTTTTTGCTTTTAGGACGAAAAATATTTTAGTGGGCTATGTTTGTTCTATTTTAGTTGGTGTGAGTATGGTTGCGTCTTTGATTTTGTTGCATAAAAATCAAGAACTCAGCTTAGAGCTTAGCCAATGGATAGGACTTGTGGGTATTTCATTTAGCTTTAAAATTGATGTTATTTCGCTTACCATGATGAGTGTTGTTGGCATTGTGGCAACTTGTGTGCATTTTTATAGTATTTTTTATATGGCGCACGATAAGGGTTTTAATAAATTCTTTGCCTATTTAGGACTTTTTGTATTTTCTATGCTTTTTTTAGTCATGAGTGATAATTTCTTAGGACTTTTTGTGGGCTGGGAAGGCGTAGGGCTTTGTTCTTGGTTGCTTATTGGTTTTTGGTATAAAAATGATAATTATTCTTTTGCAGCAAATGAAGCTTTTATAATGAATAGAATCGCAGACTTAGGTATGCTTTTAGGAATTTTTTGGCTTTATATACAAGCAGGGACTTTAAAATACGATGAGGTTTTTGCTATGGTTCAAAGCTTAGATCATAACGCTTTGATTTTAATCGCAACTTGTTTATTTATCGGTGCTATGGGAAAATCAGCACAGTTTCCTTTTCATACTTGGCTTGCTGATGCTATGGCGGGTCCAACGCCAGTTTCGGCATTAATCCATGCTGCAACTATGGTGACTGCAGGGGTTTATTTGGTTATTCGTGCTGGAGAAATTTATGCTTTGGTGAGCGAGGTTTCTTATTTTATCGCTTTACTTGGAGCTTTTGTAGCTATTTTTGCGGCTTCTATGGCTTTGGTGGCTAGGGATTTAAAACGTATTATTGCCTATTCTACTTTATCACAACTTGGCTATATGTTTGTAGCTGCAGGGCTTGGTGCTTATGGTATAGCTTTGTTTCACTTAGCCACTCACGCCTTTTTTAAATCTTTGCTTTTCTTGGGTGCTGGAAATGTAATGCATGCTATGAATGATAATTTAGATATCAAAAAAATGGGTGGGCTTTTCAAGCCTTTAAAAATTACAGCTATTTTTATGACTATAGGTTCTTTGGCTTTGGCTGGAATTTATCCTTTTGCTGGATTTTTCTCAAAAGATTTAATTTTAGGATATTCTTTCATTTCTTTTCATCATGGTATTTTTTTGGTGCTTTTAATCGCAGCTTTCTTAACTGCTTTTTATAGTTTTAGACTTTTAATGTTGGTGTTTTTTACTCCTGCAAGACATGATTTACATCCGCATGAAGCAAGTAAAATAGCGCTTTTGGCTATGAGTCCTTTGGTGATTTTAGCTGTGATTGCGGGATTTTTTGAGCATAGTTTTTTCAATTATCTTAGTGTTAAATTAGAAGTGATTGATGCGCAAAACACAATCGTTATAATTTGCGCAAGCACAGCAGCGATTTTGGGTGTGATTTTGGCTATTATTGCTTATCATTTTAATTGGTTTAAGCCAAGTATAGAGGAAAATTTCATTTACAAACTTTTGGAAAACGATTATTATATTCCTAGGTTTTATGAGAAATTTTTCATTAAATTTTACGAGCTTTTGTGTTTGATTTTAAAAAAATGCGATATTTACATACTGGATACCTTGGTTAATAAAATAGCAGGTGGCATTTTAGCTTCTTCAAAATTTATAAGCTTAAATGCCAGTCTTTCTTTGATGCTTAGAGCTTTGATTTTTGGTTTTGTGATTTTATCAATTTTGTTGTGGGTGATGTAAGATGTTGAATGTATTGATTTTTTTGCCTTTATTTGTGGCTTTTATTTTATTGGGACTTAAAAATAAAAACACTATTAAATTTTTAAGTCTTATAGCTAGTGCTGTGATTTTGCTTTTAAATTTAGCTTTATTTTTAAAATACACAAAAGGATATGCCTTTGAATATCAACTTCAAAGTGCTACAAATTATTTATTAAACTATCATATCGGTGTTGATTCTATTGCACTTATTTTAATGTTACTTTGTTCTTTAATGGTATTTTTGTCCTTTTTGTGTTTAAAAATAAGACACAAGGGAATTTTTGTAAGTTTATTTGTTTTAGAATTTGCTATTATGGGGCTTTTTAGCGCTTTAGATGCCTTGCTTTTTTATGTGTTTTGGGAGTTTTCTTTATTGCCATTAATTTATATTATAGGTTTGCATTCTAAAGATTACAAAGCAGGGGTTAAATTCTTTCTTTATGCCTTTGCGGGTTCTATTTTAATGCTTGTAGCTATGATTTATTTGGCTTTTTTAAATCATCAAGTGTTAAATATTTGGACTTTTGATCTTATTGTTTGGCAAGAGCATATTTCTGCACCTGAATTTGGTGTGCAAATTTGGTTATTTTTAGCATTTTTTGTCGCTTTTGCGATTAAAAGCCCTTTATTTCCTTTCCATACTTGGGCGCCAAAGGTTTATGCGTATTCTCCAACCACTGCTTCTGTAATGCTTGTAGCATTTAAAATGGCTCCTTTTGGTTTTTTGCGTTTTTGTTTGCCACTTTTCCCTGATGCGAGTGTTTTTTTAATGCCTTTCATCTTTGCTTTATGTGTGGTAAGTATTTTATATACAGCATTTATTGCTTATAGAGCTGATGATTTAAAAGAACTGATTGCTTATAGTTCTATTTCGCATATTGGTGTGATGTTGCTAGGGATTTTTTCTTTAAATGTTTTTGGACTCACAGGAGCGATTTTTTATATGTTTGCACATGGTCTTGTAACAGGTGCGCTTTTTATTATGGCTTCGATTTTAAGATCAAGATATGGAACTTTAAAAATTTCTTATCATAAAGCTTTGGCTTCCAAAGGTGCTTTATTTGCAGCCTTATTTGCCATAGTGCTTTTTGCAAGTATTTCTTTGCCTTTAACCATTTCTTTTGTTGGAGAATTTTTAGTGCTTTTAGGTGTGGCTAAAATTAATTTTATTTATGCACTTTTGGCGGGACTTGTCATTATTTTAGGTGCAATTTATATGCTAAGTGTTTTTAGAAAAATGTTTTTTATGGGCGAAGAAAGCCATGTAAGTCGTTTTACATTAAAAACAAGAGAAATTATAGGGCTTAGTATTGTGGTTATACTAATTTTTTATTTAGGAATTTCTCCTTCTGTTTTCTTAAATCCTATTGAAGCAAATGTAAATGAGCTTTTAAACATAATGCAGCTTAAGGCAACAGATCAAGCCAGTATCGAATTTTTATCAGATTTAAAGGATATGAGCCATGCTAAATAATATCGATTTCCAAATTTTGAATATTCCTTTGGCTTTTCCCGTTTTAGTTTTGGTTATGGGAGCTATTATTTTACTTTTATGCTCGGCTTTTAAAAACCTTCACCGCAGTTTTTATGTGGCTTTTAGTCTGATTTTTTTGGTATTTAGTTTTGCTTTAATGTATTTTGAAGATTTTAGTACTAATTCTTATGCCTTTTTTGAAACTTTACAAACGGATAGTTTGGCTTTAGGAGCACAAAAAATCATTTTGATTTTTTCAGCTTTTTATGTTTTAATGGATGTAAAACAAAAGCAGGGTGAATTTTATGCTTTATTATTGTTTATAGCAGCTTCTTTGATGCTTATGGTTTCAAGCTCAAATTTGATTTTGATCTTTATAGGACTTGAAAGTTCTTCTTTAGCGCTTTATACTTTAATTGCAATGCGAGGCACAAGAAATGCTATTTCTAGTGCTATAAAGTATTTTAGCGTTGCAGCGGTAGGATCTGGATTTTTTGTTTTAGCTTGTGCTTTAATTTATATGAAAACAGGCTCTTTAGCCATTAATAAAGCTATGCAAAATTCAAATGATGTATTAACGATAGGCGCATTTGCTATGATGCTAGTAATTGCTGGAGTTAAGCTTTCTTTAATGCCGTTTCATTTTTGGCTTAAAGATGTTTATTATGCTTCAAATGCAAATTTAGTGGCTTTTATTTCCGTTGTTCCAAAGATTGCTATGGTTGCTTTTGTGTGTCGTCTTTTTGCTTTTGTACCACAAGCAAATTTCATTTATGTGGTGATGATTTTTGCATCTTTTTCTATGCTGATTTCAAGCATAGTGGCTTTAAGTCAAAATGATGTGAAAAAAATGCTCGCTTATAGTTCCATTTCGCATTCTTCTTTTGCTTTAATGGCTTTGATTCCAATATTATCAGATTATGAATTTTTCTCTTCATCTTTGGATAGCGTGATGGCTTATTGGACTTTATTTGCTTTTGCAAATTATGGCACTTTTCTATTATTAAGCCTTACAAAGTCAAGTTCTTACGATGCTTTAGCGGCTTTATTTAAATTTAAACCCGTTTTAGCACTTTTATTAGGAATTTTTGTTTTAAGTTTGGCAGGAATTCCGCCTTTTGGTGTATTTTGGGGTAAGGTAATGATTATGCTAAGAAGCATTGAGGCTGGTTATTGGTATTTAGCTCTTATTATGGCTTTAAGTTCAGCATTGATTGTGTTTGCTTATTTTAAAATTATCATCTATGCTTTTTTCAAAAAGAATCTTGGCTTTGAGGGTGTTGAAAAACTGCAAATGTCTCAGATTTTGGTTTTAACTTTATCTTTAATTGCCAGTTTATTTTATGTGTTAATCTTGTAAAATATTGTATAATCTCACAATGAGAGTTTTAATTTTAATTTGTATAAGTTTTATATATCTTTTTGGCTTTGATTTGGTATTAAATACAGGTAGAGAAAATAACTCTACCTTTGCTATTTTGCATTTAAAAAATGATAAAGAATTTAGTTGCAAAGAGCTTGTTGTTGATGGAAAATCTCATTTCCAGTGCGATATTTTAGGAAATATTGAGCGAGAATTTCAAAATCAAAAATTTGATTATTTTGACTTGGAATTTAAAAAGCAAAATGACAATTTGCAAATTTTGATTTATCCAAAAATTGAAGCAAAAATGTATATTTTAGATCCGGAGCTTTATGCAAAAACAGATGTTAAAAATACTAAAAATATCAATACATCAAAGAATTTCACCTTTGTTTTTTCAGAAAAAATTGATTTTGTTGATGAACGCGATGGTTTAAATTTTGATATTAAATTTCCACATGAGATTTTACCTTCAATTGGAGCTTTAGATTTGGAATCAAATCCCGTTGTTATTCCACAAAGTGCAGATATTAATACTTATGTGCGTATAAAAAATGAATATGAAAAAGGTAATTATTCGCAAGTAATTAGCGACGCACAAAATGCTATCAATCGTTACAGTGGCAGTATTTTTATGAGTGAATTTATACTTTATAAATTAAGGGCACAAAATAAACTTTATACCTATAATGATGAAGATAAAGATCAAGCAGTCTTGGAAGCTATGCTCGAAGAGAGCAAAAATTGGATGCGCACTTTTACGAGTGATAAAAATTTTCCCGAAATTCTATATTTAAGTATGAGAGCTTATATGGGTCTTAGTCAAAAAAATAATGTTGATTATGTGATTGGCATCTTAAAAAATGAGCATGCGGGAAATTATTTTTCAGAGCTTGCACTTTTAGATTATGCAGAATATCTTTATCATTTAGGTAAAAAAGAAGAGGGAATGCTTTTAAATGAGCAAATTTATTATCAAAGTCAAAATAAAGATTTAGCCAGTCGTGCAGGAGCTTTTTTAGCTAAGTATTACATAGAAAAAAAAGATTATTCTAAGGCTATATCATTTATAAATTTGATTTTTGAAGCTAATCCTGCTTATTTTGTTCAAGATAAAAATAGAGCTTTGGATTTAGCAGAGCTTTTAAGTATGCATAAACTTTATAATCTTAGCTCAGCAATTTACGAAAAGGTTTTTCTTGATTTAAAAACCATAGATCCAGAATATGAAAAAACCTTGAAAAATTTGGCACTTGATCTAAGTCAAACTGCAAGGCATCAAGATGCTAAAAAATATCTCGATCTTTATGTGGAAGAATTTATGGATGGAGAATTTATTACAGAAATCAAAGAAGCTTCAGATCGTATATTTTTTGATACAGCAGATAATAATTCGACTTTACTGCATGAGCGTTATACGCAATTAAGAGAGCAATACAATAATGAAATTTCTCAAAGAGCTTTAAGTGAAGATGTGAAATTGTATTTTAACGAAGGAAATTATTCTAAGGTTTTAGAATTTAAAGATTTAATTGATCAAAGTCAAAATCCAGATGATAAAGGCTATCTTAGTAAAGCCGCTATTAATAGTCTAAATGCAGAACTTTCAAAAGATGAGTGTATTAAAGCTACAGATCTTTATTTGCGTTTCGAAAGTTATGGGATCATTCAAGGCATTGATGGCAAAAAACATATGCTTGAATGTTTGCTTAGAACTTCAAAAATAGACAAGGCTAAAGAATATATCGAAAAAAATTATAATGAAGATAGTATTTATTATGGTTTGCAAAAGGCAAATTTATTGCTTGATGATAAAAAATATCAGCAAGTTTTGGATTTAAGCACTCAAATTTTAAATTCGCGAATTTTAAAAAGCGATGAGGAAAAATTTAAGGCTTTAAAGTTGAAATTTTTAGCGTATTTAAGAATGGATGATTATAATAATGCGATTAAATCTTTAATGCGTTTAGAAAAATTTCCTATGAATTATGAAATGGTTGAGCTTTATAATGAATTTGTGACATATTGTAAGGATAGAAATTTGCAAACAAGTATTTTAACTTATGCCACAAAGGCGATTGATTATCAAAACTTAAAAGGTGTAAATTTATTCAGCCCACAATTAGAATTTACCTATCTCGATGCTTTATATAAAGCCCAAAGGTATGATGAAGCTTTGTTGGTTTTAAAGGATTTGATTAAAATTAAAAATTTAAATGCGGATGAAAAGGCAAGAATTTTTTATACCCAAGCATTGGTTTATGAGAAATTAGCAAATTTAAATGCACAAAAACAAAGCTTGCAACAGTGTTTGGATTTAAATTCAACTTCAAATTGGAAAAATCTTTGCCAAGATAAAAATCAATTATTAATTGATAAAAATTTATAATTTCTAATATTTCTTATTTTTATAAAATTAAAATTAAATTGTAAGGGTTTTTAGCTTTTAGAAGTTAAAGAGTGGTGACCCATACGAGACTCGAACTCGTGTTACCGCCGTGAAAGGGCGATGTCCTAACCGCTAGACGAATGGGCCAATTTTTAAAATGAAATTGAATTATACAGCTAGTAAGCTTATAAACTACTTAAATATACTTTTATTTTATTTTGTTATAATTTTTCCTTTTTTTATAAGGAAATCAATGGATATTTTAAGTTTAATTTTTCTCGCTTGTGCTTTAGCTATGGATGCTTTTGCGGTATCTTTGTGCAAGGGTTTTAGTGTAAAAAAATTACAAATTAGGCATTATTTAATCGTAAGTTGTTATTTTGGTGGCTTTCAAGCTTTAATGCCACTCATAGGATATTTTATAGGAATTTCTTTTAGTGATTTTGTAAAATTTATAGATCATTGGATAGCTTTTATCTTGCTTGGTTTAATTGGCGCTAAAATGATAAAAGAAGCCTTAGAAGATGAAAGTTGCGATGCAAACTCAAATCAATTTGGCGCTAAAATAATGCTTGGCTTAGCAATAGCAACTAGCATTGACGCATTAGCGATTGGCGTGAGTTTTGCTTTTTTGAAAGTGAATTTAATTTTAGCTCTTTTGCTGATAGGATTTATTACCTTTATGTTTTGCTTGCTTGCCTTAAAAATAGGTAATACCTTTGGGATTTATCTTAAAAGCAAGGCTGAATTTTTTGGCGGTGCGGTATTAATTTTATTAGGATTTAAAATTTTAATCCAGCATTTATTTTTTGAAGGTTAAAACTATCTTTAAGATAGTTTTAAATATCTATTTCAATTCCTATGGGTGCGTGATCTGAACCAAAAATATCATCTCTTATAAAAGCATTTTTAAGTTTATCTTTTAAGCCTTTTGAAATGAAAAAATAATCAATCCTCCAGCCTACATTTCTTTCTCTTGCTTTCATCCTATAGCTCCACCACGAGTATTTTTCTTTGATTTCGCCGTTAATTTCTCTAAAAGTATCGATAAATCCAAGCTTTAACAAATCATCAATCCAAGCCCTTTCAATAGGCAAAAAGCCTGAAGTATTAGCATTTGCTTTTGGATGAGTAAGATCGATTTCTTTGTGAGCTGTATTTACATCGCCACAGATTATTATCTCAAAACCATCTTTTAAAAGCTTGTCTAAATACACCAAAAAATCCGCATAAAATTTCATCTTAAAATTCAAGCGTTCTTCATCTTTTTGTCCATTTGGAAAATAAATATTAAAAAGGGCGATATTTTTAAAGCGATGCTCTAAAACTCTGCCCTCTTCGTCATCAAAAAATTCACATTTTTTCACTTCACTATCAAAATTACAAAGACTCATCACGCCAGAATATCCCGCCCTTTTAGCAGAATTTGAATACATATGCTTAAAAGGATATTCATAAATTTTTTTAGGAAATTTATCTTCGTGTGCTTTGATTTCTTGAAAGCCTATAAAATCAATTTCTTCATTTGCTATCCAATCAAGGGCATTTTTATCACAAATCGCTCTTAAGCCATTGACATTCCATGAAAGTAATTTCATTTTTTATCCTTTACAATTTTCAAAAGTAAAATAATAGCACAATTAATAAAAATTATTACTAACTATTAATTTTTTCTTTTTAAACTTCTTTTTTCATTTTGATGTTTATTTTGATAAAGGAAATCTATGCCCCAACTTAAAATTTCATGGTTCAAATTTACGCTTTTAAATTCTATTTTAATCACGCTTTTAAATTTTAATTTACATTTATTTGTTTATGAAAAATTACAAAATCTATGGCTAACTTTAGTTTTTGTTGTAGCTTACTTTGGTTTGGTGCATGCAATTTTATCGGTTGTTTTTGTAAAATATTTAACTAAGTTTTTTTCTATTTTTTTTATTGTAGCATCTTGTGTTAGTATTTATTTTATCACTTTTTATGGGGTTTTGATTGATTCTGATATGATACAAAATGTTGTCCAAACTGATACAAAGGAAGTTTTGGATTTAATTAATTGGCGTGTGGTTGTTTTAAGTTTCGTAGTGCTTGTATTTTGCATTTTGATTTCAAGAATTCGCATTGAAAACCCTAGCTTGGGGGGGGGGGATTATAAAAATAATGCGAACTAGAATTTTAAGTATATTGCTAGGACTTTTTGTTTTTTTAATCGCATTTTTGCCTTTAAGCAAGACTTTTATGCCTTTTTTTAGAAATTATAGTGAAATAAGAATGTATAATGTGCCTTTTTATCAAATTTATGCAGTATATCGTTATTATGTGCGTTTTTTAAAACCAAAGCCTGAATTTAAAATCATAGCAAAAGATGCTTTTAAAGAAGACAATAGCACCAAAAAACTTTTGGTTTTAGTGGTAGGTGAAACCGCAAGGGCTGCAAATTATTCTCTTAATGGATACGCTAAAAATGATACGAATTTTTATACTAAAAAAGAAGGCGTTGTGTTTTTTAATGATTTTTCATCGTGTGGGACTGCTACGGCGGTAAGCTTGCCTTGTATGTTTTCTTTTTCTAAACGCCAAAATTACTCAAGTGCTGAATTTAGTGAAAATGCTATGGATATTTTGCAAAAAGTAGGCGTAAATACCGCGTGGATAGATAATAATTCTGGTGGTTGTAAAGGGGTCTGCGAAAGACTTTTGGATAAAAAACAACTTTCGAGTGATTATGATGAGAATTTATTGCCACATTTAAAAGAAAGATTGGCTAATTTAAGTACTCAAAATATCATCGTTTTGCACTTGCAAGGCTCTCATGGACCAACATATTATAAACGCTATCCTGATGCTTTTAAGAAATTTACACCCACATGTGATACAAATGAGCTTTCAAAATGCGATAATGAAGCTTTGATTAATACCTATGATAATACTTTGCTTTATACGGATTTTATACTAAGCGAGATTATCAAGCTTTTAAAAGAAAAAAGCGATTATCAAAGTTCTTTGATTTATCTTTCAGATCATGGAGAAAGTTTGGGAGAAAATGGCATATATTTGCACGGAATGCCTTATACTATAGCACCAAAAACACAAACACATATTCCTGCGATTTTTTGGAGCAATGATGAAAATTTAATGGATTTAGCACAAAAACACAAAAACTTAAAACTTTCACAGGATAATCTTTTTAGCACATTTTTGGGATATTTTGATGTAAATTCAAGTGTTTATGAGGTAAATTATGATCTTTTAAATCAAGCTTTAAAGGCAAATCAATGAAACCAAAATATTCTTTATTTAAAAATTCAAGCTATGCTTTAAGTGGTATTAAATTTTTACTCAAAGATGAAAAATCTTTTAGACTAGAAGTTGCAATCACCTTGCCTTTGATAATTTTTTCATTATTTTTGCCACTAAGTTTTGCAGAGCATTTTATTTTAATTTCTGTTTTAGTATTGATTTTCATAGTAGAAGCTTTAAATTCTGCCATTGAAGCTTGCGTGGATTTATATACCGATGATTTTCATATTTTAGCTAAAAAAGCTAAAGATTGTGGTAGTGCAGCGGTATTTTTTAGTGTGTGTTTGGCAGTATGTACTTGGCTTGTGGTGCTTTTTAAGGTATTTTTCTTATGAACGAAAAAATACTTTGCCTTTGCAAAGAAATTCTAGGCAAAAAACGCTTTGAATTGTTACAATTTTTATGTGAAAATGCTGATGAAAATGGCTTTATTTTCATAAAAATAAGTGAGTTAGAAGAAAAATTAAACCAAAGCAAGCCTACCATTATCGCTACTTTTAAATTCTTAGAAGAAAAAAAGCTTTTCAAACGTCTTAAAAATGGACTTTATCAGTTAAAATTTAAAATTGATTAAAACTTTTGAGAATCAATTGAAATAAAAAAAGCTTGAAATTTGCTCGATAATTTTATTTTCCAAAGCATCTTGGCAGCGTTTTAAATTGCTAAGATAAGCTGTTCTTGCTACAAGACTGGTTTTTTGTGTTTGTGTTTTGCTTTCTATTTTTATATTCACTTGCATGATGAAATAGTTTTCAACATACATTTCATAATTATTATATATGGTGTCAAATCCACTAAAGAAAAAATCAGCACTGGCTGAACTCATTCTTTGTGCAAAAGAAAATTTTCTAAAATCAACTAAATTGATATACGCGTTATAATCCGCATTATCATCAACCACTCTAAATCCTAATTCTTGGAATTTTTTCTTAAGGCGATATTCTAAGGTTGTGTTATAATTTGAAGGATTTTTAAAATGAAAAGCTATGCTTTGATTTTTCTCACTTTTGATAAAAATTCCTTCATTATTGGTCTGTACAAAAGCTTGCATATTGGCACTCATACAAGCTGTAAAAAAGAGTGCAATACAACAAAGTAAGATTTTATTCATCATCTTTTATAATGGTTGGCACTTGCATTAAGCCTAGGGCTTGATATTTATTATTTAGCTTGATGACTTCAAGCAACTCATTTTCACTAACGCTTGGATAATCTTTAATATTTGGATCGAAATATTTATTTAAAATAGCAATTTTTTCTTCATCATTTTTTGCACCCTTAATTTCCTTATAAATCAAAGCCGCTTTTTCAAAAGCACTTTTATCATGCACTGGAGTTAAGATAAGATGGACTTGATAATCTTTTAAGGTTTGTTTGATACTTTTTAGGTGTTTGCGACAATAAGGGCATTCAGGATCTGAAAATACATACATTGAGGGTTTAGTTTTGTCTCCTAGACTTATAAGCATTGTTTCTTTTTTAACTTCATTTTTTGCATTTTTTTCAAAATTGTCTTTTATTTGTTTGATTTTTTCCATTTCAAAGGCTTGTCGGTAAGAAATTTCATTTTTAAGATCTAAAATATCAGGAACTATAACAGAATCTTTTGTAAAAGTAATGATTTGCTCTTTAAAATTTTCACTTTGAATATCTAAAATAACACTTTCGAAATTATCAACAGGAATTTTCTCTCTTTTTATAACAGAAATTTTTACATCAGGTATTTGTGAAGAATAAACTTTAGTATAAAAATCAATAATTTCTTGGTTGCTAGCACCAAAAAGTAAAACATTAGATATTAATAAAGCAAGAGTAATTTTTTTCATTATTTTCCTTAAAAATTTTTATTTTTTTTAATTTTATTATATTTGATTAAATATTGTCTTTTAAATAGCGTTTTTCATTTATTTTTGTTACTTTTTCATTTTTGTCTAAATATTCTAAATAAGCTATGGCGTATTTTCTTGAAAAATTAAAATACTCTTTCATTTTTTGCACATCAAGACTTTCATTTTTTAAAAGCTCAAAGCATTCTTCCATAAGCTTATTTAGTGCATTTTTCTCTACAAAAAGATTATGTGTTAATCTTACGATGAGATTTTGCTTTGTCAGTTTTTTTAACATTTCATCTCCGCTTTTTCTATCAAGCTCTAAAAAATCATATAAATTATAAGGTGCTTCAGCTTTTATACCTTGTTTTTTAAGCATTTCATAAAGCTTGTTATTGTTTTTTTCTTTTAATTTTTCAAAATCAATTCCTTTTTTAAAATACACTCCATTTTTGAAATCAAGTAAATTTGTCATATTTTTAAGTCCAAATTCGCAAAATTCCACACTAGCCCAAGAAAGCCTTAAGGCCAAAGAAATAGCTGAAAGCATGGCATAAGGATTTTTTTCAAGTATAAAAGAAACAAATTTCTTAAATTCGTCTAAAATGGATAAATTATAAACATTAAGATTTTTTTCATCTATAAAAACTTCGTTTAATTCTTTGGCTAAATTTAATGCTTCTTCATGGCCTAATTTAAATCTTTGATAACTTGAAAGCAAACCAAAGCCGTATTTATGGGTATTGGTTAAAAACTCGAAAGCCTTTTTTAGATCTTTATTTTTTAAAAACATTAAAAACTTATTTTTTTGCTCTCTTTTTAAGGGCTCGCTCATAGGATTTAAAACCCTTCCACCGCCTATAACGCGGTTGTTTTGAAGTAAAACAAATTTTTCATCAAAGCATAAAAAAAGATTTTTTTCAAAATCAAGATGCGCGAAAAATTCATCATTTTCTAATTCTTTTAAAATATTAACCTTGCATTCTATACTTTTTGTTCCTACACAAAAAAGCATTTTTGCATTTTTTAAATTCTTAGCTTTAATTAAAACATCACATTCTTTAAAACCTTTAAAAAATCCTTTTTTACTTAATAAAAAACCCTTTTTTAGCTCTTTATAATCACAATTTAAACTTAAAGCTACGCGGTTAAAGGCTGAAATTTCATTAAAATTATTTTCATGATTTTGTATATTTTTGATGATGAGTTCTTTTTGATTATCAAGGCAAATGATTTTTTCATTTAAGGCAATTTTTCCTTCATTTAAGCTTCCTGTAATAACAGTTCCTATGCCTTTTAAGGAAAAAACCCTATCGATATAATAACGAAAAACAAGTTTTTCATCCGTATTTTTACATTCTAAATTTAAAAGATAGTTTTTTAATTTTTTAATACTTGCTTCATCTTTAATGGAAGTATAAAAAATTTCTTTTGGCACAAAATTCAGCGCGTTTAAAATTTTTTGCCCTTGTTCTTTTAAATTCTCACATAAATCACATTTACTAAATACTAAAATAATATCTTTTATTCCTAAAATTTCAAGCACTTCTAAATGCTCTATGCTTTGTTCTTTTAGACCTTCATTAATATCAACTACAAATAAACAAGCACTAAAGCCAAATGCCCCACTTATCATTGTTTTAACCAAATCTTTGTGTCCGGGCACATCGATAAAAGAAAGGTGCTTTTCTTTGCAAATTAAATTTGAAAAACTTAAATTTATAGTGATTTGTCTTTCTTTTTCCTCTTTTAAGCTATCGCCCTCAAAGCCATTTAATGCTTTAATTAAAGAAGTTTTTCCATGATCAATATGCCCCGCAGTGCCAATTAAAAGTGAATTCATAAATTTTCCATAGTATTGATAATTTTAATTAGCTTTGATAAGTCTTTTTCCAAAATTGTCCTAAAATCTAATACAAAAGCTTCATTTTCTATGCGTCCTATGATATTTTTTGTCCTGAATTTCTCTTGCAAATTTAAAGCATTGCCCTTAAAGGCTAAAACAAAAGTATCCAAGGTTTTATCGGGCATTGATCCTCCGCCGACTAAGCTTTTACTTGTTCTTAACTCGCTTTGAAATTTAAGCTCATTTTGCACTTTTAAAGCTTTTTCTTTTATATGTTCTAAATTATCGTTTAAAAGTTTTAAAGTTATGATTTTTTCATAATCTTTTTCAAGATAAGCCTTAAGACTCTCATTTAAAAAAGCAAGAGTAATTTTATCTACTCTTAACATTCTTAAAAGTTGATTTTCTTTGATTTTATCAATAAGTTCTTTTTTGCCCAGTATGATTCCAGCTTGCACGCTACCAAAAAGCTTATCCCCGCTAAAACTTAAAATATCACAATGCTTAATTAAATCTTTAATTTTAGGCTCATTTTTAACTAATTTTGCATTTAAATTCTCACACCATCCAGAACCTAAATCATAATAACTCAAAAGCCCTTTTTCTCTAGCCAAAATCCCCAAATCTTTTATGCTAACTTCGCTACAAAAACCAATTAAGGCAAAATTTGATTTATGAGTTTTTAAAAGCATTTTAGTGTTTTCATTTATGGCTTTTTCATAATCTTTTAGGTGTGTTTTATTGCTAGTGCCCACTTCTAAAAGCTTTACCCCAGCAGCTTTAATCACTTCACTTACACGAAAACTTCCACCAATTTCTACAAGTTCGCCCCTTGAAGTGATGAGTTCTTTATCAAAGCAAAGTGAATTTAGCACCAAAAAAACTGCGGCAGCATTGTTATTTACTATCAAAGCATCTTCACACTCAAAAAGCATTTTAAGCTTTTCGAGCACTAATGCATAGCGACTTCCTCTTTTGCCATTTTCTAAATTAAATTCGATATTAGCGTAATTGCAAAGCACTTCTTTAGAGCTTTCAAAAATGCTTTCATCAATAACGCTTCGCCCCAAATTTGTATGGATAACAACGCCACTAGCATTAATCACGCTTTGTAAGTCTTTGTGCAAATGTTTTTTGATTTCTTTTTTGATTTCTTCTAAGATATTTGCTTTATCAAGGGCTTTTTCATCTAAATTTGCTTTGAGTTTTGCAACAACGCTTTTGCAAAAGTGAGCTTTTAAATAAAAAGGATATTCTTTTAAACTTTCATCGTCAATTAAAGCCCCAATTTGTGGAAAAGTTCTGAATTTGTTCATCTTAAACCTTAAGAAAATAAGGACAATTCTAGCATAATTTTCATACAATGCAAAGTTACAATTTGCTATGATTTTTCAAAAACGAAGGATAAAAATGCAAGATTTTATTTATATTAAAAACGAAGTTCTTATACCTCTTAGCGATGAGATTAAAATTTTGGAAAAAAGCATTGATGATGAGGTTTTAATTTCTAATGATAAAAGCCAAAAAGCTATCATTTATGCTCCAGAAATTAATTTTTATCTCAAAAACTCACAAGATGAAATTTTAGAAAAAAGTAAAAATGTATTAAAACTTTACGAAGCTAGGGCAAGTGTTTATGATTTGGGGCTTGATTTAGAGCAGGATAAAGAAGTGAAAAATCGCATTATTTTAGTGGATTCTAGTAAAGATAAGGCTGATTTTCTAAAAAAGCAAGGCTTTAAAGTCATCAGTTTAAAAAATGAAGAAATTTTGGCTGTTTTTGGAAGTATAGGTGAGCTTTGCGCGGTGATTTTAAATGAGAACGAAGAAGTAGAAATTGATTTTGATATTTTACTTTTTAACACTGATTTAAATGCAATTCGTAAAGATTTTACAAGACAAAGTGGTTGCTATAATATAAAAAATTTTAAAGATAATGAAGCTTTGCTTGAATTTTTACAAAGCAAAAGCCCACAATATAAATTTAAAACTTATATTACTTATGATTCTAGCGTATGTCAATACCATGAAAGACGTAGTGAGCATTGTGCAAAATGTGCCGAGATTTGCCCAACAACAGCAATTTTAAAAGATGATGAAAATAAACATTTGGAATTTTCTCAAGTGGATTGCTTGGGTTGTGGAGGTTGCATTAGCGTGTGTCCTAGTGGTTCGCTTGATTATGCGCCTATGCCAAGACAAAGTTTTTTTGAGCTTTGTAAATTTTATAAAGAGGGTAAAATTTTAATCATACCTAAAAAAATGCCTTTAGAAAATTTAAATATCAATTTACCAAAAAGCGTTTTGCCTTTTATGATAGAAGGGGAAAAATGGCTATCTCATATGCATTTTTTAACTCTTTTGCAAAGCAGTGGTGCAAATTTGATTTTTTACACCGATTTCATTTCGCGTGGAAGTAGCGAGGCAATAGAGCTTTTGAATACCTTTTTTGAAAGAAAATTTAACAAAAAAGCCATTTTTGTAGCAAAAGATGAAAAAGAATTACAAGAGGCTTTAGAAAAGCAAGAATTCATAGAAAGCTTAAGTTTTGAATTCCACAATAACACTCTAAGCACTAGGGAAAATTTTGCTAAAAGGATGCAAAATTTGATTAAAAATGATGATTTTGGCACAAAAGAAAGCGGAGAATGGCTAAGATATGGACAAATACAAATCAATGCAAACACTTGCACGCTTTGTCTTTCTTGCGTGGGAGCTTGTAATGTGGGTGCGTTGATTGCTGATGCTAAAGAAAATGCTTTAAAATTTAATGCTTCGCTTTGCACGACTTGTGGGTATTGCGAAGTAAGTTGTGCCGAAAAAGACACTTTAAAACTTACGCGTAGTGGAATGGAATTTAATCCGAATTATTTTGAGTATAAAACCATGGCAAAAGATGATCTTTTTGCTTGTATAGAATGTGGAAAAGAATTCGCTACAAAAAAGGCGGTAGAAAAAATCGCAAATTTGATGAAAGCTAAGTTTGCCAATGATGAAAGTAAGTTAAAAACACTTTATTGCTGTGCAGATTGTAAGGCAAAAGTGATGATAGAAGCAATGAAAAATAGGTAATTTTGTTATAAAAAATGGTTTATATATAGGATGAAAGGATAAAAATGAGTGAAACTTATGAAATTTATATGCCTAATGGTGTTATATTAGATGTAGAAAAAAACGAATAAAATTTTATTAAGTGATGGGGGAGCTAAGGTAGGCAAATACACCCAAGAATATTCTAAAGCTTTGTTTGAAGCACACAATATCAAACAAAACTCTCCCTACAAAGACTATCAACCTAGATATCTAGATCCTAACTTTTATACAGGACAAGCTTCTACTTTACTTGAATTTAAAGATTGGCAAAGTATTTATTTAAAAGATCCTATTAAAGGAAGCATAGCTCCTTGGACTAAAGCAGA
>NZ_RYYL01000050.1 GCF_004378855.1 Campylobacter sp. US33a
TGTGGGGATACTTTAAGCAAATTCATCCACCCTAAAAATATGAATTTAGCCCCAATTTTTGGCGATGGAGTAAGTGCAACTTTGATTGAAAAAACGGATTTTAATGAAGCCTTTTTTGAACTTGGAAGCGATGGGAAATATTTTGATAAACTCATCATTCCAAAAGGTGCGATGAGAATACCTAAAGCAGATATTTTCAACGATGATTCACTCATGCAAACTGAGGAGTTTAGACAATTAGAAAATCTTTACATGGACGGAGC
>NZ_RYYL01000051.1 GCF_004378855.1 Campylobacter sp. US33a
CAATTTTTTATATAATTTCCAAGCTTTAAGGATAACCGACTGAAGACTTTGAATAAAGTTGAAAGGAGGTTGAGATGGCAGAAGTAATAATTTTTATGATTACTTTGATTATCCTTGTTTTAGTCATTAAGAACTAAAACAAGAAAGCTAATTTTTAAAACATTTAGAACATTTTAAAAAAACCCTGCTTAGTTTGTCCTTAAAGTCATAAAGTCTTCATAAATAGCAGGGTGAAGACTTCAAAATTTAAATTTCTTTA
>NZ_RYYL01000052.1 GCF_004378855.1 Campylobacter sp. US33a
CTCATAACTCCACAAAGATTTAAATTAGGACATTCTTCTTGAATTTGTAAATATTCTTCTATAGCTTGATCCGGATTAAGTCCGCTTTTGCTGAGTTCATTGGCACTATTGATTTCTAGTAAGGTATCTAGTTTATAATTTAGTCTTTTATCCATGGCTTTTGCTATTTTTAATCCATTACAAGAATGCCAGAGTATTGGTTTTTGCTTGATTAAAAGATTGATTTTATTGCTTTGTAGCGTTCCTATAAAAT
>NZ_RYYL01000053.1 GCF_004378855.1 Campylobacter sp. US33a
CTTTAGAGACTTCTTGAGGGTAATAATACTGCATTGCTTTTAAGTCATTAAACAAGGGCTTTTCGATTTTAAAAGCTCCTTTGCCCAGCTCTTTAATCCCACCTGCACCCTCTTCTCTCTTAAAAGTGGCACAATAAGGATAGCATTGTTCTACATTGATACGATCTAATCCAGCTTGTTTTAAAATTTCTACACAAGTCTTAATATCCAAATTTCCCTCACCTAAAGGCACGCCACATACATACTTAGTAT
>NZ_RYYL01000054.1 GCF_004378855.1 Campylobacter sp. US33a
TTCTTCTTCTTTGCTTACAATTTCATTTAAATAATCTTCAACGCAACTCAATAAAGCATTGGAATTTTTTATCCCGGAAATAGGATCAAGATTGTTATAAATGCTTAAAAACTGCATATTGGCCATATAATGAAGACATTTATCCAAGCGACAATTTAAACTTTCTTTACTTAAGGGTTTTACCAAATACTCATTAGCTCCACTTACAAGCAAACTAGCCTCTAAAGCATCATCTTTATCACCTAAAATA
>NZ_RYYL01000055.1 GCF_004378855.1 Campylobacter sp. US33a
GATCCGCACTATGGCGGCGGATTATGGTATGCGTGTTGCGTATGAAAAAAAACAAGGTGATTTTTATACTTGGATTTTGGCACCAAAAGGAGTTAAATTATAATTTTACCAAAAAATGTTTCGCAAAGTGATTTTACAGCTGCAGTAGCAAAATTTGAAAAAGCTTTGGGTAAAGAGTGGGTATTTAAAACCCAAGAGGATTTAGATCTTTATAGAGATGCGTATAGCCCGCAATGGGATGATGAT
>NZ_RYYL01000056.1 GCF_004378855.1 Campylobacter sp. US33a
TTCTCAAGCAGCTTCTTTAGAAGAGACTGCAGCTGCTTTAGAAGAGATTACTTCTTCTATGCAAAATGTTTCAGTTAAAACTAGTGATGTTATCACTCAATCTGAAGAGATTAAGAATGTTACAGGTATTATTGGAGATATTGCAGATCAAATCAATCTTTTAGCTTTAAATGCAGCTATTGAAGCTGCAAGAGCAGGAGAACATGGTAGAGGCTTTGCCGTTGTTGCTGATGAAGTTAGAAAG
>NZ_RYYL01000057.1 GCF_004378855.1 Campylobacter sp. US33a
CTCCATAGCTTGGCGTTTGATATTCCCCTGAAAACCCCATTTTCACCACGGCCTGCTGCTTTTTGATTCAGGCTCCAACATAAATCCGGCACGAACAATGCCGAGCTTATTGCGCTAATATCACGCCGGGACGCTTATCCTCAGTAAGAAATTCCGTGCGGTAAACAAAGTCAGGGCCCATTTTAGGCTTAATCTGTCGGGGCTGATCGAATATTGCCTGGAGAATTCTTCTGTATTTATAGG
>NZ_RYYL01000058.1 GCF_004378855.1 Campylobacter sp. US33a
CACCTAATGGATTAACATTAGATGTGGAAAAAGATACCAATAAAATACTATTTAAAGAAAATATTAAACCCACAGGCGATTATACCCAAGAATATTCCAAAGCGGTTTTTAAATCTTATCATATTATGAAAAACTCCCCCTACAAAGACTATAAACCCCAATACTTAGATCCTAACTTTTATACAGGACAAGCTTCTACTTTACTTGAATTTAAAGATTGGCAAAGCATATATTTAAAAGAT
>NZ_RYYL01000059.1 GCF_004378855.1 Campylobacter sp. US33a
TTCCCCTATTCGTTTATTTGGTGGTGCAGCTACTCCAGTGGCACTTTTTGCCATAGGTTTGGGACTTGGTTTTATGGCGATTAAAACTGCTTATAAACCTACTATTCTTGTGATTTTAGCTAAAATGGTTTTAGCACCTTTAATTTTTGTGCTTTTATTAAAGCTTTTTGGTTTTGAAATGAAAGCTTCAATCATAGTTGCCATCATAGAAAGTGCCACGCCTACAATGACTTTAGCAGGAG
>NZ_RYYL01000005.1 GCF_004378855.1 Campylobacter sp. US33a
GGTAGAATCACTTCAAAACTCACGCTAAGTTATTTCACTTCAGATATTAACGCAGAAATTAAAGAAATCAGCACGAGCAAAGAATTTAATCCTATCAATCAAGATCCTATGAAAATTATTTATAATGATAATTTTCCAAAACCTGATGAGAGTAAAATTTTAGAACTTATCTTAACTTCAAAAGAAACAAGTTCTAATGCTTCACTTTTTAAAGATTTACTTATTGAGACTAACAAAGGCTTTTTAATGCCTATTGGAGTGGATATCTTAGCCAAAGATAGCAATACGGTTTCAAATGTGCTTTTTACTTATTCTAATACAAAAGATTTTAAACTGCCAAGCGAAGGAAGCTTTAAAAGTCCAAGCGATATGAGCGAATTAAGGGCTGAGTTAAGTTGCGATAAAAGTAGCACACAAGAGAGTAATGTTTTAAACGCTTATAAAGGTGGAAATTTTTTAAAATGCGATGAAATAGGAGCAAATTTTAAGATTAAACTTTTTGGGCTTGAATTAAAAGACATTAAAAATATCACTCATTTAAACACTGGTGTTGATGGAGCTAATATCACAAAGATTGATTTTTTAATCAAAGAAAACGACAATGAAGTCTTTAAAAAGCTTGATTGGACTGATTTTAAAACAACACTTTATAAAAAAGGCTTTTTGGATGAAAACTCGGATAAAAATTTCATCAGTCTTGATATTTCAAGCACTAAACCGCCTTGCTGTTTTAGCGCTTTGAGTCTTTATAAAAATAATACGCTTTTAAAACCAAAATTTGCAAGCGTTTATGATGAAAATTGTGTTGAAGTTATTTTTAGCACTGATGAAGGTTTAGAAAATCCTAAAAACTATTTACCAAGCATTCCAAGCAATTATAAGCTTTTAGAAAATGAATGTCGTATAAGCTTAGAATCCAAAGAAGCTTACGATGCTGGTTATGGAGTGCAAGAATTAATTTATCAAAATTTTGGTTATCAAAACGGCAGAAGTTATTATTGTGCCAAAAGAGATGATAATACAGATCTTATTACTATAAGGGCTTTAGAAGGTATTAAAATTGATGAAATAAGCCATTTTACTTTCTTAAATGGTATAAGTTCAAGTTATCCAAATTCTTACTTGGTAACAAAAATGATTGTGAAAAAATTCAATGAAAACAAAGAAATGAGCTTTAACACCACTTTGAATGATTTAGTCTTTCAAAATACCCAAAGCTATCAAGTCAATTTAAGTAAAACAACAACTACATCAAAAACAAGGAGTAAAAAATGAAAAAAATAAATCATAAAAAAGGAGTGAAACATGGCTGCTAATTTTGGAGTTAATTACACCATTACAAACGGTGCTGCAAGTCCTATTAAGGTGCAAAGCACCACGCCTATTGGAATTGCTGGGTCAATTAAAGGTGCAAATAAAACTTTGCTTTATACAAAAGCAGGATATTCTGATACAGATGAAATGCCAATTTTTGCGTTTTCAAATGTGAGTAAAGCAAAAGAATTTGTCAGTGATTTAATCAAAGAAAATAATTTGCAAGATTTTCGTTTGCTTGATACTTTAGAATGCATCAATTTGCAAAATGTTTCTAATGTTATCATCATTAGTTTTTTTGAAGAAGGCGAAGATAGTGAGCAAAATTTGGCAAACATTATAGAAGCAATAGAAATGTTTAAAAAAGCAAACCATCGCACAGGCTTTAGTCCTGATTTAATCATTGCTCCTTATTATTCTCATGAAGCGGGAGTAAAGGCTAAGCTAGAAAGCGTGGCAACAGGTATGAAAATCACAGCTATTGTAGATCTTTATGCAAGCAATGTGGGAGAAGCAATGACTGCTATGCAAGCTTTTAGTTCCAAGAGGCTTCTTGCTTGCTGGCCTTATGTGCAAATTCTTAATTCAAGAGGGCAATATG
This sequence comes from Campylobacter sp. US33a, assembly GCF_004378855.1. Taxonomy (GTDB): domain Bacteria; phylum Campylobacterota; class Campylobacteria; order Campylobacterales; family Campylobacteraceae; genus Campylobacter_D. The sequence continues at coordinate 1,916 of NZ_RYYL01000005.1, forward strand.
CTTTTGTTCCACAAAGCCCACTCATTGCGGCAATGATTTCTTATACAGATGGGGAGAGTGAGTATGGTTTTAGTGATTCTTATTCAAATCGAACCATCAATGGGGTAACAGGAGTGGAACATTTTATAGAATTTATCAACGGCGAAGATTGTGATGCAGATAGATTAAGAAGCGCTCATGTCTCAACTTGCATTTTAGGCGAAGGTTATCGCTCTTGGGGTGGAGAAACTAGCGACGAAGATACAATTTGGCAAGATTTAGCAAGAGTAAGAACCTTTGATCGTATTGCACTTGCGGCACAAAAAGCGGCTTTTAAGGCTATTGATAAAAAAGCTAGTGAGCTTTATTTCATAAAAATAAGCGTGGAAGAGCTTTTAAGAGATTTAAAAGGCGCTAAGGTTTTAGTGGGTTATGAAGTTACTTGGGATGAAGAAAGAAATACAGACGCAAACATTAGTGCTGGAAAATTTTATCTTAATGTAAAAATGATGAATAATCCAATTGTAAAACAAATCACAATTGATTTTATTTACTCTGATGAATGGGGCGCTGATTTGATTAAGAGCATTAGTGCAGATAGTTAATAAATTTTAAAAGGAGATTAAAAATGAAAAGAATGATTGGTGAAGTTATACAGGAAGGCAATATCTATATAGATGGCAAAGGCTATCTTGGAGTGGTTAGAAATTTGAAACTGCCTGATATAGAACAAGAAATGATTGAAACTAAAGGAGTTTTAGGGGCAAATTATAGCACTGGAGTAATGAAACCTTTGGAAATTACTTTTAAGTTAGCTATAGCTGATCCAGTGCTTTATGCTGCGTATTTTCATACGACTTACAGTGAAATAAAAGCCCCTTTGCTTTTTAGAGAAAGCGTACATCAAGGTGGAAAAAACTACGGCATCAGTGCTGAGTTTTTAGGAGAGTTTATAAGCATTAGCGAAAGTGACCATGAAAGTGGAAGCGAAATTGAAGTTGAAGTAAAAATGGCTGTGCATTTTTACATGCAACGCCGTAATAACATTCCTATCATCACCTACGATCATAAAAACACCATTTTAATGATAAATGGAGTGGATTTGATGAGTGGAATAAGAAGCAATTTAACCCTTTAAACATTGATTAATCAGTGTTTAATTAACAAGACTGGAATTTTAGGTAAGTCAAGAATTAAAACCCTTAAGCAAAATTAATGGCTAAGTTCCCCACGAAGTGGCGCAGAGCCTTCAGGGGTTTTGAAAGGGCAATGCCCTTCATAATCAAAAAAAGGAGACAAGAAAAATGAAAGAAAAAATTATCAAACTTGAAAATGGTGAAGAATTAAAAATGTCAGCACCTATAGTGCGTGTTTTAAAAAATGCTATGACTAAAAGCGATAAAGAAATGGATCAAACCATTTATATGATAGCCGCACTCACAAATAAACAAGAGAGTGAAATCGAAGATTTAAATCTTAAAGATTTTAATGAACTTCAAAAGGCTTTAAAGTCTTTTTTGGAAGAGGCAGGGCTTACAGCTTAGAAGCTGTGGCTCTGATAAGTCATACTTTACATTGGAGACTTAATGAGGTTTTGGATTTAAGCTTGGATGAATTTGAAGAGGCTTTGAAAATTTCTAAAGAAATTTTAAAGGCTAAAACTCTTTAGGACTTGGTATTTGTTTAGGCGGTTGGTTTTTGGCTTTAAAGCATTTTTTAAAAAGTTTAAAAATAAGTTTTGAAATAAAAAATAAGATTTCGCAACTTATCATAAATAAAGCATGAATAAGCTGCGATAAGCCAAGAAAAAAACCGATAAAAATAATAACAAAAGTTACAAAAAGTGTAACAAAAATATTGGCGAAAAAAGAAATTTCATCATTATAACCAATATAAAAAATGCCAATATAGCAAAAAAACATAAAGCCATATGAGTAGAGATAATCTCTTTTTGTTAAAAGTGTTTTTTCATTCATGGCAAAGATTTTAAAATACAATTGCTTAAAAAGGGTTTAACATGGAAAATGCAGGAAGTATTGGAATTGGTATCGCTTTAGGATTTGTATTAAAAAATGCAGGTATTGTAAAAGAAGTAACCAAAGATTTTAAATCATTGGAAGAAGTGCTTGGTAAAACTAAAATCGGCATTAAAGGATTTGAAAAGCAACTTAATCAATTAAAACTAAATTCAAAAATTAGTGAACAACTCAAAGCTCAAAAAGAAAGTATTAAAAATGAAATCTTAAGCTTAAAAACTTTAGTAACTGGTGGACTTATAAGCCAAACCATAGGATCATCTATTAACTTTGAATCTGCCATGGCTGATGTGAAAAAAGTTGTGAATTTTGATGAAGGCGATGATATTAAAAAAATGAGTGATGATATCCTTAAAATGACAAGAGTGCTTCCTGCTACAGCCGAAGAATTGGCAGCCATAGCTGCTGCTGGGGGACAGATTGGACTTGGTTCAAAGGATGTAAGAGAATTTACAAATCTTGTAACTAAAATGAAAGTGGCATTTGATATGAGTGCTGAAGATGTAGGAGATAGCGTTGCTAAGATTAAAAATATTTTAGGCATTTCTTTAAAAGATATGGAAGATTTAGGCGATACAATCAATCATTTATCAGACAATAGTGCATCAAAGGCTAGAGAGATTATCGATGTAATGAAGCGAACCGCAGCCGCTGGAAAACAAGTAGGCTTTACCAAAGAACAAATTGCAGCCTTAAGTTCTACTTTTATATCTTTAGGTAAACCTTCAGAGGTCGCAGGAACCGCAATTAATAGTTTATATACAACCTTAGTTACTGCAGACTCTTTGGGCAATAAGGCTCAAGCTGCTTTTGCAAAAATAGGAATGAGCGGAGAGTTTTTAAAGGCTAGCACTTTAGAAAATCCACAGCTTGCACTAGAGACTTTTTTAGAAAGATTAAAAGGCTTAGATAAAGCAGATCAAATGGGTGTATTAGTAGATATTTTCGGTAAAGAATTTTCAGATGATATCGCTACGCTAATTCAAGGTATGGAAACTTATAAAAAAGCCTTAAAAAATGCCAATGATGAAGCAAAAAAAGGTTCTTTGCAAAGGGAATTTGATACAAGGGCTGCTACTACTGAAAATTCTATTACATTAATGAAATCTGCATTTAAAGAATTATCTATTGCAATAGGAAATAACTTTTTAGAGCCAATTAGTAATGCGGTATTAGTTCTTCAAGGCTTTATAAATAAATTAACTGATTTTGCAATAAACTCTCCAAAGCTTACAACCGCAATAATTGGCATAGGCATAGGATTTTTAACATTAAAACCTATATTTTTAACATTAAGATTTGGAATTTTTTATCTTATAAATTCTTGGCGTTTGTTACAAAATGTTTTATTATATTCTCAAATTGCTTTTAAACTTGTCGCTTCATCTTGCAACCTAGCCAACATTATCCTAAAAGCAAAAACCATCACAACTAATATTTATACCGCTTCTATAAAAGTTTTGTCTTTTGTTTTAGGCGGGCTTGGTAAAGTTTTTAAGGTTGCAGCTAATGGTGTTAGAGTGTTAAGTGTGGCTATGATAAGTAATCCCATTACTTTTATTTTAGGTGGCATTGCAATAGTTGCTGGACTCATCATTGCTAATTGGGATAAGGTTAAGGCTTGGTTTATGTCTTTTATAGAATGGCTTAAACCTGTTTGGGAGCCTATTTATAATGTCATTAAAACTGTATTTGATAAATGCAACGGAGTATTTAGCTATTTTAAAGACAATATTTTAAGCATAATCTTTCCTTTTGTGGGGATATTTAAAACCGTATTTGTGCCTATTGGTGAGTTTTTATATAATCTTTTTGGCGGAGTTTTTGATTGGTTAGGAGAAAAATTTGCTTGGATAGGAAAACTTATTAGTTCTATTGCTGATTTTATAGGCACAGCATTTAAGGCTTTAGGTTTTGGGGATGATGAGCTTAGCGTAAGTCAAAGCCAACAAAGCAAAGAAAAAACTATTATCACAAATGCTTATACAGATGAATTACCACAAAGTAATGAAATTTTAGAAACAAAAAGCATTAAACAAATGCCAATTAATTCTACTCCAAGCTTTAATAATGGTAATATCAATGTAAGCGTTAATGGCACTTTTAATATAACCACTAAAGATGGTAATTTTAATATGAGTGAGTTTGCCACTGCTATACAAAAAAGTGTATTTGATGCCCTAAGAAAGCAAGAGCAAAATAAAATCAATACTACAATTTATGGTTAAAAATATGAGTGAATACATAGAGATTAAAGGGCTTGAAAGCTTTTTTAAGGCTTGTGATAAATTAGTGGATATGGATAAACACGGCAAAAGCATTATGGCGGGTGCTGGTGAGAGTATAAGAAATAGCATTATAGATTCTTTTGCAAATGAACGCAGTATTTTTAATGGAAAATGGCAAAGCTTAAAACCAGCTACAATAAAACAAAAAGTCAAAGATGGTAAGAATAAAGGAATTTTAAAAAGAGATGGAGATCTTAGTGAACCAAAAAATTGGCAAAGCGAACCTACTAAAAGCGGAGTAGAAGTCTTTAATAATATACAGACAAAAAATGGCTTTAAATATGGACTTGTGCATCAGTATGGTAGTAAAAAGAAAAATATACCTGCAAGAGCTTTTTTACCCATAGATAATAACAATGTTTTACACCAAAGCATAAGAAGTGTGATTTATAAAGATACTAAGGATTTTATTGCAAAGATTACTAAGAAATAAAAGCAAGGAAAGTCCTAAAACTCTCCTTTTCTAAAAACTAGCAAAAGCATTATAGCTTTATTTTTAAAGACTAGCTTTTTAAATTTTATTTTGAAAGGAGTTTGTATGAAAATCAATACAGACAAATTTCTAAAAACTAGCTCATTAATCAAACCTACGCAAACTAAATTAAAGGCTCCGTTTGCTTGGGTAGGCGGTAAAAGCTATTTGGCTAAAGAAATCATTGCCTTAATGCCTGAGCATAAAAGCTATATTGAAGTTTTTGGAGGAGCTTTAAGTGTTTTTTATCAAAAAAGTGCTTCAAAAATAGAAGTCATTAACGACATTAACAACGAGCTTATTAATTTGCATCTTTGCATTAGAAATAAACCACAAAGTCTAACTAATGTGCTTAATTCTATGCTGGCAAGTAGAAAAATCTTTTTAATGCTTAAAAACAAAGAAATTAAGCCAAGAAATGATATAGAAAGAGCAGCTTTTTATTTTTATCTTATCAACACTTCTTTTGGTTCAAGCATGGGACAATTTGCTATGAGTAAGCAAAGAGCACCTAAAAAGCTTTATAGGGATTTTAGTTTGCATACAAAAAGACTTAGAAATGCCAGTATTGAAAACAAAAGCTTTGAATATATTTTAAAAGAATATGATTATAAAGAAGCTTTGTTTTATTTAGATCCACCTTATGTAGGAACGGAAAATTATTATAAAAATATGCCAAGTTTTGGGCTAAAAGAACATGAGCTTTTATGTGATTTGCTAAAAAATATCAAGGGTAAATTTATGCTTTCTTATAATGATTGTAAGTTAATAAGAGAGCTTTATAAAGATTTTAATTTTAAGGAGTTAAAAGTAAGATATTCTTTAAATAACAATGTTTTAAAAAGAAAAGAAAACAAAGAGCTTTTGATTATGAATTTTTAAAAGCTAAGAGAATATTTTTATATTCTCTTTTATTTAAGCAAAGAGGCTAAAAATTCTAAAACTTCTTTGCTAAAATCTTTATTGCATTCTTCTAGATAGTCTTTATCTAAAATAGCTCCATATTTTAATAAAAGCAAAATCGCTCCAAAATTATTGTGAGTTATTGCATAAAACATAGGCTCTTCGCCCATGCATTCTTTAGTTGCACTCATACCATTTTTAAGATATTCTAAAACAAGTTCGTTGTTATGATTACAAATTGCGTTTATAAAAGTTTTACTAAAACCTTTTTTGATATCTACTATTACTTTACTCATCTTATCTCCTTTTGTTTTGATAAGACAAGATTAGCTTGACAAAGCTTATTGTGTGCTGTTAAACGCAAGAAAGTTCTCCAATTACCACGCCAATTAATAAAAAATCTCCATTTTTATAAAAGATATCTTTATACGAAGGATTTAAAGAGTGCAAAATCACTCCACCATCTTGCTTTAAAACCTGTTTTATAAAGAGTCCATCTCTAGTATTAATCACACAAATACTTTTGTTTTTAAAAGTTTTATTTCTATCAATAACACAAATTGAACCATCTTTTATTACTGGTTCCATACTCTCGCCATAACAGGTAATAAACTCGCATTCTTTACTACCAAAAAAGTTTAAAATATTTTCATCGATGATTAAATCAGAGCTATCAATCAAATCATTTATTCCACCTCCACCTAAACTTGCATTGGTTTTATAAAGCTTTAAAATTTTATATTTGTTTTCACATTCTAATTGATCTTTAGGAGAGTTTCCATAGAAGAAATAATTAATACTTATGTTTCTTTGATTTAAAAAGTTTAAGATTTGTGGATAGGGAATGGAGTTTCTAAACTTCATAGAATTAAAAGTATCAGGATGGATGCCTAATTCTTTGGCTATATCTTTGGTTTTTAAATCACGCTTACCTTCACTGGCTAAAATATCCTTTAGCTTTTCAATCACTTCTTGCATTTGCATATTAAATCCTTTATTTTAATTTCAAAGAATTTAACAAAAAATTACAAAAAGCAAGAAAAAGATTTTAATTTGAAAGGCTAATTTTTTAAGTTTATTTTAAAAAAAGTTTAAGTTTTATATGTAACTATCTTCCAAACCTTAAAGCCATAGATAGTTACATGCTATTTTTATACAAAAAGTAGTTAAGCTATGGTTATATAGTGTTTTATAGAGATAGTTACATGGTTAAGAAAACATAAGAATACTTTAAGCAAAAATGTAACTATCCTAGAGAGTAAAAAGCACTTTTGGGATATAAAATTTAAAACCAAGCTTCGCTTTTATCTGCCTTTTGAACGGCATTTAATCACTTTCTTGGGATAAAACGGACATTTTGGGATATTTGGGATATTTTACGCTTTAAATTTGGAAAGATAAAAAGTCGTTTTTATATGCTTTAAAAGCCTATTATTTGGGAGTTTTGCTAAAATTATTTAGGGATAGTTACATGTTCTTTTTAAAATACCCCTTACAAAAAGCACTAAAAAACAATGCTAAAAAAAGAATAATTAAAATTTGAAATTTTTTCATTTTTTGTCTTTAAAAAATATTTGGCTTTAAAAATTTGAAAATGAACCTGCTTTAGTAAATTTTCCTTTTATTATGATATTGCCTTTTTGATCCATAAAGCCATAAGAACCATTTGCTATAAATCTGATTAATTTTTTATCATCTAAAAAATCATCTACTGAAATATCATCAAAGACAGGCTTTATAAAAAGCTTTCTTTTTGTATTTACCAAACCACAAGTATCATTCTTAGTTGTCATTTTGATAAAACCATTGGGGTGTAATGCAATTTCATCATGAGTAGGCTTTAAAACAAAATTTCCATTTGTATCCACAACTCCAAAACCCGAACCATTGAGCATTTTAACTTTTGTTAACCCAAATTCGCTTTCTACGGGCTCATAACCTTTAATCACTTCGCCTTTTTTGTTAATCCATGTATTTTCCCAATAGTTATTTTTGTCTAAACGCACTCTTGCAAAAGCATTTACAAAACGCACATGGCCAAAACCGAGCTCTGGCTTGAAAAATTGCGGTTTTATAACCCATTTGCCTTTTTTGTCGATAAAACCCCATTTTTCTCCTTTTTTGACTGCCGCAAGTCCTTGTTTAAATTCTTCCACCTTGTTAAATTGCGCTTTGATTACTTCGCCTTTCTTGTTTACATATCCCCATTTATCACCAATCCTAATAGCTGCTAAACCTTCAGAAAAAGAATCCAAATGATCAAATTTTGCTTGAGTTATGATATTTCCATTTTTATCCATAAGTCCCCATTTATCGCCAAGTCTAAAACTTATAATGTTGTCCCAAAAAAATAAATCATCAAATTTTGGTTCTATAAAAATATTATCACTTGTATTAACAAAGCCACATTTATCCTTTAAGCAAAATGTCGCACAATAGCTATATTCATTCACGATTATAATATCCATTATAGGCTCTACAATGACTTTTCCATTTTCATCCATAAGGCCAAATTTATCATTTACTTTAAATTTATAAATCAATTTACTTGCGACATCTTCCCACTCAAGTTGTGGCTCGATGATGATTTTGCCTTGTTTGTCTATAATGCCCCATTTATCGCCAAGTCTAAACGCTGCAGTTTTATCACTAAAACCAAACACAGTATCAAATTTTGCTTCTATAACCCATTTGCCTTTTTTATTGATAAAGCCCCATTTTCTGTCTTTTCTAACTACTGCAAGTCCTTCGCTAAAATTATACGCATCATCAAATTCTAAATCAATAACAACTTTCCCGCTTTTATTTATAAAGCCATATTTTTCCTTGTCGTTTTTAAGCTTCATAACCAAAGCAAGCCCTTCTACAAAAGAACCAATGCCATCAAATTTAGGCTTTACGATTACTTCTCCTTCTTGATTGATAAGACCTAGATTATAATCTCGATCAACAACCCTTGCAAAACCATTTTCAAAAGGATATATATCGCTAAATTGAGGCTCTATAGCCCATTTGCCCGTATGATCGATAAAGCCACCGCCTTTGAAAGTTTTATGAGTTTCATAACCAAATTTATGTAAAAAAGTCGCAGGTGCAAATCCATAATCTATAAATGAAATATAAGTTTTTGCTTTTGCAAATCCTAGACTATCAGCCTTGACAAAATATGCTCTTGCTTTATTTAAATCTCTAATGGCGGGATTTTCGTATAATTTTCCAAGCTCAAAGCAAGATTGCGAGTTATTATTATCACAATCTTTTTGATAAATTTGTGTCAGTTTTTCACAAGCTTGTACTTCTTCTAAATTACAAGTTTCCTTAAGCTTGTCAATCTCACTCATCTTAGAACAAGCACTAAAAAACAATGCTAAAAAAAACGTAGTTAAAATTTGAATTTTTTTCATTTTTTGCCTTTAATTATTCTACAAATTCACCTTTGGTATTGATAAATTTTATTTCTTTACCTGTAAAAACTTTAGCCACCATATTATCTTTAAAATCCCAATTGTCTTCAAAACTCCAAACATAATCAAATTGAGGTTCAATGATTTTGCCATTTTCGCCAATAAAGCCGTATTTATCATTAAGCCCAATTTTTACAAAGCCATTGATAAAATTTTCACCAATATAATCATATTTTGGCTCTAAAATAGTGTGTAAATTCTTGTCTAAAAGTCCTATTTTGTTATCAAGTGCTATTTTATAATGATTTTTGCCAAACCTTTTAAATTCATCAAATTTAGGTAAAATCAGCCAATTTAAATTCTCATCCATTACACCAATTTTATTAGCAATAGTAACACTGATAAAATTATCATATCTAGCAATATTGTCAAAAAATATATCAAAAACTGCTTGATTATTTTTCATATCAAAAATTTGACTTTCGCCTTTTTTTTGAACAAGCCAATATTTATTTGCTAGCGTCAAAATATCATTATTAAAATCATCTTCATAAGCAAAATTGATTTCAAATAAGATTCTAGCTTTTTCATCCAAAAAACCATATTTAGCACCTTGAATGAATTTAAAAGGATATTTATCAGTATTTATATAATCAAATTTTGGTTCTAAAACAAATTCACCTTTTTCGTTGATAATGCCTATTTTATCATTTGTATTGAGTTTATAATCATCATTTTCATCTTCTTTTTTAACCCAATAAAGCCTATTAGAAAATTTATAAATTTCTTCATACTGTGGTTTGATGATAACTTTGCCTTGCATATTGATAACACCATAGTGCAAACCATCAGAAATGATAAAACCCATATCTTTATCAAAATATTTTATAAAATAATTTTGTGGCTTAACAATCCATTTTCTATGATTATCCATAACTCCAAATTTACCTTTTTTTCTACTATAAAAAACATTTGCTCTTTGCTTACGGACTTATCTTCATTTGTCTCTTTCATTTCTCCAAGTTTTGTCTCAGAAGTTGCAAGCGGTTCAATATAATAAATACTATCAAATTCAAAAGGCAAGATTAAATCACCCTTTGTGTTGATGAGTCCGAATTTTTTATTTCTATCAAGTTTAACTTGTGCAAAACCATATTTAAAAGGAGTAACCGTCTCAAACTTAGCAGGGATAACAAGTTCCGCATTTTTATTGATATAACCCATTTTATTTTTAATACTGACAAAACTAAGATCATTTGAAAAACAAGACGATATATAATCATATTTTATGGGCACGATAAATTCTGCTTTATCATTGATAATTCCATATTTTCCATTTAAACCAACTTTGCTAGTACCACCACAACTGCTAATTTCAAATTTTGGCTCTAGGACAAAACGACGATTGTTTATATCAAATAAACCTTCTTTACCTTGAAAATACACTCCTATAAATTTATTATAAAAATTATACATATCATCAAATTTAGGTTCTAATATAAATTGTTTGTTTTTTATATCAAATAATCCCAGTTTTTTATCAATTTCTACTTGCCAAATATCATTTTGTCGATAAGAAGCTTTATAAAATTTAGGCTCTACAAGCACTTGTGCTTCTTTGCTAACTAAACCTATTTTTGAATCTTTTTCTACTAAAAATATCTTTTGATTATAGCTTTTTTGTATATAATCAAATTGTGGTTCTAAAATTTTGCCATCAAAACTTGCAATGCCGTATTTTCTATTTTTTTCAATAAGAATGGCATTTTCAACTTGATCTATCTTATCAAATTCAGGTTTTATAACAAATTCTCTTTTTATATTGATAAGCCCCCATTTATCATTTAGCCTCACCTCGGAAAATCCATCTAGAAAACAGGATACAAAATCAAATTTAGGCTCTATAAGCATTTTGCCTTTTTTATCGATAAAGCCCCATTTTTCATTAAGCTTAACCGCAGCAAATCCTTCTTTAAAGCTAGATACGCTATCATATTTAGCTTTTATAACCATTTTACCTTTTTCATCGACAAAACCCCATTTATCTTTTAGTCTAACCGCAGCAAGACCATTAAAAAAACGCGACGCAAAGTCAAATTTAGGCTCAACCACTATTTTGCCATTTTCATCAATAAAGCCGGTTTTGTCATCAATAACAATCTTTGTAAGTTTTTCATTATTTATAAAAATTATATAAGGTGCTTTTATATTACGCCATTTATCAGGAAGTATAAATTTAGGCTCTAAAATTGTTTTTCCGTCTAAAGTAATCAAACCGAATTTTTCATCTTTTTTAACCAAAAAAACACTATCGCTAAAATAGCTTATATCATCAAATTGTGGTTTTAAAATAAATTTTCCACTTTTATCAATAAGTCCATATTTCTCATTTTGCACAACCCTTGCAACGCCGTTTTTAAAATCTAAGGCTAAATCAAATTGTGGCCCAATTACAACCGAGCCATTTTGATCTTTAAAACCAAAACGATCATTATCAAAAAATACTTTCCATCCATCTTCTTCGTAAAAAATAGGAGTTTTGGAGCTATAATTTAAAGTATGCGTCCCGCACGCAGCCAAAAACAATGCCAAAAAAAGCGTAATTAAAATTTGAAATTTTTTCATTTAGCGCCTTTGACTATTGAGTAAATTCTATACAAAAGATTTAAGACTTGTAAAACAAGTCTTAAATTTGAGTAAAATTAACAAGGAAGCTTAAAATTGCGATGATTATTATATTAGCGATAAGATATGGGATAAAATTTCTAGTTTCTGGTATTTGTTCTCCGTATTTGTTAGTAAATTCATTTGATTTTAAACAATGTAAAATTATAAACACAAATACAGGCAAAATCAAAATATACAAAAGCTGCCACCAGCCACTAAATCCTATATCATGCAATCTCCTTGCACCTATAGCAAGCATAGGCAACAAGCTTACAAGCGAAAAAATATTAGCGACAATAGGCAACCACCAAAAAAACAACAAATCCACACAAAAACTAACAAGGATTTGCATGAGCATAATAGCCCAATAATCACCCCTATTCGTTCGCGTCTGAAAATCCAAACCTTGCTTCCAAAAACTTAAATAAAGTTCAAACATTATAATCTCCTTTAAAAATTTAATAAATAATTCGAAATAAACTGAGTAAATTCATCACTATCATTAGGACAAGCGATTAAATCATAATCACATTTTGCTAAATGCTTATACTCCATACCTAGCTCAAAAATCGTTTCAGAGCAATCAATGCAAAAAGAAATAGGATAAATCAAAGCCTTATCATTTAAATTTGCCAAAATATCGCTCGTATTTGGCTCAAGCCATTTTACCGGACCTAGTTTTGATTGATAAGCTAAAATAATCTTATCAAAATGACCCTTTAATCTTTCTTTTAAAAGCTCTACATGATGATTTATATGTTTTTCATATAAATCGCCCTTATCGATAATACTTTGTGGCAAAGAATGTGCAGAAAATATCAAAGTTTTAGCATCAAACTTGCTTTTTTTGGCTAGTATTTGAGAAACAATCATCTCATTATAAAGCTCATTTTTATAAAAAATATCTACAATTTTCACCTTTGCTTTAATATTTTGCTTTGATATTTCATTTTGTAAAACCTCAAGTGATGAAGTAACCGTAGTGCTTGAGTGATGTGGATAAAGTGGAAAAAGAATAATCTCATCGTTTTCATTTAAGTTATATTTTTGCAAAACTTCATTGGCAAAGGGTGGTACATAAAGATTGACAAAATCAAATTTAAAGTCCTTTGCTTTTGCTTCAAGTTTTTGGCATAAACTTTGCGTAAGCTCATTTAGAGGAGATTTTCCACCCATTTGTTTATAATTTTCTCTCATGGCTTTTACGCGAGATTTTGTTATCATGAATGCCACAAATTTTCTTAAAAATTTATTTTTAATACCTAAAATATAAGGGTCATTAAACATATTTTTCAAAAAAGTTTCACAATCTTGTAAATTCGTAGCTCCACCCATATTTAAAAATAAAACCAATTTCATTAAAAAAACCTTTTTTTAGTTTTATTTTACTTTAATATAAATTTAAAATCAATAAATTTTTTGTCTAATCCATCATCGCCATCATAGGTAATAATGGAAAAATATAAGGAAAAAAGCAAAAAACACAAATAATGAAGCAAACTTGCACTTTTTTATCATATTTTTTAAATAATGAGTAAATTCCATACACTGCAAATAAAACAAAAGTAAATAAAAATAAAAAATACCAACTAAAAGAATCTAAAATAAATTGTTTATAATTTGCAATTTCTATGTGTGATAAGATATTTATAAATAAAACAAAAACACAAAAGAAAACTACTAAGCAAAAATAATTTCTTAGGATATTTTTATTTTTAAAAATGAAATTTAAAATCGCACTCACACAACCCAAAGACGCAAATAAAAAAATCAAAAAATACCAAGTATTATCCATAAAATTAGCTATTTTTGTAAAAATTTCTCCATAATAACTCAAAGCCATCACACATAAAACCCAAAAAATAGCTATGAAAAATTCAACTTTTTTCAAAAAAATACTTAATACCGATAAAATAAATACACCCACAAACACATTTATCATTACCATCGTTAAGGGTGTTCTAAACTCAAACGATAAATCATGTATAAATATCATAGCAAACAGCGTAAAGGGTATAAAAGAAAAATGCACAACAATGCACACAAATAAAATTAGGAGTAAATTTTTATACTTCCAATTTGTAAGCATTATTAAAGGTGAAAAAATACAAAGAGCCCATACTATAAAAACAAGCATTGCAACAAACATTAAAAATCCTTTTTTAATTTTTTAACACAGTGAAATTATAAAATTCATCTATTAATCTCCCCAACCCACCTAAGCACATTGCCTTTACTATCAATTTCTACTTCTAAATCTTTGTATTTGTTATAAAATTTAGGAGCTAAGATTTCATTAAAGTATTTTGTGCCTTTGGCGGGGGGGGGTAATAATTGCATTAATATTATATTTATTCCAACTACTTGGAATATCCCAAGAAGCAATACAAAAATCATCTATATAAAAACACTCTTTATTGATATAATTATCTAAAAAATATTTCCAATTTTTATCTTTATCTTTAGTATAAGCTGATAATGTATTTTGTTTTTCATCGTTTATATAAAAATAAATTAAATCATTTAGAAATATTTTGCAAATACTTTTATAAATTCATCTTGATAATCTCTTGTATAAAGGTTAAAAATCATAAAAAATTCTGCATAATCACTACATTCTAAGAAATCACATAAAAAACTATACTCTATAATCTCTGTTATATCATTTTTATTTACTTGTTTATGTGTGGAAAATATATCAAGAAATGAATTTATATGCAAATCAAGCAAAACATCCCATTGTGGGAAAAATTTTGCATTTATAGTTTCTAAAACTTTAAATTTCATTAAGGTTTTCCTAGGTTATTCTAAAAATTTTAAGAGCTTATTTCTGTATTTTTACTACTTTGAAATTTAATTTTTATATTTAGTTTATTCAAGGTTAAAATTTTTCTAAAATCTCTTGCACTTCATAGGCATTTTTAATATTTGCTAAATAATTTTCTTTACCTAAAAATAAATCGTATAAAGCCATATGTTCACCAAAAAGCGGTGTTTGTGTTTCAAGCTTTAAATTTTGTCCGTCTTTATGTAAAGAAAAATCTGCCAAATTGGCTTCATAGAAATGGTTTTTGCCTACAAGTGTGATTTTTCTTAGTCTTTGTGTGCTATTCCAGCTTTGATGTATGCAAGCAATGACTTTTTCAAATTTGCAAGTTATAATGCTTTCATCTTCTCTTAACTCATCTTTATTAAAGATTTTTAAAATATTTGCACTTATGATTTTTTCGCCACTTAAAAAATGAAGTAAATCAAGATCATGCACGGCTAAATCTTGTAAAATTCCTACATCGCTAATTCTTTGCGGATAAGTAGAAAATCTTTGTATATTTATACTGATGATTTCTTCGTTTTTAAGTTCTTGTTTTAAGGTCAAAATCGCGGGATTAAATCTTTCACAAAATCCTACTCCCACTTTTACGCCGTGATTTTTAGCTAAATTTGAAATTTCATCAATTTCATCTAAATTTAATGCCAAAGGCTTTTCGATCAATACACATTTGCATTTACGAAAAACCTTTTTAGCGATTTCTAGATGTGAATTTGTAGGCGTTGCAATGATGATAATATCGTTGTTTTGATCTAAAAATTTATCTAAATTTGTAAAAAACGGTGCGTTAAATTCTTTATTTTTAACCACATCAAACAAGGTGCTAACTTTAAAATGACTATTTTTACTAAGTTCGTTTAAATGGTTTTGCCCCATTTTTCCAAGACCAATAATACCTACTTTTATCATTTGAAATTCTTAAATACCGCAATGATTTGCTCTTGCTCATCTTCGCTTAAAAATGCTGAAAATGGCAAGGATAAAATGTGTTCGCTTGCATATTCTGAATTTACTAGTTTTAAATGTGAAAATTCATTAAAGCAAGGTTGTTTGTGCAGTGGCGTTGGATAGTGGATCGCATAAGGGATATTTGCTTTTTCTAAAGCATTTAAAACCCTAGCTCTATCTTCTACCAAAACACTATATTGCGCGTAAGCACTGATAGCAAATTCATTTATTTTTGGAATTTGACAATTTTTTAAATTCTCATCATAAATTTTTGCTATCTTTTGTCTTTTGTTTAACTCTTCATCTAAATACTTTAATTTTACATTTAAAACAGCTGCTTGAAGAGTATCAAGCCTTGCATTTATACCTATAAATTCGTGTTTGTAACGCTGTGTTTGTCCGTGGTTAAGTAAAATTCTTAAATTCTTAGCTATTTCATCATCATTACAAAAAATTGCCCCGCCATCGCCATAAGCTCCCAAAGGCTTAGAAGGAAAAAAGCTTGTGCAAGAAATTTTAGCAATAGAACAAGATTTTTTACCCTTAAAACTCGCTCCAAAACTTTGCGCACCATCTTCAATCAAGCTTATATTTTTGCTTTCACAAATGGCATTTAAATCTTCTAAATCACTCATTTGCCCAAACATACTTACCACAATGACCGCCTTTGTTTTAGGAGTGATGGCATTTTTTAAAGCTTCAAAATTAATATTAAAATTATCCAAATTTATATCCACAAAAACAGGCTTAGCACCAATTAAAGCCACCATTTCAGCTGTAGCTATAAAGGTAAAACTAGGCACAATAACTTCATCACCTTCCTTGATATTTAAAACCTTTAAAGCCAGATATAAAGCACTTGTACCACTAGAACAACCAATAGCATGCTTAACGCCCACATATTTAGCTAAATTTGTTTCAAATTCATTTAATTTCGCACCACCTATAAAAGAAGTGCTGCTTAAAACTTCCGAAATTGCATTATCGATCTCTTGTTTATAAGTTTCGTATTGTTTGGCAAGATTGATGAAATTCACTTATTTTCCTTAAGAATTATTAAAATTTAAAAGGCTTATTGTATGTTAGTTTTACTTAATTTAAAGTAATTTTGGTATTATATCTTTTTTAATTTTTTATATTTTATTTAAAGAAAGACAAAAGATTATGGATATTAGAAGCGAATATTTAAATTTTTTTAAATCAAAAGGACATGAAATCACTCCTTCAAGCCCTTTAGTGCCTGATGATGCAAGCTTGCTTTTTACTAATGCCGGAATGGTGCCTTTTAAAAGTATATTTACAGGTGAGGTGCCACGCCCAAATCCACCACGCAAAACAAGTTGTCAAACTTGCATAAGAGCTGGGGGAAAGCATAATGACTTAGATAATGTAGGCTACACAGCCCGTCATCATACCTTTTTTGAAATGCTTGGGAATTTTAGTTTTGGAGATTATTTTAAAGAGCAGGCTATTGCTTATGCTTGGGAATTTGTGACTGAAATTTTAAAACTCCCTAAAGATAGACTTTATGTTACCGTGCATGAGAATGATGATGAAGCTTATGAGTTGTGGCAAAAACACATCGAAAAAGATAGAATTTATAAATTTGGCGATAAAGATAATTTCTGGCAAATGGGAGATACAGGTCCATGTGGTCCTTGTAGTGAAATTTTTTATGATCAAGGAAGTGAGCATTTTAATAGTAGTGAAGATTATATGGGTGGCGATGGAGATAGATTCTTAGAAATTTGGAATCTTGTTTTTATGCAATATGAAAGAAGTGCTGATGGCACACTTACTCCATTGCCAAAACCAAGTATTGATACAGGAATGGGACTTGAAAGAGTTACAGCTATAAAAGAAGGTAAATTTAGCAATTTTGATAGTTCGCTTTTTATGCCAATTATTAATGAAATTTCAAAACTTTGCGGTAAAGCTTATGTTTATGAAAGTGGAGCGAGCTTTAGAGTTATAGCTGATCATATAAGATCAAGTGTATTTTTACTCGCACAAGGAACGAGTTTTGATAAAGAAGGCAGAGGTTATGTTTTGCGTCGTATCTTGCGTCGTGCCTTAAGACATGGATATTTACTGGGATTTAAAAATGCTTTTATGTATAAATTAGTCGATGTGGTTTGTGATTTAATGGGAAATCACTACACTTATTTAAATGAGAAAAAAGACTTTGTTAAAGAACAAATTCGCCTTGAAGAAGAGAGATTTTTAAGCACAATTGAAAATGGAATTGAAATTTTTAATGAAGAGCTTAAAAATACTAAAGAAATTTTTAGCGGGGAAGTGGCTT
The DNA here is from genome assembly GCF_004378855.1 of Campylobacter sp. US33a. GTDB lineage: Bacteria > Campylobacterota > Campylobacteria > Campylobacterales > Campylobacteraceae > Campylobacter_D. Next base: position 19,748 of record NZ_RYYL01000005.1, read on the forward strand.
TTAAACTTTATGATACTTATGGTTTTCCGCTTGATTTAACGCAAGATATGTTAAGAGAGAAAAATTTAAAAGTTGATGAAGCTAAATTTGATGAACTAATGAACGAGCAAAAAAATCGCGCAAAGGCTTCTTGGAAAGGAAGTGGGGATAAGGTAGCAAGTGGGGATTTTAAAGCTTTGCTTGAAAAATTTGGAGAAAATAACTTCGTGGGTTATGAAAAAACAGAATGTGAGAGTAAAATTCTAGCCCTTTTAGATGAAAACTTTAAAGAAGTTTCAAGTCTTAAAGGAAAAGGTTGGGTAATGCTGGAAAATACTCCATTTTACGCAACAAGTGGCGGACAAAGTGCAGATATTGGATATATAAATGAGTGTGAAGTTTTAGACACACAAAAATTCTTTAACCTTAATTTAAGTCTTGTAAATGCAAATGAAGAATTAAAAGTAAATGATCTTGTAAAAGCAAAAATTGATACAGATAAAAGGGAGCAAATCGCAAGACATCACTCTGCAACTCATCTTTTACATCAAGCTTTAAGAGAAATTTTAGGAAGCCATATTTCACAAGCAGGCTCTTTAGTGGAATTTAACAAATTAAGATTTGATTTTACTCATCACAAAGCCTTAGAAAAAAGCGAGCTTGAAATGATAGAAAAAAGAGTCAATGAAATGATTATAAATGCCGATGAAGCCGTGCTAGAAATGATGAGTTTAGAGAGGGCTAAAAAAAGCGGTGCGATTGCTTTATTTAGCGAAAAATACGCTTCAAATGTGCGTGTTTTAACACTTGGAGCAAGTAAAGAACTTTGTGGGGGAACTCATGTAAAAAATACCGCACAAATTGGAAGCTTTTATATAGTAAAAGAAAGTGGCGTAAGTGCTGGAGTAAGACGCATTGAAGCTGTTGCTTCAAGGGCTGCATTAGAATATGTAAAAAGCTTTATCAATGAAAATTTAAGTCTTAAAGAAGAACTTAAAAGCAATGATTTGAGTTTAGGCATTAAAAAACTTAAAAATGAAATCATAAATCTTAAAAATGAACTTAAAAACTCAAACAAAAGCGAGTTAAAAACTCAAACTCTAAAAGGGGTACAAGTTTGCGTAGAGCGCGTGGATAATGGCGATATTAAAGCAATGATTGATGATTTTAAAAATAAATTTAATTCCGCTGTGATTTTACTTTTACAAGCAAAAGATGAAAAAATTACCCTTGCAGCAGGAGTTAAAAACGCTCCTTTAAAGGCAGGAAATATTGTCAAAGAAATTGCACAAATTTTAGGTGGAAATGGTGGCGGAAGAGATGATTTTGCTACTGCTGGTGGTAAGGATATAAGTAAGATTGATGAAGCACTAAATGTGGCTCTAAATTTAATAGAAAAAGGACTTTAATCAATGATAATCCTTGCTTCAAATTCTATTTCTAGGGCGAATTTGTTAAAAGATGCTGGTATTGATTTTAAACAAGTTGGCTTTGATTATAATGAGAATTTGAATAAAAATTTATCCCCTAGTGTTTATGTGCAAAAAATCGTTTTGGAAAAAGAAAAGCAATTTTTAGAGAGTTTTAAAGATGAATTTAAAAATGAAATGTTGCTTTTTGCTGATAGTATAGTTTGCGTGGATAATAAAATTTTAACTAAGGCAAAAGATAAGGAAGAAGCTTATAAAATGCTTAGTTTGCAAAATAATTACAAGGCAAGTATTTTAAGTGCTTTTTTGCTAAGTAACCCTAAAAAACGTATTTTTTCTCTTTCAAAAACTACGCTTTATTTTAAAAAATTTGATGAAAATGCTTTAAAAAAATATGTGGAAAGCGAGATTTTTAAAGGAAAGGCAGGGGCGATTATGTGTGAAGGTTTTCATAAGGACTATATTTATAAACAAATAGGAAATTTAAGCACCGCTTTGGGGCTTGATACCAAAACACTAAAGGCTTATTTATGATGAAAATTTTAAAAACTTGCATTGCTCTTGCTTTATTTTTTATTTTAATTTTTGTTGCTTATGCTTTGTATTTATTTTTCGGGGCAAATATGGATGATTATGCTTTTAAAGAATACCGTCCAGCTCTTACAACACAAATTTATGATCGCAATGGCAAATTGATTGCTAATGTTTTTGAACAACATAGATTTTATACAACCTACGATGAACTTCCGCCACGCCTTATAGAAGCACTTGTTGCTATTGAAGACACTAGCTTTTTTGAGCATGATGGAGTAAATATCGATGCAATATTTAGAGCAATAATAAAAATCATTAGAAGTGGCGGCAAAACCATGGAAGGCGCTTCAACTCTTACTCAGCAACTCATCAAAAATACAGAATTAACTCCAGAAAGAACTCTAACAAGAAAAGTCAAAGAGGCCATACTTGCTTATAGTATAGAAACTTTTTTAAGCAAGGAAGAAATACTTGAAAGATACCTAAACTACATCTTTTTTGGACATGGATATTATGGAGTAAAAACTGCAGCACAAGGATATTTTCATAAAGAATTAAATGAATTAAGCCTTAAAGAAATTGCTATGCTTGTGGGTATGCCAAAAGCCCCAAGCACTTATGATCCAACCAAACACTTAGATCTTTCTATTTCAAGAGCTAATAATGTCATTAAAAGAATGCACAATCTTGGCTGGATCTCGCAAGAAGAATACACACAAGCCATGTCAGAAGTTCCGCAAGTTTATGATGAAACCCTCACTCAAAACGCTGCTCCTTATGTGGTAGATGAAGTCATAAAACAACTTGAAGGAAATATCACAGATCTTAAAACGGGTGGCTATAAAATAGAACTTGCCATAGACCTTGATGTGCAAAATATGGCTCAAAATGCTTTAAAATTTGGTTATGATGAGATTGTCAAAAGAGATAAAGATGCAAATTTAAGCACATTAAATGGTGCCATGGTTGTGGTAAATCACAAAAATGGAGATGTTTTGGCTTTAGTAGGCGGGGTTGATTATACAAAAAGCAACTATAACCGTGCTACTCAAAGCTCAAGGCAACCTGGAAGTTCTTTCAAGCCTTTTGTTTATCAAGCTGCGATCAATCTTGGATATTCTCCAATGAGTGAAATTGCTGATATTTCGAGAATTTTTGAAAGTACTGAAGAAGATGAGAAAGATTGGAAACCCAAAAACTATGGTGGAAATTTTCAAGGTATGATTACCTTAAAACAAGCTTTAACAGGCTCAAGAAACTTAGCGACCATCAACTTAGCACTTGCTATGGGACTTGATGTTATCCATCAAAAACTTAGTGAATTTGGTTTTAAAAACATACCCGTTGATCTTTCTATAGTGCTTGGCAGTTTTGGGATTTCTCCTTTAGAATACTCTAAATTTTATACCATGTTTGGAAATTATGGTACCATAAAAGAACCTATTTTAATTAAAAAAGTCAAAAATAAAAACAATGAACTTATTTTTGAATTTATTCCGCAAGAGCAAAAAGTAAGCGAAAGCGAACAAGTATTCTTAACTTTGGATATGATGAAAAATGCAGTTGAACAAGGCACGGGACGCAACGCAAGAGTTAAAGGTATTGAAATAGCAGGAAAAACTGGCACGACTAATAATAGTGTTGATGCTTGGTTTTGTGGTTTAACACCTGAAATTGAAGCACTCATTTGGTATGGAAATGACAATAACAAACCTATGAAAAAAACAGAAGGTGGGGCAAGAACAGCAGCACCTGTGTTTAAAATGTTTATCGAAGAATATATCCAGAAATTTCCAGAAAGCACGAGAAAATTTATGATACCTGCGGAAATTAAAAAAAGTCTATATAAAGGAGAGATAGAGTATTACACTCCAAAATCTCCTTTTCCAAGACAAAGCGTCGATCAAAGCGAAAGCGAGATTATATTTTAATCCAATTCTTGATTTAATATCCTTACAAAGCATTTAAAATTTCTTTTAAATGCTTCACGCTTTTCTCGCAACCTTCTTTTTGAAGTTTTAAAAGCTTTTCTAAATGCTCTTTTGAAACTTCTTGAGGATAGTAATACTGCATTGCCTTTAAACCCTTAAATAAAGGTTTTTCGATCTTAAAAGTACCCTTTCCAAGCTCACTCACTCCGCCTACTCCTTTTTCTCTTTTAAAAGTAGCGCAATAAGGATAACACTGCTCTATATTAATGCGTTCTAAACCCGCCTGTTTTAAAATTTCAACACAAGCTTTTATATCGATATTACCCTCACCCAAAGGCACACCACAAACATACTCAATCCCATCTTCAATAAAAACAATATGATCTTTACAATGAGTGCTAAAAGTATATTTTGCCATATCTTTGCAAGCCTTAATGGGCTCTTCATAAGCCATCATAGAATTTCCAAAATCATACAAAAACCCTACTCTAGGATGATTGATTAAATTTAGTAATTCTAGCAAATCATCAGAAGTTTGATATTCATGATTTTCAATAGCAAGTTTTAAATCGTATTGCTCTAATAAAGGTATCAAAACCTTAATTTCCTCGCTTGAATTTAAAAAATCATTCTTATCAAATTTAGCCGTGATTTTAGAATCATCAAACGCCCCATCGCTAGCATTTTTAACCTGCTTGCTTTTATCAGTTAAGGGTACATAGGAGCGAATGATTTTTGCTCCTAGAACCTGTGCTACTTTAGCAATTTTTTCAAATTTAACTCTCTCAAAACCCTTAGAATCAAGCTCGCAATACATATCATACTCATCAAGCTTAGCTCTTATCTTTGCCAAATGAGAAGGCTCGTTGCTTCCTAAGCATCCCCATTCTTCGTCCAATCCAAAATCTTTAATCAAATTTATAATTATTCCATTGCACCCTAATTCCTTAGCAAAATCAATATAAGAAAATATATCCATTCTGCCATTTTGAAACCAAAGGTGCATACTTTCTGTTTCTAAGCCAATTTTCATTACGCTGCCCCTTTTAATGCTTTTTTCTTAGCTATCATTTTAAGCAAGATGGTTGTGACTATCACACCGCAAATTGCAAAAAAGCCCATTAAGGCAAAAACAATTTGATAGCCCAATAAGCCTTTAAATTGATCGATAATAAAGCCATATAAAGCAAAACAAAAAAGTTGCGGCGAATAACCAAATATACAAGCTATACTCATCGCAGCACCACTAATCTCTCTTGGCATTTCAATTTCATCCACAGGAGCAAAAAATGTCGCACGCATAGTAAAAACAATAGCCGCAAAACCCAAAGTCAAACTCATACCAAAATAAATGTTTAACTTTTCATGAGGCATAAAAATGAAGATTAAAATTGAAATTGCTGCTAAAATCAAAGCAAAACGCAAATATCTAGTAGATGAATGAAAGGTTTTATCTGCCAAATATCCACCAATTGGTCCGCCAACTAGCTTTAAGGTGTATTGATTGATAATACCATAAGCACCCACCAAAGCTACAGGCATACCGTAAATATCTTTTAAAAAAGGTATAAAATAAGTAAGTCCACAATACACTGAATAAATAGTAAAAATTGTCAAAGAAACAACCCAAATTTCAGGAGTTTTAACAGCTTTTATAACTCCATTCCAAGCAGCTTTGTTTTTGCTAATCTCATGCCCTTGCTCATCTTTGGTATTGATCTTATCATCTTCAAGTAAGAAATATGCCAAGACGCCTGCAATGATAACACAAGCACTATAAAAAAGTATAGCCGCTTTTAAACCACCTGCCCCAGAACCCAAAAGCAAGAAAATTCCTAAAGCACTAAAAGCAACTATAGTATCCACAACACCACGCCCTGCTTCTAAAAACCCAAAAAGTCTTCCTTGTTGCGTAGAATCTCCAAGCAAACGAATAGCTTTTAAAAGCACAGGCCAATACACAACTTCTCCAAACAAAGAAAGCAAACCCCAAGCGATTAAAACCCCATAAAATGATGGAAAAGTAGAAATATAAATTCCAACCAAACCCACACAAATCAAAGAAAATGGTATAAGAATTTTCTTAGAAAATCTATCAGCTATATAAATAGAAGCAAAATTTCCCACCGTTTGAACGATACCATATACAGAAAGCGCGAGTCCAATTTGCGTATTGCTAAGATTCATAAACTCTTGCATAGGCACATAAAAAGCATCCTTTAAAGAAGAGAGCTTAAAAACCGTCCCTCCTCCTATAACCAAAACAATGAAAGTAAACCAACGAATAGGTTTTGCACTCATTCTTCCTCCTTTAGAATAATGTTGAATTTATATAGCATAGCAAAAGAGTAAAGAAAGTGCAAAAGAAAAGTATATATTTTTTAAATTTGTAAGTTTTTGGTAACTTTATAAGATAAAAAAAGTATGATTTATCCTATAAAGTTATTATTTTTAAACTTTTTTAATAATGATTTCATCATTTTGCGTATCAATGATAATCTCATCATTTTCACTTAATTCATCGGCTAGTATCATATCGCTTAACTTATCTTCTACAAGATCATAAATTGCTCTTTTTAAAGGTCTTGCGCCAAAATCAGGATCAAAGCCATCTTTGGCGATTAAAAGCGCAGCATTTTCACTTAAACTTGCTTTTATGCCTTTATTTTCCAAACTAATCTGCAAGTCTTTAAATAAAAGCTTAACGATTTCATAAGCTTCATCTTTGCCCAGTGGATTAAAGGTAATAATATCATCTAAACGATTTAAAAATTCAGGCTTAAAGAAATTTTTTAACTCATTTTTTACCGCATTTTCTTGTTCTTTTCCACTTAAATTCATAATAGCACTTGAGGCGATATTTGACGTTAAAATAATAATGGTATTTTTAAAATCCACTGTTACGCCTTTGCTATCTGTAGCCCTACCATCATCTAAAATTCCTAAAAGCACATTAAACACATCTTTATGTGCTTTTTCAACTTCATCAAACAAAAGCACGCTATAAGGCTTTCTACGCACTGCTTCGGTAAGTTCTCCACCTTCTTCATGTCCTATATATCCTGGAGGTGCGCCTAAAAGCCTTGAAACGCTATGTTTTTCCATAAATTCACTCATATCAAAGCGGATCATTGCTTTTTCATCATCAAATAAAAACTTAGCTAAAGCCTTAGCTGATTGTGTTTTTCCTACCCCTGTTGGACCTAAGAATAAAAAACTTCCTATAGGTTTGTTATCTGTATTAAGCCCTGCTTTATTGCGTTTAATGGCTCTTGCTAAAGCACCTAAAGCCTTGTCTTGTCCGATGACACTTTCTTTTAAATGTTTTTCTACTTCTAAGAATTTTTGTTTTTCAGAAGTTAGCATTTTTTGCACGCTAATGCCCGTCCATTTACTTAAAATCCCTGCAACTAAATCTTCATCGACTTGATTTTTAAGCAAAACTCCATTTTCACTCATTTTTTTCCATTTATCCTCTAAATTTGCCACTTCTTTTTCGCATTCTGGAATTTTGCCGTATTCTAATTCTGCTGCTTTTTGAAATTCGCCTTTGTTTTTTGCAAAAATAGCTTCGTTTTTTAAGCTATCAATTTCTTTTTTCTTTAAACTTATGCTATCAAAAACGCCTTTTTCGTTTTCAAATTGCGAATTTAAGGCACTTTGTTTTTCTTTTAAATTAGCCAATTCTTTAGAAATTTCATCAAGTCTTTTTTGATTTTTTTCATCATTTTCCATTTTTAAAGCTTCATTTTCCACCTCTAAAGTTTCTATGTCTTTACGGACTTTTCTTAAAGAACTTGGTTCGCTTTCAATCTGCATTTTAAGTTCAGCCGCAGCCTCATCGATTAGATCAATTGCTTTATCAGGTAAAAAACGATCTGCGATATAACGTTTTGAAAGCTTAGCAGCAGCGACTAAGGCACTATCATTTATAGTAACATTATGATGAATTTCAAGCTTTTCTTTAATACCTCTTAGCATTGCTAAAGCTTCATTTACACTAGGTTCACCTACATTTACAGGTTGAAAACGGCGTTGTAAGGCCGCGTCTTTTTCAAAATATTTGCGGTATTCTTTTAAAGTTGTCGCACCTATAGTGTGAAGCTCTCCTCTTGCAAGTGCTGGTTTTAAGATATTTGCCGCATCCATACTTCCTTCAGAAGCTCCCGCACCTACTATGGTGTGAATTTCATCAATGAAAAGTATGATATTTTCACTTTTTATGACTTCATTAACCACCGCTTTTAATCTATCTTCAAATTCTCCACGATATTTTGCTCCTGCGATTAATGCGCTCATATCAAGGGCTATAACTTTTTTGTTTTGCAAAGATTTTGGCACATCTTTTTTAACAATTCTTTGTGCTAAAGCTTCTACAATTGCTGTTTTTCCCACACCTGGTTCGCCTAAAAGTATGGGATTATTTTTGGTTTTGCGTATAAGAATTTGCATCACGCGTTCAATCTCTTCTTCTCTACCTATAACAGGATCAAGCTTGCCTTCGCTTGCCTTTGCAGTTAAATCTATACCAAATTTATTTAAGCTATCTAAGATTTCATCACTTGTTTTGCTGTCTATTTTACGCCCTGCTCTTAAGCTTTCGAGTTCTTTTTGAAATTCTTTAATATTTATAAATTTAGCTAAAATTTCTTTGATAGGATTTTTCTCACTTTCGCTTATAAGCCAAGTATCTACGCTTAAATAATTATCACCATTAGCACTCATCAAACCTTTTGCGCTTTCTAAGGAATTGATAAAGTCGCTAGAAAAACGCACGGTTTCACGATTTACATTAGAACTTGTAGCAAGATTTGAAATTTTGCTTTTAACTTCTAATTCTAAAGCTTCTTTGGAAATATTTAATTTATTAAAAATTTGATTTAAAATACTTTGACTGTCTACAACTAAGGCCCAAAAAAGGTGCAATGGAACAATTTCATTATTTTTAGAATGTATTGCTAAAGAAGCAGCACTTTCTACATTTGAAAGCATATTATCGGTTAAAAATTCTTGTATATTTGCCATTTTTTCTCCTTTTATTTTATATGAGTGATATTATATAACTTTAGTCAATTAATGTCAAGTTTATTTAGTATATTTTTTTAATTTATTTTATAAACATATCTATAGCTTTATTGAAATGTTCAACGCTTTTCAAATCCTTATCTTCGATAGCATGGATGATACAATGATCTAAATGCTCTTTTAAAATCACCTTAGCGGTGCTATTGATTTCCCCTTTAATTGCAGCAAGTTGTATTAAAACCTCGCTACAATCCTTGCCGCTAAGAATCATTTTTTTAATAGATTCTATATGCCCTATAGTTTTATTTAATCTAATAGTAATGTTTTTTTCATAACTTTTGGAATGCTTATGAGTATGTTCACAACTTGATTTTTTAACCGACATAATTTTCTCCCTATTTTTAATCCATAAAATTCATTTTAACACATTTTCGCATTTTAATCATTTTTATTTTATTTAAAATTTTAGAACTGTAAAAATTTTATAAAAATCTTAAATTTTTTATAATTTCAGCATAAGCATTTACAAATTTTTAAGCAATTTTTATTAAAATTAATCTTTTATTTTTAATTATCAAAAATAAAGCAAAAACGATAATGGAGTAAATTTAAATCATGAAACGAAAACTCTCTAAAATTTGTGGTTTTATAGGAACTTTAAGTCTTTGTGTATTTTTAAGCACCAGTTTAAATGCGGAAAACAACTCTAACGACGAACAAATTCAAAAGCGTCTTGAAGCTTTGGATAAACTTACCAAAACACTGGCTATTGTTGAGCAATATTATGTTGATGATGTTAATATTACCAATTTAGTCGACAAATCTTTATCGGGACTTTTAAGCAACCTTGATGCACATTCTTCTTTCTTAAATGAAAAAGACTTTAATGATGTTAAAATTCAAACTAGCGGAGAATTTGGCGGACTTGGAATCACAGTAGGAATGAAAGATGGAGCATTAACTGTAATTTCTCCTATTGAAGGAACTCCAGCTGATAAAGCAGGTATAAAATCTGGCGATGTGATTTTAAGAATTAACGCTAAATCTACTCTAGGAATGAGTCTAAATGAAGCAGTAGATCAAATGAGAGGCAAACCAAAAACCGATATTAGTATCACAATTTATCGCAAAGGTAATGCCAAGCCTTTTGATGTTGCTTTAAAACGCGAAATTATCAAAGTAGAAAGTGTATATTCAAGATTCATAGAAAGTGAAAATATTTTATATCTAAGAATTACTAATTTTGATAAGAATGTAGTTGCAGAATCACAAAAGAATATCCAAAAATATCCAAAAGCTAAAGGCATTATACTTGATCTTAGAAATAATCCTGGAGGACTTTTAAATCAAGCTATAGGACTTACAAATCTCTTTGTCGATCAAGGTATTATCGTATCTCAAAAAGGTAAAATAGAGAAAGAAAATGTTGATTATAAAGCTGATCCTAATAAAAAAATCACAAATCTTCCTTTGGTTGTTTTAGTTAATGGTGGAAGTGCGAGCGCAAGCGAAATTGTAAGTGGGGCTTTGCAAGATCTTAAACGAGCTATTATTGTAGGAGAAAATACTTTTGGAAAAGGCAGTGTACAATCCATCATGCCAATCAACGAAACTGAGGCTTTAAGACTTACCATTGCAAGATACTATTTACCAAGTGGACGCACCATACAAGCCGTCGGAGTTAAACCTGATATTGAAGTATTTCCAGGAAAAGTAAATACCCAAGAGGATGGCTTTAGTGTTAAAGAAAGCGATCTTAAACAACATCTTGAAGGTGAATTAGAAAAAATCGAAAACACAAAAAAAGACAATGAAAAACAAAATTCAAAAAACAAAGATATCATTAGCGAAAAACAAATTAATCAAGATGCACAATTAAAATCGGCTATTGATGCTGTAAAAATTTTAAGTATTAAATAATTAAGGAGTTAAAAATGACAAAAAAAGAATTGCTTTACGAAGGCAAAGGTAAAAAAATGTTTAAAACAGAAAATGAAGATTTGCTCATTACTGAATTTAAAGACGATCTTACTGCTTTTAATGCAGAAAAAAAGGGAAATGAGGCAGGAAAAGGTGCGCTAAATTGTAAAATAAGCACTGAAATTTTTCACCTATTAGAAAAAGAAGGTATTAAAACGCATTTGGTTGAAACTATTAGCGATAATGAACAAATCGTTAAAAAATGTCAAATCATTCCTATAGAAGTCATCGTACGTAATGTTGCAACTGGCTCACTTACAAAAAGATTTGGTATCAAAGAAGGCACGATTTTACCTTTTGCTTTGGTTGAATTCTGCTTAAAAGATGATGCTTTAGGCGATCCAATGATTAATGATGAGCATTGTATTGTACTAAATTTAGTTAAAGATGCAAAAGATCTTGAAGTTATTAAAAATATTGCCAGAAAAATCAATTCTATTCTTGTAAAATTCTTTGATGAAAAGAATTTAAGACTTATTGATTTTAAAATCGAATTAGGCTGGACAAAAGAAGGTGAAATAGTCCTTGCTGATGAAATCAGTCCAGATAGCTGTAGATTTTGGGATAAAGCTACAAACGAAAAGCTTGATAAAGATAGATTCAGACAAGATTTAGGAAATGTAAAAATGGCTTATGAAGAAGTTTTAAGAAGAATTTTAAATTAAGGCTAAATGGATGAGAATTACAATTAATGTTTTTTTAAAAAATGGTGTTTTAGATCCTCAAGGTAAAGCAACTCAAAAAGCTTTGCATTCTCTTAATTTCAATAACATAAAAGAAGTAAAAATCGCCAAACAAATTCAAATCGAACTTGATGAAAAAGATAAAGAAAAAGCAAAAAAACAAGTTGAAGCTATGTGTAGTGAGCTTTTGGTCAATAGTGTTATAGAAGATTATGAGATTATACTATGAAAGTAGCGATCATTCAATTTCCTGGGACAAATTGCGAATTAGACACAGCTTATGCTTTTGAAAAAATTGGCGCAAAAACTCAAATCGTTTGGCACGAAGAAACAGATTTTAGTGCAGATTTGATCGTCTTGCCTGGTGGGTTTGCCTATGGAGACTATCTAAGATGTGCTGCAATTGCCAAATTTGCACCTGCAATGAAAACCGTATTAGAACATATTCAAAAAGGCGGATATGTTCTAGGAATTTGCAACGGTTTTCAAGTGCTTTTAGAAATGAAGCTTTTAAAAGGCGCTATGAAACATAACAATTCTTTAAATTTCATATCCAAAATTCAAAAATTAAAAGTTATTTCAAACAACAATACTTTTTTAAAAAACTTCAAATCTAATGAAATTATAGAACTTCCTATAGCACATGGAGAAGGGAATTATTTTATCGACAATGATGGCTTAAAAGAACTCTATGATAAAGATATGGTTATTTTAAAATATATTGAAAATCCAAATGGTTCAGTTGATGATATAGCTGGGATTTGTGATGAAAATAAAAAAATATTTGGACTTATGCCACATCCTGAGAGATTTTGTGAAAATATCCTAGGTAGTGATATCGGTCTTAAAATGTTTAAAGGTTTTATATCTTGAAATTTTTATTTTATTTATTTTTTAGTTTCACGATTCTTTTTGCTCAAATGCAAGAAAATAGCGTATTTGAGCAAAATTCCAAAACAATAAATCCTCAAGAAATTTACAAACACATTTCACCAAGTGATGAATTAGGAAATTATGAAGAAAACATCAAAGATCCCTTCATTCCATCTGGAGTTTTAGCACTTAATGTGCAAGATTACAAAACATCTGTTTTAGTGGATGAAGTATTTGCAATTGTCCTAAATGCACAAACAAATGAAAACACGGATTTTGATTTTCTTGTAGAACTTGAAAAAACAGATGATTTAATTTTTTTAAACCCCGATCTAAAATGGATTAAAAATGGAAATACCTACACAGCAACCCTTTGGTTTCAAGCTAAAACATCCAATGCAAACTTAAGTAAAATTTCTGTATTTTTAAGTCGCAATAAAGAAGTATTCCAAGAAGCTAGCTTATTAATTAATCCTATTAAATTCGAAAAAGTTGATTCGGACAAAAATTACTCACATATTGTGGCCGACAGTTTAAATGTAGGAAAAGTTAAAACAAGCTATTTTGATGATAAAAATGTCATTATGATGGTTGAATTAAATGCTACAAATGCCAATTTACAAAATTTTAATATTGCTAATATCACAAAACAAGGAATAGAAAACTTCAAAGGCGATTATAACGCGTCAAGTGCTTTTTATTTCGCGGTTTTTAGCCCTTCAAAAAGCAATTTTGAATTTTCATATTTTAACACTCAAACTATGAAGCTAGAAACTATCAATTTAAAGGTTGAAATCAGTGAAGAAAGCATTAGTACTCAAAGTGATTTAAATCCCAGAAGTAATAGTTTAGTATTTTACAAACAAATTGCATTATGGATCTTAACTTTTATTTGTATTGCAATCTTTATATTTAAAAAAAAATTTATTATCTTAGGACTAGGAATTATTTTTCTTATCTGGAGTTTTTTAATCAATTCCAACACACAAACTGCAATATTAAAAGCCAATTCAAGAGCTAAAATTTTACCTACAAGCCAATCAACATATTTTTATACAAATACGCAAGAAGAACGAGTGGAAATTTTAAATACGAGAGATAATAACTATACAAAAGTGATCTTTTCAAATGGAAAAATAGGATGGGTAGAAAATGAAAATTTGCGCAAGGATTAAGTATTTTTTCTTTCTCTTTGAATTTATTTTCAGTGTTATTTTGGTTTTAATCTTATTTTGTTTCTCTAATTCGCAATCTTTTTTATGGAAAATAAGAAAAAAATGGGCAAAATTACAAAAAAAATTTCTTAATTATAGAATTAAACTCGTTGGAAATTTTAATCCAGAAGCAAAAATGCTAATCATTAACCATCAAAGTATGCTAGATATTATAGCCTTAGAAGATATTTATCCTAAAAATTTGTGCTGGATTGCCAAAAAAGAATTAGGTGAAATTCCTATCTTTAAAATCGCAATGAAAAAACCCAAACTTCTTTGTATAGATAGAAAAAATCCTCGTGATTTGGTGCGTATTTTAAAAGAAGCAAAACAAAGACTTGGGGAAAATAGAATATTGGCAATTTTTCCAGAGGGAACAAGATCTAAAGCTCAAAAACTGCTTAAATTTCAAAGCGGTGCTAAAGTTTTAAGTGAAAAACTGAATTTAAAAGTCCAACCTATTTTAATCGTAGATTCTGCAAAAATTTTAGATACAAAAAATTTCAGCGCAAAAAGCGGAACGCTTAAAATTATCTGCATGAATTTAGTAGATACCAATGATGAAAAATGGCTTGAAAATACAAGAAAAAAAATGCAAGAGCTTTTAGATAAAGAAAGGGCAAAACTATGCTAAATACTATTTTAGTTGTCGGTTTTGGTGGATTTTTGGGTGCTATCTTAAGAATGTTTGCTATTAATTTAGTTAATAAATTCTTACCTCATTCAATTAGCTTCGGTACTCTTTTTGTTAATGTTTTTGGTTCTTTTATCATAGGACTTTTATTTTCTTATGCGCAAAATAAAGGCTTATCTCCACTTCTTAAAAGCTTTATTAGCACAGGAATTTTAGGAGCCTTTACAACTTTCTCGACTTTTTCCTATGAAAATTTATTATTTTTGCAAAGCGGAAATTATTTAAATTTTACTTTAAATATTTTATCAAATGTGACACTTTGCTTACTTGCCGTTTGGCTTGGTTTTTTAATTTTTAAATGATTTGTATTCTTGCTTATTTTTAACTTTACTTCAAGCTTTTTCATTTGTAGTTTGGCAGATGATGTATGAAAAATGAAATTTTAGAGAATATGAAAGATTTAAAAAACCAAAAAGCTACTTTTGAAAATTAAAACATTTAGGCTTTAAGACTTTAAGCCTAAAAAATTACCTTTAATTTTGATTTTTTTGTTAAAATATCGCTTTTAAAAATTAAAATAAGGAGAAAATATGCAGTTTCAAACTGAAGTCAATCAACTTTTACAACTAATGATACATTCTTTATATTCTAACAAGGAAATTTTTCTAAGAGAACTTGTTTCAAATGCAAGCGATGCTTTAGATAAACTTAACTTTTTAAGCGTCAGTGACGATAAATACAAAAGCTTAAAATTTGAACCAAAAATAGAAATCAAGGTTGATAAAGATAAAAAAATTCTCACTATTAGTGACAATGGTATAGGTATGAACAAAGATGATCTTATCAACCATCTTGGAACTATTGCAAAAAGTGGCACAAAAAGCTTTTTAGAAAATTTAAGCGGTGATGCCAAAAAAGACTCTCAACTAATTGGGCAGTTTGGTGTTGGCTTTTACTCTGCTTTTATGGTAGCGGAAAAAATCGAAGTTTTAAGTAAAAAAGCCTTAGATGAAAAGGCGTATTTATGGACTTCTGATGCAAATGGCTATGAGATAGAAGATTCTACAAAAGAAGAGCAAGGCACGACAATAACTTTACATTTAAAAGATGACGAATTTGCAAATTCTTATAGAATTGAAAGCATTATAGAAAAATATTCCAATCATATACAATTTCCAATTTTTATGGAAAAAGAAGAATTTACCCCTGCAAAAGAAGGCGAAGAAGAAGGGAAAACCGAGCTTAAAATTTCACAAATTAATAAAGCAAATGCTTTATGGAGAATGCAAAAATCAAGCCTTAAAATTGAAGATTATGAAAGATTTTACGAGCAAAATTTTCACGATTCAAACAAACCTTTACTTTATCTCCATACTAAAAGCGAAGGAAAATTAGAATACAATTCCTTATTTTTTATCCCACAAAATGCACCTTTTGATCTTTATCGTGTGGATTATCAAAGCGGATTAAAACTTTATGTAAAACGCGTATTTATTAGCGATGATGATAAAGAATTATTGCCAACTTATTTGCGCTTTGTGCGCGGAATTATCGATGTGGAAGATTTGCCGCTTAATGTGAGTCGCGAAATTTTACAAGAAAATCAAATTTTAAAAGGTGTCAAAGAGGCTAGTGTTAAAAAAATACTTAGCGAACTTGAAAAACTTAAAAATAAAGATAAGGAAAAATATTTATCTTTCTTCAAAAACTTTGGAAAAGTTTTAAAAGAAGGACTTTATGGTTTCGGCGGAGAAAAAGAAAGCTTGCTAAAACTTATGCTTTATAAAAGCACTAAAGGTGAAAATTTGCGTTCTTTAGAAGAATATAAAAATGACTTACAAAATGAACAAAAAGAAATTTTTTATATCACGGGAAATAATGAAAGTCTGCTTAGAAATTCGCCCTTACTTGAGGAATATAAACAAAAGGGTATAGAAGTATTGCTTATGGATGATGAGATTGACTCTTTAGTAACCCCAATGCTTGGAGAATACGAGGGCTTAAAATTTGTAGCCATTAATCAAGTTGAGGATAAAAATGAATTAAGCGATGAAGAAAAAAATGAATTTGCACCACTTGTAGCCAAATTTAAAGAGCTTTTAAAAGATCAAGTTGAAGATGTCCGTCTTACAAGCCGTTTAAAAGATAGTCCAAGTTGTATAGTTTATGATAAAAATAAACCTGATTTTGCTATGCAGCAGCTTTTAAAACAAATGGGACAAGAGCAAACTTTTAAGCCTATTTTGGAGATCAATCCAAAACATGCGATTTTTACAGGTCTTAAAAATAATGAAACTTTTAGTGCAGATATAGCGACTTTGGTTTTAAACATGGCTAAACTTAGCGAAGGTATGGGTGTGGATAATCCAGCTGAGTTTAACGCAAGTCTTACAAAAATTATCACTAAGGCTTTTTCATGATAGAAAATATCCCTGCGAGCATTTGGACTAAGCAAGATTTAAGCGAATATCAAATTTTTGATGTTCGCACTCCAGCTGAATGGGAAGAAGATGGGATATTAGATGGAGCTATTTGCGTGGCAATGCATGATAATCGCGGAATTTTAAATACTGATTTTATAAAAGATTTAAAACCCCTACTTCCAAAAGATGATAAAAAAATCGCTTTTATTTGTCACAGCGGACACAGAAGTAGATTTGCGTGCGAATTGCTTTTGCAAGAATTAGGCATTGCTAGTGTAAATTTAGATGGTGGAATGCAAGCTTTAAATTAAGGATTTAGAATGGGTATTTATTTACTAATTGCGGCTTTGGCTTTTTTGTTACTTTATTTTGCCCTTAAAAAATTAACGATCAATATAGACGAAAAAGCTTTATTAGAACCTATAAAAGCAGATATTTACCCTAAATTTTGCGATATTATTGATGAAAATATTAAAAAATTTAAAGATAATATACAAAATGGAATTTTCGCATTAAAGGATACAGAAAAAAAAGATGAATTCCTTGAAAAATTAAGCGATCTAAGCAGAGAGCTTACTTTCATTCAAACTATGAATTTAAGCAATAAAAGCGACGCTATATGGCAAGAAGAGCTGTTTGGCTTTTTAAAAGAATTTGAAAATCTTATCATTGAATACCTAGAAAATTCCGAAGAATTAAGCGAAAATTTAAGAACAACTTTAATGAATGAATTTGAAAAACTTAAAAACCTATAATTAATTTCAGTTTCTAGTCTTTCAAAATAATATTTTGTAAATTTTTAAAATAGAAAAAATTATATCCATCTCTATATTCATAATCAAATTTTAAATTATGAGATTCCAAAATAGTATTTACAATATAAAGCCCCAAACCAAAACTATCTTTTTGTTTCATACCTTGAGTAAAAGCTTGAGTGTAATGCTCTAAACTATTGCCAAGCTCATTTCCTTTATTTTTAAAACACAAATGCTCTTTTGTGATATAAATTTGCATCATTCTATTATCAGAATATTTAATTCCATTATCAATCATATTTTTTACTGCTGTAGTAAAAAGTTTAAAATCCACATTGATATAAAAACTTTCTTGTACCGAAATTTGCACATTTCTATCATCACTCATGGCAATTTCCTTAGCTTCATCAATAATATCAAGGATATTATATTTTTTACGATTAATAAAAGCGGCGCCTGATGTGATTTGCTCAATAGCAGCAAATTCATTGATTAAAATTTCAAGTCGGTTAAAGATATTAGTTAATCTTTCTTTGTATTTATTATCTTCAAGCATTTCAAGCGTAATAAGCCCTTTGGTAATAGGGGTTTTAAGCTCGTGCATAATATTGCGAATGAAAAATTGCCTCGACTGATTAAGTTTCTTAATCTGCATAATTGCTTTATAAAAAGCATCTGCAACCTGTGAAATTTCATCATTTCCTGAACTTACATTACTGATTTCATCTAATTTATTTTCAGCAAATTTTGCAATTTGTTTTTTAAGAGTTTTCAAAGGTTTTAATTTACGAATGATAAAAATATACAGTACAATAAGCATCAAGATAACCCCAACCGCAATGGCTTTGATGATAAAATATCTATACGCTTGATAATCTTTATCTTTGTAAAGATAAAGTTTGCCTTCATAAATGATACTTAAAAAAATTTGCCTATCTAAAGTAATGATTTTAATTAATCCTGTAGTAGTTTGTGCTTGATCTAAAACCTCTCCGCGAAAAATCACATATCTAATCTCCTTAGGATCTTCGATTAAAACCATTTTATAATTTTTGGTTTGTTCTTGAAATTCACTTTCGCTAATTACCCCATTAAACTGTAATAATCTAGTATTAGCAATCAAAGAATATTTAGTATTTAGCTCTTTGGTGTAATTTTGTTGATCATACTCTATAAGCCATAAAAATGCTAGTATCACACTGACACTAGCAAAAATAAAAATAAAAGTAATGAGATAAAAAATAGAAGATTTATTCATTGAACAAGTTTATAACCTATACCACGAATCGAATGTATATACTTTGGAGTTTTAGGATCGTCGCCCATTTTTTGTCTAATACGGCTAATAATCACATCAATGCTTTTATTGCTTGAATCTTCACTAATAGATGAACAATTATACACAAGTTCCTCGCGACTTACAACCCCACCTTCTTTTTTAATCAAATAACTCAAAATATCAAATTCAGCATTAGTAAGATTGATCTCTTGTCCCTTCATAGTAATAACATGTTTAAACTGATCATAAACCAAGTCTTTTGTTGCTTTTGCTACTGTTGATTTGGTATTTGAAATGCGTCTTAAATGACTCTTAATACGTGCTTGAAGTTCTTTTGGATTATAAGGCTTAGGAAGATAATCATCAGCACCCAGATCCAAAGCATTTACCTTATCTGTAATATCATGCCTAGCACTAGAAATTATAATAGGTGTATCGTATTTTTTTCTAATTTCCTCACACACTTCAAGCCCATCAAGTCCGGGCAAAGAAAGATCTAAGATAATGAGTTGATACTCCTTTAAAGCAAGCTTTGAAAGCCCTATATAAGGCTCATGAGCAATATCAACTTTCATATCAAATTGTTCAAGATATTCACTAATGATTTCTGCTAATTCTAAATCATCTTCTATCATTAAAATATTAACCATAATTTTCCTTTTATTTTAAAATAAGCAATTGAGCATAGCCATCTCTATAAATCCAAATTTTAGCCGGAGTATTTTTAGCAAGTTTATTCAAAGCTTGCTCTAATTCTTTTAAATTTTTAATTTCAGTTTGTTCAACAGCAATGATAAGATCTCCCGCTTTAAAACCAAGCTCAAAGGCTTTAGATTTTTGCGCAACCTCAACCACTACAACCCCATTAATATTAGTTGGAATTTTTAGTCTCGATCTTAAATTCGCATCAAGTTCGTGAAGTTTCAAGCCTTGTATCACATCTTTTACAATACCTGAACTATCTTTATCGCCTTTAAGAACAAAACTTGTCGTATTGATATTTCCATCTCTTTCATAGCTTACAGTAAGTTTTTTATTTGGTTCTAAAGTGCCAATATAATTTTTTAAATCTGTAGGATTTTTAATGGTTTTTTCATTCACTTTAAGCACCAAGTCTCCTCTTTTTAAGCCACCTATATCCGCAGAAGATCCTTTTTCTACGCTAGTAATTAACGCACCTTCTTGATTTTTATATACTTTTTTAGAATCTTTAGATAAAGCAGCAATAGTAACACCTAAAATTCCTCTTTCTACTTTACCCTTTTCTATAAGTTTTTTCGCTATATCTTTTGCCATATTAGAAGGGATAGCAAAGCCTATGCCGTTATTTCCTCCCCCGCGAGAAAGAATAGCAGAATTAATCCCCACTAAATATCCCCTACTATCCACTAAAGCACCGCCTGAATTCCCAGGATTAATAGAAGCATCAGTTTGGATAAAATTTTCATATTGGTTCAAACCAATATTATTTTTATTAAGCGCTGAAATAATCCCGCTTGTAACGCTACTACCGACACCAAAAGGATTTCCCAAAGCAAATACTACATCTCCTTCCATCAACTCATCAGAATCAGCAAAAGTAACCGCTGAAAGATTATTGGCTTCAATTTTAATCACCGCCAAATCTGTCTTTGGATCTGTTCCTATTAATTTTGCTTTATACTCTATATCGCTATCAGGCAAGCTTACATTAATCACATCAGCATTTTCAACCACATGATTATTGGTAATAATATAACCATTATCAGAAATAACCACACCAGAGCCTAAAGAATTCACAACTTCTTTATTGGGTTTGTTTTGAGGTTGCGGAAAATTAAAACCGAAAAATTGTTTAAAATATGGATCATTAAAAAAATCTTCAATACCTAGCTGATTTGATCTAGTAACCGTTCTTGAAGTAGAAATATTCACAACCGATTTTTTAACATCTTTAATAGCATTATGATAAGATAAAATACCAGAATTTTGTCCATTTGCATCAATGCGTTCCACTTTAGAATCTGCTTCATTAAAAGCAATATTTGCCGCAAAAAGACAACTTGCTATCGTGGTTGATAAAATTATTTTTTTTAACATAATTCATCCCTTTTCAAAATAGTTTTTGAATTAAAAGTATAAAATTTGTAATTTACCAAATTGTAAATGAATTAGATAAAAACTTGAGTGATAAAAATTTATAAAACTTGATTGACTAAGACTAAAGTTTTTAGTATAATACTTCGATCAAAAAACGATAATTTAACTAAAAAAGGTAAAAAAATATGAGTAGTAGTTTATATGAAACCCTAGGAGTTTCAAAAAATGCTAGTGCTGATGAAATAAAAAAAGCCTATAGAAGATTGGCACGCAAATATCATCCAGATATTAATAAAGAAAAAGGTGCAGAAGAAAAATTTAAAGAGATAAATGCCGCTTATGAAATTTTAAGCGATCCGCAAAAAAAAGCCCAATATGATCAATATGGCGACTCTATGTTTGGAGGACAAAGTTTTCATGATTTTTCAAGAAGTGCAGGAGGAGCGGATATTAATGATATTTTAAAAAATCTTTTTGGGGGAGGCTTTGGGGGTTTTAATTCAAGAGGTTTTGGTGGCGGCTTTAAATCTGGCTTTGGGGATTTTTCAAATTCGGGTTTCGAAAGTGATTTTGAACAAGATTTAAACTTAAATACAAAAATCAAAATTCCTTTCAATACCGCTGTTTTAGGTGGAGAATACAGTTTTTCTTATCAAGGGGAAAATATTAAAATAAGAATCCCACATGGCATCAAAAACGGAGAAAAATTAAGAGCACGCGGCAAAGGCAAAAAATCTTATGGACAAAGTGGAGATTTAATTATCCAAGTAGAGATTGAAGAAAGTGAAATTTACAAACGAGAAGATGATGATTTATATCAAAAAATAGACATTTCTTTAAAAACCGCACTTTTTGGTGGAAAAATCACAATAAATACCCTTAAAGAAAATAAAAAAGAAGCCACCATAACTGTAGCTCCAAATTCTAGAAATGGACAAAAAATTCGCCTTAAAGGCTATGGGGTGCAAAATAGAAAAAACGATATTTACGGGGATATGTATTTGATTTTAAATATTATTTTGCCTGATATAACAAAACTCGATCCTGAGCTTATTAGAATGCTAGAAAGTAAACTACCTTAAAGGAGTAAAATATGGAACACAATTATGATGAACCTGTGTATTTAATCAGTATAGTTTCTAAGGTTTTAAACATCCATCCTCAAACTCTTAGACAATACGAAAGAGAAGGTTTAATCGAACCAAGTAGAACTGACGGGAAAATAAGACTTTATTCTCAAAGAGATATTGATAAAATCAAACTCATTTTGCGTCTTACTAGAGATATGGGGATTAATTTAGCCGGCGTTGATGTTATTTTAAAACTTAAAAATCAAATCAATGAATTTGAACTTTTGATTGATGAATTACGCCTAGAGCTTGATAAAAGAGATGGCAAAACAAGATCTGTTGTTAAGCATAAAAATAGCTTTGATTTAATTTTTTATGAAGAAAAAAAGTAAAGTATGGAAAATTTTTTACAAGTTTTTTTAGTTGCTACATCTTGTGCTATTGTTTTAAATGTTATTTTTAAAAAATTTGAAATTCCTACTATTATTGGTTATATAGTAACCGGAGTCGTGATTTCTTCTTTGTATAATTTTCAAAATAGCACAGAACTTTCACATATTGCTGAATTTGGTATAGTTTTTTTAATGTTTACCATAGGGCTTGAATTTTCTTTTAAACATTTACTTGCTATGAAACAAGAGGTATTTTTAAATGGAAGTTTACAAGTTCTTATTTGTGGATTAGTCTGTTCTTTTGTAGCTTTAGGAATTTTAGGTTTAAATGAAAAAATATCCATTATCATAGGACTAAGCTTGGCTCTTTCTTCAACAGCAGTAGTTTTAAAAATTCTAAATGACAATGGCGATATTAACGAGCAATATGGCAGAAAAGCCTTAGGAATTTTACTTTTTCAAGATATAGCTGTAATTCCATTATTATTGCTTGTAGATATTTTTTCAACTGAAAATAGCGACATTTCACAACTCTTACTTACAACCTTCATCAGTGTTTTATTACTATTATTACTGCTTTATTTAATCGGAAAATATCTAATCGACAGGGTTTTTCGCTTTGTTATTAAAGCATCATCGCAAGAAATTTTTATTGCAACCATTTTATTTATTGTAATTGGTGCGAGTTTTTTAGCACACTATTTTGGCTTTTCATATTCTTTAGGGGCATTTATTGCGGGCGCTTTGATAGCAGAAACACGGTATAAGCACAAAATAGAAGCAGATTTGGTGCCTTTTAGAGACTTGCTCTTAGGTTTATTTTTTATTACTGTTGGAATGCAGATTAATTTTGAAGTTGTATTTCAAAACTGGTTTTTAATTGGCATTTTAGTTATACTGATTTCTTTTATTAAATTTGGTGTTGTTTATGGCTTATTAATTTTATATACAAAAAAAAGAATAGCATTTAAAACCGCATTTGCTATTTCGCAAATTGGCGAATTTGCATTAGCAATTTTTTCACTTTTACAAGGAAGGGAACTCATAAATTTAGAAACAGCCCAAATTCTCATTGTGGTTTCGATTATCACTATGATTCTAACGCCCTTTATCCTCAACAATATTAAAAAAATCGCTAATGTTGTAGAGGATAAGTCCAATACAGAACTAAACCCTTTATCTTTTTCAAAACCCACCATTAAAGATCATATTGTAATTTTTGGATATGGTCGTTTGGGACAAGAAGTAGTACAAAGGATCAAAAATACAGGTGTGCCTTATTTGGTTTTGGAAAGTGATTTAAATTTGGTTGAATTAGGAATCAGTCGTGGAGAAAATATCTGCTTTGCCAACGCAGCTCAAGAAGAAACGCTTAAAATTGCAAATATCGAGCAATGCTCAGTTGTAGTGATAACTGTTGGAAATGAAGCAAAACTTGATATGCTTTATCAAAGCATTGCAAATTATCCAAAACCTATACAAACCATAGTTTTAACCAGTGGAAATTTAGAAAAAATACTTTTTTCCAATGCCAATAATTTCACTCATATCATAAAAGCCGAACAAGCTTTGGCTAGAACGCTAGTCCAAGAAGCCTTAGAGTGCAGAATTCAAAAAAGTAATTAGGAGAATTTTTGCAAGATTATGTTTTGATTTTATCTGTTTTATTTCTTTTTTGCGTCGCTTTTAGTAAATTTGGCGATAAATATGGCATCCCTGCCTTGCTTATTTTTATTTTTGTAGGTATGTTTGCAGGGAGTGATGGCATAGGTGGAATTTATTTTGATAATGGAAAAATCGCTCAAGATATCAGCATGCTTTGTCTAATCCTTATACTTTTTTCTGGAGGATTTGACACGACTTTTAAATTCATCAAGCCCATCTTAAAAGAAGGTATAATCTTAGCCACTTTAGGTGTTGTATTAACAGCTTTTATCATCAGTTTATTGTGCTATTATGCTTTAGATTTTAAATTTTATGATGCCTTATTATTGGGTGCGATTATCAGCTCAACTGATGCGGCAGCAGTTTTTGCTATCATGCGTTCTAAAGGTTTGAAACTTAAAAACAATATCACACCCCTGCTCGAGCTAGAAAGCGGAAGTAATGACCCTATGGCGATTTTTCTTACCATTACTATTATTGAAATCATTACTTTGGGCACTTTACCTAGCATAGGAACATTTTTATTTGTCTTTTTAAAACAATTTGGCTTGGCTTTGGTATGTGGTTATATTTTTGGCATTAGCATGCCTTTTATTATTAATAAGCTGAAATTTAACTACTGGGGCTTATATCCTGTTTTTACCCTAGCTTGGATTTACCTTACCTTTGTTTTAAGTGAGAAAATAGGTGCTAATGGATACTTAAGTGTTTATTTGCTAGGAATTTTTGCAAATAGCAAAGAATTTGTGTATAAAAAAGGACTTATTGGATTTTTTGAAGGTACAGCTTGGATTGCTCAAGTTGTAGTCTTTTTAACCTTAGGACTTTTGGTTTTTCCTTCTGAGTTGCCAAATGTTGCTTTATTAGGCTGCATCATTGCTTTTTTTATCATGTTTTTTGCAAGACCTATAGCGGTATTTTTATGTCTTGTATTTTTTAAAAAATTTAACTTCAATGAAAAAATTTTCATCTCATGGGTAGGCTTAAGAGGGACTGTGCCTATCATACTTGCCACCTACCCTTTGGCTGCAGGTATAGCAGACTCTCATTTTATTTTCAATATAGTTTTTTTCATCGTTTTAACTTCCATTTTAATTCAAGGAATTACTCTTAATCCACTTGCAAAATTACTTAAAATCATAGAAGAAGAAGAGATAATGCAAGCTAGCAATATACCTATTTCATATAACATTTTAAAACAATACACCCTAAAAGAAAATTCGCCAATTATTGGTAAAAACATAGCTGAACTTGCCTTAGATGAAAATTTCATAATCTTACTTGTAAAAAGAAATGGAGAATATATCAAAGCGAGTGGTTCTTTGATTTTTGAAGATAAAGATTTATTGCTCGTACTTTGTGATGATTTAAATCTTTACAAAAACACCCTAGAAAGTTTTAATGCCCATGAAAAAAAATGAAAAATTTGATCGTGTACGCTATGTAAGAAATTTAGAAAAATTTGCTAATTCTGCAAGCTCTGCGTTAAAAAGAGAAGATTATGATGAAAAACTTTTTCAAGAAAGAATGCTAAAAAACGCACAAAATTTCAACAAAACCCCTGCTGTAGTTTTAAATTCAAGCTATACAAAAGAACTTGAAAATTTTGTTAATGCTTGCTTAGACTTTAAATTCAGCAAAAATGAACTTTTGACAAAAGCTAATAATCTTGATAAACTCAAAAAACAACAAAGCTATAAAAAAGATAAACACAAAAACAAATTTAAGGAAGAAAATTATGATTAATATTATTTTTGATATGGATGGAACGCTAATTGATAGTGCTAATGCTATCACACAAGCAGTGAATGAAATTCGCAATGAGTTGGGTTTGGAGGCTTTAGAAAGATCTTATATTATGAATATAGTTAATACTCCTAATTTAGATTGGGCAAAAATATTGTATGGTTTTAATGAATTTAATCATCAAAGTTTTAAAGAAGGCTATGAAAAATATTTTTTAAAACACTACAAGCAAAGTGTTGTGCTTTTTGAAGGCGTTAAAGATGTGCTTGAATTTTGTAAAAATAAAAACTGTTATCTTGCTATAGCCACTAATGCTCCACAAAGTTCCTTAAACCCTATCTTAGAAAAGCACGAAATCATGCCTTATTTTCACAAAATTCTTGGAGTAAATTTTGACATAGAGCCAAAACCAAGTCCCATGATGGCAAATCTCATAAAAGAACAAGCTTGGTATGAAAAAAGTATTTTCATTGGAGATAGCAAAAAAGATGAAGAATGCGCTCTTAATGCCAAAATGCCTTATTTGCAAGCAAAATGGTATGAAGAAAAAAGCAAAGAAAATGAATTTAGCAACGCTAAAGAGTTAATTGAGCTTATCAAAAATTTAATGTAGGCTTAAAAAAAACTAGTATAGAATAATGCGTTTAATTCCACATATAAAGAGAAAATTATGGATAATAAAACTTTACTCATAGAAATTGGCGTTGAAGAACTTCCTGCTATCCCTTTACTCAAAGAACTTCCAAATATCAAAAACAAATGGCAAGAACTCTTAAAACAATATCATTTAGAAAGCGAATTTGAATTTTTTTATACTCCAAGACGCTTGGTGCTTTTTCATTCTGATTTTAAAGAAAAACAAGATAATAACTTTATTGAAATCATCGGAGCACCAAAAGCCATAGCTTATAAAGATGGAAAACTTACCAATGCTGGACTTAGCTTTTTAGAAAAGGCTGGTATTAGCGAAAATGAGCTTGATTTTAAAGAAATTAAAGGTAAAGAAGTTTTATATCATCAAAAAGAAATCATCGGACTTGCAAGCACTCAAATTTTGGGCGAAATGATAGAAAAATTCATCAAAAGCCTTCATTTTGGCAAAAGTATGCGTTGGGGTGATAAAGACTTTGAATTTATCAGAGCCATAAGATCTTTAGCTTGTATTTTTAGCGATCAATTAGTGGAATTTGAAATTTTTGGGGTTAAAAGCGCCAAAAAGACTTTTGTGCATAGAAGCGTGAGTTATGATTTAATGGAATTTAAAAACACTCAAGATTATTTTGTGCTTTTAGAAAAAAATTATGTTTTATTAGATCCAAAAAAAAGAGAAGAAAAAATTTTAAAAGATTTTAAATTCATCGAAGAAACACAAAAAATTACCATCGCTCAAGATGATGAATTGCTCGCAGAAGTTGTGGCAATTACTGAATATCCTAAAGCACTTTTAGGCAATTTCGAAAAAGAATTTTTAGAAATTCCAAGCGAAGTTATCATCACTTCAATGAGAGATAATCAACGCTATTTTGCGGTTTTTAACAACAATAATTTAAGCAATCATTTCATTGTTGTTAGTAACGCAGTGTGCGAGGATTACTCAAAAGTCATACATGGCAATGAAAGAGTCTTGCGTGCAAGATTAAGCGATGCTATGTTTTTTTGGCAAAATGATTTAAAACACGGGCTAGAACCAAGCAAACTTTCTAAAATGACTTATTTTGAAGGCTTAGGAAGTATGCAAGATAAAAGTGAACGCGAAAAAGAAGTTGCTAAAATTTTATGTGAAATGTATCGCAACGACAAAAAAGAAGAAATTCTAAAAGCAATAGAATACGCAAAAGCGGACTTAGACACTCAAATGGTTTATGAATTTACAGAACTTCAAGGCATTATGGGCTCTTATTATGCCAAGACTATGGGCTTAAGTTATGAGCTTTGTTTGGCACTTCGCGAACAATATCTTCCAAATTCAGACAAATCAGAACTTCCAAGTACTGAATTTTCAAGCATTGTAGCTTTAGCTAATAAAATCGACACTCTCATGGGTCTTTTTGCTATAGGAAAGATTCCAAGTGGAACAAAAGATCCTTACGCTTTGCGTCGTGCAGCAAATGGAATTATCAAAATCGCTTTAAAAATAAACAAAGCCTTTGAACTTGATTTTCTTTTAAATCATTTAGCAAAAAACTATCCGCGCTTTGATATCAACGCACTAAAAGATTTCATCTTAGAAAGATTATATACATTTTATGATATTAATGCTTCTTTCGTTAAAGCAGTTTTAAGCTCTAAAAATAGTGACTTGGTTTATATTGATAGTTGCATTAAGGCACTTATAGAAATAAGTAAAAAGGATGATTTTGGAGAAAATTTTAGCACCTTTAAGCGCCTAGCCAATATTGCAACACCAAATGAAGCCAAAATCAATGAAAGCTTATTTACCCATAAAGCCGAAAGCGATCTTTATGAAAAATTTAAAACTTGTTTAACACATAATAGAACAAAAGAAATTTTAGAGTCACTATTTGCTTTAAAACCTCAAATTGATGCATTTTTTGATGAAGTTATGATTAATGTTGAAGATGAAAAATTAAAAACAAATCGTCAAGCTTTAATCTATTGCATCTATAAAGAATTTTTAAAAATTGCTGATATTAAAGAGCTTAGCTTATGAGAATTTTTCTTTTACTTTTTGCTTGCACTTTAATTTTTGCACAAGATATTAATTTAACTAAAGGGCAAGCACTTTTTTTAAATTTCGAAAAACAAGATCTTTTAAGCATTCAAAGCAATGGTAAAAAAATTAATTATTTTAATCATCCTAAAGATCAAAATACGGTTACAACCATCATCGCCATACCTTATAAAAGGCCTGAAAATAAAATCATACAAGCAAGGTATAAAAACAATAAAACCATAGAATATAAGATTTTGTACCAAGAAGGCAATTATCAAAAAGAAAGATTGCAAGTTGCTAAAAGCAAGGTCGCTCCGCCAAAATCCGTTCAAGCAAGAATAAAAAAAGAATTTCAGGAAGCAAATAAAATTTATCAAAGCTATACCTCAAAAGCTTTATTTAATGCGGATTTTATCATGCCTTTAAATAGCACCATTACAAGCGATTTTGGCAAGGCTAGAATTTTTAATAATACACTTTCGAGTTATCATAGCGGGACTGATTTTAAAGCTGCGGCAGGAACTCCAATTTATGCTACAAATTCAGGCATAGTCAAAATTGCAAAAGATCGCTATTATGCTGGAAAATCTGTTGTCATAGATCACGGACAAGGAATTTTTTCGCAATATTATCATCTTGAAGAAATCAAAGTCAAAGTTGGTCAAAGAGTTAAAAAAGGCGAACTTATAGGGCTTAGTGGCTCTAGTGGAAGAGTGACTGGACCTCATTTACATTTTGGAATTTTAGTCAACAATACCCAAGTAGATCCTTTAGATTTTATTCAAAAATTTAACACACTTTATCAATAATGTTAAAATTTAGTGAATTTTTTAATCAATGGCTTCATCAAAACTATTATAAAAATGCGGTTTTGGTAGGTAAAAAAGGGGATTTTTACACAACTGTTAGCGTTGGATCTTTATTTGGTGCTTTGCTTGCTAAACATTTTCTAAATTTAATAGATAAAAATTCCATTCATTTGCCTATTAGCATTATAGAAATAGGTGCAAACGAAGGTTTACTTATGAAAGACTTTATCAGTGCTTTACTTATTTTAAGACCTTGTATTTTTAAACACATTGAACTTTTTATCCTAGAACCTCATGAAAAATTGCAAATATTACAAAAAAATACTTTAAAAGATATAGAATTTAAACATATAAAAACACTTCAAAAAAACCAATTCAACAACGCTTTTTTCTTCTGCAATGAACTTTTTGACAGCTTTACTTGCGAATTAATTGATGGCAACAAAATGGCTTTTGTAAATGAAAATTTTCATTTACATTTTGCCAATGCGGATAAAAAATTAATAGAAAAATGCGAAAAAATAGGACTTGCAAAAGGAGAATTTTCACCTTTTTTGGAAGATTTTTTAAATGCCATTAAGCAAAGTGCGAAAAAATTTATTTTTTGTACTTTTGATTATGGAGTTAAAGCTGCTAATTCTTTTAGCTTAAGAATTTATCAAAACCATCAAATTTACAGCCCTTTTGAAGAAAATTTGAAAAACTTTTTTGGAAAAAGCGATATGACTTATGATGTAAATTTTTCGCATTTATTTTATATTTTAAAAGAGTTAAATATGGAACTTTTAGAGTTTAAAAAACAAAATTTAGCTTTTATTGAATTTGGCTTAGAAGAGCTATTAAACCAAATTCAAAAAGAAAATCCACAAAATTATACTTATTTTTTACAACAAAGCAAACATTTAATGTTTGGTTTTAATGATAAATTTCATTTTATTGAATTTAAACATTGTAACTATTAATATTCAACCCAAATCCCTTTAGTCCAACAAATTCTTTATCGCAACTTTTAGATAAAAGCTTAATTTCTTCTATATTAAAATACCTTAAAATTTGTGCACCAATACCATAATTTTTAAACTGGATAGAACTTGTTTTTTCACCTTGCATAAAAATAATTATTCCACCATTTTTGTGTAAAAATTCAATATGCTCTAAAAGTTCACTAAATTTTTGCGAAGTTAAAAGCTCAAAATCACTCCCACTAATATGAAATTTCACATTTTCACTCCTTCTTAAATTTCCAAAACAAAAAGCAATATGTTTGACTTGATTATGGTCCTCAAAAATGTATTTTTTAGCATCAAAATTTGCAATTCTTGCATCTGAGCACTCAAGCAAAGTAATCAAACTCTCATGTTTTAAACGATATTCTATAATATCAGATACGGCAATCATATTAAGATTGTGCTTTTGACAAAAAAGCTCTAAATCTGCTCTGCGTGCCATATCTCCATTTTCTTTCACCACTTCACAAATCACACAAGCGGGTTTAAGTCCAGCCAAACGGCACAAATCCACAGTTCCTTCAGTATGACCCGTTCTTTCTAAAACGCCACCTTTTTTTGCTATCAAAGGATTAATATGTCCAGGCCTTACAAAATCATTCGCATTAGCCTTATCATCAGCAAAAATCTTTATTGTCATATTTCTTTCATACGCGCTAACACCTGTTGCAGCATCTTTTGCATCAACTGTAATAGTAAAAGCTGTTTCGTGATTTGAAGTATTTTTTTGCACCATAAGAGGCAATTCAAAATGTTTAGCTAAAGCTTCATCTAAAGCCACACACACAACCCCCCTAGCCTCACTAATAGCAAAATTTACCTTTTCTTGAGTACTAAATTGTGTAGCAAAAATCAAATCTCCTTCATTTTCTCTATCTTCAGCATCAACCATTATTAACATTTTTCCTGCTTTTAAATCCTCTATTGCTTCATCTACGCTTATAAAAGCCATTTTTTATCCTTAAATTTGTAATTTTTACCAAATTATAATCAATTATTCTTGACAAAAAAATTAATTTGCACTATAATCACATTTCTAAATTACTTATAATGCGATTAACACAAAATTATTGGGGTATCGCCAAGCGGTAAGGCAACAGGTTTTGGTCCTGTCATTCAGGGGTTCGAATCCCTTTACCCCATCCACATTATCTTATTATCGCGAAGTAGAGCAGTGGTTAGCTCGTCGGGCTCATAACCCGAAGGTCGGGAGTTCAAATCTCCCCTTCGCAACCAATGGACTTATTTTGATTAATTTCAATTTATTCTAACTCTTTTTATTTACCTATAAAATAAGGCTTTGTTAGATACTAGATTATTTTTAATTTATTTTAAATTTACTATACTTAGAAATATTTTTTATTGACTTTATTATTGTTCTTGATAAAATTTACTATTGATCTAAAGGAATAAAAGTGCTAAACGATACCAAAATAAAGGCTTTGAAAGCCAAAGAGAATAAATATCATATTGCTGATTTTGATAATTTACTTCTTTGTGTTTATCCAAGTGGTAAAAAAACTTTTATGTTTAATTATAAATGCCCTAAAACTTTAAAATACAAAAGACTAACTCTAGGAGAATACCCAATTCTAAGTCTTACCAACGCTAGAAAGCAAAAAGATAATTTAAAAATTCAGAGATGACTTAAAAATTCTATGTAAAATAGAATCATTTAATGAAAGAAATAGAGCACTTAGATATTTTTCGGTCTTGGTATCAGCTCTGCAACAAACAATATCAAAATAGAAATAAAAAACAAACACAACAATCATATTTCCAATTTTAACTACTAGTAAAAATACCAATAAGAGTTTTTGTCTTTAATGGCAATGCTAAAAATACACTTGAGGCAAGCATATAAAAAATCATATCGCATATAAAATATAATTACATCAAAACAAATAAATAAAATTGCTACTTAAATTTAATAAATTTCAAGCGATTTCAAACCAAAATTTTAAAGAGAAACTAAATCAAAGTAAGGATTTTTTGACAAAGCTCTTTAGGATTTTGTGCTCTATAAATAGGTCTTCCAACTACTATAAAATCACTTAAATTTTTTCTAGCTGTTGCTAAATCAGCTACGCGTTTTTGGTCATTGCTTTCTTCGCCAAAAGGACGAATGCCTGGTGTTAGAGTAAGGAAATTTGAATTGGTATTTTCTTTAATTTTTTTACTTTCAAAAACAGAGCAAACCATACCATCAAGTCCATTTTCATAACTCATTTTAGAAAAATGTATCACCGCTTCATCAATATTTTGTTTATAAATACTATAGAAATTTTCTTCATCAAAACTTGTTAAAGCTGAAACCGCCAAAACCAAAGGTCGCTTGGAAAGTTTATTTAACCTATTCATCACTTCTTGCATAGCAACTTTCCCAGCACTTGCATGGATATTAATCATATCAACACCCAATTTTGAAATTTCCTCACAAGCATCAGCCATAGTATTTGGAATGTCATAAATTTTAAGATCGAGAAAAATTTTAAAATCATCGATTTTTTTTAACTCCTCTATGATTTTAAATCCATCCCTTAAATAAGTTCTCAATCCCACTTTTAGCCATAAATCTAAGCCTTTTAAATGCTTTACAAGGTCTAAACATTCCCTAGAACTTGCAAGATCAAGTGCCACACAAAGCTTCATTTATAAATCTTTCTTTAAGGCATCTAAAACGCCATTAATAAACTTAGGTGCATTATCACTACCCAATTCTTTAGCAAGCTCAATGGCTTCATTGATTACAATAGCCTTATCTGTCTGGCTAAACAAAAGCTCATAAGCTCCGAGTCTTAGAATAGATCTTTCTATAATGCCAAGTCTTTGAAGCTCTTTTTCATTTAAATACATACTTAACTTTTTATCAATAGTTTCCAAATTTTCGAAAACTCCTTGATAAAGACTTAAAGTAAAATGCTTTTGCTCGTTACGAATTTTTTTTTCATCTAGAAACTCTTCTACGAAATCTTCACGAGCAGAATGATTTAACTCTTTTGCATAAAGCAGAGAAATTACACTCTGTCTTACCTGATGTCTTGTTGCCATTTTATTCCTTAAAATTTCTTAGTTAAATCAAGCATTTCTATGATAGTAGTCATCGCTTCAAAGCCTTTATTTCCTACTTTAGTCCCTGCTCTTTCTATGGCTTGTTCTATAGTATCGGTTGTCAAAACACCAAAACTTACAGGAGTGTTATGATTTAAACTTACATTGGCAATGCCTTTAGTTGTTTCTGCCGAAACATAATCAAAATGCGGAGTTGATCCGCGAATCACTGCACCCACGCAACAAATCGCATCAAATTTTTTACTTTCAATTGCTTTTTTTAAAGCATATGGAAGTTCAAAAGCACCTGGAACTAAAATAAGGCTTAGATTTTCTTCTTTTCCACCATGTCTTAAAAAAGCATCTTTTGCGCCTTCTACTAATCTATCTGTAATCAAGTGATTAAATCTTGCATTGATAATAGCGATTTTCTCATCACCCTTTAGTTGTAATTTTCCTTCAATTATAGTCATTATTTTTCCTTTTTATTTTATGATATTTTGAATTTCTAAAAGTGTTTTTACGCAATTTTTAAGGCGTGTAAGATCAAGCATATTAGGTCCATCACATAAAGCCTTGCAAGGATTAATATGTGTTTCAAAGAAAAAGCCATCTACGCCTACTGCGGCTGCGGCTCTTGCCAAAGGCTCTACAAATTCACTTTTTCCGCCACTACTTCCACCTGCAGCCCCAGGCATTTGCACGCTATGCGTCGCATCAAAAATCACAGGTGCAAATTCACGCATTATCACCAACGAACGCATATCTACAACTAAATTTCCATAGCCAAAACTAGCCCCTCTTTCAGCCACAAAAACCCCATTTTTATCTGCTACTTCATAACCCTCTTCTTCTACGCCACGCGTTTGAAGTATTTTTTTAACGCTATATTTAATATCGCTTGGATTTAAAAATTGACCTTTTTTGATATTAACCTTTGCTTTTGTTTTGGCCGCTGCGACTAAAAGGTCTGTTTGGCGACATAAAAAAGCAGGAATTTGCAAGACATCAGCCGCTTCACTTGCAGGAGCTGCTTGAGTGCTTTCATGGATATCAGTTAAGATTTTCATACCAAATTCATCTTTTACGCTTTGTAGAATTTTAAGTCCTTCTTCAAGCCCAGGCCCACGAAAAGAATCAATGCTCGTGCGATTTGCCTTATCAAAACTTGATTTAAAATAAAATTCTATATTTTCATTTTCATTAAATTCTTGCAATTCTTTTGCTACCTTAAAAACCAAATCCTTATTTTCTATCACGCAAGGACCGGCGATTAATATCATTTTTTTCATTTATTTCCTTTATTTCTTACTAAAATTAATCCGCCAAAAACGATGCCTATTATACCTAAAAAAACCATAGCACTTGGTAAATTATCTCCCAAAATTATACCCACCACCAAGCTAAAAACCACATCAAGATAACTCACGCCCGCTACAACTCCTGCTTGCTTGGCTATACCATAAGACTTTGTGATATGAATTTGATAAAGAGTTCCAAGTGCGCCCACAAAAAGCAAAAGTAAACTAGCTTTCAAAGAAGGCATTACAAAAGGTGCTATTAAAAAATCCAATTCTTTTATTTCATAAAAACTTCCGATAATCATCGAAAATAAAGGCATTAAAGTCCCAATAAATATAAAAGAAAAAGCAATGAGTTCTGTAGGATAATATTTTCTTAACTCTCTAACACTAGTAAGTGCTAAAGCAGCAAAAAATCCACTCAAAATTCCTAGTGAAGAGTTTTTTAAATCAAAGCCCGAATGCGTAGAAGTATCTGCCCAAGGTTGAGCGATTAAAAGCACTCCGCTAAATGCAATTAATATTCCCACCCAGCCTTTAAATCCTATATTTTCTTTAAAAATCACAAATGCAATAAGAGTAATAAAAATAGGTGCAGTTTTTTGAAAAGCAAATGCCCCGCCTAAAGAAATATGGGAAATATTATAAAAAAATAAATAAAGCGACAAAGTCCCAGCAACTCCCCTAAAAATCAAAAGCCATAGATGTTTGCCTTCCTTATGAACTTTGCTTTTTCTCATCATAAAAAGCAAAACCATTACCCCAATAATATTTCTAAAAAACATAATTTCAATTGAACTCATTTCTTTGCTTAAAATTTTAGCACAAGCACCCATTAGTGCAAAATCAAGACAAGCTAAAATCATAAAATAAATTCCCAAATTATGCTTAATCACTCTAAGCATCTTTTTTCCTTGATTAAATTCTGGCTAATTCTAGTCTTTTTTTGCTTAATTTTAAGGCAAATTTTATATAATTTTTCTTTAAAAATATAATTTAGGATAAAAATGCAAAGCATTATACTTATAGGCAAACCAAATGTGGGAAAATCAAGCCTTTTTAATAGAATAGCAAAACAAAGAATAGCCATTACAAGTGAAATTTCAGGCACCACAAGAGATACAAATAAAACAGAAGTGCAAATTAATGACAAAAAAGCCTTGCTTATAGATAGTGGCGGACTTGATGAAAGTGATGAGCTTTTTAAAAATGTTAAAAAAAATACTTTAAAAGTCGCCAAAGAAAGCGATATTATCCTTTATTTAGTCGATGGAAAATTAGCTCCCGATGATGAAGATAGACATTTTTTTTATTCTTTAAAAAAATTAGGAAAGCCTATTGCCTTAGTGATTAATAAAGTAGACAACAAAAAAGATGAAGAAAGAGCGTGGGAATTTGCAAATTTTGGAGTAAAAGAGATTTTTAATCTTTCTGTTACGCATAATGTCGGACTTGATGAACTTTATATTTGGCTTGAAAAATTTTTAGATGAGCAGTTTTTAATCGCTGATGAAGAAGAGAATTTAGAAGATTTTTTAGAGCATTATGAAGAAGGAAAAGAATTTAATTTTAAAGAAGTCAATCAAAATCACATAAGAGTAGGTATTGTAGGGCGTGTAAATGTAGGAAAATCGAGCCTTTTAAATGCTTTAGTAAAAGAGGAAAGAAGTGTAGTAAGTAGCATTGCTGGCACAACTATTGATCCTGTAAATGAAAGCATTATCCATAAAGATAAAATGATAGAATTTGTAGATACCGCAGGCATTAGAAAACGCGGTAAAATTCAAGGACTTGAACGCTTTGCACTCAATAGAACAGAAAAAATTTTAGAAAAATCCCAAATCGCACTTTTAGTTTTAGATGCTAATGAAGGTTTTAATGAATTAGACGAAAGAATAGCCGGACTTGTGGCAAAGCATTATTTAGGCGTTATTATTGTGCTTAATAAATGGGATAAAACCGAGTTTGAATTTGACAAAGTAGTAAAAGAATTAAAACTGGATCGTTTTAAATTCCTAGCTTATGCACCTATTATTAGCGTTTCAGCTTTAAGCGGAAAAAGAGTACATGTATTGCTTGATAAAATTTTAGAAGTTTTTGAAAATTTCACGCAAAAAATCCCAACTTCAAAACTTAATGATTTGATAGCCCAAGCTACAAAAGCACATCCTTTACCACATGATTATGGAAAATTAGTAAAAATTTATTATGCAGTACAATATGACTTAGCGCCACCAAAAATTGCTCTTATTATGAATCGCCCCAAGGCTTTGCATTTTAGCTATAAAAGATATTTACAAAACCAAATCAGAAAGAAATTTAATTTTGAAGGTGTTCCTTTAATCATTGCTTCACGCAAAAAAGGCAACAAAGATAATGATGAATAAAAATATCATTTTTACAGGCTTTATGGGTAGCGGTAAGAGCACTATTGCAAAGGCTTTTGCTAGAGAAAATGATCTTGTTTTTTTAGATAGCGATGATTTAATTGAAGCTAAATTTAATCAAAAAATTGTAGAAATTTTTAAAGAAAAAGGTGAGGAATTTTTTAGAAAAGAAGAGCAAAAAATGGCAGATTTTTTTTGTTCTTGCAAAGGTGCTTCCATAGCAAGCGGCGGAGGATTTGTAAATGTTTTAGATTTTGAAAAAATAGGCTTTTGTGTGTATTTAAAGGCTTCTTTTTTATATTTACAAAAACGCTTAAGCAAAGATGAACTTGCTAAAAGACCTTTGTTTAAAGATGAAAATAAAGCAAAAAAATTATATAATGAAAGATTAAAAATTTACGAAAGTAAAGCAAATTTAGTGCTAAATGTAGAAAATAAAAGTATTGATGAACTTATAAAAGAAATAAAAAAGGTAATATCATGAGAGTATTAACAGGACTTCAGCCTAGTGGGGATTTACATATAGGCAATTATTTTGGTGCTATAAAGCAAATGATTGAAGCACAAAATGAAAATGAAATGTTTATGTTTATTGCAAATTATCATGCTATGACTTCAAGTCAAGATGGCGAGAAATTAAAACAAAATTCACTAAAAGCCGCAGCAGCTTTTTTAAGTCTTGGTATAGATCCTAATAAAAGTGTATTTTGGCTTCAAAGCGATGTTAAGGAGATAGTGGAGCTTTACTGGATCTTGTCACAATTTACACCTATGGGTTTATTAGAACGCGCACATAGTTATAAAGATAAAATAGCCAAAGGCTTAAATGCTTCTCATGGACTTTTTTCTTATCCTGTTTTGATGGCGGCTGATATTTTACTTTTTAATACGCAAATTGTTCCGGTTGGAAAAGATCAAATTCAGCATGTTGAAATCGCACGCGATATAGCTTTAAAAGTCAATAATGAATGGGGTGAAATTTTTACCCTACCTCAAGCTAAGGTAAATGAAGAAGTAGCTGTTGTAGTAGGAACTGACGGGGCTAAAATGAGTAAATCTTATCAAAATACCATTGATATTTTTGCCACAGAAAAAATTTTAAAAAAACAAATTTCATCCATAGTAACCAATAGTACTGCTTTAGAAGAGCCAAAAGACTGGCAAAATTGCAATGTATTTAAAATCGCAAAATTATTCTTAAATGAAAGCGAGCAAAAAGCTTTGCAAGATCGTTATGAAAAGGGTGGCGAAGGCTATGGGCATTTTAAAATGTATTTAAATGAATTAATCAGTACCTATTTTAATGATGCTAAAAAAGAATACGAAAGATTACTATCAAATCCTCATGAAATCGATGATGTTTTGCAAATGGGCACAAAAAAAGCAAAAGAACAAGCACAAAAAACTATGCAAAAAATTTATGATAAAATAGGATTATAAAAGGAGAATTGATGTTGGATTTAAAAAATTTACAAAACAATTTTGAAGAAATTGCAAAAAAATTAAAAACAAAAAAAGTGGATGAAAAATTATTAAAAGAATTGAATGATATTTTTATTCTTTTAAAAAAAGAAAGAGCTATATTAGAAGAATTTCAAGCCTTTCAAAATAAATTTAGCAAAGAGCTTGCTAGTACAGATGACAAAGAAAGCTTAAAAGCAAAATTAAGCGAAAATAAGATTAAAATCAATGAGCAAAACAAAATAGTGAGTGATTTAGAAAATAAACTAGAAAAAATTGCAAGTGCCGTTCCAAATATCCCTGATGAGTGTGTTCCTGTGGGCGAAGATGAAAATGAAAATGTTGAAATCAAAAAGGTTTTAACGCCTCCTCAATTTGATTTTACCCCAAAAGAGCATCATGATTTGGGTGAAAGTTTAAATTGGCTTGATTTTGTGCGTGGGGTTAAAATTTCACAAAGTCGTTTTTGCGTACTTAAAAATGAAGGTGCTTTGCTTAGTCGCGCTTTGGTAAATTATATGATTGATTTTAATAGAAGTCGTGGTTTTGAATTTGTCAATGTACCTTTTTTAGTAAATAGCGAAACAATGTTTGGCACTGGACAACTTCCTAAATTTAAAGATGATATGTATAAGGTCGAAGATGAAGATCTATATCTTATCTCCACTTCTGAAATTCCTGTGACAAATCTTTATAGTAGTGAAATCTTAACAAGCGAAAGTTTGCCTATAAAAATGACTTGTTATAGTGCTTGTTTTAGAAAAGAAGCAGGAAGCGCGGGACGCGATACAAGGGGCATTATCCGCCAACACCAATTTGAAAAAGTTGAGCTTGTAAGCATTACAAAACCCGAACAAAGTGATAGCGTTTTTAATGAGATGGTAGAATGCGCGAGTGATTTGCTAAGCTCATTAGGTTTAGCACACAGACATTTGATGCTTTGCACTGGTGATTTAGGCTTTAGTGCAGCAAAAACAATAGACCTTGAAGTATGGATACCATCGCAGAATAAATACCGCGAGATTAGTTCTGTTTCAAATTGTCGTGATTTTCAAGCAAGGCGTGCAAAAATTCGCTATAAAAACGAAAAAGGTAAAAATGAACTCGTGCATACTCTAAACGGCTCTTCTTTAGCAGTTGGTAGAACTTTAGTAGCAATTATGGAAAATTATCAAGACAAAGAAGGTAAAATCACTATCCCCGATGTACTTAAAAAATATCTATAGGTAAAAACCATGGCAGAAGAAATTATTCTCAAAGAAGATGATAGCAAACAAAACGAACAAGAAAACCTCAATCAAACCGTTGAAAATTCAAATCTTGATGAACAAGAAGAAATGTTTGAACTTGGAAAAAACGAAGAAGGTGCTCAAAACAACAACGAAACTCATCAAGCTACTTTTGAGGAGCAAAAAACCAATAATTCGTGGCTTAAAGGGAAAAAATTTATTGTTTTATTAAGCATTTTATGTGTAGTGTTAATAGCATTACTTATTTTTGTTTTCTATCTCTTTTTTGGAAACAAAGAAGAAAGTTCTAAAATTGTCTTAACGACCCCACAAGCCCAAATTCCGAAAGATAATTTTTCTGCCAAATTTGAAATGCAAAAAATCGAAGATATGGTGCAAAAAGCAAACGCCCTTTACCTTAAAGGAGAAATCGAACAAGCTTTAAAAGTATATGAACAAATTGCAGTTTATAGTGAAGCCATTTCAAACTACAATTTAGGTGTTTCTCAAATGAAACAAGCTAATTACGCACTAGCACTTGAAAGCTTTAAAAAAGCCATTGCGAGTAAAGAAAATCAAACTGTGGCAGCCATCAATGCAGCTGTTTGTGCTTTGCATTTAGGTAATGAGAAACTCTTTCAATATTATATTGATTTAGCTTATGTGTATTTATCCAATGAGGGAGATTCTAAGCTTTTTAATTATTATTTAAGTTTAATTAATTATTACAAGGGTTATTATCTAGAGTCTCTACAAATGCTTCAAAAAACACAAGTTGAACCTTACACAGATAATGCTAAATATTTGGGTGCAAAAATTTATGCACAAATAAATTTAGATAAACAAGCTATTGCAAATTTACAAGAACAAGAAAGTTACGAAGCAAGTTTGCCTTTAGGACTTTTATATGCAAGAATGGGTGAATGGGATAAAGCAAAACCAGCTCTTGATCGTGCTACAAAAATCGACGCATTAAGCAATCAAGCCCTAAGTGCACTTTCTTTAGTAGAATTAAAAACCGGAATGTATCAAAATCTTATTACAAAAATAAGTAATAAAAATAAAGCAGAACAAGCACAAATTTTAGGCATTTACAAAATCAAAACTGAACTTAAAAAAGAACTTTTTAATATAAGCATTGCACAAAGTAAATTTACAAAAGACTTCTTAAGTGATTTTCACAACCAAGCCGATCTTTTATTTTATTTTGCTCCTTATCAAGTTTTTGATTCTTCTCAAGCTTTTGACTATATCAACAAAGCTAATGCCACAGCTTTTTTAGAAGATGAGCAAAGTAATAACTCATATTTAAATAAAGGCAATGCCCTATCTTCAATAAATGCAAAACTTGCTAAAATCATTATGCAAGCCTTTAATTATAAACTCAGAGACGCTAACGAAGCTTTTAAAAATTTACTTCAAAATCACAAAGAGCACAGTGTTTTAAATTATAATCTTGCCTTATCCTATGCACAATTAAAAAATTATGACCAAGCGTATAAATACTTTACCACAAGCTATCATTTAGATCCCACAAATTATACCGCTGGTGCATTTGCAATACTGAGTGCAAAAATGATAAAACAAGACTTCACAAAATTGAATAATGAAATTTTAGAAAATATCAATGCTGATTCAAATTTTAATTCTCAAATATCAAGAAATATTATTTTACTCGCAAATAACGACTATGCAGCAACACTACCTTATTTAGATGAAGAAAATCAAAGCAAAAATCCATTAAATTTTATTTTTAGAGCTATTATTGCTAAAAATAATAACTTACACAATCGATCAGACCTTGAAATTGCTAATTTAAAAAAAGCCTTACCAAAAGACATCATAGCAAATATTTTATTCTTTAACTCCCAAAATTCAAATTTAAATATTAAAGAATATGCCAAAAATGCTCAGCTTTATTTCCAGAATAGTTCGCTTGATTATAATGCTTTATTTGGTGGTGCTAGTGTGGTTTTGGAAAACTATGTCACACTCATGCAAATTACCGGACTTTTAAATCAAGAAAGAGAAAAACTCAAACATCAATTAAGTATCAGTAAAGAAAATTCACAAGGTATTACTTTAGCTTTAGCCTATATGGATATTTTTGCAAGACAATTTCAAGAATCTTACGCACTTTATAATATACTTATAGATGAATACCAAATTAAAGATTCCAACACCTTATTTTTAGCTGCCGTAGCCGCAATAGGAGCCAATAATCCAAATTCAGCGGTAGCACTTTTAGAACTAGCAAAATTACAAAATAATCAAAATCAAGAAGCAAGAGTAGCACTAGGCTTATTGTATCATCAACTTGAAAATTACGAACCCGCTTTATACCAATACGAGCGTATAGAAAATAATTTCAAAAGTAAATTTTTTACCTTCGATATCAAATAAATTCAAACCTAGAAAACTAGGTTTGAAAAGCATTACAAGGATCAAACTTTTACATCAAGAGTTTTTCCACCAAGCTCATCGATTCTAGCACTAACTTTTTCTATAGCTTTAGTGATGGTATCTTGGCTGATTTTTGGAAGCTCGCCACCCCACAATTTTTCGGCTTGCTCAAACCCCATTTTCATACCTTCAAAACCTTTTTGTAATTTTTCAAGATTATCTCCTGCACCTTGAATAACAAAATCAGCTATCCTATTTGCAGTGTTTTCAACTCCAAAAAACCCCTCTTCGCTTACTAAAGCGTTTAATTCATCAGGATTCATAGTGAGTATATCCTTGCCGTTATAGCCAATAGATGAAAAATCAATTCCTTGCAATATCGTACTTGCTTTTTGCATTAAGTTTGCATCAAAAATTCCAGAACTTCCGCTCTGCGCTTTTAAATTACCAAAACTTGCATTAAGCACTTGTTGATTAAATTCCATCAAATAAAGCGTACTAATACCCTTACCGCCTAAAGAATTTAACTCTTCTAAAGTCTTTTTATCAATATTAGAGCTATATTTTGCACTTTGAGTATTAATACTACTTGTACTCTCCTTTTTGGAATTTAGATCTTTATTGCTAACCTGTGTCTGCGTTGCACTATTTGCATAAGTATTTATTTGCATCGCTACTCCTTTTATTGTGAGGTAAAATTCATATCGGTTATTTGATTATTTTTTTGATATAAGTTTTTTCTTTAAAAAGTGTTATTTTCTAAAAGTAACAAGAATTGAAGATTTCTAAATTGTATTTTAAAAAATATGGTGGAAGCGAGGGGAATTGAACCCCTGTCCAAAAATAACCCCACAAAGACTTCTACATGCTTAGCAAAGGTGAAAATTTCATCTAGCCAAACTCACCTTCCAAAATTTTAAGCTAGACTAAGACTTTAATTTCAACTAAAAGTTGTCAATTTTTAATCTACACTATCAAAAATGACCAAAAATTAAGCTAGATAGTATCACTTAAATTTCGGGCTCAACTGAACTTACGCAGCTTTAGCGTAAGCAGGAGCGAATTTAACGTTGTTTGCGTTTAATTTTATGTGGGCTTTTTACGCTTTGCCCAAAGCGACATGCCATCTAAGCAGACTTACTCCTGTCGAAGCCAAGTCGCTCCCATTATTTGGAAATAATACTTGGAACATTAACAATTAAAGGATTAAAAACAGCTAAAACAGAGTCATCATTTTCGTAAGATTGGCAATACTTTTCAAACTGATCGCTCATCAAAAGCATCCAATCTGTAAATTCATCGCTCGCAGGACCTTCAAAAC
The DNA here is from genome assembly GCF_004378855.1 of Campylobacter sp. US33a. Lineage (GTDB taxonomy): Bacteria > Campylobacterota > Campylobacteria > Campylobacterales > Campylobacteraceae > Campylobacter_D. The sequence goes on from NZ_RYYL01000005.1 coordinate 63,083, forward strand.
GATTTGCTTGCGCCATCATTTCTTCACAAAATACACAAAAATCAGTCACTTCTTCAAGATTAAGCCTTCTTGCAGCCCAAGCAGTATTATGTGCTAAAGTTTCAAGCTCTTTTATGGCCTCTTTATAACGCACACTATCACTTCCAAGCTTGATGATTAAAGGTTCAAATCTATCGCACATCGTCCTAAAAAATTGCAAAAATTTTTCTATATCATCAATCTCATAGTCTAATTCTAGTTTTGTTAAAATTCCCATTTTTAAACCATGTTGTTAAAGTTTAATGCAAATTCTAGCAAATTTTGGATAAAATTAAAATTTTTTAAAACAAAAATTGATGGAAAAAAATGGATAGAATTGTAGAAATTGAAAAATATTCTTTTGATGAAACTTATGAAACAAGTCTAAGACCATCTAGTTTTGATGGTTATATAGGTCAAGAAAATATCAAAAAAAATCTAAATATTTTCATAAAAGCCGCAAAAAAAAGAAATGAATGCTTAGATCATATATTATTTAGCGGTCCTGCAGGACTTGGAAAGACAACTCTAGCAAATATCATTTCTTACGAAATGAATTCAAACATCAAAACAACAGCCGCACCCATGATAGAAAAAAGTGGAGATTTAGCTGCAATTTTAACCAATTTACAAGAAGGAGATATTTTATTTATTGATGAAATTCATAGACTTTCTCCCGCAATCGAAGAAGTGCTTTATCCTGCTATGGAAGATTTTCGCCTTGATATTATCATTGGTAGCGGTCCTGCAGCACAAACAATAAAAATTGATTTACCAAAATTCACACTCATAGGCGCTACAACTCGTGCTGGAATGCTTAGCAACCCTTTACGCGATCGCTTTGGTATGCAATTTAGACTTGAATTTTATAAAAATGAAGAATTGGCCATCATCTTAGAAAAAGCCGCGATAAAACTAGGTAAAACTTGTGACAAAAAGGCTTCTTTAGAAATCGCTAAAAGGAGTCGCTCTACACCTAGAATCGCCCTTAGACTTTTAAAAAGAGTTAGAGATTTTGCCGATGTTAATGATGAAGATATAATTAGTGAGAAAAGAGCCAAAGAAGCATTAGATTCATTAGGAGTAAATGAGCTTGGTTTTGATGCGATGGACTTAAGATATTTAGAGCTTTTAACGGATGCAAAAAGAAGACCAATAGGACTTTCAAGCATAGCAGCAGCGCTAAGTGAAGATGAAAATACTATCGAAGATGTAATAGAACCTTACCTGCTTGCTAATGGCTACATAGAACGCACTGCTAAAGGACGCATTGCGAGTAATAAAAGTTACAATGTACTTAAACTCAATTATGAAAAAACTTTATTTAATGACGACTAGGAGAAAATTTTGAAAAATGGAAAAATATTTTTTATTGTTTTTGTTTTAATCGTGCTTTGTTTATTGCTGTATTTGTTTAAAAGCTTTTTGATGGTTATTGCCATTGCGAGCTTAATGGCTGTGGCTACTGCAAACATTAATGCTAAATTTTTAAGCCTTGTTAAAGGACGGAAATTTTTAGCTGCAGGACTTACGACAGCTTGTATGGTTTTGCTTTTCTTTGCCCCTTTTGTTTATGCTATGATAGAAGTGGTTAGGGCTTTAAAAAATTTTGATATCAATATCGTTACCTCAACGCTTGATTATATAAAAAATTATCAATTTACCCTACCAGAGTCTTTAAATTTCTTAGAACCAAAAATTAAAGAATTTTTAGCCAATATTGATTTAAATCAACTCTCCAAACAAGCCTTAACTTATGTTTCAACTTTTACAAAATCAAGTGCAAAATTTTTAGTAGATATGGCATTAATTTGTATTTTCTATTTCTTTGCAAATCTTTACGGAACCGAACTTATCATCTATCTAAAAAGTATCATACCTATAGAAAAACAAGAACTTGATGAAGTTTTAAGCGAAGTGGGCAATGTAATGGCTGTAGTGCTTTATTCTATGGTAATCGTAGCCATCTTACAAGGTGCACTTTTTAGCATTATCGCAGCATTTTATGGCTATGATGCCCTACTTATGGGCGTTATATTTGCGGTAAGTTCGCTTATACCGGCTGTTGGAGGAGGTTTGGTTTATATACCTGTGAGTATTTACGAATTTGCCTCAAATGGTCTAAATTCTGCCTTAGTAATTTTAATTTACTCCATCATTGTCATTTCATTTATTGCAGATACCTTAGTCAAACCATTAATTATCAAATGGATCAACGAAAAACTTGTCAAAACTCCAACAAATATCAATGAACTTTTAATCTTTCTATCAATGATAGCAGGTATTTCAAGCTTTGGATTTTGGGGAATCATTTTAGGTCCTGCAATTTTAACTTTTTTTATTTCTACAATCCGTCTTTATGTAATACTCAAACAAAAAAATTTAATTTAGCAACCTATACGCCGCACAAGCTTGTGTATGTGAGCCATCACAAGCTTTTCCTAAATATCTCTTGGCTAGTTTATCATCTTTTTCTTTGATTTGATAATAACACCCTAAAATGTAACAAGATTCCAAAAAATCAAATTGGCAAGATTTTTTATAATAACTTAAAGCCAATTTTAAATTTTGTCTTACAATCAAACCTTGCTCATTTAAATTTGCAAGTTTGTAACAAGCAAAAGAATCTTTCAATTTGCATGACTTTTCATAAAAATACAAAGCCATTTCTCCATCTTTTTCCTCTTCATATAAAGAGGCTAAAGCATTGCAAGCTTGTGTATGAGCTAAATCACAGGCTTTTTTATGAAAAAGTTTAATTTCTCGTTTCTCATCTTGCAAAAGTGCCAAATTAAAACAAGCACTTGAAATTCCTTTATTGCAAGCAAAATTATAGTGCGCCTTTGCCTTTTGCATATCTTGTTTAACCCCATAAGCATTTTCATACATCAAAGCTAAAGAAAAACAGGCTTTTGCATTATTTTTTTCACATAAAGCAGAAAAAATTTCAAAGGCTTCTTGATAGTTTTTTTCTTCGTATTTTTTAAAAGCAGTGGAAAAATCATTAGCTAAACCAAAAACACCTACGCAGCAAAATAACAATATCTTCTTTATCATAAATTTTTAATTTCCTCTTCTAATTTCGAAACTAAATTTAAATGCTTTTCAAAAGCATTTTTGCGTGTTTTTATTAACTCATATTTTTTAGAGATAATTTCTTGAAATTCTTCAAACATTTGTTTATAAATTTTCAACATTATAGGTTTATTGATGAGTAAAACTTCAAACTCATGGACATTAAGCTCGGTTAAAACTCTTTCATAAATTTCACTCATCTTAGGATAAAAAAGAGAAAATTCAGAACTATCAAGCTCATATAACTCCTTACTTTCATTGATTTTGCGGCTGAAAAAACTTAAACTAATTTTAGTGGCATTTTCATAATTTGCCAAAGCTTTCAAATTTAATTTTTCAAAAAACAAATCAAGCTCCAAACATTTCTTAAACAAACACTCTTTAAAATCTTTCAAAAACAACTCATCGCTTGCATTACAAAAGGTTCTAAGCTCTGAAAATTCTATATCGCTTTGCAAGTCATTATCTTTTTGAATATTGGCAAATTCAGATCTAAAAAGCATAATATCTTTTTGAATTTTTTCATAAGCAAGATTTAAATCCTGCTTTAAAATCTCAAAATTTTTAGAAATTTCATTTTTCATTTTTTTAATTTCTTTACTCATAGAATCTGAATTGTAAAACATAGCCAAAAAAGCATCATCGCTTGCTATAAACGGGGTTTGATAGTCGTATTTTACATATAAATTTTTAGAAAATATTTTTTGTGATTCTTTATAATAATGCGCCTTTTTTTCTTTCACAGAAGATAAAATTTCTTTTGAAATTCTGTTGCTTAAAGATTTTAAATTCTCTAAAATTTGATGATTTAAAATATTGATTTTTTGCACTAAATTTTCGTTATTTTCTTCAAGCAAATTCTTAAACCGCGAAAAACAAAATTCAAGTTTTTCAAAAATTTTTCCAAACAATTCATACTGAACCCTTAAAATTTCACAAAGCTCTAAAAGTTTTCTTTTTGCAAATTCTTGCTTTAGAATTTTTTTATCCATTTTTTCTAAATATTCTAATAAAAGTGTAAAATTTGAAAGCTCGTAAGTTTCTTTTTCCTTAGCTTGTTTGCAAGAAATGGCAATGATTTTTTCAAAATACTTTCCAAACACAGAATTTACATAATTTAAAACATTATCAAGCTCGTCTTGAGTGAGTTTATCTTTTTGATTTAACACGCAAATTGAATGATGCTTTAAAATAGGCAAATGCGCCTTAATCGCATCTTCTTCGCTTTTTTTACCTGCATTATCAATCAAGCTAAGCCAAATCAAAGAATGAGTATTATAAAGCTCGCTAAGCGTTGTATTGCTATCCATTTCATTGGCATTAAGACCTGGAGTGTCGATTAAAGTTATATCCTTTAAAAGCTCAATAGGAGCAAAGATATGCAAGCTTTTGGTTTGTTTGATATCTTGCCTTTGATCGGTGTATTTTGCAAGTTCTTCTATATCTGCAATCACATCGCTGCCATCTTCAAATTCAACCCTCAAACAATACTCTTTAGCATAACGCAAAAAGGTGGGTTTAAAAGTTACAGGGACAACACCTGTTGGCAAACAATCTTTTTGCAAAATAAGATTTAAAAGACTAGATTTTCCACTTGAAAACTGCCCAACAATTCCTATATTAACAGCTCTATCAAGACTAGAAATGATATTTTGCGATTCTTTTATAAAATAAGAGCTAGGATGCATACTAGGATCGTTTAACTGTGAAATGATTTTTTGAATTTGCCCTTTAAAACTGTCATCATATTCTTTGCAATACGCTTCTTTATAACTTTTAATAAAATCTTGTAAAATACTAATTTGCATTAATCAAATCCATTCTTAAAGCTTCTAAACACTTAATCTTTTCTAAATTTTTTTCATATTTTTCAAAGGCATTTGCATCTTTTGCTTGCGTATTGTTTAAAAGCTCATTAAAATAAGCCATTTTTTGCTCTTGCTCTTGCTCATAGAAAGACATTTTTGAATTTAAAAATTCCAAAAACTGTGAGTTGATATTTAACTCTTTTAAAATCTCATCAATTTTAAAATTTTCAAAAGAAAGATTGATAAATTTTTCAAGTTTTGGCTCAAGAGTGAAAATATCTTTATCATCTTCTAGAATTTTTTGAATTTCTAACTTAAATAAGGCGTATTTATCATCTGCAAAAATATTTTCAATGCTCTTAGAAAGCTTAGTTTTAAACTCTTCAAAACCATTATCAAAATCATCTTTTAAAAAAGCATATTTTGCGCTCAAAGCTTCTTTTGTGCTTTCGATATTTTTAAAATTCTCAAATTTTATCTCTCTTAATACATCATTAATCCCATCTTTAACTGTAATATCAACGATACTCATAAGTCTTGAAAGATTCATTTTTTGCTTTTTAGAATTTGTATATTTTAACTCATCGATCAATCTTTCTTTAAGTTTTTTTGCTAGTAAAATCATAAGTACTTTTACATCATTTGCGCCATTTGTGCTTAATTTAGCAACAAGTTGCGCGGTATCTTTTTTTGCTTCTTCTAAATTTTTCTTTTCTTTTTCATAATTTAAAAATAATTCTTGATTTTGGGCATTTAACTGGTGCTTTAAGGTATTAAATGCTTGGTTTTGCAAGTGATATTTGGTGATTAAATGAGTGATTTCTAAATTCAGTTCTTTTTTATAAGCTTCTAAAGCTAAAGCAACCTTGGCGCCTGAATACAACTCATTAAAAAGATAATTTTCAAGCTCTAAAACACCACTCTCTTTTAAAGAGCTTTCATCTGCCACGCCTTGGTAAAAATCACTTGCTTTTTTTGCACTAATGCTTAAAAAATCTATTTTTTGGATAAAATTCTCATCAAATTCCAAAGCTTTAAGTCTTGATTTTAAAGTTTGTTTAGTGTAGTCTATAACCTCATCTAAATCCTTAGAATTAAGCAAATCGGCCTTTGTTAAAACCACTAAAAGTTTAGAAACTCTTGAATTTAGCAAACAATCAAGCAAAAACTCAGTATCCTTTTGCGTTAAACTTTGAGATACATTCATTAAGTGGATCAAAAAATCACTCTCTTTAATATACTCATTAGTCACTATCTCTCGTTGCACCATCACATCATCAAGACCTGGAGTATCAACAATGCAAATATTATTTTTTAAAAATTCCAAAGATGCGTTGATTTCTATTTTTTTAATTAAAGCTGAAATTTGATTTTTCGCACTAGTAAAATTTTTAAGCTCTAAAAGATCAATTTCCTCACTTAAAGAATCCTCCTTGATATAACTTTGAATATCAAGCTTAGAAGAAAGCTCAGTTACAAACTGCTTCATTTCAGCGCTAAATTTAGAACTCGCTAAAATATTTTCCCACTCTTTAATGCTCCAAAAATAAATTTTCGCCTTATTATTCTCCCCATATTTTAATAGGGTTAAATTTGCAGTTTCTGGGATATTTGAAACACCCAAAAAATCTTTTTTAAGCAAAGCATTTAGCATACTAGATTTTCCCGAATTCATCACTCCAGTTACTGCGATAATAAAATCAAGCTTAGAAAATTTATCTGCCATTAAACGCAATTTATCTTGAGTGCCTTCATCATCGCACAAAGCGCAAAGCTCTGCATTAATATGATTTAAACCGCTAAAACTATTTAAAACTTGTTCTTTTCTATCAATTTGCCCAAGCTCTAAATTCTCCAAAAAAGTCAATAAAATGGAATTATCATTAATAGCGTTTAAAATACTTAAAGCTTTTATTAAATCAGATTTTGAAATATAAGATTTCATTAACAAATTTAAAGAACACACTTGGGCTAATTCTATACCATAAATATCTACTCTTAAATGAATTTTTTTAAATATATTTTGAAATTCTTTTAAGGCTATATATTTTTCATAATTTTCAGAATTCACAGTTAAAATGATAGCAATTTCAGCCAAATCTAAAGTATTTTTATCATCAAACTCAGCACTTAAATCTAAAAAAACCAGATTCTCTTGCCATAATTCTTGTAGAAGTTTTAACATATGAAGATCCAAAAAGCCCAAAAAGGGCTTTTTTTATTTATTTTTTTGAGCGACAAGTTGTCTTCTCATATAAGCAATTTTGCTTTGTAAAGGTAGATTTTTAGGACAATTATCTTCACAAGCAAGCAAAGACATACATCCAAACACACCATCATCATCACCCACTAATTCATAAAAATCTTCAACACTTCTATGATCGTGTGGATCTTGCAAATATCTAGCTGTTCTTAAAAGTCCTGTTGCTGCGATGAAATTTGGACGCATAAGTTTTGTCGCACAAGATGCAACGCAAATTCCACATTCTATACAACGATCAAGCTCAAAAGTCTCATCGGCAACTTCTGGTTCGATGCGTTCTTCGATTTTTGAAATATCAGTTTCTTTTTCATTATGCACCCAGCTTTCTACGCGCTTACACATATCTTCAAACCATTCACCTGTATTTACGCTTAAATCTTTAATGTGTCTAAATGCTGGCATAGGCATAAGCTCAATCACACCATCAGGATAATCTTTAGTCAAAGTTTTACAAGCCAGTTTTGGCACACCATTAATCATCATAGCACACGATCCACAAATCCCTGCACGGCACACAAAGTCAAAACTAAGATCGGCATCCATTTTTTCTCTAATTTGTGTTAAACACACAAAAATAGTCATAAAAGGAGTTTCTTCAAGCTCATAAGTCACAAAGTGTGGTTTTGAAATTTTACTTAAAGGATTATATTTAAAAGCCTTTATCGTTAATTTTCTACTCATAATCAACTCCTATTCTTTGGTTTAATGCTTTGTATTTTGGTTGCAACTCATAAGGCATTAAAGCGTGTTGAATTTCATGACGACTCTTGCCTTCTGCCTCCATTTTTTCACGAATCGCATCCACTTCTGCTTGGCGCTTTTCACTTAAAGGATTTTCTATGATATTTCCTTTGGCACCGTATCCGCGGAATGCTGGCGGCATTTCCATTTTCATAATATCTAAATCCGCATACTCAACTCTTGGTAAAGTTTCACCTTCAACCCAATAAGTAAGCGTTCTTTTCATCCAATTTAAATCATCTCTTTTTGGATAATCTTCTCTATAATGTGCCCCACGGCTTTCAGTTCTAAGTAGTGCTCCATAAGCCACACAAAGAGCTATTTTAAGCATTCTTGGAACTCTATAAGCTTCTTCCAATTCTGGATTAGCGCAGTCAAGTTCTTTGCAGTGTACTTTTACATCTTGTGCATCTTTATAAAGTTTTTCAAGCTCATCTACAGCTTCTTTTAAGCCTTCGCCTGTTCTAAAGATAGCCACTTTATCCCACATGATTTCTTTCATTCTGTTTTTGATTTCAAAAACATTATGTTTGCCTTCTTTGTCGGTTAATGATTTTAAATATTGGTATTCTTTTGACAAAAAGTCTTTTACGATATTAGTATCAATGATTTCGCCATTATTTTTACAATAATCTGCAAAATAATCTCCCACTATCATACCTGCAACAACAGTTTCAGCACATGAATTTCCGCCCAAACGATTAAAGCCGTGCATATCCCAGCAAGCTGCTTCACCACAAGCAAAAAGACCATCTAGCCATTGACTTTCGCCCGTTGGTTTTGTTCTGATTCCACCCATAGAATAATGCTGCATAGGTAAAACCGGTGCCCAACCTTTTGGACCTTCATCAGCTGGATCGATACCATTAAAAGTTTTACAAATATCTTGAACATCACGAAGATTTTTTTCTACATGCGCACGACCAAGAATTGAAATATCAAGCCATAAGTGATCTCCATAAGGACTTTTTACACCTTTACCTTTGCGAATATGCTCCATCATTCTACGACTTACGACATCACGGCTTGCAAGTTCTTTTTTCTCTGGTTCATAATCTGGCATAAAACGATATCCATCCACATCACGCAAAATACCACCATCACCACGACAACCTTCAGTAAGTAAAATTCCACTTGGCACAATAGGAGTTGGATGAAACTGCACTGCTTCCATATTTGAAAGTCTGCAAAGTCCTGTCTCAAGAGCAATGGCCGCACCTGTTCCCTCACAAATAACCGCATTAGTGGTTTGTTTATAAATTCTACCATAGCCACCTGTCGCTATCATAGTTCCCCTTGCCACATAAGCAATTAATTGTCCGTTAGTTAAATCCCTTGCAATAACACCTAAACATTTTTTACCATCATGAATGATTCTTACTGCTTCCATTCTATCGATGATTTTTACTTGGTGTTTAATTGCTTCATTTGCCACGCCATAAAGCATACAGTGTCCTGTTGCATCAGCTATAAAACAAGTTCTCCATTTTTTTGTTCCGCCAAAATCACGAGCGTTAATAAGTCCGTGTGCCTCATCTCTTTCTTTAATGGTTGTTTTTTGCGCATTGATTACAACCGTTCTTTCACCTTTTTTTACCCTAGTCCAAGGCACACCCCAAGCCGCAAGCTCACGCACAGCTTTAGGAGCGGTTTGTGCAAACATCCTTGCTACTTCTTGATCACAGCCCCAGTCACTTCCTTTAACTGTATCTGCGAAGTGGAGATCTTCATTATCACCTTCTCCTTTAGCACCATTTCCCAAACTTGCTTGCATACCACCTTGCACCGCAGCTGAGTGAGATCTTTTTACCGGACAAATACTTAAAAGCGTTACACTTTGACCGCTTTTTGCAACCTCAATAGCAGCTCTAAGACCTGCTAAACCGCCACCTATTACTAAAGCATCACTGTATTGTATATTCATAACTTGCTCCATTGTAGTTTTTTATCATTGCAGTTGTTTGATTTTGCTGATTTTGATAATTTTCATAACCAATTTTTGCAAAAGCCGCAAGACTTAATACACCTAGCACTAAGAAAAATACACTGATAACCCATTTAGCAGTTTTAAGTTTTTTACGACTTTCTTTGGCATTTTTACCCTCAAACCAGCCCCATTTTACACAAAGTCTATAAAGCCCAATACTTCCATGTAATTCAACACAAATCAATAAAACCACATAAAACAACCACATAAAATGGCTTACCACTCTCTCGCCTGACATATCACCACTGATTTTATCTGCATTTGTGATGATAAAAATCAAGTGTGCAGATCCCAAGAAAAACATAACAAAACCTGTAAAAGCTTGAACCCACCAAAGTGAAGTATCGCCATGTTTCATAGTTTTACTATGAGTTCTTAAAAGTTGAAATTGACGAAAATTAATAGGAAATTTTCTCATCGCAAGCCCTGCATGAACAATAAAAATAATCAAAACACAGGCGGCCAAAAATGAGGTGATATAGCTCATCACTGGATTATCATAAACAAATTTTAATTCCAAAAAATGCACCACAGAATTAAAAAACTCTTCACTCACCAAAATCGTAGATACAAATATCATATGCACCCACATAAAAAGCCCTAAAAAAAGACCAGAAGCACTCTGGATAAAATCCAGTTTCGCAGGCATCTTGCTTTTTTTGCCTTCAATGCTCTTACCTAGATAACCTTCGATAAGCTCACTCATTACCTCTCCTTTTAAATTAAAAATTTCGATATAGCATTATAATATGAAAGTCTTTATTTTTTTTTAAAAACATTATTTGTCCTTTTTAGGCTTACAAACAACAACAAACTTGCTACAAACATTAGCAAACTCAAAATCTGTCCCATACTCAAACCCAAAACAACAAATCCTATACCAAAATCAGGCTCACGATAAAATTCACATAAAAAGCGTGCTAAAGAATAAGCCATAGCATAAACCGCGATCAATTCTCCTTGTCTTTTTTGTATTTTTCTGAAAAAATATACTATCAAAAATACCACAAAACCCTCTAAAAATGCCTCGTAAAGTTGCGAAGGGTGTCTTAAAATTCCATCTACATAAATTCCCCAAGGCACATCAGTTACGCGTCCAAAAAGTTCTTGATTTAAAAAATTTCCAATTCTTCCAAAAATATAACCAATAGGAACACTTAAAGCTACCAAATCAAGATATTTCCATACATTTTGTTTATATTTTTTGCAAAACAAAAGAGTTGCCACTAAAAAACCCACAATGGCTCCATGATAACTCATTCCACGAATTCCAACAAATTCTCCGTTAATATAAGGATTAAAAATTTGCCAAGGATGAGTTAAATACCATAAAGTATTTGCATCATAAATTAGAATATAACCAAGTCTTGCTCCTAAAATAACACCTATTTCAACCCAAATAAAGTAATTATCCAACATTGTATTTGAAATATCAAATTGATCTTTTTTTACAAAATATTTTGCTATAAATAAAGCTACAAGTAAGGCCAATACATACATAATTCCATACCAATAGACCTTAAAATCAAACAAAGTAAAAGCCACTACATTAAATTCAGAATAAATATTTTGCCAATTTTGTATCATAAAAAAGTCCTAATTTTGGGTATAAAGAGTAAAAATATATCAAAAAAAACTTTAATCTTGCTATAATTAAAATTTTAATTTTCAGTATAAAAGGTCAATGATGAAAAAAATTTTACTTTCAAGCGCTGCTGCATTTTTACTTATATCTTGTAGCAATACAAGTTCACAATTTATTAATGTTTCTTTGCCTAATTTCAAACCCTTAGCACCAACGCAAATAACAACACCGCAAAGCAATATCGCTATTAATTTTAGCACAATAGAAATAGAGCAAAATAATAATTATTCAGATTATTTCCAAAATTCTATATTAAAAATCAGATTAGACAAAGAAATTGAGCTTCTAAAACAAAATACAGAAGAACAAATTAAAACTATATTAGCACTTAAAGGTTATAAAATAGACAACACTTCAAATGCACCCTATTCTCTAAAAGGTAAAATTATCGTTTTTATACAAGAAGATAATATCGAAAAATCAAGCACCTGGCTCAATGGAGAATCTGTAAATTCAACACTTAGTCTTAGTTTTAAGGCAAAAATAGACTTTGTCGATAACACTAACGCACAAAATTACACAGAATTTAGCTCTAATACTAATTTGGATTCCTCCATACATCTTGTATATCCTATCAAAAGTGGCGAGGGAGTTAATATATTTAAAACAACCATTAGCACCGTTCCAACACAACTAAATAGAGGCTTAGAAAAACCTGCTTTTGAAATTGATAAAACCTTTTTAACCTTTTACAAAAATACACTCGATACCTTATATAATAAAATGCCTCAAGCCACCTCAATGCCAACACCTACACAAACGCTTGATAATAACACAAGTAAAAATTTGGAATTTAATGAATTTACACCTTTGGAATTTAACGAAATTCAAGAGGATAAAACCTTGCAAAATCCTTTAGATTTACAAAAACAAATTCCAGAGAATAACAACAGCACCATTCCACAAATGGATAAAAATACAAGCGATATTTTCATCTTTGAATAATTATTTTTGTGTGGAGTAAATTTTTACCAAAAACTCCACATCAATCTTATTTCCAGAAGCATTTAAAATTATAGGATAACTGATTTTGGCAACATTTTTGTATTGATTTAAATCTTTAAAAAATTTATTAAGCATTTGAGGATTATCAATCGTGGAACTAACATTAAGCTCTTCCACCAAATAAGCCTCTCTTTCAACTCCATGTGCCTTTTTTAAACGCACATCTTGAAAATAATTCTTTAAAAATTCAATAAAATCTTGCTGATTAAAAGCTGTATTAAACTGATTTAAGGTAAAATTGTTCTCCTCTTTTAATATTTCCACTCTTTGTTTACTCACTTGCAATTTCGCCAAAAAATTATCATTCAATTTTTGCTGATTATTTAACTTATAATTAGCCATTTTATAATCTTTTAATGCAGGTAACAACAACAAAACAATCAGTAAAGAACACAATGCTATAAAGCTCAAAACATAAGCAACAAGCTTAACAAAATTTAATTCTTCTAAACTCTTATCTTTCATTATCTAACCTTATAGTTTCTTCATTAACGCTAACAAATCTATACCAACCATTTTTCAAACGATAAAAACTTGTTTTACTCTCATCAAATACACTTTTTAATGGAGTTTCTATCAACAAAGAAAACATTTCTTTAGTGGGAGTAATTCCACTAAGTCTTAAATAATGACGATTGATATTAAGCTCATCAAGTTTAATTCCGTTAGTTTTGACAATCAAATCAAAAAGGTTAGCAATATCATAACGCAATTTTTCATTATCACCTTCTTTACCATTAATACTTAATGCCAAACCCTTTTGATCACTCAATAAAACAAATAATTTTTCATTCTCATCGATGGAATTTTGTATGGTGATTAATTCTTGTTTTTTTTGCTCTATATGTGATAAGATAAAACTGGTTTTAATATAAATAAATAAATAAATAAATACAATAAATCCCGCTCCAAAGAAAAAAAATACCATCCAAATTCTTAAAAATAAGCTAAAAACTGGTTTAATTTTCGGTTTTACAAAACTATAAGTCATATCTTAAGCTCCTTACGCATAAGCTCATTCATCAACTCTAAAGTATCAACTTTAATCACCTGAGGAGTGAGAAAAATTTCATTTTCTATATATTCTAAAGTGGCTTTTGAAATATTTTCATTATCAAAAATCACAAATTCATCAATAAAATTACTCTTATAGTTAGGATTATTATAAAATTCTTCTATGCTAGAAATAATATAACGACAAACCACCATATCATTTCCAAAATCTTCAAGCTTTTCGTTTTGTTGTTGCTCCTCTAAATGCTCCAACTTATCCTTAAGCATACTATCGAGCTCTTTTACATCATACTCTTCATCAATACTAAATTCTAAGCCTTCTTCTATGGCTTCATTTTTATCATCAGAAATAATTTCTGGAAATTCTTTCATACGAGTTTCAAAAAAACTTCCAAATACCACTTTATTTGCTTTAAAAATAACCACAGCAATACAATCACTATGCTTATAAATACAAAGAGTTATCAAATCTTTATTTAAAATTTTTTCTTTTTTAACACAATAATGCAATAAAGCAAAAGGTGAAAATATAAAATCCACCCCTCCGCCAGTAAATATTTTTTTATACTGTTCTATGCTTTTTAAAGAAGCGTAAATTTGCATATTTTCTATATTTAAATACTGAATATTTTTCATTTCATTTTGCTTATTTGTATTATGAATGCTTTCCAAAAATATCCCTTGCGATACATCTGAAAAAAACACAGAAATATAATAAAGCTGCGTATTTTTTATAAGACTTTGAATATAAGCTATTAATCTATCTTGAGAATCAAAAGTTTTTTCATCCATTTCTATAATTTGACCATTTTTGACACTATGGGTGCGGACAATGTTATTTCTTTCTTCCAAAATAACACATATTAATAATTGGTGCATAAATCTTCTTAGAGAAAAAAACATTTTTATTCCTTATTTTTGAAACCATCCATTTGATACATCATATCAAAATTTATCTGAATTCTTTTTTTAGCCTCGTCAATATCCAAATTTTCCACTTCTATAGGCTCTGAAATTCTATAAACAATCTTACTAAAAGGCTTAGGCAAAATCATCCTATCCCAGCTTTTAAATTCCCAATACGCACTTGCTTCATAATTAAGCAATAAAATCTTCACTTTACATTTTTGCGCTAAAGCAATACAACCATCTGCAATACCATGATAAGGCCCACGAGGACCATCGGGAGTAATAACTACATCGTCTTTTTTATCCAAAACTTTAAAAGCCTCCCTTAAGGCTGAAATAGCTCCTTTTGAAGAGCTTCCTCTGATAGTATTTATTTTAAAAAATTCTATATTTTTTGCAATCAAATCCCCATCTTTATGATGAGAAATCATCACATAAGCTTTTTTACCTTTTTTTTCAAAATACCTAAATGCAAAAGGCATCAAAGCCAATCTACCATGCCAAAATAAAATCACAAAAGGGGTATCATCGAGTTTTTGTCCCAAATACTCTTTCTTGCAAGTTAGAAAAATTAGCCATTGTAAAATATAAATTCCAAAGGCTAAAAATGAATATTTAAATGATTTCCCCATACAGCACCATACGCTTTGCATTTGCAATTTTTACTTTGCAAATTTTACCCAATAATTCCTCACTGCCTTTAACTTGCACTAAAAAATTATTATCCGTTCTACCTGCCACAGCCCCATCAGCACGCAATTCTTCAAACAACACTTCAAATTCTTTACCTTCTTGTTTTGGCATAATTTCATCTAAAATTTGCGTGTGTCTTTCTTGCAAATATGTTAGTCTTAAGGAAGCAATATCATCAGGAATTTGATTTGGCATAGTGGCAGCCTTTGTTAAAGGGCGTTTGGAGTATTTAAAAGAAAAAATTTGCTCAAAATGCACTTTCTCAATCACATCCATTGTATCTTCAAAATCTTTTTCATTTTCACCCGGAAAAGCAACAATGATATCCGTAGAAATGCTTACTTTAGGACATAAAGAACGAAGTTTTAATGCACGATCTAAATACCATTCTTTCGTATAGCCTCTTTTCATAGCCTTTAAAATTTCACTTGATCCGCTTTGTAAAGGCATATGCATTGATTTACAAATTTTAGGATTTTTTGAAAAAACATCTAAAAATTTATCATCCATATGCAAAGGATGTGGACTAGTAAAACGAATGCGTTCTAAGCCTTCTATCTCACTTAAACGCTCCAATAAATCTGAAAAATCCATCTTTTCATGCGAATTTGAAAATCTTTTTCCATAATTATTTACATTTTGCCCAAGTAAAAAAATCTCCTTTGCACCTTTTTCTACGGCTTTTTTAGCCTCATTAAAAATAATACTAAAAGGTATAGAAATTTCATCACCTCTAGTGTGCGGAACTATACAATAAGTGCAGTGCTTATCACAACCTATGGAAATATTAATATAAGTTTTATAAAGACTATTTCTAAAATCCGCAAAAGCAAAATCACTTTCATCATAATCAATATCTACACCCAAGAATTTTGGAGTATGAATGGCCTTTGTTATTTTTGAAATATTACGCGCACCCAAAACAAAATCCACACTTGGTGCACGCTTAAAAATTTCCTTACCTAAATGCGAAGCCGTACAACCGCAAACTCCAATTTTTGCTCCTGCTTTTTTTACCTTATCAAAAGCACCCACTTCAGAAAAAAGCTTATGAACAGGTTTTTCACGCACCGAACAAGTATTGATTAAAATCAAGTCTGCATCTTTAATATCTTGCGTTAAAGAGTAATTTTCTTTTTGAGTAAGCTCTGCAATCATGTGCTCTGAATCCCTTACATTCATCGCACAACCCAAAGTTTGAATAAAAAGTTTCTTGCTCAAAGAATATGCACCTCATACATAAAATCTCCATCATCAAGTCCATATCTAATTGTTCTATGATAAACACACAAACCTTTTTTTTCAAAATGTTCTATTAAAGCAATTAACTGTTTATGCGAATTATCTTTGTCAAAATAAAAAAACTTTTGTCCTTCTTGCTCCACCGCTGCCTCAATTTTATCCAAACCAATACTTTTTGGCTTTTCATTTACTAAAGTTCTTGCTAATTTCAACTCCATGATTTTTCCTTAATATATTAAAATCTGCAATTTTATCAAATTTTACATTTAATTAAACTTATTAAAAGGCTTATTTTATTATAATTTTAGTCTTCAATCTTTGAAAATCCCAAAAACAAAAGGTTTTAATGTTATGGAAAAAATTGCAGATATTATAGAATCTATTGCCAATGAAAAAAATTTACCCTTAGAAAATGTCAAAGAGAAGGTTATCAAAGCTTTGACAAATACGGCAAAAAAAATATATGGAGAAAATTATGATTTTTTTGTCGATCCTAAGAATTTACAACTTTATCAAAAAATTACCGTTATTGATGACAATGATGAAAGATTGCAAAATGAAAACAATGAAAGTTTTATTTCTTTAAGCAAAGCAAAACAAGAAGCAATCGAGGTTGAAATCGGTGATGAATTAACCTATGAATGCTCTTTAGAAAATTTAGGCAGAACTGCTGCAAATACTTTACATAAAGAACTTGAATATAACATTCAAAAATTACTTGAAGAAACAATTTTTGAAAAATATCAAAAAATGTGTGGAAAAATGGTATTTGGAAGCGTGGTGCGCGTGGATAGCGAAGAAAATACCTTTATAGAAATCGATGAATTGCGTGCCTTTTTACCAAGAAAAAATCGTATCAAAGGTGAAAAATTCAAAGTAGGAGATGTAGTAAAATCAGTCATCAGACGCGTATATAGGGATAAAAACTCGGGTATAAAAATAGAATTAAGCAGGACTAGTCCAAAATTTTTAGAAGCCCTACTTGAATCTGAAGTCCCAGAAATTAAAGATGGTTTTGTCAAAATTTGTGCTAGTGCAAGAATTCCGGGAGAGAGAGCAAAAATCGTCCTAATGAGTAATAATCCCAACATAGATGCCATAGGTTCGACAGTTGGTGTTAAAGGGGTGAGAATAAATGCCGTAAGTGGGGAGCTTCATGGGGAAAATATAGATTGTATTGAGTACTGCAACGAAGATGCTTTGCTTATTTCAAGAGCTCTAGCACCTGCAATCATTAGCTCAGTGCAAATTGAAGATAAAAAAGCCATTGCAACCTTAAACAGCGAACAAAAAAGCAAAGCTATCGGCAAAAATGGTATTAATATTCGCCTAGCTTCGATGCTTACAGGCTATGAAATAGAATTAAACGAAAACAAAATTCAAAGCAGCGATAACTCACAAAATGAAGTCTTTAAGAATTTACAGGATTTGTTTAAAAATTAAATAAATATGACAAGCTATATTTATGAGTTCATCTATATGATTAGTTTTTTTATAAAAACGATTTTGTAATACAACTAATCACAGATACAAAAGATTTCAAAAATTTCAGCGATTAAAAAGAGTTGAAGAAGAGACACAAGATATATCAAAGCTGGTTCTTTTTTTTGATGAAGACTAAAAAATACTATTATGATTACCTAAATTTGCCAAATATAATTCTAAAATATCATCTCTTTTGCGATAGACTAAAAGCAAATCAGGCTTAATGTGGCATTCTCTAAAACCAATATAATTTCCTTTTAGTGCGTGGTCTTTGTATTTTGTTTCTAGCGTTTCATCATTAGATAATTTTTTAACAACTTCATCAATTAGTATTCTATCATCTGCATTTGCTTTTTTGTATTTTTGCTTGTATTTTTTAGACAATGTAATTTTATAAGGCATTCATAGCCTTTTTATATTCTTCAAAATTAGCATAAGTTTCCACATTCCCATTTTTATAATCTTCAATCGCTTCATCAAGCTCAGGTCTTCTTTGCTCTGCTTTTTTTGTTTTTTTGGTGCTAAAAGATTCTTTTAACTTTTTTTGTAAAAATTTAAAAATCTCCTTATTTTCTTTTATTTGTTGATTTAATTTTTCTGATTTTCTTTGCGTTAAATTTAAAGCGTGTATGATTTCTTTTTGCGTTGCGTTTTCATATTTTGCATAATCAAACATATTTGCTCCTTATTTTTTAATAATATGATTATATCCAATATTATTTTAATTTTTGTTGGAATCATTCTCTAGTTTGATTTTGATATGAAAAATTTACAGCACTTATCATTTTATGCCATTGTTTTTATCTATGATTGAAAAAAGCTTATCAATAATGGTTTTTTCATTCTCTTTTTGCTGATCGGCTTGAAGTTTTTGGAAAGCATAAGCACTAAAATCGGACTTTATTTTAGAAAGATCTAAGTCTTCGTTGGTTAAAAATGATTTGTTATCTTTTTCTTGTTCTTTTTTGATTTCATTTAAAGAAGCTTGAAATTCATCTTTTGAAATGTTTTTTTCTTTGATTTTGGTATTTGAAAATACTGAATTTGAATCTAATTTTCTAATCTCTAACATAAGTTCTCCTTTTGATGTTAAAAAATAAAAGCAAAAATCATTCCATAAATTTAAAACAAAAATTAAAAGATAAGAAGCAAATTTAAAAATCAGAAATAAAAAAAGGCGTGTTAAAAAACACGCCTTGAAAAATATCTAAGAGTTTAAATTCTTAGAATTTGTAAAGAGCTTGAAGTCTTACAGTATCTTTTTGTCCTTGTGTTGCATCACTATTACCATCTACATCAACATAAGAATACCAAGCTTGGAAAGATAATTTTGGAGAGTATTTATAATCTACCCTTGCAACCAATTCCATTTTATCTCCGCCACCATTATCAATCTCTGTGAAACCTGTTTTTGTTCCACCATATACGAAGTCTCCACCAAGTCTTACAGTTTCATTGAAAGTATAACCTAAAGTTACATAACCAAAGATATTTCTACCAAAATCGCCACTTAAGTGAGAACCATCAGTATATTTTAATTCTTGACCTGCAAAAAGATGTCCGATATTACCATTATCTTCTAAAGTTGTGAAAGTTAATTGATCTTTATCACCATAGTAAACCCCACCAAGGCTTCCATCCCAACCATAAGCAGCTAAAGTTCCTTTAAGAGCAAAGAAGTTGCCATTACCTACACCATCTTTACCTATAAATTCATCTTGAAGTTCATTATCAACAGAGTTTCCTAAATAAGCAGCTTCTAAGCCCCAATTTACATCACCAAAAATAGTAGTGTTATAAGCTACATCTACAGCATAGAAGAAAGCAGAGTTATTTAGGTATGATAACCATAATTGAGGATTGATAGTTCCACCAAGTGCTTCATAAGAACCAATTAAAGCAGCACCATAAAGATTATGCTCATATGGGTTAAAACCAAAAGCATTTGGATTACCATTACCATCTTTAGAATTTAAAATAGTATCACTTTCTCCAGCACCTGCATTAAAGCTATCTACTACAAAAGCAGCTAAAGTTAAACCATCGATGCTATTATTAACGATTTTAAGTCCAGTTCCTACTAAACCATCAATATCATTATCAGTCCAGATAGTGTTTAGTTGTTGCTTACCTGCGATGATACTTGTAGCATAGTCAGCATTGTTGTATTCTAAATACAATTGTCTTACAGCAATAGTTCCTTCAGTGCTACTTGTATTGTTGTTATTGCTAGCAGTTGGAGTATAACCACCATCAGTATTGTTGTATTCTAATTGAACAAAAGCTTTGAAATTATCCGCAATGCTTGCTTTGAAATTTACTTGAGCTCTGAAGTTATGGTCTTGTTTTTTATTGATAGATGATCTGTTATCTGTAAAACCATATGTATCAGTTTTATCAACTGCACCAGTATCATATCTGTATCTTAATACCCCAGAAAGATCTACATCTTTAATCGCTTCTTCTAAAGAAACAGCGTTAGCTGCTGAAAAAGCACCCGCAGCAAGAGCTGCAACTAAACTTAGTTTCACTAATTTCATGAGAATTCTCCTTACTAAAATAAAATTAACGAGTGAAATTATAACATAAAAAAAAGATTTAAAGCTTAAATGTAACTTAAAATAATGAATTCAAGGGATAAAATTTTTAAGAATTTTAAAAGCGGTTCCCTAGCAAAGCTAGGATAACCATACTTTAAGGAGTCGTTCTATGAATAAAATAATTAAATATTTTCAAGTAGAAATTATAAATTTGAAAGGTTAATGATAGGTAATAATTTTGAAAAACATTATTATCATTATCTACCTTGAAATTTATTTTTAAATATCTTCTGATAACGCAATGACAAATACACAAAACTTAAAATTAAAGCCAAATACTCCCAAAGTGCTGGAATTTTTGCTGATAAAAAGAAATGAAAACTTGCTATACAAAGACAAATAAAAGCTAATTTTCTAATATTTTGTAATTTCTTAAAAGCTTTAAAGGAACTTAAAAACATCAAAAAAATCATTATAAAAGCCACAAAACCGCTCGCCTCAAAAACTCTTGTAGTGATATCTTCATATAATTTTGTTAAATTTAAATTTTTAGAAAAAACAAAATAAACTAAAAAATGCACAAAAACCCATATCCCTCCACAAAGCCCTAAAATTTTAGGGTAAGATCTTGTGGGTTTAAGTTTAAAAAGTGAAAAAAATGCACTTAAATGTAAAAATATAAGAGCAAAAATCCCTGTATAAAAATACAATTCTTTAATGAGATCAAAGCCAAATAAGATATTATCCACCACGCAATAAGCACTATAAAACACACTTAAAACAAAGGCTAAATAGGCTAGGAGATCAAAAAATTTAATTTTCATCAAAAATTTACCCTTAAATCTAAGCCATCATAAAGAGATGCAACTTCTTTTTCATAGCCGTTAAACATCAAAGTGGGCTTAGTAAAAAGCTCCCCTAGTGCCCTTTCGTTTGCTTGAGACCAGCGAGGATGAGAGACTGTAGGATTGACATTAGCGTAAAATCCGTATTCGCTTGGGTTTGCAAGCTCCCAAGTGGTTTGTGGTCTAGTCTTGGTAAATTCAATCTTAACGATGGACTTAATGCTTTTAAAGCCGTATTTCCATGGCACAACTAGACGCAATGGGGCACCGTTTTGAGCCTTAAGAGGCTTTTTATACATGCCAAGCGCAATGAGTGTTAAAGGATGCATAGCTTCATCAAGCCTTAAAGCTTCGATATAAGGATAATCAAGAGTTGGAAATAAAGCGTTTTGATCTGGAAACTGACTTTTGTCTAAAAGTGTGGTGAATTTCACGAATTTTGCTTCATTTGTAGGCTTTGCAAATTCAATGAGTTTTCGCAATTCAAAGCCAACCCAAGGTACAATCATAGACCAAGTTTCAACGCAACGGAAGCGATAAATTCTCTCTTCAAGCTGAAATTTTAAAATATCTTGCATGCTTAAGGTTAAAGGCTTTTCAAGCTCTCCGCTTAACTCTATCTTCCAGTTTTGAGTGCTGAAATTTTGGGCATATTTGAGTGCTTCTTTTTTGTTTGTCGAAAATTCATAGAAATTGACATAGCTTGTTGCAAGTTTTTCATCGGTGATTTTATGTTGTGTTTGAGTTGTTGGAATAAAATTTAGAGCATTGAGTTTAGTAGCGATTAGGGCTGGGCTTAGCATTACTGCTGTGCCGAGCTTTAAAAATTCTCTTCTTTTTTTATATAATTTTTCATCAGTTGTATACATAATTTCTCCTTTTGTTTTAGAATTAAAACCAAAAAAAGACAATCATTGATAATTTTACAAAAAAATCAGTTGGAATTTGAGATGCCAATTTAAGTGAATTTTTGGCTGATTTTGGTGGGATTTTAATAGTGGGATGGTATCAAATTTGTAGAATTTTTTGGGGATGGGGAGGGATGTTTTGATAAATAAGCTAACTGTGCAACTTACTCCTGTCATTCTAAGTATTAGCGAAGAATCTATGCAAAACTTCTATAAAATAGCGATATTTCGCTACGCTCAACATGACGCTTTGTTTTGTTGTTCTGAGAGTGCAACTTGGAGAATCTCTATTAAAAGACTGCAATTCCCTTACATAGAAATCCTTCACATTCATTCAGAATGACAAAAAGCATTTTACTTAAGATAATAAAGGTTACTTCACTCGTTTAGGATAACAATATTTGTCATGTTGAGCCTTACTCGTCATTCTGAGCAAAGCGAAGAATCTCTATTTAATAGACTGTAATTTTAAAAATTGGATTTTAAATTAAGCTAGATATAATTTCAGTGGGTAGAGTGCCAAAGGTGGCTACCTTTGGCATTTAATCACGTCCAAAAAGGAGGTGATTATATTGCTAAAACAAATTATAGTCATAATTATACTACTTTGTATAATTATAGTCAAGTGTTATTAATACTTGATTTCCCCTTGAAAAAAGGGGGCTAGAATATGCTTTAGCTTTAATCCCAATAAAACTCCACTTTAATATTTTTAAAAGACTTTTTATGAGTTGATATATTATTTGCTAACATACTTTCTAAATAAGTTATAACTCCATTTGTTGTATGATATCCCTTA
Organism: Campylobacter sp. US33a; assembly: GCF_004378855.1. Lineage (GTDB taxonomy): Bacteria > Campylobacterota > Campylobacteria > Campylobacterales > Campylobacteraceae > Campylobacter_D. The sequence continues at coordinate 86,060 of NZ_RYYL01000005.1, forward strand.
AGTTTTATTATTTCATTTGCCTTACAACTCTTATCCATTACTATTAAATCATTACTCGTTATATCTTTACAAAATACTATAGCATTGCGTCCATCATAAATTGCTGTCGCTTTGATAATATAAAATATCTTTTTATTTTTCGGCACTCCAAGATTTGTTATATTGATGTTAAACCCTAAGCTCTGTGTTGTGATTTTTTGATACTTAAATTCCTTAATTCCATTTCCAGTATCAATGCTATACCCCCCCCCAGAACTTAATAACATCGAATTCATTTTTTCTCCTTTATTTTAAATTTAGTTTTGTTTGTTATAATTTATCTATCCGCAATGGATGAAAAATTAAAGGAAGAATTTAAGCTTTTGCTTGCTTAAATTCTTTTTGAAAAAAATTAATTTTGATACACTCTAATCATCAAGAGTTTAAGGGCAGAAACTCGCCCTTTGTAAAAGCAAGAGAGTTGCTATCTTCTTGCTTTTTCTCTTAAATCTTTTCAAAAGCTGGGTTGAGAAAAAGAAAAGGAATTAACTAGCGTAATTTTATTGTCTTTCCTCATAAAAGCCTTAGACTAAATCAACTTAAGACTTATCCCAGCTAAACTTTATAAGTCTTTATTATTTCTATCTCTAAAAGCAGTTATTACAAATTTATTATTTCCCTTCTTATCTATTATTATGGTAGTTAATTGAGTTTTTATTGCCATTCTACCTTTTTCAACTTCTACAAGTTTGCCGTTGTTGATATTCTCATCAAGGTGCGAAATAAATTTAATAGCTTTTTCATTATTCCATTGTTTGCTTCTTTTATTAATAATATGACTTAATCCAAAGTTTCCATCTCCCCAAACCAAATCAATATCGCCTAAATCTTTTCTATGAAAAGCCCCTGCGACTTGTCCTTGTTTTTCTAACATAAGTTTTTTTATAGCCCTTGTTCCATCGTGGTAGTATTCAGCATAATTTGTCCCAAATTCCTTTAAAGCTTTGATATTTAATTTTTGTTCTATCATATCTCTCATTGGACTAGGTATATCTTTTTTAATACCTTTATCTATGCTTTCTTTAGCATCAATGATAAATTTTCTATTTATATTGTATACAAGTGAGTCTAGTTCCATATCATCTAAATAATCAAGCTTATAATTCTTATTTTTACCCAAAAACTCATCAAATCTTTTAAAAAATTCATCACTTTCTTTTTCTCTAGCCTTAATGTCTTTGTCTAATCTTTCTTTTACGCTTTTTTTATTTTTCTTAGCTTCTTCTTTAGCTTTGATATCATCATCTAGTCTTTGGATTAAGTTTTTTTTAGGCTTTTCTTGGGTAGAATTAGAATTATTGCCCTTTGAAAGTGCATCAGCACCATTCGCCGTTGGCTCTGCGTTTTTATACAATACGAGCTGTGTAGAGTATGGCGACTCTACCAAAGGGTCTTTACCATCTCTTTTTAAAATTCTTTCATTTTCTTTATCAGCATTTCTTGATTTTGTAATATGTCTTATTTCATTATTATTTCTATTTATGCCAAGTTTTCCCAATTTATTATCATTTAGTCTTTTGCCGATTAATGCGATATCTAATTGATTATTCTTATAAAAGAATGTAGGGTTATTTTTAATTTCTCTTATGAGCTTAAAAACATCACTAGGCTTATTAAACATTTCTTTATGTTTATTGGCTAAGTATTCTAAATCAGCCACAATCTCATCATTGCTAAGTTTTGATAAATCTCTTACATTTGGCTCTAATTTCATCTTAACATTTAAATCACTCTTTGCTTTACTCGGATCTGGCTTATCCATAAAAAAGCCATTACCTTTGATTACTCCTTCTTTTATCAAAGCATTTTTTAATTTAGAATTTTGTTCGTTATTTACTTTGATATATTCATTTAGGGCATTTTTGAAAATCTTACTTTGCCCTTTATCGCTTATTTTTATATTTTTAAGATTTTTAACTACTTCTTTATGTGTTTTAGCTACCCTTACAGCATCTAAAATTTGATTTCTCAAAGCTTGTTCTTTTGCGCTTTTTACCACAGGGATTAAGGCGTGAAATTTGAAAAAATAAAATCTTATTTAATTGACTTAAAATTTTGTGTGAATAATAAATTGAAGAATGGCTCCGGATGTAGGATTCGAACCTACGACCAATCGGTTAACAGCCGACTACTCTACCGCTGAGCTAATCCGGAATAGTGAAAAACAAAATGAGATTATATTTAATTTTATAAACTTTGTCAAGGATTTTTTGAAAAAAATTAAAAATTTTTCACTTTATAAAATTTAACCCCAGCCAGATCAATCATTGTTACTTTAGATTCTTGCAATAATTTTTGTAAATTTCGTTTCGAAACTTGTGTAAATTTTGCCTCCACATCAAACTCACTTTGAGATCTAAGCTTTAGCATTTTTAAAATTTCTTCTTCGCTAAAATTGATTTTAGAGCCACTATAAAAATGCTTAGCAATCACAACAGGAACGCTAGTAATATATTCACTTAACTTTACAAGATCTTCTAAGCTAACAGGTTTAACAGGATATGCAGGCGGTCTATCTATAGTGCTAAAATCAACCCTTAAAGGCTTTATATTTGCAAATGCTTCATTTAATGCAAGCATTTCTTCAGGGGTATCATTTAAATCTTTAACCACCAAAACTTCCATAATTAAATCACCGCTAAATTGTGTTTTAAATTCAATAAATTTTTTTATTAATTCATCTACTTTAATTGTCCTTAATGCTCTATCAATTCTATAAAATGTCTTTTCAATAGCACTATCTAGACTAAATTTAACAACATCAAGCTTCAATAGTGCATTAAAACTTTTAGAATTTAAAACCGCACTACCATTGCTTAAAATTAAAAGTCTTTTATCTTGTTTGAGTTTGTTTAAACGCCAAATCAGCTCATCTAAAAACGGATATAAACTAGGCTCTCCATTTGCGGTTAGCGTAATAAAATCAAACTCAACTCCACTTTGAATGCTTTGTAAAAGTTCTACTATAATCTCATCAACACTTGGATATATTAATGATTTTTCTTGAGGCTTTGCAGCATTTAATTCACAATACACGCAGTCAAAATTGCATTGTTTTTTATCAGGACTTAAATCAAGCCCCAAAGATAGCCCAAATCTTCTTGAACTAATGGGGCCAAAAACGATTTTTTTCATTTTGAAGATTTTTCTTGAACAAGTTTTATAAAATATTTTACATTTCCCACAGGAATATCAGGCAAAATTCCATGACCTAGATTAAAAATATGCGAAGTATCCTTCATGATATCTAAAATTTTTTCAACACCTTCTTTAATAGAATTTTTATCATACAATCTACAAGGCTCCATATTCCCTTGCAGTGTGTATTTTGAAGCTAATTTTTCTTTGACTAAATTTAAAGGAGTGCTCCAATCCACGCCAAAAACATCAAAATTTCCATTAATCCCATCTAAAAATCCACTAATGCCTTTAGGAAATAAAATCACAGGAATGTGCGGATATTTTTCTTTAATATAATTTGAAATTTCAAGCATATAATTAAACGAAAATTCAAAAAAAGCTTCTTTTTCTAAAGCACTTGCCCAGCTATCAAAAATTTGTATAGCATTAGCTCCTGCTTTGATTTGCTCTTCTACATATAATTTTAAAGCAAGAGTAAGTTTAGTTAAAATCTTGTGCAAAAATTCAGGATTTTGATAAAGGATTTTTTTACACTTGGCATAATTCTTGCTTCCACCACCTTCAATCATATAAGTAGCTATAGTCCAAGGACTACCACAAAATCCTATCAAAGCCTTACTAGGATCTAATTTTTCTCTTGTTAATTTTAAAGCATCATATACATAAGAAAGATTTCTAACGCCCTTTTGTATATCTAAATTCTCTAAATCCTCTTCTGTTTGGATAGGCTTTGGAAAAATCGGCCCTTCGCCTTTTTCAAATTTAAGCTCCAATCCCATTTCTAAAGGCACGACTAAAATATCTGAAAAAATAATAGCCGCATCAACGCCCAATATATCCACAGGTTGCAAGCTTACCTCGCTGGCTTTTTTATAGTCTCTACAAAGGGATAAAAAATCACCCGCACTAGCTCTTACTTGCATATATTCGCTCAAATATCTACCCGCCTGCCTCATCATCCAAACTGGAGTATATGGAGTTTTTTTCTTCAAACAAGCATCAATAAAAATCATTTTTCATCCTTAATGACCGCCTTTATGTAAAAAATAAAGTCCTATACAAAGTGCTAAAATAGAAAGTGCCAAATAAGTCATATCCAAAATGCCGTTAAATTGCATTTGCAAAACTCTTTGAAAAAAATTCACCACTAAAACCATGATGATAACTTTTGCTAATTTATCTTTTAGTTGATCTAAGCTATGCACCTCTAAAACTTTTGATTGTTTTGTTTGTTTAAATTCTTCTATTTCACTAATAAATAATTCATAAATTCCAAAAGAAAAAATAAATAAAACCAAAGCCATAAGATACAAATCAACAGCACCTATGATAAGTCCTACCACATCTTCATGCAAATCAATAGTAGAATTAGGCAAAAAGAAATAATCAAAAACATATAATAATACTTTTACTACATCATAACTTGCTATAAAAAATAAAACAAAAGCCCCAATAAGTCCAAAAATCACCGGTAAAATAGTTACTATACGACTTTTAACCAATAAATTTTCAAAAAATTTTTCTAGCATTTTTTCCTTTCTAATTTAATTCTAGCCATTTTTGTGCAATTCTTACTGCATTTGTAGCAGCTCCTACACGAATTTGATCAGCAACACACCATAAATGTAAGATATTTTTATGATTAATATCGCTTCTAATTCTACCCACATAAGTTTCATTGGTATCACTTGTAAAAAGCGGCATTGGGTATTGTTTATTTTGCGGATCATCAATAACTTTTACACTTGGTGCTTTACTTAAAATCTCTCTTGCTTTTTTTACATCGACATCTTTTTCAAAATGCATAGTAATGGCCTCGCTATGACTTCTTAAAACCGGAACTCTCACACAAGTTGCTGAAACTTCTAGTTTTTTATGTAAAATTTTTTGAGTTTCATTAACCATCTTAAGCTCTTCTTTTGTATAACCATTCTCTGTAAAAACATCAATTTGTGGGATTAAATTTAAAGCCAAGGTATAAGGAAAAGTTTGGGGCTTAAACTCATCAAGTTTAAATGCAAAAAAACTCTGCATTGCAGCAACTAATTCTTCCATGCCTTCTTTACCTGCACCGCTAGCTGCTTGATAAGTGCTAACATCTACTCTTTTTAAACCAAATTCATCATCTAAAGGTTTTAATACTTGTACCATTTGTATAGTAGAGCAGTTTGGATTGGCAATGATTCCTGTTTTTTTCCACTCTTTAATATCCTCAGGATTACACTCAGGCACAACTAAAGGTACATTGCTATCCATTCTAAAATGACTGGTATTATCAATCACTACCGCTCCTGCTTCCACTGCAAATTTAGCGTATTTTTCACTAATGCTTCCACCAGCACTAAAAAACGCAATATCAACAGGATTTTCTTTGAAAACATTTTCTGTAAGTTCTTTTACTTTATAAGTTTTTCCTCTAAATTCTACATCCAAACCTGCACTTTTCGCACTAGCAAGTGGTAAAATGCTTTCTACTGGAAAATCAAGCTCATTTAAAACATTTAAAATTTCTTCGCCCACAGCGCCAGTTGCGCCGACTATAGCTATCTTTTTCATCATTTCTCCTTTAAGTAATATTGTATTTTTTCATTTTTTCGCAAAAGACTTTTTCACTCATTCCAATAAGCTCAGCGGCAGATTTTACATCTTTTGCCTCCTTTAAACTCTCTAAAATAAGTTCCTTTTCTAAATTTTTAACTTCTTTACTTTTTCTACTTTCTAAAAATAAATCTTTAGCATTTATTTCATTTGCTTCACTTAAAATACAAGCTCTTTGTATGATTGATATAAGCTCTCTGATATTACCTGGAAAATCGTAATCTAAAAGCGCAGCCTTAGCTTCTTCATTTAATTCTTTATTTTCTAACTCATACTCCTTGCAAGTATCCAATAAGACTTTTTGTGCAATTTCTAAAATCTCATCTTTTCTAGCTCTTAAAGGAGGAATATTTATAGGAATAGTATTTAATCTATAATACAAATCTTCTCTAAATTCATTTTTGGAAATTTTATCTTCAATATTTGCATTTGTAGCACTCACTATACGCACATCTATTTTTATACTTTTAGTGCTTCCAAGTCTAGTAATCTCTTTTTCTTGCAAGGCTCTTAAAAGCTTTGCTTGAATTTCATAAGGCATTTCACCAATTTCATCTAAAAAAAGCGTCCCTTCATTTGCAAGTTCAAAAAGCCCTATTTTTGTAGCATTTGCATCTGTAAATGCTCCTTTTTCAAAACCAAAAAGCTCACTTTCTATTAAATTTGATGGAATAGCTGCCATATTGATAGCTACAAAAGGCTTAGAGGATCTTTTTGAATTTTTATGGATAAAATTTGCAAACACTTCTTTACCTACACCACTTTCGCCAAACAACACAACACTTGCATCTGTTTTTGCAGCTCTTTTTGCCAAATTTAAACAATCTTCTAAAGCTTTGGAACTACCATAAAAGTCCTTGCTTTCTTCTTTTTTTTGCACTTTTTTAGAATTTTTTTTAGAAGTTTTTTCTTGGATAATCTTAGCTCTTTTTATAGCAGTCACCAAGGTATTAATATCAAAAGGTTTTACCAAAAAATCCTTCACTCCAAGCCTAACGGCTTCAATAGCTCTATTTAAAGTAGCATTGCCTGTGATGATAATAAAATCATATTTATTTTCACATGATTTGACAAATTCAATACCATCAATACCAGGCATATTAATATCAGTAATAATCAAATCCACTTCATCATCTAGTTTTTTTAAGGCCTCTGTAGCAGACTTATAAGATTTTATACTAAATTCTTCATATTCACTCAAAGCAATTTCAAGTGATTTTCTCATATTAATATCATCTTCAACTATTACTAAATTCACAAATATACCTTTATGACTTTGTTTAAAGTTAAAATAATAGCAAAAATCAGCTAAAAATTTTAAAGAATGTTTTAAAATTATGAAGAAATTTATTATTTTTCTTTATGTAGATAATAAATCAATGCAAAATGATTTCCAAATTCAACCATAAAACGCAAAGGTAAAATTTTAATATAAGTTTCGTGATTTGCTAAAGCATTTTCACTTTGAATATAATCATTAATCTTTATTTTAGCTCCTATGAAGCAATTTAATAACTCATCTTTGTGAGAATTTAAAAAATCAAGCTTTATTGTTTTACTCATATCGTCATCTATTAAGCCGAGTTCTGTTTTGGGAAGAATTTTTAAATCATTATCATTATAGGCAATTTCACAAGCTAATTCGCTCTTTACATTTGCACTTCGCGTCATTGCGAGGGATATATTTTGATTTTGATGAAATAAGATAAGATTTTTATTGGAAAATTCTGCCCAAAATATAAACTCATCTTGGGCAAATAATCTAAAAAAAAAGAATATTAATAAGCAAATAATTCTTTCCACTTGTCTGCATCTATTTTAAGTTCTAAATTAACACGATAAAGTCCTTGATTAAAACTTTCATCAACAATATTTGCATTTTTGATTAAACCATTTACTTGTGCTGTAACAGTAGAACTTTTAAGCATAGCATCTTTAACAGTATCCTTACCATTTACTTTCACACCATATAACTTACTTGCAAGCTGTCTATAAGCATCCGCAATCGCCGCTCTTTTGGCTAATGCAAGAGCTTGAGCTGAAGAAACAGTATTCATAGGGGCAATGCCCTCACCTGTGGCGCCAAAAACTATTTCGTTTTCAGAATTATCCAAGCTCAACATCTTTTCTTGCTGGATAATATCACGAATATCATCTTTATCTACTTTTTGCACTACCACATCATTGCTTGGGGTAGCTTGATTGGCATTTGCATTTGTTTTATTTGCATTTGCAGCAACACAACCACTAAAACCTAAAACCGCAACAAGTGCTAAAACTAATTTTTTCATATTTCAACCTTCAATATATTGTAAAATTAAATTAAACCAGCAATTTCTGTTCCAAATTTACATTATTCTAAATTTAGCTCAGCGCCAAGCTCTTCTTCATCGTCACTTTCTTCTTTAGGACACTTGGCAATGCTTACCACCTCATCATTTTCTACATTAACTACAATCACGCCGCTTGTATTACGTCCTGCTTTTCTAATGCTTTGCATATCCACACGGATCATTTTTCCGCTACTTGTAAGCGCCATTAAATCCATACTTTCATCTACTATAACTATGCTAATTAAATCTTTTGTTTTTGGAGTAAGTTTCATACAAATAACGCCTTTGCCACCCCTACTTTGAAGTCTATATTCTCCCGCATTGGTGCGCTTTCCTATACCTTTGGCACTTATACTTAGAATTTCTTGTTCATCATTTTCTATAACAACTGCACCCACCACCTCATCATTTTTTTCTTTAAATTTAATCGCAGTTACACCACGGCTTACACGGCCAATCTCACGCACCTTTGCAAGTGGGAATTTGATACACATTCCTTTTTTAGTAACCGCAAAAAGCATTTTGCCTTTTATATTTTCATTTGCAATTTCTTCATTTTCTGAGTTTTCATCGTCTAAAATTTCAACATCCCCTACTTCATCTTGCACATTTTCATCCGAATTTTTCACAAAAATTTCATCTTCATCTCTTTGAACGATGATAGCGGTTACCAATCCATCATTTTCATCCAAATTAATAGCCTTAACACCCACGCTTCTAATATTTTGATATTCGCTTAAATTAGTGCGTTTAACTATACCATTTTTAGTAAAGAAGCATAAAGATTTATTTTCATCAAAATCGGTTGTAGGAATGATAGCCATAATTTTTTCATCAGCTTGCAAATTGATTAAATTCACCACAGCTTTTCCTTTGGCTGTCCTTGAACCCTCAGGGATTTTATAAACTTTTAGCCAATAAAGTTGACCGCGATCGGTTACAAACATCAAAGTATCATGCGTATTTGCAGTAAAGAAACTTTCGATAAAATCATCATCATAAGTTGTTACCGCAACTTTTCCTTTGCCGCCGCGTTTTTGTTTTTCGTATTGCTTACTTGGCACTCTTTTGATATAGCCACGATGAGTAATGGTTACAACCATATTTTCATTAGGAATTAAATCTTCAATGTCTATATCATCATAATCATCTTCAATTTGAGTAATGCGTGGCACATTAAATTTATTTTTTATCTCTTTTAATTCATTACGGATAAGATTTTCTAGCAAAGTTTCACTTTTTAAAATCTCTTCAAGTCTTATAATTTCTTCCATAAGCTTAGCAAGTTCATTTTCTATCTTTTCTCTTTCAAGTCCAGTTAAACGACCAAGTTTCATATCTAAAATCGCATTAGCTTGAAGCTCACTAAGCCCAAATTTAGCTACTAAAGAATCTCTGGCTGTTGCATTATCTGGGCTATTTTTAATTAGCGCTATAACTTCATCGATATTATCAAGTGCAATTTTAAGACCTTCCAATATATGTGCTCTTGCTCTTGCTTTTTGAAGTTCAAAAATCGTTCTTCTAATAATCACCGTTTTTCTATGATTCAAGAAAACATTTAAAAGCTCAATCAAAGAAAAGATTTTTGGCTCTTTGTTATGAATAGCAAGCATAATCACACCAAAAGTGCTTTCCATCGTGGTGGATTTAAAAAGATTATTTAGCACTATTTCACTCATTGCTTCGCGTTTAAGCTCTATTACGACACGAATTCCTTCTCTATCACTCTCATCTCTAACTTCTGAAATTCCCTCAATCTGCTTTTCTTTTACAAGCTCTGCAATTTGTTCTATAAGTCTTGCTTTATTGGTTTGATAAGGAAGCTCATCAATAACAATAATATCTTTATTAGACTTTTTTTCTATATGAGTTTTTGCTCTTATTTTTACCCTACCTCGTCCCGTGCGATATGCTTCTATAATGCCTTTTTTACCATAAATTATCCCCGCAGTTGGAAAATCAGGGCCTTTGATAAATTGCATTATCTCTTCTAAACTAGCATCTTTATTATCAAGTAAATACAAAAGTCCATCTACAAGCTCATTTAAACTATGCGGAGGGATATTTGTCGCCATACCTACGGCAATACCGCTCGATCCATTAAGCAATAAATTTGGTACTCTAGCAGGCAAAACATCAGGCTCTTTTAAAGAATCATCATAATTTGGGACAAAATCAACTGTATCTTTATCAATATCTTGCAAAAGTTCTTCTGCTAAAATTGTCATTCTAGCTTCGGTATAACGCATCGCAGCTGCACCATCACCATCAATAGAGCCAAAGTTTCCTTGCCCATCAACGCTTGGATAACGCATAGAAAAATCTTGAGCCATTCTTACCAAAGCATCATAAACCGCAGTATCTCCGTGTGGATGATACTTACCAATCACATCCCCCACTATACGAGCAGATTTTTTATAAGCACTACGACTTCTAACACCCAAATCATCCATAGCATATAAAATTCTCCTATGAACAGGCTTAAGTCCATCTCTTGCATCAGGTAACGCACGACCTATAATAACACTCATAGAATAATCTAAATAGCTTGATTTGATAGAATTCTCAATATCAATCAACTCAATATCTGAATCTTTTATAAAAATATTTTCCATAAAAATCCTTAAATGTATGAAGCAATTTTATATTTTAACAAATTAATCTTTTGCATCAGCTAAAACTAAAGCAAAAAGCACAGAAATTTGATTTTTTTCCAAAATTTGTTTAGCTTGCATTAAACTAGAACCACTTGTAATAATATCATCCACTAAAATAACAGGGTATTTTGGAATTTTTAAAAGCTCATAGTTTCTTTTGTTTTTCAAGCGGAAATTCATACTTTTCCCAGAATATTTCAAATGAGATTTAGCATATAAAGTTCTATATAAAGGCTTAATAAAAGGACTTTTCAAATGTCGAGCCAATAAAGCCGAATGAGAATAAAGCCCATTTTCGACTCTATCATCTAGAGGCACAGCATTAATCATGACTTGAGGACTAAAAAATTCATCAAAACGCGCAAAACTTAATTTCGCCAAAGCATTCAAAACAAAATATCCATAAAATTTATGTTTTGAATATAAAAGATGCTTGATCTCGCTGTATTTATAAAAAGAATAAACCTTGAAGCTATTATCAAGAATTCTATGATTAAAACTTAACTCTGCTAATTCCTCTAAGCAACTAGGACAAAAATCAAGCAGAGTAAAGCAGTGACAGTTATAACACCTCAAAGTGAGCTTATAATACTTGCGATTTTATTTGCCATTTGTTTTAAAAGCAAATGAGTATAAAAAGACATTTCTTTTTCATCTTTAAAGCCGACAACATCTTGTCTTGTGTTAACTGCTAAAGTTTTTTGTGTATTGATATTGCGAAGTTTTAAATTTGCCTTTACGCGTGAATGAAGTCCATTATTATCGACCTTAGAATTAAAGTCAGTAAAAGCAAGATCTAATTTTAAATCATAAGGAGAATCGCTTTTTTCCAATACAATAATACCACGATTCTTAAGTTCTGTTTTTAGCATAGAATAAAGAATCACATTAAAGTGCTCATCAAGATAATAGCTTGCATTTTTATTTTTAAAAATCTTTTTTTCTTCTTCCAAATCATAAATACGGTGCAAATAAACCTTTTTTAAAGCCACAGAAGTATCTAAAGTTCTTTTATTGGCGCAACATTTTAATCCCACATCACTCAAATAAATTAAACCTTTGATTTTTGCCTCAAAAGCCTTATTGCTTTCACAAGGCTGACATTGCGTACTATTTGAAATTTGCTCTACTTGCGCTATAGTGCCAGAATTGGTTGCACAAGCACTAAAAACAAATAACATCACTATAAAAATACTTATTTGCTTTAACATTTTTTCTCCTTACTTAAAAAATTCGCTTGAATTTATAAAGCAAATTTCAAGCCATCATCACTCTCTTTCCCTAAAATTCATAGCAATTTTTGCCTGAAGTTTTAACCAATCCTTTTGAAGCATTATAGGAAAACCGCCATAAACCCTACCACCTTCAAGATTTTTACTCACTCCACCTCTTGCAGCTATGGTACTAAAATCTCCTATTTTTAAATGCCCACTTGTTGCACTTTGTCCGCCCATAACTACATTGCGTCCAAGTTCGCTTGATCCTGAAATTCCAGTTTGTGCTACAATAATACAATTTTGCCCTATGTCGCAATTATGTCCTATTTGCACGAGATTATCCACCTTTGTGCCTGCTTTAATGATAGTGCTATCAAATACCGCTCTATCTATAGTTGTACAAGCTCCAATCTCAACAAAGTCTTCTAAAATCACATTCCCATTATGATAAATTTTATAATGCTCGCCGTTTTTATTATGTGCATAGCCAAAACCATCACTTCCTATAACGCAATTTGCAAGCAAATGACATTTTTTCCCTATTTTACTATCATTATAAATGACCACATTAGGATGGATAATGCTTTCATCGCCAATGCTTACATTATCGCCTATATAAGCACCTGCCATAATCACAACATTTTCACCTATGCAAACATTATTTCCTATATAAACATTTGGCATAATTTTTGCACTTTTTGCTATATTTTGAATTTTTTCTTTTGCATTATCAAATAAAGGTTTAGCAAAAAGCTTACTTAAAAAAGCAAAACTTAAGTGCGGATTTTGAGTGATTAAAGCCTTAGTATCCTTTGGCACTAAATTTTCATATTCTTTTGCGACTAAAATCGCTGCTGCGCCGGTATTAGGTATATCTTTAGCATTTTTTTCGCCATCACAATATGTAAGCTCAGTAAAATTTGCTCTTAATAAAGAATTTAAAGCCGTTATTTCGATATCTTCTCCATTATATTCTAAACCTAAAAAATCTGCTATTTCGCTTAATTTCATTTAATCTCCATCAAAACTGATCCACTGCGAACTATATCACTAGGATTATATTTTTTAATTGTTTTTAAAAAATTATCAATTCTAGTTGCATCATCAGCAACCATCAAAAATAAAAAATTTTCATTACTATTTGCAATGACTCCATTATAAGCTTTCAAAACTGCATCCAATCCACCCAAATTCTCATTTAAAGGAATTTTTACAAGAGCCATTTCTTTTTCAATAAATTCCTCACTTTCTATAACCTTATAAGTAGGAATAAGTTTATGAAGCTGCTTAACAATTTGCTCAAAAACGCGTTCATCACCTGAAGTGACTATATTAATGCGCGAAAATTCCCCTCCCGCTAAAGGTGCAACTGTCAAGCTATCAATATTATATCCTCTACCTGAAAAAAGCCCTACGATACGCGATAAAACTCCATGTTCATTTAAAACAATTACCGATAAAACTCTTCTCATTTTTTATCCTTCAATTTTGGCAAAATCATATTATAAATAGCACCGCCTGCTGGCACCATAGGTAAAACATCTTCAAAACGATCAATGGCTACATTTAAAAGAGTGGTTTTTTGCGAATTTAAAGCTCTTTTAAAAGCACTACGAAATTCATCTTTTGTTTTTATATCATATCCCTCACATCCAAAACCTTCAGCAATCTTCACAAAATCAGCTTGCACGCTTAAATCTGTTTGTGAAAAATGCTCATCATAAAACATACTTTGCCATTGACGCACCATACCTAAAAAGGCATTGTTTAAAATAATATTAATCACAACAATACCATACTCATAAGCCGTCATTAACTCTTGGATATTCATCAAAACTGATCCATCGCCAACAAAATTCACCACAACTTCTTTTTCGCCAACTGCAAGTTTTGCACCCAAAGCCGCAGGTAAAGAGTATCCCATCGCTCCTTGTCCACCACTTGTAGCAAGCTGTCTTGGAAAATTAAAAGGATAAAATTGTGCTACCCACATTTGATGCTGTCCCACATCAGTAATTATCCTTGCATCAGGAGCAAGCTTGGCGCATTCTTGTATTACCCATTGAGGTTTTAAAACTTCATCACTATCTTCATAGCTTAAAGGATATAAATTTTGATAACGCTTTAAGGTTTCAAGCCATTCTTGAGTTTGAATTTCAAATTGATCGCGTTTTAGCTCATCTAAAGTTTGAGAAATTACACTTTTAATATCTCCAACTATTGGAAAATGAGCGTTGATAATTTTAGAAATCGAACTTGGGTCAATATCAATATGCACAATTTTAGCTCGCTTGGCAAATTCGCTTGTTTTTCCCGTAATCCTATCATCAAAACGCGCTCCAACACTGATTAGCAAATCACACTCACTCAAAGCCATATTGGCAGCATAGCTTCCATGCATACCTGCCATTTTAAGATTTAAAGCATCATCGCTTCTTAAAGTTCCTAAAGCCATTAAGGTTTCAACGGCGGGAATTTGAGTGATTTTAACAAGCTCTCTTAATTCTTCACTAGCATTAGATGCAACGCAACCTCCACCCAGATAAAATAAAGGTCTTTTAGCTTCTTTTAAAAGCTCAACAAATTTTTTAATCTGCTTTGCATTGCCTTTATAGTTTGGCTTATAAGTCTTCATAGTAATTTCTTGAGGATAATCCCAAATTCCCAAAGCTGCAGTTACATCTTTTGGGATATCAATATGAACAGGCCCTTTTCGACCACTTGTTGCAATATAAAAAGCTTCTTTTAAAATTCTAGGCAATTCTTGAATATTTTTTACTAAATAATTATGTTTCACGCAAGGGCGAGAAATACCCACTGCATCAATTTCTTGAAAGGCATCAGTGCCTATTAAAGAATTTGCAACTTGTGCAGAAATCAAAACCAAAGGTATAGAATCACTATAAGCCGTAGCAAGTCCTGTTATGGTGTTAGTAAAACCAGGTCCGCTTGTAACTATAGCCACACCCACTTCACCACTCATTCTTGCATAAGCATCTGCTGCATGCAAAGCAGCTTGCTCATGACGCACAAGAATGTGTTTAAAATAAGTTTGAGTATAAATTTCATCATAGATATTCAAAGCTGCTCCTCCAGGATAGCCAAAAACAACTTTTACTTTTTCAGCCCTTAAGGCTTCGCATACCATTGTAGAACCGGATATTTCTTTCATCATTTAGCCTTTTTTAAATCATTTATTATACAAAATTTGCTTGAGTTTTAAAATTAAAAATAAATTATTTATATCTTAAAAAAATATTATGTTACTCTTCAAAACTCGTTGCACTAAATTCTTCTTTTATAGGTTCAACAAAACTCGATCTTTCTTTTAAAAATAAAAGATCTACCGTGCCTGTAGGACCATTTCTGTTTTTACCCACAATAAGCTCTGCTTTTTCTTGTATAGGATTTGGGATAAAAATCCTTTGATAGTTTTTGCCTTCAGATTTGGCTTTATTTTCCCTTTCTTTTTCTTCTTGCTCCCTATAAACTTCATCACGATACACAAATAAAATAGTATCTGCATCTTGCTCTATAGCGCCACTTTCACGCAAATCACTTAGCATTGGTCTTTTATTTGCCCTGCTTTCTAAAGAGCGATTAAGCTGAGAAAGTGCGATAATAGGCATATTAAGTTCTCTTGCCAAAAGCTTCAAGCCTCTTGAAATTTCACTGACTTGCAAGTGTCTATCGCTAAAATTAGAATTACTCATCATTAAACCTATATAATCAACCACACAAAGCGATACACTTTCATCTTGAGATTTTACTCTTCTTAAAATCGCACGAATATCCGTAATGCTCGCATATCCACTATCATAGATATATAAATTCTTTTTAGAATATTCATTACAAGCATCACTCACTCTGCCCCATTCTTCATCATTTAAATCTGCAATTAAAAGTTTTTGCAAAGCAATGGAAGTTTTGGCAGCCAAAAGTCTTTGCATAATTTGAGTTGCAGGCATTTCAAGT
Organism: Campylobacter sp. US33a; assembly: GCF_004378855.1. Classification (GTDB taxonomy): domain Bacteria; phylum Campylobacterota; class Campylobacteria; order Campylobacterales; family Campylobacteraceae; genus Campylobacter_D. The sequence goes on from NZ_RYYL01000005.1 coordinate 102,023, forward strand.
GAAAAAAATACTACACCCTTGTCTTGCCTTAAAACCTTTTCTATAAAATTTAAGCATATCGTAGTTTTTCCCATACCTGGTCTTGCGGCCACAATCACCAAATCACCTGGCTTAAAACCCTTTATCATTTTATTTAAATCGCTAAAACCTGTATCAAGCCCTAAAATATCTTTATTAATAGCTATTTTTTGCTTTTCAAATTCATCAATTAATTCGGATAAAATAATTTCTATATTCTTAATATCTGCGCTATTAATACGATTAGTGAGATTAAAAATTTCTTTATTTATTTCATCCGAAATTTGCGATACAGGTTTATTTTCATTAATACGCGAAGGAATGGTATGTGCGAAATTTAACAATTTTCTTTTGATGGATTTCTCCCTTAATTCGCTAACATATTTTCCCAAATCAATAATAGAACTCGTAGCAATAACTTCATTTAAAACATTTTCATCAACTTTTTTATATTTTTTTAAAAAACTAAGAGCTATGGGTTCTCCCGCATTAGCACAAGAAACAATAGCATAAAAAATATCCTGATGTGCTTTAAGAGTGAAATCATCAGGTTCAATATCACCACAAATGCTTGCATAAGCATCTTCATTAAAAATACACGAGCTTAAAATTGCTCTTTCTAAATCTAAATCAAAATTTTCTTGCATTAATCAAAACTCTCGTTGGTTATTCAAAGTAGCAATTTTAACAAAGAAAGACTTAAGAATAAAGAATAAAAATCATTGCATCATAAAAGAGTGTCAGTGACTCTTTTATGAGTATAAATTAAATATAGCCTTGATCTATCATTGCATCAGCAACTTTTTTAAATCCTGCAATATTAGCTCCTATCACAAGATTTCCTTCATGACCATATTCTTTTGAAGTTTGATAGGCGTTATGGAAAATATTGCTCATGATTTTATGTAATTTTTGATCCACTTCATCAAAAGTCCAATTTGTCATACTAGCGTTTTGTTGCATTTCAAGCTGCGAAGTTGCCACACCACCTGCATTAGCTGCTTTTGCAGGAGCAAAATAAAAATCTTTTTTCTCTAACATAAAATCAATTGCATCTAAAGTACTTGGCATATTTGCACCCTCAGCTACAAAACGACAACCATTATTATAAAGCGTTTTGATATCTTCTAAATTCAACTCATTTTGAGTAGCACTTGGAAATGCTCCATCGCAAGGCACAGACCAAACACCATTTGTTCCTTCTTTATATGCACTTTTTGGAGTATAAATTGCACCTGCTTTTGCCTTAGCATAATCTTCAACTCTACCTCTTTGAACTTCTTTAATTTGTTTTAAAAGCATTAAATCAATACCATCTTTATCATAAACAAAACCGTTGCTATCACTTATTGTAACAGCTTTTGCACCAAATTGTTTTAATTTTTCTATGGTATAAATTGCCACATTTCCACTTCCTGAAACCGCACAAGATTTTCCTTCCAAAGAAAGTCCTGCATGCTCTAACATTTCTTTTGCAAAATATACACAGCCATAACCAGTGGCTTCAGTTCTTGCTAAACTTCCGCCCCAAAGAGTGCTTTTACCAGTTAAAGTTCCATCAAACAAACCGCTAATTTTTTTATACGCACCAAACATATAGCCAATCTCTCTACCGCCTACCCCGATATCTCCAGCAGGCACATCTGTATTTGCACCAATGATTTTACTAAGTTCAGCTATAAAAGCTTGGCAAAATCTCATAATTTCAGCTTCGCTTTTGCCTTTTGGATCAAAATTCGCTCCACCTTTAGCTCCGCCGATCATCAGTCCTGTTAAAGAATTCTTAAAAATTTGTTCAAATCCCAAAAATTTCAAAACATCCAAATTTACCGTTGGATGAAATCTAAGCCCACCCTTATAAGGTCCGATCGCTGAATTAAACTGCACACGATATCCAAAATGTGTTCTTGCCCTACCATCATCTCCACAATACACCACTCTAAAAATAGTTGTCTTTTCAGGCATGATGAGTCTTTCTAAAATTGCATGCTCTTCATAAGTTGAATTCGCTGCTAAAATCGGTTCTAAAGACTTCAAAACTTCAGTTGCTGCTTGAAGAAACACGGGCTGATGTGCTGATCTTTGTTGAATATCTTCTAAGATCGAATTAATATAAGCTTTTGCATTAGCCATTTTTCATCCTTAATTTTGAATTTCTGAAAATTTTTTACATTTTTCAGATTTGGTTATTATAATAAATAAATTTAAATATTTTTAAATTTATTTTTATAAGCAAATATAAAAATTTTTGCCATTTATTTTAAAATACCAAAAAATAGAGTTCTTAAAAGAAAACCGATACGCATAAATTCTACACATTATCAATTTTTATAATTTCAACAATACATTTTTAGTAGGAATTTAAAAGTAAAAGATTAAATATAAAAATTTAATTTTAGTATAATTTAAATTGATTATATTTTTAAAAATTTTCACAATATATATTTAAAACTTTAAATTAAAAAATTAGCAAAAATTATAACAAAATACACTATTTATCTGATAATAACTGATAATTTAAGAATTAATTAATATATTTAATGCGAGCAAATTTATCAAAATATAACATTTATCAAGTGCGATATTTAAATTTTAGTATCAAATTTCACTGCTTTTATGAAACGCTTTAGGGCCATTTTTTCTTTGGTTTGAATTTGATAATAAATCACTTCATCTAAATAATATCTTATATCTTTAACGCTTATATCTCTTGTTTTTGCGTATTTTTCTAAGATATAATGAGGAATTTTGATTTTTTTATATGAGAAATTTGTTAAAAGCTTTGTATAAAATGTTTTTTTTGCAATACAAGAAAATCTTGCAAAAACAAAAGGCAAATGCGTTTTTTCATACCATAAAGCACACAAATCAACATAGGCATCTCTATCTTGTAAATAAAGCTTTAAAGCCTTATCTCCAATAATAACTTTATTATTATCTTGTCTTAAAACTCTAGCCAAAGCATTTGAAGTAGCCGAACTTGGATCTTTGGCTTTTTGTGAATTTTTTTCCACCAAAACACTTAAGACTCTTTTATTTGCACAAATTCCAATATTTAAATTTTTGTATTTTTTTCTACTACTTTCTATACTCGAAATAATAGCCGCATCAATTCTTCTGTAAAAAAGCTCTTTATTTAATTTACTTGGAACGCCTTTTTTATATTCCATCGTAGCTTTAAGACCATTTGGCAAAGGATATTTTTTAAGATAAACATGCAAAGGCAAAAGATTAATATAGTCAATTTTTCCAAAAATCATATCATTCACCTATAAGGTATTAAAAACCCTATCTCCTGCATCTCCAAGTCCTGGCACTATATAACCTTTTTCATTCAAGCTTTCATCAATTGAAGCTATATAAACTTCTACATCTTTATGAATTTTTATGAAATTTTCAAGCCCTTGTGGAGTTGCAAGTATAGAAATAAATTTAATCTTTTTTATCCCTTGAGACTTTAAAAAATTACAAGCATCTATGGCTGTTCCCCCTGTTGCAAACATAGGATCAATTACAATAGCCAATCTTTTAGTGGCATCTTTAGGAAGTTTTTGAAAGTAAAAATCAGCTTTTAAGCTTTCTTCATTTCTAGTAAAACCTAAAAACCCTACACTTGCATCAGGAATAAGCTTAAAAACACTTTCAAGCATTCCTAAAGCTGCCCTTAAAATAGGACAAATCATAATTTTTTCATCAAGCTTTTTTACCCTAGCATTAGAAATAGGAGTTTGAATTTGCACTTCCTTTAAATTTAAATCTTTAGTTGCTTCAAAAAGCAAAAAAGCCGAAATTTCATCAATAAGCATTCTAAAATGAAAGGGTTTAGTATACTTATCGCGCAAAATTCCAAGCTTATGTTCAATTAAAGGATGGCTAATACAATAGATGTTTTTCATTTTAAACTTTCAAAATAGGCTTTCTCATCAAAATCTTTAAGCAAAGCCACTCCATCTTCTATGGCTGCTTTAGCCACCGCAGTACTTACCACAGATTTTACCCTTTCATCAAAAGGTTTTGGTATCACATAGTCCCTACCAAAACTCAAATCCTTAACACCATAAGCTTTTTTAACCTCATCGCTTACAGGAAGTTTCGCCAAATCAGCCAAAGCCTTAGCAGCTGCTACTTTCATATTTTCGGTGATTTTTGTAGCTTTAACATCTAAAGCCCCTCTAAAAATAAAAGGAAAGCCTAAAACATTATTAATTTGATTAGGATAATCACTTCTTCCAGTTCCTACAATAGCATCATTTCTAAGCCTTGCCACATCTTCAGGCATTACTTCAGGAACCGGATTTGCCAAAGCAAAAATCACAGGATCTTTTGCCATAGATAAAATCATCTCATCATCTAAAATTTTTGGCGCACTAAGTCCTAAAAACACATCCGCATCCCTCATAGCCTCTTTTAAAGTGCAAGCCTTAGTATCGCTCACAAATTCAAGTTTATATTTGTTTAAATCTATCCTTTGCTTATTTACTACACCTTTGCTATCCACTAAAATGATATTTTTAACACCTAAGTTTCTATACATTCTAGCACTTGCAATCCCTGCAGCCCCTGCTCCGCTTACCACTACTTTAATATCTTCAAATTTTTTACCACTTATCTCCATAGCATTCATAAGTCCTGCAGTTGAAATAATAGCAGTCCCGTGCTGGTCATCATGCATTACAGGAATTCCTAAATCTTGCAAAGCAGCTTCTATCTCAAAACATTTTGGTGCTGAAATATCTTCTAAATTTATGCCACCAAAAGTTGGTGCCACAGCTTTACAAAAAGTAACAATTTCTTCCACACTATGCACATCAATTTCTAAATCATAAGCATTTACATTTGCAAATTTTTTAAACAAACAAGCCTTACCTTCCATAACAGGCTTAGCAGCTTGTGCTCCTATATTTCCAAGTCCCAAAACTGCCGATCCATCACTTACAATAGCTACCAAATTCGCTTTATTTGTATAAGTATAAGCAAGTTCGTTATCTTTTGCTATCTCTATGCAAGGTTCTGCTACCCCTGGACTGTAAGCTAACGATAAATCGCGAGCGGTATTCATAGGTTTTGATGAAATTATATCCACTTTACCACCCAAATGATACTTTAAAGCTTCTTCTTTTAAATTCATATTTTTCCTTTAAATTTTAAAAAATTTTCTATTCTTTTCTTGCACTCATCAACCCCTAAAAATTCAAGTACTTCAAAAATACTAGGACTTACCGCACTTCCTGTTAAGGCAATGCGTATAGGTTGAGCCAAGTCTTTTAATTTTGCTTCATTTTTTTGCAAAAATTCATTAGTAAAGTCTTCAAAATCTTTTGCAATTACTTGACTATTTAGCTCGCTAGCGTATTTTTCAAGTAAGGAAAGATTATTATCATTGACGAATTTTTCAATGGCTTTCTCATCATAACTTTGCGGTGCTTCAACAATACTTTTAGCTCCGTTAATGATTTCGAGTAAAGTTTTTGCACGCTCTCTTAACAAATCCAACAAAAATCCCGCTTTTTTATAAGCACTCAAATCAAAACCTAAATCTTTTAATTGCCTATTAAGCTCTTCAAAAGGTAAGGTTTTAATATAATGAGCGTTAAGCCATTCAAGTTTTTTAAAATTATAACAAGAAGCACTTTTATTGATATGGTTTGGATCAAAAAGTTTTTTAAGATCTTCTAAGGAAAAAACCTCTTCATCACCATGACTCCAGCCCAAACGCACTAAAAAATTAAGCAAAGCTTGAGGTAATATACCCATAGCTTTATATTCCATTACATCGGTTGCCCCATGGCGTTTTGAAAGTTTTTTGCCATCTTCGCCATGTATCATAGCCACATGATAAAATTTAGGAATTTTAAAACCAAGTGCCTCATAAAGCACAATTTGCTTAGGTGTATTTGAAAGATGGTCATCACCTCTAATCACATCACTAACACCCATTAGAGCATCATCAATCACAACGGTTAAATTATAAATTGGTGTACCATCACTTCTTGCAATAATAAAATCATCTAAAATATCTTGTGCATTAAATTTTACCTCACCTTTTACTCCATCAATAAAAGAAATCTCTCCACTTTGTGGTGCTTTAATACGCACCACAGGTTCTATACCTTCTGGTGGCGTGCCTTTAAAATCCCTATATCTACCATCATATCTTGGGCGTTCTTTTACTGCTTCTTGTTTGGCGCGAAGAATATCTAGCTCTTCTTTACTCATATAACAATAATAAGCCTTGCCTTCATCTAAAAGTTTTTGAATGTATTTTTTATAAATATCAAAGCGCTCAGATTGATAAGTCACTTCATCATCGTAATCTAAACCACACCATTTAAATGCTTCTATAATAGCCTCTGTAGCTTCTTTTGAATTTCTTTTTAAATCTGTATCTTCGATACGAAGCAAAAATTTGCCATTATTTTTTCTCGCGTATAAATAATTATATAAAGCCGTCCTTAAACCCCCTATGTGTAAATATCCTGTAGGGCTTGGAGCAAAACGCGTTGTTAAATTTTGTATCATTTTTTGCCTTTTCTTAAAATTTAATTGATATAATGCGATATTTACACTTAAATAAAGGTATAAAATGAAAAAAATTTTACTAAGTTTTGCATTTTTTGCAAGCATTGCAAGTGCAGAAGTAATCAATGCAGTTGCGATAGTAGTTGAAAATGAAGCTATTACACTACATGACATTGAAAAAACAATGAAAGATTTAAATATTAACAAAGATCAAGCTAAAGGTATATTGATCAATGATAGGCTTGAAAGAGCACAAATTAAAAAATTTGGAATTTTTGTAAATGAATTTGAACTTAATAAAGAAATAGAAAAAATTCTTCAAATGAATCGCATTGATTTAGATACTCTTAAGCTTTCTTTAAAATCTAAAAACAAAAGTTTTGACGAATTTAAAAATGAATTAAAAAAAGATTTGGAGAAAAAAAGACTTTATGAAGGCATTGCTGCAGGAGCAAAATTAGATCTTAGCACCGAAGGTTTAAAAAACTACTACAACTCACATTTGCAAGATTTTACTTTATATTCTGAATTAGAAGTGAAAATTTATAAAAGCAATGATCCTAAACTTTTAGAACAACTCCGTATAAGTCGCTTAAAGCACCCAAATATTAGAGAAGAAAACGCTCTTTTAAACACAAAAAATGCAGATCCAAGACTCCTAGCTTTGCTTTCAAGAGTTAATAACAATAATTATTCAACAGTTTTAAATTCCCCAAATGGCTATGAAATGTATTATATCAAAACAAAAAATAACCCACAAGCTATAGAATTTGAGCTTATTAAAAATGAAGTGACCAATGCTTATGTAGCGCAACAAAAGCAAGCCTTTATACAAGATTTTTTTGATAAATTACACGCTAAAGCTAAAATAGAATATTTGCGTTAATTTAAAGTTTTTAAAATAATTTTGATTTTACCAAAAGGTAAAATCAATGTCTGCTAAGATAATTTGTATCGTAATTATTATTAATAAAATCAGGATTTTCCATCATAGCAAGATGAAAATCTTTAGTCGTTTTAATCCCACTCACAATCAGTTCATCTAAAGCTACTTTCATTTTTGCAATGGCCTTATTGCGATCAGGTGCCCAAACTACAAGCTTTCCTATCATAGAATCATAATAAGGTGGAACGCTATAATCTTGATAACAATGACTTTCCATTCTCACATTGCGTCCTGCTGGTGGGACATATTTTGCAATTTTACCTGGACTTGGCAAGAAAGTCTTAGGATCTTCGGCTGTAATTCTGCATTCTATAGAATGACCTTTAAGTTTAATCTCTTCTTGAGAAGGTAAAGCACCGCCTTCAGCCACTTTTATCATTAATTCTATAATGTCAATTCCACTTACCATTTCACTTACACAATGCTCTACTTGCAGACGCGTATTCATTTCTATAAAATAAAAGTCTAAATTTTTATCCACTAAAAATTCAAAAGTTCCCGCTCCTTCATAACCTATAGCTTTAGCCGCTTTAATGGCTGTCTCATGAAGTCTTGCACGCGTTTTTTCATCAAGCAAAATAGCTGGAGATTCTTCTATTAATTTTTGATGGCGTCTTTGCATAGAACAATCTCTCTCACCTATGTGAATCACATTACCAAAACTATCGCCAATCACTTGTACTTCAATATGACGTGGATTTTGTATGTATTTTTCCATATACATAGTCCCATCCCCAAAAGCCGTCATTGCTTCACTTTCAGCAGACCAATATGCTTTTTCAAGATCTTTTTCGCTTTCAACCACGCGCATACCGCGACCGCCACCACCTGCAGCTGCTTTTAAGATTACTGGATAACCTATCTCTTTTGCCAATTTTTTTGCTGATTCTACGCCCGATAAAGCTCCATCGCTTCCTGGTATCACAGGCACACCCGCTCTTTGCATCACTTGCTTGGCTTTTGATTTATCACTCATTAAAGCCATAGCCTCAACAGAAGGACCTATGAATTTAATATTATGCTTGGCACAAATTTCAACAAAATTTTGATTTTCACTCAAAAAGCCATAACCAGGAAAAATCGCATCTGCTTCGCTGATTTCAGCCGCAGAAATAATTGCTGGGATATTAAGATAACTTTCAGAACTTCTAGCTTTTCCTATGCAAATGCTTACATCAGCATATTTTAAATACAAAGCATCTTTATCCGCTTCAGAATATACGCAAATTGCTTTCTTTCCCATTTCCTTAATCGTTCTTAAAGCTCGAAGTGCTATTTCACCACGATTTGCAATTAAAACGCTTTTGATTTCCATTTTATAATTTCTCCACTACAAATAAAGCCGTATTAAATTCTACAGGCTGTCCATCTGCAACCAAAACTTCTGTTATCCTACAATCAAATTCAGCTTCGATTTCATTCATAATTTTCATCGCTTCAATAATAGCTATCGTATCACCTTTTTTCACAGTACTTCCAACTTTTACAAAAGGTGCTGCACCTGGACTTGGCGCTTGATAGAAAGTTCCAACCATAGGACTGTTTAAAGTAGGCTTATTGGATTTTGCATTAGAACTAGGTTGAGCCTCATTCACCACATTTACATTAATTGGTTGTGGCGCAGGAGGACAAGCAACAGGCGCTGGGACATCACAACACATATCTCTTTCAAGAGCTATTTCAAAACCATCTTGTTCTTTAATTTTTATTTTACTGATATTAGCCTCGGCAAATAATTGTACTAATTCTTTAATTTCTTCTCTAGTCATAAAATCTCCTAAAATTTAAAAAACTTAAGTTGCTATTATATAAAAAAAGTTATAATTTAAGTTTAAAACTCAAATTTTTTAAAATTAAATCCAAAAGATTTTAAGTTATAGTCAAAAATTTATATCATTTTAAGGTAAGAATTTATGGGATTAAAAGCAGATAATTGGATAAGAAAAATGGCGTTAGAACATAAAATGATAGAGCCATTTTGTGAAGCAAATATAGGAAAGGGTGTTGTAAGCTATGGTCTTTCAAGTTACGGTTATGATATACGCGTAGGGCGTGAGTTTAAAATCTTTACTAATGTAAATTCCACCGTAGTGGATCCAAAAAATTTCGTGGAAGAAAATGTAGTGGATTTTGTGGGTGATGTGTGTATAGTCCCTGCAAATTCTTTTGCACTTGCTAGGACAATAGAATATTTTAAAATGCCTGAAGATGTTTTAGCAATCTGTCTTGGAAAAAGCACCTATGCAAGATGTGGGATTATAGTCAATGTAACTCCTTTTGAACCAGGTTTTGAAGGACATATTACTATCGAAATTTCAAATACCACTCCTTTGCCTGCAAAAATTTATGCTAATGAAGGAATTGCACAAGTCTTATTTTTACAAGGCGATGAAAAATGCGATGTAACCTATGCAGATAAAAAAGGTAAATACCAAGCACAAACAGGCATAACCTTACCTAGAATACTAAAATAATCATTCACAAAAAAGGATCTAAAATGTTTAATAATAAAAATATCTTAATCACCGGTGGAACAGGCTCTTTTGGAAAAACTTATACCAAAATTTTATTAGAAAATTATAAGCCAAATAAAATCATTATCTATTCACGTGATGAACAAAAACAATTTGAAATGGCAGGTATTTTCAATGCTTCTTGTATGCGTTATTTTATAGGCGATGTAAGAGATAAAGAGCGCCTAAGCACTGCTATGCGTGATGTAGATTTTGTTATCCATGCAGCTGCTATGAAACATGTACCAATCGCAGAATACAACCCTATGGAGTGCATAAAAACCAATATTAATGGCGCTCAAAACGTTATCGATGCTTGTTTTGAAAATAAAGTTAAAAAATGCATAGCCTTAAGCACTGATAAAGCTTGCAACCCCGTAAATTTATATGGTGCAACCAAACTTGCAAGTGATAAACTTTTTGTTGCAGCAAATAATATAGCTGGTAAAAATCATACTAGATTTAGCGTTACAAGATACGGAAATGTGGTGGGTTCAAGAGGATCTGTTGTACCATTTTTTAAAAAGCTTATTAGCGAGGGTGCAAAAGAATTGCCAATCACTGATACAAGAATGACTCGTTTTTGGATCAGCCTTGAAGATGGAGTTAAATTTGTGCTTAGCAATTTTGAAAGAATGCATGGTGGAGAAATTTTTATCCCAAAAATTCCATCAATGAAAATCACAGATTTAGCTAAGGCAATGGCACCAAATTTAGATCATAAAATCATAGGCATAAGAGCAGGAGAAAAACTTCATGAGATTATGATTTCAAGTGATGATAGTCATTTAACTTATGAATTTAAAAATTATTATGCCATTAGTCCTAGCATTAAGCTTGTTGATAAAGATAATGATTTTAGCATTAATGCTTTAGGCGAAAAAGGTACAAAAGTAAAAGATGGTTTTTCTTACAGTTCAGACAACAACCCACAATGGGCAAGCGAAGCTGAACTTTTAAATATTATTAATCATACCGAAGGTTTTTAAATGCTAACTTATTCTCATCAAAATATCGATCAAAGTGACATAGAAGCAGTAATAAATGCTTTAAAAGATGAAATTTTAACCGGTGGAGCAAAAATAGAAGAATTTGAAAATGCACTTTGTGATTATGTAGGCGTAAAATATGCTTGTGTATTAAATTCAGCCACTTCAGCACTTCATCTTGCTTATACGGCTTTAAATGTAAAAGAAAAAATCGTTCTAACTACCCCACTTACCTTTGCAGCCACTGCAAATGCAGCTTTAATGGCAGGTGCAAAGGTGGAATTTATAGATATAAAAAGTGATGGCAATATCGATGAAAAAAAGCTTGAAGCTAGACTTGCAAAGGATAGTTCCAACATAGGAGCCATCACTGCGGTTGATTTTGGTGGTAATAGCGTTGAAATGGATGAAATTTTAACTTTGGCTAAGATATATAAAATCCCTTTAATTGATGATGCAAGCCATGCTTTAGGAGCAGAATATAAAGGCAAAAAAGTAGGCGCAATGGCTGATTTAAATATCTTTTCTTTTCATCCTGTTAAACCAATTACCACTTTTGAAGGCGGTGCAGTTCTTAGCAATGATAGAGAATTAATAGATAAAATAAAACTTTTAAGAAGCCATGGCATAGTTAAAAAAAGACTTTGGGATAGCGATATGGTCGAGCTTGGTTACAATTATCGCTTAAGCGATGTCGCTTGTGCTTTAGGAATCAATCAGCTTAAAAAACTTGATTTAAATTTAGAAAAAAGAGAAGAAATAGCTAAATTTTATGATAAAGAATTTGAAAAAAATCCTTATTTTTCAACCATAAAAATCAAAGATTATAAAAAAAGCTCAAGGCATTTGTATCCTATTTTACTTTTTCCTGAATTTTATTGTCAAAAAGAAGAAATTTTTGAAAATTTACTTAAAGCTGGAATCGGCGTGCAAGTGCATTATAAGCCTACTTATGAATTTAGTTTTTATAAAAAACTCTTAGGCGAAATGAAACTAGACAATGCGGATAATTTTTATAAAGCAGAACTTAGCATTCCAGCTCATCAAGAAATGAGCTTAAAAGATGCAAAATTTGTAAGAGATACTTTATTTAGCACACTTGAAAAAGTTAAAAAGGACTATTGTGGATAAGCTAGATTTTAGAAGCAAAGAATTTAATCAAACTGGCAAAGCTATGTATGAACTCGCCAAAGAACTTTTTCCTATTCCTAGAAGCATCACAGGGCAAGGATTTAGAGATAGTTTACAAATTTTAAATAAAACTCTGGGGGGGGGTATACTCAAATTTCATTCTGTAAAAAGCGGAACAAAAGTTTTTGATTGGGTAATTCCACCTGAATGGCACATTAATAATGCTTTTATTATAACTCCTAGTGGAGAAAAAATTTGTGATTTTAAAAAGCATAATTTGCACATTTTAAATTACAGCGAAGCAGTAGATAAAGAAGTAAGCTTAGAAGAATTACAAGATCATCTATATTCCATAGAAGAACTTCCAAATGCCATTCCTTATGTGACAAGCTATTATAAAAGGCATTGGGGTTTTTGTATCACACATAATGAAAGAAAAAGGCTAAAGGATGGAATTTATAAGGTTTTCATTGATGCAAAACACAATAAAGAAGGTGTTTTAAACTATGCTGATTTTGTCATTCCAAGCACACAAAATAAAAAAGATGAAATTTTAATCTCAACCTATCTTTGTCATCCTTCCATGGCAAATAATGAAGTAAGCGGTCCTGTGGTAGCGATATTTTTAGCTAAATGGCTGATGAGTTTAAAGAATAGAAAATACAATTATCGCTTTGTAATCGTGCCTGAAACCATAGGAAGCATAGCCTATATACATCAAAATTTAAGCCATTTAAAAAATCATACAAAAGCAGGCTTTGTGCTTTCTTGTATGGGCGATGATAATGCTTACTCGCTTATACATACCCCAAAAGAAAATTCACTAAGTGATAAAGTTGCTTTACACACACTTAAAAATAAAGAGAATTTTAAAGAATTTAGCTTTTTAAATCGTGGGAGCGATGAGAGACAATACAACTCTCCGCTTGTAAATCTTAACATAGCAGGAGTATGTCGCACTAAATATGGAGAGTATAAACAATACCATACTTCAGAAGATGATTTAAATTTTATTTCCAAAAAAGGCTTAATGGGTGGACTTCAAGCTATACAGGAAATCGTTTTAAATTTAGAAATTAATGACATCTATCAAAGTACAACATTTTGCGAACCCAATCTTGGTAAAAGAGGGCTTTATCACACTCTCAACAATGGAGTAAAACAAAAGCCTATTAGTGTTGATTTTTTAGCCTATTGTGATGGCAAAAATGATATTATTGATATAGCCAACATCTTAAATATACAAGCTTATGAAATTAAAGAACTTCTAGAAAAAATTTTAGAATACAAGCTTTTAAGCATAGCTCATTAAATTTTTAGCACCATTCTTTTGAATATCATCAACAATAACCTCATATGCCTTTAATAGGTCAATTTTTTTAATATAAATATTTTCAATTTTTTTAAGTTCCATTACATTTTCTTTTACAAAAAGACTTTCTAGACCATTAACATTGGTTAAAACACCATCTTTACGAACAAACATATCATAAGTTTTCAACTCCGTCTTTCTCTTTTCGTCTGTATATAAAGCCTTAAAACTTTTGTTAAAACGATAGTTTACTTTTAAACATTCTTCTACATAATGCACAAAAGTAAAAGAATGCTGTAAAGGTAAATCTACAATAATCATTTTTGCACCATTTTTATACATAAAATCAAAAGGAGAATTATTATCAAATGCACCTTTATTTTCAAGAGCTATTAATTCTTTTTGAAATTTTCCAGCAACTGCAAATGAATAAATAGGATGTTTTGTTCGTTTAAAATCATTTCTTTTAAGTGCTATATTACCCAAAGCCCCAGTTTGCGATTTTGATTTTAAAATATCATATGCCAATCCTTTGCAAAAATCCCAATTAAAAGTATGTATAGCTAAGGTACCTTTGTGAGTTAACATATCTAAAAGCATATCCAGTAAATTATCCAAAATTTGCCTTTGTTTCTTTTTTTCTTTCTGCAGCAAATGAGTTAAATTACCTGTTAATAATATAAAATCACCCTCATGTATCTCCAAAGTGTTTACAAAATTTTTTAACATTACATTAAACCTTAAAAATATATTTTTATCATTATACTCAAAAATAACTATAAAACTTTCAATAATGATCCGTATTCATAGTTTTTTAAACAAATATGCTAAATTTAGTGAAAAATAGCTTTTATAAAATAGTCGAATAAGACATAAATAAATCATTTATAAAAATTTAGAAATTTTAAGAAATTTAAGCGTTAAAAGCCCTACTCAAAATACTTTTTATTATGCTGCCCAAAAGAATCGGATTATTTCATTTTATTCTCTGAAGGCAACAAGAAATAAAATTTCTTATATACTTTTAGATAAAAAACCTAAAGGAGATAGGAGAAATCATGTAAATTTTTTAAAAACTTAAACTTTTTATTGTCTCAAAAAATACTTCAAGCTTACTTACTCTCTTCATAAAATATTTAAAGACATGTAATTAAAATTTTGTTAAATATGAGATTATAGATAGTACGGATAAATTAAAGAATAAAATATGCTAGAGCAAGGCTTTTTTTATAAAGTCAATATATAAAAAGTTAATACAAATCTCACTTAAACTTTGGTAAAATAAACCATAATTTCCAAAGGAAAAATAATGAAAAATCTTTGTATAATCCCAGCGCGTGGTGGTTCTAAAAGAATTCCAAAGAAAAATATCATTGATTTTTTAGGAAAACCTTTAATTGCTTATAGCATAGAAAATGCTTTAAGTTCTGATATTTTTGATGAAGTAATTATCTCAAGCGATGATGAGGAGATTATAAAAATAGCGTGCAAATACGGCGCAAAAGCTCCTTTTGTTCGTGATAAAAACTTAAGCGATGATTATACTTCTAGCACAGCAGTGATTAAAAATGCTATCGAAATTTTAGCCCAAAAAGGGCAATTTTATGACAATATCTGCGCCCTTTATGCTACCGCCCCATTAATTGATAGTGAAATTCTAAAAAAGGCTTTTGAAAAATTTTTAGACAATAAAAGTGAATTTTTGTTTAGTGCTAGTGAGTTTGATTACCCTATACAAAGGGCTTTTTATTTAGATGAAAAAAATCAAGTTTATATGTTTGATGAGAGTTTTTATAAAAGCCGCTCGCAGGACTTAACTAAGGCCTATCATGATGCTGGAGCTTTTTATTTTGGCAAAAATAAGGCTTGGCTTGAAAATGATTTTTTATTTAAACCCTACTCTAGTGTGTATTTACTACCGCGGAATTTGGTTTGCGATATTGATACCTTAGAAGATTTAGAATTTGCAAAGATACTTTATAAGGTGAGTTATGAAAGTTCTTTTTAGAAGTGATAGCTCTAGCCAAATAGGTTTTGGACATATCAAACGCGATCTTGTTTTAGCTAAACAATACAATGATGTAAGCTTTGCCTGTATCGCACTAGAAGGCTCTTTGATTGATGAAATTCCTTATCCTGTTTATGAGCTTACAAGCTCTAGTATATATGAGTTAATCAATCTTATCAAGGCTGAGAAATTTGAACTTTTAATCATCGATCATTATGATATTGGCTATGATGATGAAAAACTCATAAAACTTGAAACTGGTATTAAAATTTTAAGTTTTGATGATACTTTTAAAGCCCACTATTGTGATATTTTACTAAATGTTAATGCTTATGCAAAAGCGAGCGATTATAAAGATTTAGTGCCTTTTAGATGCGAGTTAAGATGCGGATTTTCCTATGCTTTAATTCGTGATGAATTTTACAAAGAAAGTAAGATAAAAAGAGAAAAAATTTGGGACTATTTTATCTGTATTGGTGGTACAGATATTAAAAATTTATCCGCAAAAATCGCTTCTGATTTTAGTGAAGAGAAAAAAATTCTTATTGCAACAAGTAACTCAAATAAAAATTTAAAAAAACTCCAAAAATTTGTTCAAAATCACCCAAATATCACATTAACCATTGATAGCGACAATTTAGCAAAATTAATGAATGAAAGCAAAAAACTTATCATTTCAGCGAGCTCTTTAGTCAACGAAGCTCTAATTTTAAAAGCAAATTTTAAAGCAATTTGCTGTGCCAAAAATCAAGAAAAAATAGCCAAATGGCTTGCACAAAAAGGCTATGAGGTGGATTTTCTATGATTGAGCTTAAAAATTTTACTCAACTTGACGCGCAAGAAATAAAACTTGTTTATGAATGGCGCAATCATGAAAAAATTTCCCAATTTATGAAAAATAAAAATTTTAGTTTTCAAGAACACTTAGATTTTATCAATAAATTAAAAAATGATCTGAGTAAAAAATATTTTTTAGTAAGTCAAAATAGTGATTTTATAGGCGTTATAGATTTTATCAATATCACTCTAAAAACTTGCGAATTTGGGCTTTATTCAAATCCCAATTTAAAAGGTATGGGACAGATTTTGATGAATGAAATTAAAAAATATGCCTTTGAAATTCTAAAAGTGAAAAATCTAAAAGCTTGTGTTTTTAAGGAAAATGAAAGGGCTTTAAATTTATATTTGAAAAATGATTTCACTATAACTAAAAAGGATGAAAATATGTTTTATGTAGAACTTTCACGGGGGGGGGGATAAGATAATTTTTATGTCTCCTTATTTAAAGGCAGCATAATGAAAATTGCTATTTTAACTTCACCCAAACAATGGTTTATCCCTTACGCAAAAGAACTTCAAAAGCTTATTAATGCCGATCTTTTTTATGATCATAAAGAAATTTTTAATTATGAAATTGTCTTTATACTCTCTTATCACAAAATTATCGATAAGAAATTTTTACAACAAAATAAGCATAATATTGTTATTCATGCTTCAAATTTACCCCAAGGAAAAGGTTGGTCGCCTTTGTTTCACCAAGTGATTGAAGGTAGAGATGAAATTGTTTTTTCTGTATTTGAAGCTGATGAAAAAGCCGATAATGGCGATATTTACCTACAAAAAACATTGATTTTAAATGGTTTAGAATTATATGAAGAGCTAAGAGAAAAACAAGCCAGATTTTGCCTAGAATTGTGCGTTGATTTTTTGAAACTCTATCCTAACATTAAAGCGCAAAAGCAAAAAGGCAAAGAAAGTTTTTATCCAAAACGCAGCGCAAAAGACAGTGAATTGGATATCAATAAAAGCATCAACGAGCAATTTAATCTTTTAAGAACTACAAGCAATGAAGAATTTCCAGCATTTTTTTACAAAGATGGTAAAAAATTCATACTTAAAATTTATACTCAAAATTCTTTTGATACTTCAGTACAAACAACTGAGGGGGGGGGGATAAAGATAACTTTAGAAAATTTTATCCATCTTAACAAATATAAAAAAGAACAAATTAGACGCTTAAGAAATCTTCCGCAAATTAAAAAATATCTTTATCATCAACATTTTATTAGTAAAAATGAACACAAAAATTTCATTAAAAGACTAAGAACAACAAATCAAAAAATTTATTTTTGTCTTAGTGTAAAAAATCAAATTCTAGGAAGTATAAATTTTCATTTTAAAGATGCTAGTAGTATAGAATTTGGTTTTTACTCAAATCCTTATTCTAAGGTTAGCGGAATAGGCAGAATTTTAG
Organism: Campylobacter sp. US33a; assembly: GCF_004378855.1. Taxonomy (GTDB): domain Bacteria; phylum Campylobacterota; class Campylobacteria; order Campylobacterales; family Campylobacteraceae; genus Campylobacter_D. The sequence goes on from NZ_RYYL01000005.1 coordinate 119,713, forward strand.
AACAAATTAGTATTTACTATGCTTTTTATATCTTACAAGCAAAAACACTTTATTTAGAGGCCTTTAGAGAGAACTTGCAGGTAATCAATTTGCATAAAAAATTTGGCTTTGTGGAATTTTATAGCGAAAACGAAAAAATCATAAAAATGCAACTTAAAAAACATTTAATAAGCACAAAAGTAAAAAATTAAATAATTTTACTTTTGTTTGATTATTTTTAAATCAATTTAAAATATAAACCTTACTTGCCAAGTCTTTAAAAGCTTTAGAACCCACAAAACTAACACAAGTTTTATTGCTTGAATTTGCTTTAAAATTTGCATTAGATAATGCTATCATTGCTGAATTTAGCGCATCTTGTTTGCTTTTATTGCTTGGATCGAATAAAGCTTCACTTTGCGCAGCTGCAACATTTTCAATCAAAATCTTACTTTCTTCATCTGCTGAAATTCCCAAAACCACCACATTATCCTTAGGCACAAAAACCAAATTTACGCAAGCTTCCTCGCCAGCTACTTTAAATTTCACACTCGTTGTTGCATTGATATTTCCTAAATCCACGCTTTCAAGATCTGCAACATTGCTCATTACCCTTGTATTTGCCAAACTATCATTTTTCAAAGCATATAAAGTAATATCACCAATAGCGGTTTTTAAATTACTAGCACTTTTGCTAAGCTCGGCATTATCCTTGCTAGAACTTAATTTTGGCAAAGCAATGGCTGCTAAAATCCCTAAAATAACAATCACAAAAATTAATTCTAAAACACTAAAACCTTTTTTCATATCCTTCCTTTATAAAATGGTAAAATTTGTATTTTTGGGACTTAAAATTTCACTTTTAAAATCCGTAAATTCTTCTCTAACATACGCATCACAAGCCGCTCTTGCTATCATTAAAGCATTATCAGAACAATACTCAAGCGGAGCGAGTTTAAGGTCGCAAGAAAATTTAGAACAAAGTTTTTCTATACTTTGACGCAATTTTAAATTTGCACTCGCGCCGCCAACTATACCAAAATTTTGAAAATTATAAATTTTAAAAATTTTTTCAAGTTTATTTAAAATATGCAAAATTGCAGCTTCTTCAAAGGCAAAAGCGATTTCACTTTTGATCTCTTCATCTAATTTTTCATACTTTAAAATCTCAAGTCTGACAGCATTTTTAAGCCCTGAAAAACTATAGTTTAACTCCTTAGAATGTAGCATTGGAACACTAAAATGCAAAGATTTTGTTTTAGCTTTTTTTGCAAGATTTTCAATGATTGCGCCACCTGGATAGCCTAGATTCATCATTTTAGCTACTTTATCAAAGCTTTCACCAAAACTATCATCATTTGTTGAAGCTAAAGTATGAATTTTAGCCTTTTCATCCACATACAAAACCATAGTATGACCCCCACTTACAAGCAAAATTCCCATATTCAAACACACTTTTTCTTCTAAAAATAAAGAATAAATATGTCCTTTAAGATGATTGATGCTTATAAGAGGCAATTTAAGACTTAAAGCCAAAGTCTTTGCCATAGTTATACCGCCAATTAAACTCACACTTAAACCTGGCTCATTCGTTACTGCTATGGCGCACAATCTTGGAAAATAATCCTTGCATTCTTCTAAAATTTTTGGCAAAGCCGCCGTATGAAGTCTAGCAGCAAGCTCAGGTACAACGCCTCCATACAAAGAATGTTCACTTTCTTGGGAAATTTTCTTATGAAAAATACAAGCATAAGTATCCTTACAAATAATGGCAATGGAACTATCATCACAAGAACTTTCAATAGCAAGAATTAAATTTTTCATTCAAATTCCACTAAAATAGAACCCAGAAACTTATCTTTTTTTTGAATGATTTCAAGTTCATTTTTAGAAAGCTTAGGAGGATTTTTGATGATTTTTGTAAATTCTTCTTTAACTTTGTTTTGTTTTAAATTTGCATTTCTTAATTCATAAAGTTCTATTCTAAAAATCTTTCCTGCTTCATCTATGGAATATTTTTCCTGCATTTGATTTTTGTTGATTAAAATTTCACTTTCATCAGCCCCTATATCAAGCCCGATAACATTAGCTCTTACGCCTTTAATTCTAGGAATTTTAAAATTGTTTTTCACAACAATTTTACTTGCAAAAGGTACTTTTGTTTTTTCACCATCAATAATCATAGTAATTTTATTTAAAGCATTGCTGAATTCAAAATACTCAGGATAAAGCCTTGTTTGAAAACGATTTCCATATTGAATGAAAAATGATTCTCCTTCCGAAAGAACCGCGGTAATTTCATTACTTGTTTGGTAATTTAAACTTTGATTAATAGGCGTTGGCAAGTAACTCAAACTGTCTCTTGGTTTTTTTAAGGTAAGTAAAATTTTATCATTAAAAAGTTTAACTTCAAGCTCTTTATTAATCACTTCATAAACCCCTTGCGGAGTAAGTTCAAAACTTCTTTCAAACTCAATTCCAGCGGTTTTAAGATAAGCTTCAATCGCCAAAAGATGATAATAAGCCCTTAAGTGTACTGGCAAAGATTTACTTGCCTCATTAGCAAAAGCAGCTTTTTTATTTGAAATAACAAAATAAGTCAAAGCTTTTAGCATCTCCGTATCGTCATCTTCTTTTGTATTAGTATTTTTAAGATGATATTGATGTTTTGGATCAACTAAAGCGAGATTAATATTATCAACAGTGTTTTGAGCTATGTGTTCAAGCTGATTATATTTACTTGCATTAATTTCCCTTGTGTCAATAATGCTTGAATTTCCCCAACGCTTAGGATTGAGCTCTGAATTGATAAAAGCTGGTCTATAAAAACCACTGCCATCGTGAAGATTAATCACCATTCCAACTTCATCTTGTAAAATAAGTTTTTTAATTCTTTCAACCGTATGATAATCAGGATCATTAAAATTAATATCTGCAAATTTGCGATTTAAATCTCCATTTTCACCCCTACCTCTTTTAATAATGCTTTCAAAAGCAAGATTAGGCGCAACGATGATTTTACCTTTAGTAATATTATAATCACTTATAAGCAAGCTTGCCGCGTGAAATCCCCCTGGCTCATCGCCTTGTATACCACCAAAAATCACAACCGTATTATTATCATCTAAACTTTTTCCTTTTTGTGTTACAGTAAAATCAAGTCCAAAAAGCGTAATAGCATATACTAAAAAGAAGACTATTTTCCTCATTCTAAACCTTTGCATTGCAAAATTCTCTAACCTTTGTATCAATTTCAAAAACCTCTTCTAGACTTTGTATTTTTAAAGTGCCAAAACAATCTAAAGCCTTAAAAATGCCTCTTGAAATATCTAAAAATCCGCATTCTGAATTTAAAAATCTACGAACTAAAACTTCATTAGCACCATTGATTATAACTCCCAAATCAGGATTTTTTAAAATTTCATTTTTCAAAGAAAATATAGGATATTTCTTAAGATTAATTGAGTGGAATTTTAAACTAGGAAGTTTAACAAAATCAATATTTTGAAGAATTTTTTTATCATAAGTCTCAAAAAGCGCTTGAGAAATAGCAAGTTTCATATCAGGATAAGAAAAATAAGCCGTGCTAGAGCCATCTTCAAATTCGCACATTGCGTGCACCAAAGATTTTGGTTCTATCAGTGCATCTATATCCTTAAAACCATAAAGATGGTAGGCTTCAAGAATTTCAAAAAGCTTGTTTGCCATTGTGGCGCTATCTATGGTGATTTTTGCACCCATAGACCAATTAGGATGCTTTAAAGCCATTTTCGCATCTACTTTTTCTAAGTCAGTAATTTTTAAGCCAAAAGTAGCGCCGCCACTTGCTGTAATATAAAGCTTTGAAATGTTATTTTTATGATTTTGAAGCAAAAATTTCAGCGCCGCATGCTCACTATCAATAGGTCTTATATTCATATTTTGCAAGAATTTGCCTGCCACCACTAGGCTTTCTTTATTAGCCAAAGCTAAGGTTTTACCTAGCTCTTTGCTTTTTAAACTTGTTCTAAGTCCCGCAAAACCCACAATGGCATTGACAACAAAATCATCTTCGCACTCTTGTAAAATTTTCTCCAAACCCTTTTGTCCGACAAAAACTTTTTTATGTTTAACAAGGCTTTTATTTTTTTCATTTTTAATGCAAACAAATTGCGGCTTAAACGCTTCGATTTGCTCATTTAATAAAGCGATATTATTCCCGCACGATAAAGCCGAAATTTTAATATTATATTCTTTGGCAAGTTTTAGGGTATTAACACCTATACTGCCAGTGCTTCCAAAAACTATCATAATAAAGCAACCATTACAAACGCAGCAATCATCACGGCATCAATCCTATCTAAAATCCCCCCATGTCCTGGTATTAAATCTCCACTATCCTTTACCCCAGCTTCGCGCTTAAAATAACTCTCTAATAAATCTCCAATCACCGCAAAAACACCCACCAAAAAAGAACAAAGCAAAGCTAAGCCAAAATCATACACAAAAACACCCACAATAGTGCCAAGAATGCTCGCGCAAATAAGCCCACCAATAACGCCTTCCATAGTTTTATTTGGACTTGTTTGCGAAAAAGGCGTTTTACCTATCATTTTTCCTATAAAATAAGCTCCGCTATCACAACTTGCTACAATTACAATCAACCAAAACAAAGCAAACATTCCATGGGACAAATAAACCTGCCAAAGCGCTAAAATAGGTAAAACCGGATAAATATAAATTAAAGCGAGTTTTAAATTTGAAGCCTTTTTATAAACCAAATATCCCACAACAAGCAACAAAAACAAAACTCCAATCAATAAAGCCTTGCCAGAAAAAGAACCCAAAATAAAGCAAAGCAGAGCAAACCACACATTAGCATTTTCAAGCCCAAAGAGCTTTTGTGCTTCTTCAAAAGCAAAATACAATAAAGCTCCAAAGATAATAAAATTCACCACAAACTGATCGATTAAAGCAACCACCAGCACCGCAAATACCATAATTACACCCGAAATAATCCTTGTTTTGTTAAACATTAAATTCCTTTTTTTAAATACTGATATCTAAATGATGAAGTTTTTGCGCACTCTTAAAGGATGCTTCATCTTCACTTTGTTCTTCATCTTCTTGATTTTCTTGTCCTTCTTCGTCTTGTTTTTCTTTGTGGCGTTTCTTTTCCTCTTCATCAGCCCTTTCTTTTACCTCTTCATTAATCTCATGGCTTTTAGCCACTTTTTCTAACTTATCAACAACTTTTTCTTTTTGAGTAAATTCATTCAAATTTGCAAGTGCTGCAAAACTTTCTTTTGCAAGTTCATTACCCACTTGAGTTGCAGGCAAGGCAGCGTTTTGATTAACAAAATTGAGATTTCCAATAGGCGAAACAGGCATACTTACTCCTTTAAAACGCTTATGGTTTTGTAATTTATATAATTTACAAAAGCCTTTTCTCTAATTTTAACAAATTTTTTACTGGTATAGTCAACCAAATAATTTCCTTGATTTAAATTCGAAAAATTCACACAAATTTTTGCCCCAAAATTCAAAACCTCATCGCTAACATTTAATTTATTAGAAATGATAAAAACATGAGCACTTGGACGATCTTTTACATGCATCCAGATATCATCCTTTTTGGCTTTTTGCAATAAATACTGATTTGCTTTCTCATTTTTACCCACGCAAATTTTAAATTCATTAAAGTAAAAACTTACAACGCCCATATTTGCTTCTTCTTTTTTAACCGCAAAAGTTTTTTTAGGCAATAAAATTTCTAATTCAAAAATTGACTTTGCTTGTAAAATTAATCCCAAAAGCTCTTGCATAGTATTTAACTTGTCTAAAAGATTATCTCTTTGAATTTGTATATTTTTAGCTTTTTGTTTTAATTTTTTAGCTATTTTATAAAACTGATTAGCACTATTTTTAGGACTTTGATCAAGTTTAAATTCCATCATTTTACCTTCAAAATCACACAAGGTAAATTCTCGCTCAAAATCTTTTAAATTATACAAATTCGCAAACAAAATATCCGCCTTTTTCGTATAAGACTTAGCCAATTCATTTAAATCTTCCTCTTTGTCTAAATCTTGCAAATTTTGCTCCAAATTAGCAATTTTTTTACGAATTTGCATTGCTTTGTTTTCTTTACAAATTATTAAATCTTTAGCATATAATTCCTCAAATTTATTTTTAAAATACGCATCAAAATCTTCAATTTTTATAAAATTTTCATCCATTTTAAAAGGCTTTAAAGGGATAAGTTTTTGCCCTACCTTAACTATTCTATAGCTTTTATCAATATGTCTTAAAGCTTCGATGATAATATCTTTTTCATCAGTTATAATAACATTAGTATTTTTACCCGTAAATTCAAAATAAATTTTGCTTGAAAAACTTTTATAAGACTTCTCTATATGAGTGTGAAAAACTAAAATTCTATTATCTTTTACAAGCTCTACCTTGTCAATTTTTGCCCCACAAAAGTATTTTTTTAACATAAAATCAAAAGGTGCACTATAATTTTTTGCTTGCAAATTTGCGCAAAATATGCTTCCTAAGCCTCTTTTAAGACTAAATATAAATCTTTTTTTATCAAGACAAAGCTCTAAAACATTATCATCAATGCGTTTGATAAAATCGATTTTTTTATAATTTTGTAAATAATTTCCAATTTGTAAAAGTTCAGTATATTTCATAAGTGTTATTATAAGATAAAAATGTAAGTAATATTTTTTTATGGTAAAATATATTAAAAAATTATCTTCAAAATCTTTAAGGAAAACAATGGTTCCTGAGTGGGATAGTGCCTATGCGATTGGCAATAGTTTCATTGATGCACAACATAAAAAATTTTTTGATATGGCAAAAAATGTTGAAGAAGCTTTTTTTGATTCTGTTTCCAGAGAGAAAATAAAGGAATTATTGCAAGAATTATTTGTTTATATGAAAACACATTTTAAAGATGAAGAAGAATTGATGAAAAAAATTCATTATCCTAAATATGATGAGCACATTCTTGCCCACAAAAATATTATTGGAAAAATGGTTAAAACAATTCAAAATGCCAAAAGCACAAACGATCTTAAAGAATCCTTGTATAATATCACGCAAAAATGGCTTTTAAATCATATTTTGGAAGAAGATATGCAAATAGAACAACATATTCAAAATCTAAAAAACAAAAGCGATTAAATGTTAAAAAACTGTGTTATTTTATGCGGCGGAAAATCAAGTCGTATGGGGCAAGATAAAAGTCTTTTAAAAATTGGTTCTAAGAATTTAACTCAAATTCAAGTGGAAAAATTTTCCAAATTTTTTGAGTATGTTTTTGTCAGTGCCAAAAATGATAAATTCAATAAAGAATTTAAAATCATACAAGATGATCTAAATTATCCTTTGCATTCTCCTATGCTTGCGCTTTATTCGATCTTAAAAAATTTCAAAAATGAATTTGTTTTTATCATTAGCGTGGATAGCCCTTGCATTGGTTTAGAAGAAATTTCTAAAATGGCTGAATTTTTAGAACAAGATTATAAAATTATCATAGCAAAAAGTAAAAATTACAAACACTCATTGTGTGGTTTTTATCACAGTGATTTAGCAGATGTTTGCAAAAATTTACTCGATCAAAACGAACAAAAAATTCAACTTTTATTTTCTAAAGTTAAGACTAAATTTGTAGAATTCGAAGATGAAAAGCCTTTTTTGAATCTGAATTTTTACGATGAATTCCAAAAATACAAAAGCGAGTGTGAATGAAAAAAATAATCATAATTTTATCTTGTAATATCATTTTATGGGCAAATGACTATCAAAAAGCCCTAGAATATGAAAAAAATGGCGACTATCAAAAAGCGATGCAAATTTATAAAAAACTTGCTGAAGACAAACTAGGCATTCAAGAAAAAAATGCGATACAAAATAAGCAAATTCAAGACAAAACCGCCTTAACTCAAGAAAAAAACAAAAAGTCTCAAAAAGAAGACTTTACTAAAATTGCTTTAGCAAATTATTTAGGCAAAGATGAGGCTTTTAATCCTTTTGGAATTAGCTCACATCAAATGAACTATTTTATGCCTTTTTCTTATAATTTTTCTAAAGTTGCACCCAATCAAAATAAATCAGAAATCAAATTTCAAATCAGCATAAAAAAACGCCTTTTTGATAATATGCTAAATTTAGGCGAGTCCTATTATATCGCTTACACTCAAACTTCGTGGTGGCAAGCTTATAATCACTCTTCTCCTTTTAGAGAAAATAATTATAAACCAGAATTTTTTGTTAATTTTCCTATGCAGCTTGAAAAACTTCCTTGGATGCAAAATGTAAGGCTTGGAATTTTACACGAATCAAATGGCAAAAGCGATGAGAGCTTAGAGTCGCGTTCTTGGAATAGAATTTATCTTAGTTCCGTATTTTTAAAAGATAGATTTTTAATTGCACCAAGAGTTTGGTTGCGAATACCGGAAAATGAAAAAGATGATGATAATCCAGATATTGAAAAGTATTTGGGAAATTTCGATCTTAATATGGCTTATTTAGGAAAAGATTTTTTTATCAATGCTATGGTAAGAAACAATCTTAGAACAAGTTCAAATAAAGGTGCAGTGCAAATTGATATAGGCTATGATTTATTTGATAATGGAATCTTTTGGTATGTGCAGTATTTTAATGGTTATGGCGAGAGTTTGATTGATTATAATAAATATGTCAATAAACTCTCAACCGGTTTTTTAATATCCTATTAAGCTCCCAAATAAAGCTGTCCCGCATAGAGTATATACATTCTTAAAGCAAATACTCCCAGCATAATAGAAATTGAATTTAAGAGTATAAAATTCACCTTATAAGCGTGATTTTTTAAAGCAGTAAGTGCAATCACACTTGGGATCACAACACTAAAACCAACCACACAAACCCAAAAAATCATAGCCCAAGAGCCTTCACTTAAAGCACTAAGTGCTACCAATGCTTTATCCCCGCCTTGAAAATAAAGTCCAACAAATAAAGCAAACAAAAGCAAAGATTCAATAGGAATAACCCTTAAATCCATCGTTAAAAGATACTTGGTTTTTTCTTTAGAAACTTCTTCTGAAAATAACAAAATTCCAAAACAAATACAAGCCGCAATTCCGCTTGATAAACCACTGGCTAAAAATAAAATTGGCAAAATCGGACTATTATAAAGCGGATAAGTTTGAATGGCAGAAAGTAAAAAGCCTGTATATACACCAACTCCGCCCGCTAAAGCAAAAACAAGTCTTCCAAACCAAAGCGAATTTTTCTCTAAAAAATCAAGCACTCCGCCAAATAAATTCATCACAGGCCATAAAAAACTTTTAGACAAAGTAAGTCTAAAACGCAAAATTGCATAAATTGCACATAAAGGAGTATAAAAAAGCAAAAGCAAAACACCTAAAGACATTACGGATTTAAGATTATAATGAATTAAAAGTTGATAAAAATTTAAAGGTTTTGTCAAATCAAAAATCAATACAATCAAACCTACAATTATCGTAATAGGTGCGATCAAAACCCCAGCCTTAACAAAAGCATCCCAAGGTGCTTTGCGTTTAGGATTCATCCATTCTACACTTAAAGCCGTCATCATAGCACCTGAAGAAAGTCCCGCCAAAAATAAATAAAGTGCGATAGGCCAATGCCACACAATAGCATTTACGCTTTCATTTCCCCAAATTTCATTCATAGCTTTATTTCCCCTTTCTTATTCGGTATAGTAAAAAGTTTTGGTTTTGTTCCCAAATGTTCTTTTTTCCTTGTGAAATTTTTCTTTGATAGAATTTCATAAATAGGATCATTCATATTATCCAAATCTCCAAAAACCAAAGCATCTGTAGGACAAACACTCACACACGCTGGTTCTCCATGTAATTTTAAATGTGTATCTTTGCAAAAATTGCACTTATCAGGAACTTTAGTTTGCGGATTTAAAAATCTAGCATGATAAGGACAAGCACTGATACAATACAAGCACCCTACGCATTTATTTGCATCAATATCCACAATACCATTTTCATCCATAAAAGAAGCATGAGTTGGACAAACACTAACGCAAGGTGTATTCTCACACATTTGACAAGAAAATCTTTCATAATCAAAAGCCAAATTTGGAAACACGCCTTTAGGACCTTGAATTTTAACTTGGAGTCTATAAAGCCCTTCTGGAACTTTATTTTCGCTGCGACAGGCGATAGAGCAAGATTGACAGCCTATACATTTTTGAGAATTAAAAACCATTGCATATTTCATTATTAGCTCCTATATTTTTTCTATATCAACACCTATGGTATGGACATTATTGCCACTCACAGGAGAAATAATATTTTTTAAAAGATGACTTGCACTCATTCCTTTGCCATAAGAAATTTCTTGCCACTTGCTCGTATGTCCAAAACCAAAATACGCAAACAAAGTATCCTCTCTAATACCGACTGTAGGCAATACTTGTGCAATTTGTTCTCCAACTTCACTTTTAATTTTTATACTATCACCTTTTTTGAGTCCAAGCTTATTTGCAACATTTTGATTGATCCACACGGCATTATTATCCATTAAATCATTAAGCCATGGAACATTAGCTGTATGCCCATTTGTATGCACAGCAACTTTGCCTTGTATAAAATAAAACTGCGAATCGCCTTTTAATTTAGGATCATTGTATTTTAAAGCTCCGCGCCCACAAGCTTGCTCTAAAACCTCATCAAAAAGCTCTATTTTCCCGCTTTTTGTTTTACATTTTAGAATTTCGCTAAATTCTCCATCTTCATCTAAAAATTGTTTAGAATTTGGATATTTTTCTACAAATTTTGCAATACTTTCTTTATCGCGTGCTAAAAGCGGTATGCCATAACTTGTTAAGCCTTTGCTTTTTAGCTCATAAATTTCTTCAGGATATTCATAAGCTTGTTGCATTCTAAAATCTTCAATATCTTTGTAAGGAAATAAGTCACCAAAGCCCATTTTTTGTGCTAATTCTTTATAAATTCTCCACGAAGCTCTTGTATCGCCTATAGGCTCTACTACCTTTTGACGCACTTGATAGCCAGGATTTTTGCCGTCATCAGATAAGAAGTGCTCATCTCTTTCTAAATAAGTTGATTCTGGCAAAATAATATCCGCATATTGTGCACTATCACTCATATAAACATCTACGCATACAAACAAATCGAGTTTTTTAAGCGCTTTCACCACTTCATCTGAATTACTTACAGTCATCACTGGATTTGATCTTGTAATCCAAAGCCCGTGTATTGCATAAGGTTTTTCACTCAAAATAGTCTCATAAACCTTACTATAAATTCCTCTGGTTTTTGGAATTTTGCTAAATTCTCCACCTTTAATATCCACTCCATCAATGCGTGGCTCATTTGGCTCGGGCACTTTTGGTAAAATAGAACCCTTAATAATTGGAGCAACCTTTTGACCTGCGATTTTATTATACAAAGCAGCACCCTTAGGAAAATACAAACCGCCTTTAGTTTCTATATTTCCAAGCAAAGCATTAGCAATAGCAATGGCTCTTCTAAATTCTATTTCTTCTGGAGTAAAAGTTGCTCTATGACCAAAATCAATCATACAATGTGGCGCATAAGAAGCACACTCTCTAGTCAAAGAAATGATTTTTTCCGCACTAACATCGCATTCTTTAGCCATACGCTCTGGAGTATAATCCTTAATACTTTCTTTAAGTTTTTCAAAACCTACAGTGTATTTTTGAACGAATTTTTTATCATAAAGCTCTTCAAAAATTAAAGTATGGATAAAAGCCATCATAAACGCAGCATCACTACCTGGGCGAATAGGTATCCACTCATCTGCTTTAGAAGAAAGAACCGAAAAACGAGGATCTAAGGAAATAAGTCTACATCCCTTTTCTAAAGCCTTAGTAACTCCTCTTGCATAAGAGATTACCATACCTTCATAAACATTATGTCCAAAATTTAACATAAATTTACAATCTGCGAAATCTCTACTAAGCGAACCATTACCATAAACACTTGCCAAAGCTGTCGCATAACCAGAAGGACAGGTATTGCCGTGATCAAAAATATTTGGCGTACCAAAACCATAGGCAAATTGATTCATAAAAGTTTGATCAGGTCCTGTTTTACTCGCAAAAGCCACACTTTTAGCACCGTGTTTTTCTTTAATTTCTTTGAGCTTAACACTAATGTACTCATAAGCTTCATTCCAGCTTACTTCTTTAAATTTACCCTCACCCCTTTGACCTACACGCATCAAAGGTTTTACTAAACGCTTAGGATCCACAAGCTGACTTACACCCGATCCTCCTCTAGCACAAATTCCACCCTCTGTTGCTTTAGAATAAATATTGCCTTGAATAAAAACCCTATTATTCTCATCAACCCTTGCCTCTATAGGACAACGAGTGCTACACATTTCGCAAATGCTTTTAACAAATTTTTGAGAACCTTTAAGCTTACCTTCAAAAGCACCAAGCATTCCCGGCATACTTAAAACCGCAGAACTTAGCCCTACACCCTTAAGAAAATCGCGTCTATGAATACCCACACAAACTCCTTTCACTTGCAATAAACTTAATTAAAGTATAGCACTTTTTCAAACTTTGGTAATAAAATCCAAATACTTATTTTATCTTGTTTAAAAAATGTATATTAATGTAACAAAAGAATAATTAAAATTCAAAAAAATATAAATAAGAGTTTTTATATCCTAAAAATTTAATGAAATATTAAGCAGATTTATTTCTTGCAGTGATTTGATTAACCCAAATTCCCATCGCTACCACAACGATAATTTGCCCTAAAAAGCCTTGCAAAATGCTAAAAAATCTTAACAAACGACTCACAGGAGTAATATCGCCATAACCCACAGTCAGCATAGTTACACCGCTAAAATACAAACAATCTAAAAAACCTTCAATTCGATTAACTGACTTTAAACCCAAATTTTCGTCCCATTGCCAAAAATTTCCTATTCCTTTAATAGGCGTTTGAAATTGCACCTTTATGCTTTCTTCTTGTAATTTATCAAATTTTAAAGTCTTATCCGCTTTTAAAATCCTATCGTAATTATCCACATCGCAAGAAAAATAATACAAATTTCCATAAGCAAACCATATCAATACATAAGAACTTAAAATCATTACAAATTTTTCTTTAATGTCAATCTTATGTCCAAATGCAGCCCACATTGTAATGGTTAAAAATATCAACAAAGCAAAAACAACAACAATGGTAAAAATATTTAAAAAAATAAGCAATAAATCAGCACTTAACTTTCCTGTAGCATAAATGGCGATTTGATCGAAAATAAAACTAAAAACCAAAGGAGTTAAAGCAAAACTGATCCATATCAATATAAATTTTTTAGTACTTCTATAATAAATATTTTTATAATGATTGATCAGTCTGTATATAAGCAATTTTAATCCTAAAAATTTAATTTTTCTAATTGTATCAAACTTTTAAATTTTTGAGTAATTCTTTTACATAGTCAATTGCCTCGTTTTTCCTTGCTCTAAAATGTGCTTCACTTTCAGGCTTTCCCATCAAATATCCTTTTTGGATATCCGTAGGACTTTGCAAAACCTCCAAATCCTTTTCCAACATTGCTTTAAGCTTTATAAGATCGCTTTGGTTATGTCTTTTGCTTCTTACTTCACTTAAAATTGCAGAATTGATTTTAAAAGGTTCGTTAATACCTTAAATAGACATAGTTTCCCTTACGGCATTAACAAACATAGCACCACCTAAGAGCTCCACCTCTTTTGCACTTACTGCATGAGGCGGTGCTTTTTTGTTTTCTTCTTGGGCATCTTCTAAAATCTCAGAAAAATTTTTATTTTCTTGCCGATGATTTGAAATTTCGCTTTTTTGCAAATAAGCATTAGTCAAACAATCATTTGTAATCTTCATAAAACTCTCCACACGCAAGATAATCAAACTTTTATGTCTTGCAAAATTTCAAAAAGAAAATCTTTTGCTTTATTGTTTAGTCTTTGATTTTCTTCTTTTGTCATACCTGGCAATACTGCATTAAAGTTATTGTTTAACGCAAAAATATCTTTATTAATTTCCACCGCAATTTCACTTGGAGTATCTGCTTTAAGTCTTTCTTGTTGAACTCTTTTCATTTTTCCAAAAATATTATCTAAAGAACCGCTTTCTTGATAATCCTCAATTAATGAAGCAGTCAAAAATGCGGCTCCGGTTCTACAAAATACATCAAGATCTATTTTTCCATTTAAATAATCTTCCCAAACTTTATCCCTTACATCTTTATAAGTTGATATTCCATCATCTTCTTTTACATTTATTGTAGCTTGAATTAATTTGCATACTCTCACCTTTCAAATTTTTATATCTTTTAATAAGTCGTTTGGATAATCAATAGCCTTATTTTTCTTAGCTCTAAATTCCGCAGCACTAGAAAGAAAAAAGCTTTCAACATTTTCTGGATCAAATTTAGAGCATAGCGATTGATATTTCCACCAGCTATAGTATTTACACCCTGCCCCGTTATGTCTTTAAACATGCTTGCTCCTTTGATTTTAAATTATCTATATGCATTATAATCATAAGCAAAAATTATTCCAAATAAACATATTTAACAAGGTAAATAATTTTAATACTAATTTCAAACTATTTAACCTATTTTAAAACTTATCTTTGGAATAATAAAGCAAAAACAAACTCAGAGGAAAAATGAAAACTTTAACAATAATTGATACTTTTGGATTTTTTTTCAGGCTTTTTTATGCCCTTAAAGGACTTAAAAACTCTCAAGGTGAAGCCAGTGGAATGGTGAGTGGTTTTGCTAATTTTATTTATAGTTTAAAAAACGAGCATAAAAGTGATTATATTATTTTTGCGCTTGATTCTAAAGGCAAAACTTTTCGTAGTGAAATTGACCCAAATTATAAGCAAAATCGCACCCCGCCACCACCAGAGCTTTTAGCACAAATTCCGGTCTGTATAGAGATGATAGAAAAAATGGGCTTTATTAGCATTTCACAAGAAGGCTATGAAGCAGATGATATCATCGCTTCTTTTGTAAAAACTTGCAAAGATAAAGAGATTTTTGTTCGTGTAGTAACACAAGATAAGGATCTTTATCAGCTTATAAAAGATGGCAAAGTAAGCATTTATAGTCCTATTTCTAAAAACGACTATGATGAAGTGGCGTGTTTAGAAAAATATGGAGTGAAACCTTGTCAAATTCGTGATTTTTTAGCACTTTGTGGGGATAGTTCGGATAATATCCCAGGAGTTAAAGGTATAGGCGCAAAAGGAGCTAAAACCTTGCTTGATGAATTTGGTAGTATAGAAGGAATTTATGAAAATTTAATGCTGGTACGCAATGAAAGAAGCCGTAATTTGCTTTTAGAAGGTAAAGAAAATGCTTTTTTAAGTAAAAAACTTGCCTCTTTATATGAAGATTTAAATTTTGATAATATGCTTGAAAAATCATCTTACCCAAGTGATGAACCTCTTTTAAAAGTGCTTGAAATTTTAGAGCGTTTTGAACTTAATGCTTTGCTTAAAAAACTCCGTCAAAACCCTGATAATAAAGATAAAAATTTAGGCTTTAAAGCTACTTTGATCCAAGATGAAAATAGGCTTTTTGAAATTTTAAACTCACTCCCTAAAGATAGTATTATAGCTTTTGATACAGAAACTACAGGACTTGACACTAAGAAAGCAAAAATTGTTGGCTTTAGTTTTTGCATGAGTGAAGAAGAAAGCTTTTATGTGCCATTGTCTCATAATTATTTAGGGGTTGGCAAGCAAATTTCACTTAGTAGTGCTAAAAAGGCCATAGAGCTTATATACTCGCACTTTATCGTAGGACATAATCTAAAATATGATTTTAAAATCATAGAAAATAATTTTGGTTTAAAAACACCTTTAAAATACGCCGATACTATGATTTTAGCGTGGCTTAAAAATCCATCTTTAAGGGTAAATATGGATGATTTGGCTTTAAGGCTTTTTAATTATGAAACTTTGCATTTTGAAAGCTTGGTAAAAAAAGGTGAAACTTTTGCAAGTGTGGAACTTGAAAAAGCTTGTAAGTATGCTGCCGAAGATGCTTATATTACTTTAAGATTTTATCTTTATTTTCTTAAAAATCTTGACGCTAATTTGCTAGAACTTGCGAAAAATTGTGAATTTGAGTTTATAAAAGTCATCATGATGATGGAAGAAAATGGTATCAAGATAGATACTAATGCACTAGAAATTTTAATGAAAAAATTTGAAAATGAGATTAAAATTTTAAGCGAAGAAATTTACACGCTTTGCGAAGATAGACTTAATTTAAATTCGCCAAAACAAGTAGGCGATGTGCTTTTTGAAAAACTCAAGCTTCCAAGTGGTAAAAAAACTAAAACGGGCTATTCTACTGATGAAAAAGTTTTAAATAATCTTTTAGATAAACACCCTGTGATTGCTAAATTGCTAGATTATAGAGAGCTTGCTAAGCTTTATTCTACTTATTGTGAGCCTTTGTTAAAGCTTGCTTTAAAAGATGAAAATTCAAGAATTTATTCTAGTTTTTTACAAACTGGCACTGCCACGGGTCGCCTTTCTTCTAAAGATCCAAATTTGCAAAATATCCCTGCACATGGACAATATGCAAAAGACTATAAATCCTGCTTTGTAGCTAAAGATGACTTTAGTTTTATAAGTCTTGATTATTCTCAAATCGAGCTTAGAATGCTTGCACATTTTAGTGAAGATGAAAAGCTTTTAGAAGCCTTTAAAAATGATGAAGATATACACGCAAAAACAGCTATTATGATATTTGGAGAGAGTAATTATGAAACAAGAAGTGTGGCAAAAAGTATTAATTTTGGTTTAATTTATGGAATGGGCTATAAAACCTTAAGCCAAAATTTAAAAATCGAAGCAAGTTTAGCTAAAACTTATATAGAAAAATATTTTGAAAATTTTACTAGCATTAAAAACTATTTTGAAAAAGTAAAAAATGAAGCTAAGCAAAATGGCTTTATCATAACTTTAAGCGGACGAAGGCGCTATTTTGACTTTGAAAATGCCAAGCCTATGCAAGTGGCTATGTATGAAAGAGAAAGTATAAATTCTATACTTCAAGGCTCAGCAGCTGATATCATAAAACTTGCGATGATAGAAATTGCTAAAGATTTAGATGAAAATAAAAAATTAATTTTACAAATTCACGATGAGTTAATTTTTGAAATTAAAGATGAATTATGTGAAAATTTTGTTAAAAAAGCTAGTGATATTATGGAAAATATAGTAAAATTAAAAGTAAAATTAAAAACAAGTTCAAGCATCGCTAAAAAATGGGGCGATTTAAAATAAGGAGAATTTAATGGATCTTTCAACTTTACTCGGAATAGTTCTAGCTACTGTAAGTATTTCCGTTGGTGATATTTTAGAAGGCGGAAATCCTTTGCATGTTATTCATCTAAGCTCCTTTCTTATAGTGATCCCTACCGCAGCCTTTTGTGCTATGACTTCAACTCATAAAAAAATTGTAAAAGCGGCTTATAAAGAATTAAAAATTGTATTTACAGGTGCAAAAGTGAATTTACCAGAACGCATTGCTCAAATGATAGAATTTTCAATCATTGCAAGAAGAGACGGGCTTTTAGCGCTTGAATCAAGAACTAACGAAATTGAAAACGAATTTTTAAGAAATGCTATGATGATGATGGTCGATGGAAAAAATTTTGATGAAATCAAAGAAAGCATGGAAATTCAAACCGAAGAATTAGAAGAATATTACAAAGAATGCGCAGAATACTGGACACGATTTGGCGAAACTTGTCCTACTATGGGGCTTGTTGGAGCGGTTTTAGGACTTATGCTTGCTTTGCAAAAACTTGAAGATCCGCAAGCAATGGCGATGGGTATTGCAGGAGCATTTACCGCTACAGTTACAGGAATATTTGGATCTTACGCTCTTTTTGGTCCTTTTGGTGCTAAACTTAAAGCTAATGCAATGGATTTGGTTAAAGAACAAGTTGTTATCATGGAGGCAATAAAAGGTATAGCAGAAGGTGCAAATCCTAGAGATTTAGAAGCAAAATTATTTAATTTCTTAGGAAAAAATGATGTGCGTATTTCCCAATTTGATAAATAAAAGAGCTTAAAATGAGTAAAAAACGCAAGTGTCCAGAATGCCCAGCTGGAGAAAGATGGGCTGTACCTTATGCAGACTTTTTGAGTTTACTTTTAGCACTTTTTATTGCTCTTTGGGCAATTTCTGAAAGCAATCCTGCGAAAGTTGAAGCATTAAAAACTGAATTTATTAAAATTTTTGACTTCACTCCCTCTCAAACCATAGAACAAGAAACTCAAAATCAAAAACAATATAAAGGTGCAGCAACAAAACCAAAAGATGAACTAGAAGCCCTAAAACTTCTTATAACAACCCAACAAGAAACCATAGCTAAACTTAAAGCTGCTTTAGACCAATCTGAAAATCAAATAGCCCTTAATTTGCCAGCGAGAGTGGAATTTGCCAGAGGCAGTGCTGATATTGTTTCTAATGATGTCAATGATTTCCTTAAAAGAATGGTTGAAGTGACCCTTAAACTTCCCACTCAAGTTCAAATCGAAATTCGTGGATATACAGATAATAGTGATAGTGCGTTAAAAAGTTACAATTTAGCTTATCAAAGAGCACAAAAGGTAGCTGAGTATTTTATCAATGGTGGTGTCAATGTTAAAAATATTAGCCTCAAAAGTTTTGGAGTAAATCAACCTCTAAATAATGATCCACAATCCACGGAAAACAACAGAGTTGAAATTTACTATAAAATAGATACAGAAGATACTCAAACTCAAAAATCTGTACTTGAAATTATTAAAAATTTTAATCAAAAAAATACCGATTAAACATTATTGAAGGCGACTTGCAAATTTTTGGCGATTTGAAGTGTAAACAAAACTTAACACTTCAGCTACAGCCTTAAAAAGCTCCCTAGGGATTAAATCTCCCACATCACAAAGTTTATAAAGCTCTCTTGCTAATGGAGGATTTTCATATACCAAAACATTATTTTGATATGCAATCTCTTTAATGCGAAGTGCTAAAAAATCAACTCCTTTTGCTAATACCTTTGGTGCATTTTCTTTGGTATTATCATAACGAATTGCTACTGCATAATGTGTAGGATTAGTGATCACCACATCAGCCATTGCAACATCTTGCACCATCCTACGCCTTGCAGCTTCCATTTGGAGGCGACGAATTCGAGCTTTAACTTGAGGATCTCCCTCCATTTGTTTATACTCATCCTTAATTTCTTGCTTACTCATACGCAAACTTTTAAAATACTGAAAACGCACTAAAAAAACATCTAAAATACTGATAATTAAAAATGCAATGATTACAATAGTAGCCAAAATAATCGCCTTATCTCTAAGCCATATCATTTGCGAAGCAATATTGTAAAGTTCGACTTTAGGAAGTTCTTTCATAAATTGTAATAAAAAAATAAAAGCTATAATAAAAACAACTCCAACTTTTAAAGTAATTTTTACAGATTCTATTAATTTTTTCAAGGAAAATAAGTTTTGCAAACCTTTTAAAGGATTAATCTTTCCCAAATTTGGAGTAATAGGCTTTGTGGTAAAGATAAAGCCAAACTGCATTACATTGCCTACAATTCCAGCTATCATAATGCTGATAACAATAGGAAAAAGCATAATAATAAGCTCAAACATTGTTTTAATCATTATAGATTGTAAAATTCTTATATCAAATTCAACTCCGATAAAATTTTGATAATACCTATATAAATTTTCAATTCTATTACCCAAAAATCCTATCAAAAACAAAACAACCACAATAGCTACAATCAAAGTTATAACAGCAGCCGCATCTTGACTTTTAGGAACATTGCCTTCTTTTCTAGCATCCTCTATCTTTTTACTCGTGGGCTCTTCTGTTTTTTCTTGATCATCTGCTGCCATTACTATCCTTATATAATTTATATATTAAAAAAATAAATCAGATTATATCATTAATTTTAAAAGTAAGATTAAAAAATACAAATTAAAGAAAGAATGAAAAGCCCAAAAAGGGCTTTTTGAAAATTAAAGTTTAGAAACATTTTGATTTAAATATTCCGCTACACCTTTAGGATTTGCTTTCATACCAGCATCACCTTTATTCCAACCTGCTGGACATACTTCACCATGCTCATTTGTGAAAAGCATAGTATCTACCATTCTAATCATTTCATCGATATTTCTACCAAGTGGTAAGTCATTCACTACTGCATGGCGGATTGTTCCATCAGCATCTAATAAGAACGAACCTCTTAACGCAACAGCTTCGCCAAACAATACATCAAAATTTCTAGCGATTTGTTTTGTTAAATCTGCAACCAATGGGAATTGAACATTACCAATACCACCTTGATTTACTGGAGTATTTTTCCAAGCAAAATGCGAAAATTCATTATCGCAAGATACACCAATAACTTCAATGCCTCTATTTTTAAATTCTTGGTATCTTTTATCAAAAGCAATAATCTCTGAAGGACAAACAAAAGTAAAATCTTTTGGATAGAAAAATACAACTGCACCTTTTGGACCTATATTTTTATAAAGATTAAAATCTTCAACTATTTCATTGTTTCCTAATACAGCTGGTGCTGTAAAATCCAAAGCTTTTTTAGTTACTACCATAATTTTCTCCTAAATAATAAATTTTATTAGTAAGGAAATTATATCATTTAAATCTTATAATATATTTAAATTTTTTATATCATTAAAAATTTTTAGTAATTTTATAGCCTCAACTATATTTTAATTAAATATTTAAAAAATGCTAATCAATACTAAAAAATTATATAAAAATATTTTAATATTTATTATCAAAATATATATTTTTTTGATTATCAAAATTTTTAGTTTTTTTAAGAATACTATGTTAAAATATTTTCGACAATATCAAAAATTAAGGAGATTAAGATGGCGGTAAAAATTACAGATATTTGTATAGCCTGTGGTTCTTGTATAGATGAATGTCCTGTGGGTGCTATTGTGGATGATGCAAATAACCCAGAAAATGAAGATAGATATTATGTCTATGCAAACAAATGTGTTGAATGCGTAGGACACAATGATCAACCAGCTTGCGCAAGTGCTTGCCCAACAGATGGCTGTATAGTATGGAGCAATGTAGCTTCAGGACAACCAAGTCGTGATAATATTGATGCAAGTATGAGAAACGGAGATACCCCTGTTTTTGCTTAAAAATTTCTTGCAAATAAAACACAAAATTTTTAGTTATTGACTCATAATACTCAATAACTAAAAATCATTTAACTTTTTTTAAAAAAAAATCAGTATAATTCTAAACTTTAAAAAAATCTAAAAAAGAATTTTAGTTAAATTTCAAAATTTGCAAAAGGAGTAATTTATGGAAAAAACTTTGTCTATAATTAAACCAGACGCTGTTAAAAAAGGTGTTATAGGTAAAATTCTAGATCGTTTTGAAAGCAATGGTTTAAGAATTGCAGCTATGAAAAAAGTTCAGCTTACAAAAGAACAAGCAGAAGGCTTTTACGCTGTGCACAAAGAGAGACCTTTTTTTAAAGATTTAGTTGAATTTATGATTAGCGGACCTGTTGTAATTTCTGTTTTAGAAGGTGAAGGTGCTGTTCTTAAAAATAGAGATTTAATGGGGGCAACTAATCCAAAGGAAGCAAAAGCGGGAACAATCAGAGCAGATTTTGCCCAAAGCATTGATGCAAATGCTGTTCATGGTAGCGATAGTTTAGAAAATGCTAAAATCGAAATTGACTTTTTCTTTAAACCAAATGAAATTTGTTAATGAAAATAGCTTTTTCTAAGATAAATTCAGTAGATTATCCCTTCAAGTTAAATCTTGAAAATGTTATCTTTGAAGGGAAAATTTCAAAAATTAATCCCAAATTGCTTAAAATAAATGCTATAATGTCTGGTTTTGTTTATAGACCTTGTGATAGCTGTGGTGAGGAAATAGAACTTTCACTAAATGAAGACATAGAAGTCTTTGCAAGCGATGGGATATTCAAAGATCAAGAAAATGAGCTTAGCAATACAATAGAATTTTTTGATTCACAAATAGATCTAATAGAAATTGCTATAAGTGAGCTTGAAGCTTATTTGAGTGATTATTTTTATTGTTCAAAATGTAATACAAAATAAGGAGAAAAAATGGCAGTACCTAAGAGAAGAGTAAGTAAAACTCGTGCAGCAAAAAGAAGAACTCATTACAAAGTTAGCCTTCCTATGCCTATAAAAGATAAAGATGGAAGCTATAAAATTCCACATCGTGCCAATCCTACAACTAAGGAATATTAATATCCAATGATAAACATTGCTATTGATGCAATGGGTGGTGATTTTGGAGAAAAACCTATTATAGATGGTGTTATACAAGCTTTACAATCTGAAGAATTTAACGCTATTTTAGTAGGTAACTCTGAAATTTTAAAACCCTTAATACCAAAAGAATTACAAAAATTTATTACCTATGAAGAAGCTAATGAAGTTTTTTCTATGGAAGAAAACGCAACAGACGTTCTAAAACGCAAAGAAACTTCAATATACAAAGCTATTGAACTCATCAAAAATCAACAAGCTCATGCTGTTGTTTCTGCTGGACATAGTGGGGCTAGTATGTCTCTTGCTACTTTAAAAATTGGTAGAATTGAAGGAGTATTAAGACCGGCCATAGCTACATTAATGCCAAACATTAAAGGAAAAACATTGGTTTTGGATGTTGGAGCTAATGTAGATTGCAAAAGCGAACATTTATTGCAATTTGCTCTTATGGGCGAAGCTTATGCGAAAGAAGTAATGGGTATAAGTAAACCGCGTGTTGCCCTACTCTCAAATGGGGAAGAAGAATGCAAGGGTAATGAGCTTACAAAAGAAACCCATCAGCTGTTAAAAAATATGCACAATTTTATCGGAAATGCTGAAGGTAGAGATATTTTTAATGGCAATATTGATGTTTTAGTCTGTGATGGTTTTAGTGGAAATATCATCTTAAAATCTTGCGAAGGCGTAGCAGGAGCCATAGTTAAAATGCTAAAAATAGAAATTAAAAAATCTTTTTTAAGTACACTTGGGGCTTTATTGATGAAAAAAGCATTTATAAATCTTAAAAAACAAATTGATTGGCAAGAATATGGTGGAGCGCCCCTATTAGGTGTTGACGGTTGCATGATTATAAGCCACGGAAAGAGTGACGCAAGAGCCATTAAAAATGCCATCTTTCAAGCCATTAAATTCAGTAAATCTAATATAAATAAAGTTATAGAAAATGAAATCAAACAACTCAATTCCTAAAAAAGCTTCTCTTAAGAGTATAGCAGCATATGTGCCCGAAAAAATCTTAAGTAATCAAGATTTAGAAAAACTTGTCGATACAACAGATGAATGGATACAAAGACGCACAGGAATTCAAGAAAGACGCATTGCTCAAGATTATGAAAATGCAAGTGATTTAGGGACAAAAGCCGCCATTAAAGCCTTACAAAGAGCAAATTTGAAACCAAGTGATATTGATGCTATCATTGTAGCAACGCTTAGCCCTGATTATTTCACTATGCCTTCAACCGCATGCAAAATCGCTGCAAATTTGGGACTTAAAAATATTACAGCATTTGACATTTCGGCTGCTTGCTCAGGTTTTATTTATTTGCTTGAATTAGCAAAAGCTATGGTTGAAAGTGGTGCAAAAAAAAATGTTTTAATCGTAGGTGCAGAAAAAGCAAGTTCAATTATGGATTACAGCGATAGAAGCATTTGTATACTCTTTGGAGATGGTGCTGGTGCAGGAGTAGTAAGCCTAGATACTCAAAATCCTATCATCGATGTGCATACAGCAAGTGATGGAAAATTTGGCGATTTATTAATGACAGAACGCTCATCAAGTTCGAATATTTGTTCCAGCCTAGCAATGAAAATGAAGGGCAACGAAGTTTTTAAGGTAGCCGTGCAAACCCTTAGCAATGATGTAGTTGAAATTCTAAGCAAAAATCAAATTTTAGCATCAGATATCGATCTTTTTATCCCACATCAAGCCAATTTACGCATCATTAAAGCCGTACAAGAAAAACTAAATTTAAGTGATGAAAAATGCGTTGTAACTGTACAAAAATATGGCAATACATCAGCAGCTTCCATTCCTATGGCAATGAATGAAGCCTATGAGGAAGGAAGACTTAAAAAAGGCGATTTAATTTTACTTGATGCTTTTGGCGGAGGATTTACTTGGGGCTCAGCCTTATTGAGATTTGGCGGAGAAAATTTTTCATCATTACAATAATCAATTTTTATTTAAATTTAATAAAAATTTGTTAAAATTAAGTCCCAAATTTAAATTAAAGAAAGGTGGTGAGGATAGTGCCAGGAATCAAGGTGCATCCTAACGAGTCTTTTGATGAAGCGTATCGCAAATTCAAAAAACAAGTGGATAGAAATCTAATTGTAACTGAAGTTAGAGCAAGAAGATTTTTTGAGCCTATGACTGAAATTCGCAAAAAACAAAAAATTTCAGCACGCAAAAAAATGCTTAAAAGACTTTATATGCTTAGACGCTACGAGTCAAGACTCTAACCCAAAAGCCCGAAAGGGCTTTTTTATGCCAAATCAAAACTTCACTTTCTAGTCTTTTTACCAATTCATCTTTACCATCACAATATTTTTCTATATCATAAGGATAAAGCTTTGTAAGCTTGATTTTTAAACTTTCATACTCTTTGGCTTTTTCTTTAAAAGTATTAAGATAATCTCCAAAAACAAGATGTCTTATGATATTAACTCATCATCATCTCTAAATATATGAATTTGATGCGTTCTATGAAAATCTCCTTTGCGAAAATATCTTTTATTTTGAATACCAAATTCTCCCATACACTCATAAGCTAAATTTTCAAATTCACGGTTTTTTCATCGACTTTTTCAAGATCTTTCACTACTATTAAAATATCAATGATGGACTTAGCTTTTATACCTACAATTGCTATGCTTCCTAATATAATAAACTTTACTTAAATTCCATTTTAAAATTTCTTCAAGAAAAGTTTTTTCCGACAAAAACATTCTTTTATAATTATTATCATAATTACACATTTTTATTTCCTGCATCTTTATCTTCTTTTAAATATTTTGAATTTTAAGAGTTAATTGATTATTTTTTGTTAGAATTTTGCAAAAAATCTTTAAATTCTTAGGAAAAACAATGAAAAAAATTAAAAAAATCATTCAAATTGGTATGATAAGCGGAGTAGCAGCAGTTGCAAGCGGTGTGTTAGTAGGCTGTAGTAGCAATGAAAACAACGACACACTAAGTCAAGTAGCCCAAACACAAGGTGCTTTTGTTATTATCGAAGAAACCGCACCAGGACAATATAAAATAAAAGAGCAATTCCCAAGCAACGAAACAAGAGTAGTTTTACAAGATCTCAATGGCACAGAAAGGGTTTTAACTAAAGAAGAAATGGATGCCCTTATTAAAGAAGAGGCTGCAAAAATCGACAATGGAACTTCAAATTTAACCAAAGATAATGCACAAGTTAGTAGTGGAGGTCTTTCTTTGGGTGAAACCTTGCTTGCAAGTGCAGCGGGTGCAATTTTGGGAAGTTGGATAGGTTCTAAACTCTTTAATAATCAAAATTTTGCAAATCAACAACGCGGGGCATTTTCAAACCAAAGCGCCTATCAAAGAAGCGTAAATAGCTTTAACAAAGCAGGAAGCACAACGCCTAGAACAAGCACTACAAAATCAGGCTTTTTTGGTGGCGGTTCTAAAGCTACAAGTTCAAGCTCATCTTTTGGTTCTTAAGGTTTTACAATGAATTTAATACAAGTAGAAAAATTACAAGAAAATTATCTTGAAAGTATAGGTTTTTCATGGCACACAGACAATGATGGTAGTGCTTATGTAAGTGATAAATTAGTCGCTGTAAAAGAAAGCGAAGCTAATGCATACTACGAAGCGGCCAATGAACTTTATGATATGTTTATAGCCGCCGCACAAGAAGTAATTGATAATAATCGCTTTGATGAACTTGGCATTCCTTTTAATCTCGTTGATGCAATTAAAATGAGTTGGGAAAATGAAGTGCATTGGCATTTATATGGGCGTTTTGATTTAGCTGGTGGGCTTGATGGAAAACCTATCAAACTCATAGAATTTAACGCAGATACTCCAACAGCTCTTTTTGAAAGTGCTATTTTACAATGGGCCATTTTAAAACAAAACGGTATGGATGAGAGTGCACAATTTAACAGTATTTATGAAAGCTTGATGGATAATTTTAAAAGATTGATCACGCTAGATGAAAGCATAGAAGATTTTGAAGAACATTATCAAGGTTGGAAAATTCTTTTTTCTAGCGTTGCAGGCAACAAAGAAGAAGAAATGACGACAAAACTACTCGAACACATAGCCAGCGAAGCAGGTTTTGAAACCAATTTTTCTTATGTAGATGAAGTAGAATTTAGTGAAGATGGAATTTTTAAAGATGGGGTTAATTATGAATATTGGTTTAAACTCATTCCTTGGGAAGATATTGCCATAGAAGAAGGTGAACTTGCCATGCTTTTAACGCAAATTATGAACAATCAAAAAGCCATTATTTTAAACCCAGCTTATACACTTTTGTTTCAATCTAAGGGAATTTTGAAAATTTTATGGGAACTTTACCCAAATCATCCTTTACTTTTAGAAACAAGCAATGAGCCTTTAGCAGGTAAAAAATGTGTTAAAAAACCTGTTTTTGGTAGAGAAGGTGCAAATGTTAGCATAATTGAAAACAACACCATAATAGAAGAAAAAATGGGACCTTATGCAAATAATCACTTCATCTATCAAGAATACACAGAATTTAATAAACACGAAAATGAATACTACCAAGCGGGTGTTTTCTTTGCTTATGAAGGTTGTGGTTTAGGGTTTAGAAAAGGGGGTATGATTTTGGATAATTATTCCAAATTTGTAGGACATATTATAAAATAATGTCCTTAGATTTCACAAGAATTTAGCAAAAAGGATAAAAATGAAAATTGTATGCTTAGATGCAGCAACTTTAGGCGGAAGTGACTTATCTGCCTTTTCCACCTTGGGTGAATTTATAAAATATGATTTAACACCAAAAGAAGAAGTGATTTCTAGGATAGGTGATGCAGAAGTTATTATGATCAACAAAATCATCATTGACAAAGAAGTGATTGATGCTTGCAATTTTAAACTCATCCTTGAAACAGGCACTGGAGTAAATAATATCGATGTCGCTTACGCAGAACAAAAAGGCATCATAGTAAAAAATGCTGCTGGATATTCAACTAAAAGCGTTGTGCAACATACCTTTGCTTTGCTTTTTGCCTTTTTAAGTCAAATTCCTTTTTATAAAACTTGGTGCGAGCAAGGACAATGGTGCAATAGTCCTATATTTACAGATTATAGCAGAATTCTTCATACTCTAGCAGGAAAAAAACACGGCATTATAGGGCTTGGCACCATAGGCGAAGAAGTGGCTAAAATTTCTACTATGTTTGGTGCAAATATTTGTTATTACTCCACTTCAGGAAAAAATAACAACTCTACTTTCAAGCAAGTTAGCCTAGAAGAAATGCTTACAACTTGTGATATTATAAGCATTCACGCACCTTTAAACGATAAAACAAAAAATTTACTTACTTTAAAAAAGCTAAAACTCCTAAAAGATAATGCCATTTTAATCAATGTTGGCAGAGGTGGGATCATCAACGAGGCAGATTTGGCTCAAATTTTAGATGAAAAAAACATACGCGTAGGGCTTGATGTTTTAGAATTTGAACCCATGAAAAAAGATCATCCACTCTTAAGCATCAAAAACAAAGAAAACCTTATCATTACTCCGCATGTGGCTTGGGCAAGTGTCGAATCTTTAGAAAATTTAATCGATATTGTATTTAATAATCTTAAAACTTGGATAGAAAATGGCAAATGAACATAGTTTTGATATAAGCGGAGAAATTAATAAACAAGAATTAAAAAATGCCTTAGAACAAGCTAAAAAAGAGCTTGATGGTCGCTACGATCTTAAAGGTATTAAAAATGAAATTGATTTAAATGAAAAGGAAAGTGTATTTAAGCTATGTTCTTCAAGCGAAGGAAAACTTGATGTTTTAAAAGATATTATCATTTCAAAACTCATCAAAAGAGGCATAAATCCTGCAGGCATTAAAGAGCTTTCTCGCGAAAGTGGCGCAATGTTTCGTTTAAATTTAAAAATCAACGATACAATTGATAGCGAAAATGCTAAAAAAATCAATAAAGCCATCAAAGACAGCAAGCTAAAAGTAACTTCAAGTATTCGTGGAGAAGAAATTCGCGTGGTTGCAAAGCAAATTGATGATCTTCAAAGCGTGATGAAGCTTGTCAAAGAGTTAAATTTAGAACTAAATATTAGTTTTAAAAATTTAAAATAAGTTGTTACGAAATTGCGAAAATATTTTGCTTTATTTTTAATATTTTTTTTAAGCGCTTGTGCTATAAAACCTACGCAAACAAAGACCCAGACTGTGCATTTTGCTCTTTTAAGTCCTGAAATTAAAATTGCAGATGCAGGGTTTTTAAAACAAAACAAGCAAGAAATTAAACTTGAGCTTTACAAGCTCGCCCATTTAATCCTTAAACTCAAAATTGATAAAAAAATTTGTGCAAATCAAGCTTGCTATCCTAAGCTTGCATTTAATGCAAAATATTTTAAAAATTATTATTATGAAGATTTTTTAAGCGATATTTTATTAGCCAAACCTCTTTTTAATGGAAAAAATTTAGAAAAAACACGTTGCGGTTTTAAACAAAAGATTAATTCTCAAAATTATGAGATTGAATATGAAATATGCGATCTTAAAATATCTTTTTATGAGAAAAAAAATAAAATTAAAATCATTCTAAAAAGAATTAATTAGGAAATATAATGGAAAAATTAAAAGAATTTTTAGACAGCAAAAATATCAAAACAAGCCAAATTTTTAAAGAGTTAGAATGTAATGAAAACGAGGCTTTAATCTTGCAAGAGCTTTGCAAAAATCATGTTGGAGCAAATTATAATGTTAATACCTTTAGCTTGCTGGTAGGAATTTTTGGGCAAGCACAATACAAATATTTAGATCATCTAAAGGACTTAAAACACTTAATAGATCTTGGCTATGTTACACAAAATACAAATATTTTTAAAAATAATGAATTTGGAAAAATGCAGAGCTCTATTTTAAATTTATTGCAAAACGATATTGGCTTAAGCGAGCATTTTTTACAATTTCTAGAAAACAAACCTTTGTTTAATATGTCCAAAACCGGAGCTTATGAAGATTATTTAGATTATTTAAAAGATGAATTTAACCGCATTGAATTATATCAAAAATTAAGTTTTCTAAATTCAAGCAAAACTAATAAAGAATTAAAAAATCAAATCAAAAACTACGAACAACACATTAAAGAAAGATTAAAATCAAGCAAATTTTCCAATGTTTTAACAGAAATTTTCAAAGAAAACAATTTAAATCTTAAAGAACAAATTATCTTTTTAGCACTTTTAAAAGAAGAATACACCATCAGTGGTGAAAATTCAAACGCAAGAGAGATGAATTCTTTGTTGCTTTTGGTGAGTGAAGGCGAATTTGAAAGATTGAAAAATAAAAATTTATTGGATGAAAACTCGAAACTTATTGAAAGAAATTTGGTTGATTATGATGAATATTTAAATCCTTTCGGAGAAATTACTAAAAGTTTTTTTCTAAGTGATGAAGTTTTACAAAGAATTGTTAATTTTAAAGAACCAAAAGAAAACAAAAAAATTCAGCTTAAAAATGCTTTAAAAGAACAAGATATATTTGAACTTATAGAGCCAAACACGGATATTAACGATGTAATAATGCCACAAAAAACAAAAGAACTTTTGCAAAATATTTTAAAACAACAAAACAAACAAGTCTTAGAACGCTTAAGTAAGTGGGGTATTAAAACAAATAAAAATATTGAAGCAAAAATCATTTTTTATGGCCCTGCAGGGACTGGAAAAACAATGTCTGCACTCAGCATGGCAAAATCAATGAAAAAAGCTGTTTTAAGCTTTGATTGTTCCAAAATTTTAAGCAAATATGTAGGCGAGAGCGAGCAAAATGTGCGAAAAATTTTCGACACTTATAAGGAAATTGCACAAAATTGCAAACAAAGTCCTATTTTGCTTTTAAATGAAGCAGATCAATTTTTAAGCACGCGTGTTGAAAGTAGCTCGGGTGCTGATAAAATGCACAATCAAATGCAAAATATTTTTTTAGAACAAATTGAAAAATTCAGCGGAGTAATCATCGCCACTACTAATTTTTTAGAAAGCTTAGATAGTGCTTTTTCAAGGCGTTTTGACTATAAAATAGAATTTAAAAAGCCTGATTTTAAAGAGAGATTATTAATATGGGAAAAAGCTTTACCGAAAAACGCAGAATTTGATAAAAAATTTGATAAAAATATCTTAGCAAATTATGAGTTAAGCGGGGCACAAATTATTATGGTGGTTAAAAATACAGCCTTAAAAGTAGCCATATCTAAAGATGGAATTTTCAAAATGACTGATTTTTTAGAATTCATACAAAAAGAGTTAAACTCAAGTTTTGATACCGTCAAAACCGTAGGCTTTAATGCATAAAAAAGTTACACTATAAAAATAAAAAGCACAAAAATATCTTCTAAATTTTTGGCACAAAATTGAGATTTTAGATATAATTGTTACTTTTATTAATCAAAATTTTACAAGGAGTTTTACCTATGTCACCTTTTGTTAAGGCAAGTATTGTGATAGCAGATATTGCTATATTCATTGCTCTGCTTCTTTTTTTACCTTTTGAAACAAAAATCAATCAAGCTTTGGCAATTTTGATTTTTGTGGCTATTTTATGGTTAAGCGAAGCTTTGCATGTTACAATTACGGCTTTATTAATCCCTATTTTGGCAGCTTGTATGGGGCTTATGAGCACTTCTAAGGCTTTAAATAGCTTTGCAGATTCAAATATTTTCTTATTTTTTGGTGGCTTTGCTTTAGCTGCAGCTATGCATTATCAAGAGTTAGATAAAATCATCGCTAGAAAAGTTTTAGCTTTAGCGCGTGGAAATTTCGCCCTTTCTATACTTTATATTTTCTCTGTAACCGCATTTTTATCAATGTGGATGAGCAATACCGCAACCGCTGCGATGATGCTTCCATTGGCACTTGGAATGCTTTCTAATGTCGATCCAAAAGAAAATCGCAGTACTTATGTTTTTGTTTTACTTGGCGTTGCTTTTAGTGCAAGTATAGGAGGCATCGGAACCTTAGTAGGCACTCCGCCAAATGCTATTGTTGCTACAAATTTAAATATTACTTTTTCTGAATGGCTAAAATACGGCATTCCAATGGTTATCATCTTTATGCCTTTGATGATAGTTACTCTCTATGCTGTTTGCAAACCGAAGCTTAAACAAGAAGTTACTATGCAAATTGAAGATATTCCTATGGATCTGAAAAAATACATTACTTTAGCCATTTTTGCTTTCGTTGCCATTTTATGGATTTTTAGTGCCAAGATCGAGCCTTTTTTAAGCTCACTTTTAAATCTTAAAAAAATTGACAGTTTTGATAGTATTATCGCAATTGGCGCTGCGATTTTAGTGTGTTCTTTTGGTGTTATTAAATGGACAAAAGTACAAGAAAATACCGATTGGGGTGTTTTAATGCTTTTTGGTGGCGGTATTACTTTAAGCGTTATTTTAAAAGACTCTGGAGCAAGCAAACTCTTAGCAGATGGCATTGCAAATTTAATTAAAGATCAAAATGTCTTTTTGATTGCCCTTGTTATTTCTTTCTTTATAGTTTTCTTGACAGAATTTACCTCAAATACTGCTTCAGCTGCACTTTTGGTTCCGCTATTTATCTCCATAGCTCCTGCTTTTGGCGTTCCTGAGCTTGGACTTGCATTAATCATTGCTATCGGTGCTTCATGTGCTTTCATGCTGCCAGTTGCCACCCCGCCAAATGCCATAGTTTTTGGTACAGGTCACATCAAGCAAAGTGAAATGGTTAAAGTAGGAATTTATCTAAATATTGCCTGCTCTTTTATCATCGCAATCGCAGCTTATTATTTTTGGTTATAAATTTCTTGTGCTTTTTAGCACAAGAAATCTTCGAACTTATTTAAAAATTTAATCTTTCAAATTACCATTCGTAAATTATCAATATGTCATTTGCTTTTTTTAATCAACTATACAAAATTTAAGCCTAATTTCACGGGGGGGGGTATAATGAATTTTCAACATTCAATTTAAAGGATAAAGATGGTAAAAATTTCACTTTCAGCAAGTAAAGTTTTAGCGGGGATTAGTTTGTTTTGCGTAAATGCTTTAGCACAAAGTATTGATCTTGATAGTAGTAATATTGAAACTTATTTTGATAGCAAAGATAAATATTTTGTTTTAAAAGAAGAGTATAGAAAAGAAAATTTAAATATTAATTTACGCGAAGAACAAGATAATTTATATATCGATATGGGTTCTAACAAGTTAGATATCAAAGCACCTGTCATGATAACATCAATGTATGATTCTTCTTTTAGTGCTAGAGAAATTACTCTAGAAAACATACTTCTTCAATACTCTCAAGCAAATTCTATCAATGGTAATGTCAATTTTAAAGGAGAAGGCGATTTCACTTCAATGAAACAAGGTAATATTATAGACTTATATGAAAACTTAGAAGGTAGCAATCCTTCACTTACTATCAATGGAAATTTAAACTCAGAAGATCTTCAAATTAGCCTTTATGATACTAAAGGTTCTATTATAGTCAATGGCGAAGCGAATTTTAACTCTAATTTAGAGATTGAATACGAAAACGAAGAACTCTTAAAAGAAGATTTGATACTTATTAATGCAACTAAGGGTTTAAATGTCGATCTTAGTCGAGTTTCATTAACAAACTATGGTTATTATAAAGAATTTTATTCTATAGAAAGACTAGAGTCGTCATTCTCTGCTAGAATCCCTACACATTATTCACTTAAACTAACAAATAATCAACTCATTTTATCGCCTAATTTTGAATTTTATCTTGATTCAAAAAACAACAAACAAATTTTAGAAGATAAGATTACAAGTTTAACAAACATGAAAGAAATACTTGAAGACCTTCTAAACTGGACATCAATTAACGAAGCTGAAAAAATCGATATACAAAAAACCCTAGCCAAATATAATGATCAAACAGAACAAATCAGTCAAATAACTAACAGTGGACTTGATAGAGTAAGCAATGATATATTTGTTCAAGCTGATGAAAGCATCTCAACTTCCAACAAAGACTTTATTTCTAAGATCTTAGATGGACTTGAAAATTTAAAAGATGCAAAATCTTCTATGGCAATAAAACTTGAACAAGTAGGCGAAAAAGTCGCCAACGATATCAAAAGTTCAGCCAAATCAATCTCAAATTTAAACTCAGCAAGTTCAGGTGTAAATTCAAGCATCAATGTATCTAATGATGTATCGATTAGCTCTCGTGTAGCTATGCTTAATAATCCTTATGGAAACTATGCAAGCAAGCTTTCAAATTTAAGATTTGCAGCCAATGATATTTATGGACAAATGATAGATGATTATAAAAACAGCATTTGGGGAAATGTAATTGGTGGTGCAAATATTATAGATGGCGAAAGTGGAGCATTATATGGTGCTACCATAGGTATGGATAGAAGGATAAATGATGATGTGATCTTAGGAGCATATTTTACTTATGTTGATGCAGAAATTAAAGACAATCTTTTAAATCAAAAATCTGATAACTTTCAATTTGGTGTTTATTCAAACATACGCGTAGCACCTAAAGTGGAAGTCAATGTAAAAGCTTTTGGGCAACTTTCACCAAGCGATCAAGATATTTTCAACTCAGGATTTAATACCATAAACAGTGCAGATTTTACTAGAAAATTCTTTGGCTTAAGTACTAATGTGGGTTATGTGTTTGATTTTAGTGATAATACTTTATTTATCAAACCTTTTGCGGGAGCAAATTACTACTACGCACACACTCCAAGTTATACAGAAAGTGGCATAGCAGGAAAAGATGTTAAAAGTGCTGGTAATAATTCTTTAAGTTTAGAACTTGGTGCTGAATTTAGAAAATATATGAGTGAAGAATCTTATCTTTTCATCACTCCAAAAATCGAACAGTATGTATTAAATAACGGAGATGATTTTGTGGCAACTTTAGGCGGCGTTGAGCTTCCAAGTGTGAAAAGCGATGAAAAGAAAAAAACCTATGCCCAAGTTGTTATAGGAGGTAATGTAGATATCAGCGAGAAATTTAGTCTTAATGCAGGTATTGGTGCTAAGCAAATCTTAGCAGGTAAAGTAGATAGTAAAAACGAAACCTATGTAAGTGGTCAAGTTGGGTTTAAATATAAATTCTAAGATTTTTTAAAATTTGCTTGAATTTAGAAAATGATTTAAAGAATTCAAGCAAATTTAAAGCAAGGTAATAAAAATAACTGCTTTGCTTTTTTGAAAATGAAAATATTTTAAATATTTTGAGAATTCTTTACAATGAAATTCTTGTTAAAATACAAGAATTTCAAATTTAACTTAAGCTACATATAGTGCTTTGTCGTTGTGAGCATTCTTTGTTATTCTCTCATCATTGTGAGCCATTCGAAGACCTTGCCTAAATCCACCATTTTAAGTTACTCATTTTGTCATTTTAAGTTATTTTGTCATGTGTTGAGCGTAGCGAAACATCTCTATTTAAAACAACTTACTTTGTCATTCTAAGTGAAGTGTAACGAAACAAAGAATCTCTACTCTAAAAACCACGCTCAAGCATAGAAATCCTTCACTGACGCTCAAGATGACCACTACTTTACCATACTAAAGACTTAAGATGATGCAATTTTTTCGGTTGCTGTGTGCGGCTTGGATTAAACGCAAAGATTTTGCCAAAAATTAATTTGGCATTAATCTTACCTTATGAAATTCGCATTTTAGTAAAATCAATCAATTTTAAGCACGCTTAAAAAGGCTTCTTGTGGTAAATTTACCTTGCCTATGGCTTTCATTCTTTTTTTACCTTCTTTTTGCTTTTCTAGTAATTTTCTTTTCCTAGTAATATCTCCGCCATAACATTTAGCGGTTACATTTTTACCCATAGATTTAACCGTTTCTCTTGCAATGATTTTATTACCTATACTTGCTTGAATCGCTACTTCAAAAAGTTGTCTTGGCACGATTTCTTTCATCGCACTTACCAATTCTCTTCCTTTGCTAAGGGCTTTTTCACTTGGCACGATAATGCTTAGCGCATCGACATTCTCACCTGCAACCTTGATATCAAGCTTTACAAGATCGCCTACGCGAAACTCAATAGGTTCATAATCAAAACTTGCATAACCCTTAGTCAAAGACTTTAGCTTATCATAAAAATCCATCACGATTTCATTTAAAGGCACATCGTATTCTAGCAAAACGCGTTCAGGTGTGATATAGTCCATCTTTACTTGCATACCTCTTTTGCGATTTAAAAGAGTGATTAAATTCCCTAAAAACTCACTTGGTGTGATGATAGTGGCTTTTACATAAGGTTCTTTGATATGATCGATTTTATTTACCGGTGGAAGTTCGCTAGGATTTTGAATTTTTATAAGCTCACCATCGGTTTGATAAATTTCATAAGTTACGGTTGGTGCGGTAGCAATTAAGTCAAGATTAAATTCTCTCTCAAGTCGTTCTTTAATCACTTCCATATGTAAAAGC
This sequence comes from Campylobacter sp. US33a, assembly GCF_004378855.1. Classification (GTDB taxonomy): domain Bacteria; phylum Campylobacterota; class Campylobacteria; order Campylobacterales; family Campylobacteraceae; genus Campylobacter_D. The sequence goes on from NZ_RYYL01000005.1 coordinate 155,497, forward strand.
CCTAAAAAGCCAACTCTAAAGCCAAAGCCTAAGGCCAAAGAAGTTTCAGGTTCGTAAGTGATAGAACTATCATTGAGTTTCAATTTATCCAAAGCATCTCTTAAATCTTCAAATTTATCTGTTTCTATAGGATAAAGTCCTGCAAAAACAAAAGCCTTAGCCTTTTCAAAACCGCCTATTGCTTCTTTGGCTTTATTTTTAACTAAAGTGATCGTATCACCCACTTGCACATCACCCACAGTTTTAAGCCCAAGCACTACAACACCCACTTCGCCAGACTTTAGAGCATTGGTTTTAATAGGACTTAAAGGATGAGGATAGAAAAGATCTTGCACAGTGTGTTTTTTACCTGTACTCATCACTAAAACTTCATCGTTTTTGGCAATTTCACCCTCATAAATTCTAACCAAAGCCAAAGCACCCAAATAATTATCAAACCAAGAATCATAAATCAAAGCCTTAGTTGGTGCTTCGTCATTTGTTTTTGGTGCAGGAATTTTAGTAATAATTGTTTCTATAAGTTCTTTTATGCCCACGCCCGTTTTAGCACTCACACAAATGGCATTTTCACAATCTATACCGATAATATGCTCGATTTCATGTTTCACTTTTTCTACATCGGCGTTTGGTAAATCGATTTTATTAATCACTGGGATGATTTCAAGATTATTTTCAAGTGCTATATAAACATTAGCTATAGTTTGTGCTTCTACTCCTTGAGAGGCATCTACTACAAGTAAAGCCCCTTCACAACTTGCCAAAGAACGGCTTACTTCATACGAAAAATCCACATGTCCTGGAGTGTCGATGAGATTTAAAACAAAATTTTCATTATTTAACTTATAATTTAATCTTACAGATTGTGCTTTTATGGTGATACCGCGTTCTTTTTCTATATCCATAGTATCCATAACTTGTGAACTCATTTGCCTATCGCTAATGGCTCCGCACTCACTTATAATCCTATCTGCAAGAGTTGATTTTCCATGATCAATATGTGCTATGATAGAGAAATTTCTAATATTTTTCATAATATTTGTTTTCCTAAAAATTAACTTTAAAATCTGAAATTGTAACAAAATTATTTTTGAAAAATAATAAAATAAAATTCTATAAATTTTTAAATTTCGAAATTAAAAAACCGATATAATATCAACAAAAACAAAGGCTATTTTAATGTTAATAAGAAATTTTGATACAAATGAAAAAGTTTTTATAATAGCAGAACTTAGTGCAAATCACGCAGGAAGTCTTGATACGGCGATAGAAACAATAAAAGCAGCTAAAAAAGCTGGTGCAGATGCGATAAAAATTCAAACCTACACCCCAGATAGTTTAACACTAAATTGCGATAAAGATGATTTTATCATCAAAGGTGGACTTTGGGATAAGCGTAAATTTTATGAGCTTTATGAAAAAGCCAGAACACCTTATGAATGGCATTCTCAAATTTTTGAAGCCGCACAAGATGTTGGAATACTTTGTTTTTCAAGCCCATTTGCAAAAGAAGATGTGGAATTTTTAAAACGCTTTGATATGTGTGCTTATAAAATTGCCTCTTTTGAAGCCAATGATGAAAACTTCGTTCGTTTAATCGCTAAGGAAAATAAACCTACTATCATTTCAACCGGCATTGCTACCGAAGAAGAACTTTTTAAAATATGTGAGATTTTCAAAGAAGTTAAAAATCCTAATCTAATCTTTCTAAAATGCACTTCAGCTTATCCGGCAAAAATTTCTGATATGAATTTAAAAGGCATAGTGAGTTTGAGAGAAAAATTTAATGTTGAAGTAGGTTTAAGCGATCATAGTTTTGGATATTTAGCTCCTGTTATGGCAGTGGCTTTAGGAGCTAGAGTGATAGAAAAGCATTTTATGCTTGATAAAAATATAAAAAGTGAAGATAGTAAATTTAGCCTTGATTTTGATGAATTTAAGGCCATGGTTGAAGCAGTAAGAGAAGCTGAAAGTGCTTTGGGAGATGGTAATTTGAATTTAGATGACAAAAGTCTTAAAAACCGTGCTTTTGCGAGAAGTTTGTATGCAAGCAAAGATATTAAAAAAGGCGAAATTTTTAGCGAAGAAAATGTAAAATCTGTGCGTCCTTCTTTTGGACTTCATCCTAAATTTTATAAAGAAATTCTAGGCAAAAGTGCCACTAAGAATATAGAATTTGGCACGGCTTTAAAAGAAGAGGATTTTAAATGAATGTTTTAGTCACAGGAGCAGATGGCTTCATAGGTTCGCATCTTTGCGAAAGTTTGGTTAAAAAAGACTATCGGGTAAGGGCTTTAAGCCAGTATAATTCTTTTAATTTTTGGGGACATTTGGAAAAAAGTCCTTATTTAAAAGATATGGAAATTATAAGCGGAGATTTAAGAGATAGTTTTTTTTGCGAAAAAATCACTAAAGGAATGGATGCTATTTTTCATCTTGGAGCCTTAATTGCCATTCCTTATTCTTACGAAGCACCACAAAGCTATGTGGATACTAATGTAAAAGGCACCTTAAATATGCTTGAAGCTGCTAGAAAAAATGAAATTTCACATTTTATCCACACTTCTACAAGTGAAGTTTATGGTACAGCCTCTTATGTGCCTATTGACGAAAAACACCCTTTGCAACCTCAAAGCCCTTATTCTGCTAGTAAAATCGCAGCGGATATGATGGCGCTTAGCTACTATAATTCTTTTAATTTAAATGTAAATATTGCACGCCCTTTTAATACTTATGGCCCAAGACAGAGCGCAAGGGCCATTATACCCACTATCATCACACAAATTTTAAGCGGAGCAAAAGAATTAAAACTTGGGGATTTAAGTCCGACAAGAGATTTAAATTTCGTCCTTGATACTTGCGAGGGCTTTATCTCACTTTTAAATTTAAATCATTTTGGAGAAGTTTATAATATAGGCTCAGGGATTGAATATTCCATGCAAGAAGTGCTTGATCTTATACAAAAAATTCTAAACTCAAATGTAAAAATCATTCAAGATGAAAAAAGATTGCGTCCAAAAAATAGCGAAGTTTTTAGATTATGCTGCGACTCAAGCAAACTTAAAGCCGCGACTAATTGGCAAAGCAAAATAAGTCTTGAAGAAGGTTTGAGGCAAAGTATAGAATATTTTAGAGAAAATTTAGCAAATTATAAAAGTGAAATTTACAATGTTTGAAAAAGAAATTGCTTTTATTAAGAAGCTTTTTGATAAAGAAAAAATTGCCTTGCATGAACCTTGTTTTATAGGCAATGAAAAAAAATATTTAATAGAATGCATTGATAGCGGTTTTGTTTCAAGCGTGGGTGAATTTGTAACGCGTTTTGAAGAAGCTTTAAAGCAAAAAACAAAAGCTAAATTTGTTATCGCTACAAACACAGGCACTGCGGCGCTTCATATCGCTTTACTTGCTAATGATATCAATGAAAATTGCGAAATCATCACGCAAAGTATTAGTTTTATAGCAACAGCAAATGCTATTGCTTATACAGGCGCTAAGCCCATTTTTTTAGATATTGATGAAGAAACCTTGAGTCTAAGTCCTAAAGCCTTACAAGATTTTTTGGAAAATCATACTTATCAAAAAAATGGCTTTACCTACAACAAAACCACGCACAAACACATCAAAGCTTGCGTTGTAATGCATACTTTTGGGCTTAGTGCAGACATAGAAAAGCTTTGTAAAATTTGCAAAAATTATAATATTATTTTAATCGAAGATGCAGCAGAAGCCTTAGGAAGTACTTATAAAAACAAGGCCTTAGGCACTTTTGGCAAATGTGGAATTTTAAGTTTTAATGGAAATAAAATCATCACAGGCGGAAGCGGTGGGGCGATTTTGTGCGATGATGAAAATTTAGCCAAATTTGCAAAACATCTAAGCACAACCGCCAAAATACCTCATCCTTACGAATACGATCACGATGAAATAGGCTATAATTACAGACTTTGCAACATAAATGCTGCAATTTTACTTGCCGGACTTGAAAAATTGGATTTTTTCTTAGAAAATAAAAGAGAATTAGCACAAATTTATAAAGATTTTTTTGCAAGCCATAAAGCTTGTAAATTCATAGATGAAAGCAAAAATTCAAAAAGTAATTTTTGGCTTAACACTTTGTGTTTTAAAAATGAGAATTTAAGAAATATTTTTTTGCAAGAGTGTTTGGAAAATAATATTTTCGTGCGTCCAGTATGGAAAAGTTTGCCAAGCCTTAAACCTTTTAAAGCTTGTCAAAAAGATGAACTTTTGGTGACTAAAAATTTGGAAAAATGCTTAGTGAATTTACCTAGTAGTGTAAGGGTGAAATAATGAAAGAAAAAATCATACTCATTGGTGCAGGTGGACACGCAAATTCTTGCATTGATGTGATAGAACTTGAAAATAAATTTAAGATTGCAGGTTTTGTGGTTAATGATGCCACACAAAAGTCTTTTAAATATCCTATTTTAGGTTGTGATGATGATTTGAAAAATCTTTTTAAGCATTATAAGTTTGCCTTCATTGCCATAGGGCAAATTAAAAACGCATACAAAAGAATGCAAATTTATGAAAAATTAAAAAGCATAGGTTTTAAGCTTCCTACCATCGTATCACCCCTAGCCTATGTTTCACCTTATGCTTTTGTTGATGAGGCAAGTATTATAATGCATCAAGCCCTAGTCAATGTCAATGCAAAGATTGGCAAAGCTTGCATTATTAATTCTAAGGCACTCATAGAGCACGATAGCACGGTGCAAGATTTTTGTCATATTTCCACTGCTGCGGTAGTCAATGGAGAATGTTTTGTTAAAAAAGGTAGTTTTTTGGGTTCTAACACTCATTTAAAACACACTCAAATTTTAGAAGAAAGAAGCATTTTTTATAATAAACTCTCTATTATGGGGGGGGGGAATTAGCATTTTTACTTCTTTTAGGAGAAGTGCATGAAAAAGCTTATTATAGTTGGAAGTGGAGGTTTTGCAAAAGAAATTTACTCTTATCTTCAAGGTGAAAATTGCGAAATTTTAGGCTATATCGACATCAAAGAAAATGAATTTTATAATTTAGCTTATTTGGGAAATGAAGATAATTTTGACACTCGCTTTATCTCACAAGCTAAATTTATCATTGCCATAGGACAAATAAAAATCAGAAACACTATCATCAAAAAACTTTCTCTAAAATCCTGCTCTTTTTTCACTTTCATTCACCCCAGTGCTTTTGTGGCAAAAGACGCTAAAATAGGCAAAGGAAGTATCATTTGTCCTTTTGCTTTTGTGGGTGCAAATTCTTTGGTTGGCGAATTTGTAATTTGTAATATTTATTCTAGCATTGCGCATGATTGTCAAGTGGGAAACGGCAGTATTTTAAGCCCTTATGCAACACTTAATGGAAATGCAAAAATAGGAAAAAACTGCTTTGTAAGTACAAGATCAAGTATTTTATCTAATGTAATACTGGCAGATGATTGCACCGTAAGCGCTCACACTGTTTTATCAAAATCATATGAAGAAAAACAACTTATCTTTTCAAAAACTCTCATTAAAACAAGGAAAAAACAATGAAAGAAATTAGCATTTTAGGTTTTGGAAATATGGGAAAGCAAATTACTGCTTTGTTTTATTTAATGGGCTATGAAGTTAAAATTTATAATAAAAGCCCTATTTGTATCCAAGATTGCGATAAATTCATTAAAATTTTGTCAAAAAAACTTGATTTTTCAGCCTTTGAAAAAGGTTCAATGCAAGTCATTAAAGAACTTGATAAAATCACCCGTTGCATTGTCGTAGAAAGTTTAGAAGAGAATTTGGAATTAAAACTTCACTATATCACGCAACTCAAACAAAACCACAATCAAATTTTTTCAAATTCTAGCTCTTTTAGTGTAAAAGATTTAGATTGTGCTTTGCTCCACTTTTTTAATCCCATTTTTATTCCCTTAGTAGAATACTCACATGATAATATTTTGCTTAAAGATTTAGAAAAAATAGGATTTTACCTCTTGCACTCAAAAACAAATCGTGGTGCTTTAGGAAATTTACTTCTTTTTCATGAAATTTCAACCTTTTTTAAAATGATAGAAGTGTGGAATTATCCATATGAAGACTGTCAAAAAATTTATGATTTACTTTATGATAAAAGAAATATTTTTAATATCATTGATACTATTGGTATAGAACTTTGTGATATAATTTGTCAAAATATCAAAGAACAAGATCCAAGTTTTTATCATCCAAAAATCTTTAAAAAAGCTTTATCTTGTGGTATTTTAGGCAAAAAGAATAAAACAAGATTAGCAACTCTTTTTAATTAAAAAGGTAAATTAATGAAAAAATTTATAAGCAACGAAGAAATTTCAAAAAATATCGGCAGTAATGAAGAAATCTGGGAAAATATTTTTTCCAACAAAGAATGGGGTAAATACCCTAGCGAAAACTTAATAAGATTTATCGCAAGGAATTTTTATAATGCTAAAAATAGAAATGAAATTCATATCTTAGAACTAGGACTTGGTACAGGAGCTAATTTATGGTTTTGTGCAAGAGAAGGTTTTAGGGTAAGTGGGATTGAGTGGAGTAAAACGGGGGTAGAGAGATTTAAAAAGCGTTTAGATGATGAAAATTTAAGCATACAAATTGATGAAATATTAACCGGCGATTATGAAGTGAAATTAGATGAATTTAAAGATGAGAGTTTTGATGCGTGGATAGATAGCTATTCTTTAGCTTATAATGATTTTAAAAAAACTAAAACCATTGTAGAAAAAGCCGTGTCAAAGCTAAAAAGTGGAGGTAAATTTTTCTCTATAACCCCTAGTTTTAATAACGAAGGCTTTGAACAAAATGAAAGTTTAGGCTATCATCTTTGCAAACCAACTCTTGGCAGTGATGCATTTACAGGTGTTATAAGGTATTGTGATGAGAAGGATTTAAAAGAGCTTTATAATGGCAAAAATTATAAAATCACCGACATTAAAATCGCCCGTTTTGCAAGTTTAGAGAAAAATCTTAACGAGCTTTATATTATTGAAGGGCAAAAATTATAAATCATACAAAATGTGCTTTTAAAACAATTTTTAGAAGAAAGAAGGCAAAAATATAAAACGGATTTTATCATTGTACTTAAGTGAGTTTTTCTAAAAATTTAAATCATATCAAAGAAAGCACCTTAAGTGTGGAGCGGACAATATATTTAGATGGAAATTCTTTTTTAGTCGATAAAAATCAAATCATTAACACTAAACAAGATAAATATAAAGAAGTTTTAGAATTTAATTAAAGGATAAAAATGAAAAATCAAATTTTAAATAATAGAATGGGATAAACCAAAATATGAATAGTGCAAATTTATGGAATGAAATTTTTACTAACAAAGAATGGGGTAAATACCCTAGCGAAAACTTAATAAGATTTATCGCAAGGAATTTTTATAATGCTAAAAATAGAAATGAAATTCATATCTTAGAACTAGGACTTGGTACAGGAGCTAATTTATGGTTTTGTGCAAGAGAAGGTTTTAGGGTAAGTGGGATTGAGTGGAGTAAAACGGGGGTAGAGAGATTTAAAAAGCGCTTAGATGATGAAAATTTAAGCATACAAATTGATGAAATATTAACCGGCGATTATGAAGTGAAATTAGATGAATTTAAAGATGAGAGTTTTGATTGTATTATCGATAGCTGTTCGCTTTGCTGTAATGATTTTAACAAGACAAAACGCATTTTTGATAAGGCTATTTCAAAGCTTAAAATAGGCAGTAAGTTTTATTCTAGCACTATAGCAAAAGGTATCGTGGGTTATGATAAGAGTAAAGATGATTTTCAACTTCCAAATGGTGGAATTTATACTCATGTAGGAATGATACGATTTTCAAATAAAGAAGATATTGCAAAACTTTATAAAAATAATAATTTTACTCAAACAAGTCTTAAAATTCAAAGCATAGAAGATGAAACAGGCTTGATTGATAGGCTTTTTATCGTAGAAGGCGAAAAAATCAACCCTAAAGCTACTGGGGGGGGGGATCTACAAATTACGAGGCTTGGAAAATGAGCAAAACAAGCCTTGCAGAATTTCTAAAGCAAAATCCCAAACTCCAAACTCATTTTAAAGATGATATTTATTTTCAAAATTTTTATGCTAAGCTTTATGGCGAAGTTTTTGAATTTGAATTTAAAAAAAGATAATTTTTATTTTAAAACCATAGCAATAAAAGAAAAAATTCCAAATACCTCATTTTATGATTTACAAAGTCCCTATGGATACAGTGGATTTTATAGTAACACTAACGATCTAACTTTTTTAAAACAAGCCTTAGAAAAACTAAAAGAAAAGGCTTTAAAAGAAAATATCATCGCATTTTTTATCCGCTTTCACCCTTTTGATTTTATCTGCACTACACTAAAACCGCAACTTCATTTTTTCACCAAAAATAAAAGCATTATCGTCGTAGCCACACACGAAGAACTTCAAAATATAAGATTGCATTACAGCCCACGCATTAGATCTTATGTAAAAAAAGCACGGAAAGAACTTAAGATTGAATTTTGCACCCAAAATGAAGCCACAGCCTTTAAACAACTTTATGATAAAACAATGCAAAGAAACAATGCTAATGATTTTTATTTTTTCAACCAAGATTATTTTGAAAAACTTTTTTCTTTTAAAGAAAGTTTAATCATAAAAGCAAGTTTAAATGGAGAAATTCTTGCTTATGCCTCTTTTCTCTTGTGTCAAAATTTAGCCTATTATCATCTAAGTGCAAATAAATTAAAAGCTAACGCAAATGCTGCACTTTTAGATTTTTTCTTTGAATATGCTCATCAAAAAGGAATTCATTTTTGTCTTTTAGGTGGCGGAGTAAAAGATGATGATATGCTTTTTAAATTTAAAGAAAAATTTTCAAACATCCATGCTGATTTTAACATAGGTGGAATAATTTTTAATGAACAAATTTACAACTCATTATGCCAAAATCACCACAATAATACTTTCCTAAAATACCGTTTTAATTAATTTTAGCTATACTTTGCAATACTTCATAAAAAAGGAAAAAAATGATTTATTGCGAACACTGCGTGATGCCAAACACTCGCCCTGGCATTAAATTTTTCAAAGATGAGAATGGCAAAAACATTTGCTCAGCTTGTATAAATCACAAAAACAAAGAAAAGATTGATTACAGGACAAGATTTAAGGAGCTTGAAATACTATGCGATAAATACCGCAGAATGAATGGCAAATTTGAATACGATTGTGCTATAGCAGTAAGCGGGGGAAAAGACTCACATCTCCAAGTGCATATCATGAAAGAAAAATTAGGTATGAATCCTGTGCTTTTTAGCGTAGAAGATAATTTCACCATGACAGAAGCTGGCAAGAAAAATTTAAGGAATTTAAGCGAAACTTTTGGTTGTCATCTAATCACGCTAAAGCCAGATATTAAGACTCAAAAGAAAGTGATGTTAAAAACCTTTGAAAAATACGGCAAACCTACTTGGTTTATTGATAGACTTATTTATAGCTTTCCTTTTGGCATGGCTTTGAAATTTAACACTCCTTTGCTTGTTTATGGCGAAAATGTCAGTTATGAGTATGGGGGGGGGATGGTGATAAAGAGACCCCTAGTGCAAAAGCTATTTTTGAAAACGGCGTAGCGAGTGATTTAGATATTAGTGAATTTATCGATGATGAAATAAAAGAAGAAAATCTTCAACTCTTTTTTAATCCTCAAAAAGACGATCTTAATCAACTCGACCCAATTTATCTTAGTTATTTTGTAAAATGGAATTCTTATGCAAATTATATCTTTGCCAAAAGTCGTGGATTTAATGATTTAGAAGGTGAATGGGATAGAAGCCATTGTGCAGAAAATTTTGATCAAATTGACAGCATAGGATATATTTTACATGCTTGGATGAAATACCCAAAATTTGGCCATGCAATGGCAAGTGATTACGCATCTCGTTTTGTAAGATATGGCCTTATTAGCAGAGAAGAAGCAATAAAAATCATTCAGCAAAAAGATCACAAACTCGATAATAAATGCATAGAAGACTTTTGTCAATTTACAGGCATTAGTAGGGAAAAATTCTGGAAGATCGTTGAAAAACACTATAATCTTGATCTTTTTTATAAAAATGAATTCAATGAATTTAAACTTAAAAACAAATTAAAATAAAGGAAGAACGATGCGAGACTCACTCAAAACTTACACTCAAAAATACGATGAAAATGGCTATGGACTTTTATATCCTGATTCTCATGTAATACGATTTTATGAAAGAATTTTAAAATACAAACTTGGCATTACAAGCGGAAATTTGCTTGATTTTGGTTGCGGAAATGGAGTGCATTCTAGGTATTTTTTAAGTAAAGGTTTTAAACCTTTTGGTGTGGATATTGTGCCAAGTTTGCAAAAAAATTGGGATGAAAAGATTAAAACTCTGGGGGGGGGTATTGTAAAATCATAGAACCAAACTCAAGTATTAAGGGGCTTTTTGATGAAAAAATGGATATTATTTTTGCTAATCAAAGCCTTTATTATATCCCTAAAACAAAGCTTAAACAAAATATCTTAGAATTTTATGAAATTTTAAATCAAAATGGCATACTTTTTGCTACAATGATGAGCGAGAAAAATTATTATTTTAAAAATAGCGAAAAAGAAAATGAAAATGGATTACGCAAAGTGAGTATAAAAGGTCGTTTAAATGAAACAACTTATATACATTTTGTTAAAAATACCGATGAGCTAACAGAGCTTTTTAAGCCTTTTGAAACTCTATTTTTAGGTGATTATGATCCTATTAATTTTTATAATTTTGAAGGCTCAGCCCATCATTATATTTATATTGGCATAAAAAAATAATTTTTTTGCTCTTTTTGGGGCAAAACAAAGGCGGAAAAATGAAAAAAACTTTAATCATAGCCGAAGCTGGAGTTAATCATAATGGGGATTTAAATTTAGCCAAAAAGTTAATAGAAATCGCTGCAGAGTCTGGGGCTGATTTTGTAAAATTCCAAAGCTTTAAAAGCGAACTTTGTGTAAGTAAAAATGCCAAAAAAGCAGCTTATCAGCTAAAAACCACCGACAAAGATGAAAGTCAGCTTGAAATGATTAAAAAATTAGAGCTTGATTTAAACGCACATAAAATTTTAATTTCTCATGCTAAAAAATGTGGTATTGCTTTTCTTTCTACGCCTTTTGATTTAGAAAGTATTGATCTTTTAGATGATTTAGGACTTGAAATTTTTAAAATTCCAAGCGGAGAAATCACCAATTTGCCTTATCTTAAAAAAATCGCAAAATTAAATAAAAAAATCATTCTCTCAACTGGAATGGCAAATTTAGGTGAAGTGGAAAATACATTAGAAATCTTAGTTAAAAATGGCACAAAAAGATCAAATATCACCTTACTTCATTGCACTACAGAATATCCAGCACCCTTTGATGAAGTCAATCTTAAAGCCATACAAACTTTAAAAAATGCTTTTAATTTAAGCGTGGGATATTCAGATCATACCAAAGGCATACATATTTCTTTAGCAGCGGTAGCTTTAGGTGCGTGCGTGATAGAAAAGCATTTTACAATTGATAAAAATATGATTGGACCTGATCATAAAGCGTCTTTAGAGCCAAATGAGCTAAAAGAGCTCTGCGTTAAAATCAGAGAAATAGAAAGTGCAATGGGCGATGGCATAAAAAGAGCGAGTAAAAGTGAAAAGAAAAATATCAAAATTGCTAGAAAAAGCTTAGTGGCTAAGAGAAAAATCAAAAAAGGCGAGATTTTTAGCGAAGAAAATCTTACCACCAAACGCCCAGCCAGTGGCATAAGTGCGATGAAATATGATGAGTATTTAGGCAAAAAGGCTAATAAGAATTACGAAGAAGATGAGCTAATCAATGAGTAAAAGAAAAATTTGCGTAGTAAGTGCAACAAGGGCTGAATGGTATCTTTTAAGGAATTTATGTAAAGAAATAGAAAATGATGAAGATTTAGAACTTCAAATCATCATTACAGGAGCACATTTAAGTGTTGAGTTTGGACTAACTTACAAAGAGATAGAAAAAGAATTTAAGATAGATAAAAAAATCGAAATGCTTTTAAGCAGTGATAGTGAAATTGGGCTTTGTAAAAGTATGGGCTTAGCACAAATTTCTTTTAGCGAAGCTTTAATGGAGTTAAAACCTGATATTATGGTACTTTTAGGCGATAGATATGAAAGCTTAGCCTGTGCTTCTTGCGCTATGATTTGCAAAATTCCTATCGCGCATTTGCACGGCGGAGAAGCTACTTTTGGACTTATTGATGAAGCTATCAGACATAGTATTTCTAAAATGGCACATTTTCATTTTGTAGCGACTAAAGAATACGCTAAAAGAGTGATTCAGCTTGGAGAAAACCCTAAGCGTGTTTTTAATGTAGGTGGCTTTGGACTTGATAATATTGTAAATTTAAAACTTTTAAACAAAAAAGAATTGGAAAATGTCTTAAATTTCAAATTCCAAAAAAAGAATTTTTTAATCACTTTTCACCCCACTACTTTAGAAAATCAAAGCCCTAAAATTCAAATGCAGGCCTTACTTAAAGCCTTAGAAAATGAGAGTTTAAAGCAAAATACAGGTTTTATTTTTACAAAAGCAAATGCAGATACTAACAATCGTGTGATTAATGAAATGATTGATGAGTTTGTTTTAAAGCATCAAAATGCCATTTCTTTTGTTTCTATGGGGGCGTTAAATTATCTTAGCACTATGCAATTTATTGACGCAGTTGTTGGAAATTCATCGAGTGGGCTTTGTGAAGCTCCTAGCTTTAAAATCGCCACAATTAACATAGGCGATCGCCAAAAAGGAAGGATAAAAGCTAGTTCTGTGATTGATTGTGAAAGTGATTATAAAAGCATTTGCAAAGCATTTGAAAGCCTAAATAAATCTGATTTTCAACTCAATTTAAAAAATACCATAAATCCTTACGGACAAGGTGGTGCAGCACGAAAAGCTAAGGAAATTTTAAAAAATGAAAATTTAGATCATATACTTAAAAAAGAATTTTACGATATTGATTTTAAGGCAGATATTAAGGAAATTAAATGAGAATTTTTTTTATAGGTTGTGTGGAATTTTCGCATTTTGCTTTAGAAAAACTACTTTTAATACAAAATGAAAATTTAAAAATTGTAGGCATAGCAACAAAAGAAAAATCAGATTTTAATGCAGACTTTTACGATCTTAAAAAAGATGCACAAAATATCCCTTGTCTTTACTCAAGAAATATCAATGATAAAGAAAGTATTGAGTTTATAAAAAAATGCAAGCCTGATATTATCTTTTGTTTGGGTTGGAGTTATTTAATCAAAGAAGAGCTTTTAAAGGCTTATCCTATCATTGGTTTTCATCCTTCACTTTTACCGCAAAATCGTGGCAGACATCCGATAATTTGGGCTTTATTTTTAGGTTTAAAACAAAGCGGTGTGAGCTTTTTTGTGATGGATAAAAACGCAGATACGGGTAGAATCCTAGCCCAAAAAAGTATAAAAATTTCAAAAAAAGATGATGCGGCAAGTCTTTATAAAAAAAGCACAAAAACCGCTTTGAAGCTTTTAGAAAAACTCACTCTTAAACTTAGTCAAAAGGCTTTAAAAAACAAAAATTTCAAAGAGCTTTTGCGCAAACTTTCTACCCCGCAAAGTGCGGGAAATGCTTGGAGAAAAAGAGATTTTAAAGACGGAATTATTGATTTTAGAATGAGCACTGAAGCTATTTATAATCTAATCAGAGCCTTGACGCATCCTTATATTGGGGCGGAGTTTATTTATAAAGGTAAAAATTATAAAGTTTATAAGGCAAAAATCATAAAAAATTCTCAAAAAAATCTAGAATGCGGTAAGGTTTTAAAGGCAGATAAAAAAGGAATTTTGATTAAAACTTATGATGGCGCTATTTTGCTTTATGAACATACTTTAAATGATTTGCCTAAAAAAGACGAATATTTATAAAGGAAATTGATGAATAAAAAGGTTTTGGTTGTTGCGACACATTATGATGATGAAACCCTAGGAGCTGGTGGGACACTTTTAAAGCATAAAAATAATAACGATGAAATTTATTGCGTATTTTGCACTAGTGCAAGCCAGCCTGAGTATGAAAAAAATTATATTTTAAAAAAAGAAGAGCAAATTAAACAAATTTGTGAAGCGTATAATTTTAATGGGATTTATTTTTTGGGCTTAAAACCTGCTAAGGTTGATATTTACAAAAAAGGTTTTTTGGTGCAAAAAATGGCAGAAATTTTTGCTAAGATTGAGCCTAATATAGTGTATTTACCTTTTGCTTATGATGTGCATAGCGATCATAGAATTATTTTTGAAATAGCTTTTTCTTGCACTAAAAGTTTTCGCTATCCAAGCATAGAACGCGTTTTGATGATGGAAACTTTAAGCGAAAGTGAATTTGCACCGGCTTTAGCAAATCAAAGTTTTATACCTAATGTTTTTGTAGATATTAGCGAATTTTTTGAAAAAAAATGCGAAATTATGCAAATTTACGAGAGTGAATTAGGCGCTTTTCCTTTTCCAAGAAGCTTAGAAAATATGAAAGCTTTGGCGCAATTTAGAGCATGTACTTATGGGGGGGGGCTTTAGCAAATGTTAAATACGCGGAAAGCTTTATGCTCCTCAAAGAAAGGTGTTAGAAAAATTATGATAGTAAGTGCAACAAGGGCTGAATGGTATCTTTTAAGGAATTTATGTAAAGAAATAGAAAATGATGAAGATTTAGAACTTCAAATCATCATTACAGGAGCACATTTAAGTGTTGAGTTTGGACTAACTTACAAAGAAATAGAAAAGGAATTTAAAATAGCTAAAAAAATCTCCATTTTACTCGCAAGTGATGATAAGATAAGTCTTTGTAAAGCTATGGGATTAGCAAATATTGGCTTTTGCGAGGCATTTGACGAATTAGAGCCTGATATTGTAGTTATTTTAGGCGATCGTTACGAAATGCTAAGCGTGGCTAGTGTGTGTCTTATGATGAATATTCCTATTGCACATCTTTGTGGCGGGGAGCTCACTCTAGGTGCGATCGATGATAGCATAAGGCATAGTATTTCTAAAATGGCACATTTGCATTTTGTAAGCACCAAAACTTATAAAAACCGCCTTTTGCAACTTGGCGAAGAAGAAAATCGTGTATTTAATGTAGGTGCTTTGGCAGGTCCTATCATAAAAAATATATTTTTTTTAAAAAAGCAAGAGCTTGAAAATACTTTAAAATTTAAGCTAAAACAAAATATTTATTTAATCACCTATCATCCTGTAACGCTAAATTTAGAAAATACTCAAAAAGAAATTAAAAACTTGTTAGAAAATTTAGACAAACTTGAAAATGCTAGTTTGATTTTTACTAAGGCAAATGCCGATGAAAACGGACTTTTAATCAATGAAATTTTAAAAGCTTATTGTGAAAAAAATCCTAGCAAAGCTAAACTTTTTGACAATCTTGGTTCACAAAGATATTTAAGTTTGATGAAAATTTCAAAAGCTATGATAGGAAATTCTTCTAGTGGAATTTATGAAAGTGTTTTTTTTAAAACCCCTTGTATTAATATAGGCGATCGTCAAAATGGGCGTTTGAGAACAAAAAATATCATTGATTGCACTATGCAAGACTTGGATAAAGCTTTAAAAAAACTTGAAGGCAAAGATTTTAAAGAGTGTTTAAAAAATTTAGAAAATCCTTATGAAAGTAAAAAAAATCCAAATAAAATCATAAAAGACACCTTAAAAAAAGCAAATTTAGATACAATTTTACAAAAGAATTTCATTGACTTAAGGTAAATTTTGGATATAAATAAACTCAAGCTTACTCCAAATTCTAGTATAGAAGAAGCTTTAAAAATCGTAGGACTTGAACGTGTTCGCCTTGGCATCATCGTGGATAAAAATGATAAATTCTTAGGTGTAATTAGTGATTCAAATATAAGAAAAGCCTTGATAAATGGTAAGAATTTAAAGGATAAAATCAAAGATATTTATACCAAAAATCCTATCACTATAAAAGAAAATACTGGCAAAAATGAGCTTTTAAAACTAAGCGCAAAGACAGATATTTACGATTTTCCTGTGTTAAATGAAAAGGGTAAAATAATCTCTATAAAGTCCATTTCATCGCTACTAGCGCGAAAAATAAATCCAAATTTTATCGTGATAATGGCAGGTGGGCTTGGAAGTCGCTTAAAAGAGCTTACAAAAGATACCCCAAAACCCATGCTAAAGGTTGGGAAAAAACCTATTTTAGAAAATATCGTGCGAAAATTAAAGGAGCAAAATTTTGAAAATTTCATTTTTTGTGTAAATTATAAAAAGCAAGTCATAGAAGAATATTTTAAAAAAGGTAAAGAATTTGGCATAAAAATTTCTTACATCAAAGAACGCAAAAAACTAGGTACTGCAGGAGCTTTAAGTTTGATAGGGAGGGGGCAATTACAAGAAAGTTTTGTTGTCATGAATGCAGACATTTTAACCGAGCTTGATTTTAATGAACTTTTAAGGGCACATAAAGCTTCAAACGCCTTAATGAGTGTATGTGTAAGAGAATTTGAACAACAAATTCCTTTTGGAGTGATAGAGCAAAATGAGGGCTTTATTACAAATATCACAGAAAAACCGGTGCAAAAATTCTTAGTTAGTGCTGGAATTTATGTGTGTGAGAAAGAAATTTTAGAACTTTTAGAAAAAAATGTCTACTTTGATATGCCTGAACTCATTAAACTTGCCATGCAAAAAGGTAAGGTAAATACTTATTTAATTAATGATTATTGGATTGATATTGGAAGGCTTGATGAGTTTTTAAAAGCTAATGAGGATTTTAAATGAAAGCTTTAATTATAGGCTTTGGAAGCATTGGAAAAAAGCATTTTTTAGCCTTAAATGAACTAGGATTTTTAGTAGATATTGTGTCAAAAAGCTATAAATTTAGTATTTATGAAGGAAAAAATTTCACGCTTTTTAAAGACTTAAACGAAGTAAATTTAAAAGAATATGATTTATTTATCATTGCAAATATCACCACAGATCATTTTAAAACGCTTGAAATTTTAGATAAAAATATAAAAGAAAAAACCATACTCGTGGAAAAACCTTTATTTGAAAAAGATATTAACTTTTTTCCTAGCAAAAACAATAAAATTTACATTGCTTATCTTTTGAGATTTAATCCTTTGATTAAAGATTTAAAAAACTTAATAGATATAAATGAAATTTATTTTGCTAAATTTGTTTGTAATTCTTATTTGCCAAATTGGCGAAAAATCGATTACAGACAAAATTATAGTGCCAAAAAAGAGCTTGGCGGTGGGGTAATGCTTGATTTATCTCATGAAATTGACTTGGCTTTTTATTTTTTTAAAGATTTAAATTTAGAATTTGGACAAAATTTAAAAATTTCAGAGCTTGAAATAAATAGTGATGATTTTACTTTTTTAGCCCTAAATTCAAAAAAAGCTAAAATTCACATCGAGCTTGATTATTTTTCAAAATTAAATCAAAGAAAAATTCTTTTTCATAGCAAAGAAAAAACCATAGAAGCCGATTTAATTCATAATAAATTAAATATTTATGATAAATTTAATAATATTAAAAGTAAAACTTATGAAAGCAATACTTTTAAAACCTTGCAAAATATGTATAAAGCAATTTTAAAAGATGATGAGAATTTATGCACCTTAGAAGAAGCAAGAAAGATTTTAAAACTATGCGATGAGGCAAGAAATGGGTGAAATTTTATGCACGATTTGTGCAAGAGGCGGAAGTAAGGGCGTTAAAAACAAAAATATACGCAAAATCAATAATCTTGAAATGATAGCTTATAGTATTATCCAAGCTAAAAATTCAAAGCTTTTTAAACATATCGTTATCAGCACCGATAGTGATGAAATCGCCGAAGTTGCAAGGAAATATGGCGGAGAAGTTTTTTTTAAAAGAGAAGCACACTTAGCAAGTGATAGCGCGGCAAAAGTGCCTGTAATGCGTGATGCATTGCTAAGAAGTGAAGAGTATTTTAAATGCAAATTTGACACTCTAATCGATCTTGACGCATCCGCTCCGCTTAGATCAAGTGCTGATATAAAAAATGCTTATAATCAGTTTTGTAAAAATAACAATGATAATCTAATCACCGCCGTTCCTGCTAGACGCAATCCTTATTTTAATTTAATTGAAGTGCAAAATGAAAAAGTTATAAAATCTAAGCAAGGAAATTTCGCCACACGCCAAAGTGCGCCAAAGTGCTACGATATGAATGCGAGTATTTATATCTTTAAAAGAGATTTTTTGCTTAAAAATGATGGCGTTTTTGGAGAAAAAACAGGACTTTTTGTAATGGATGAAAGCACGGCTTTTGATATAGATAGTGAGCTTGATTTTAAAATAGTTGAGTTTTTAATTAAAGAAAAAAATTTAGAGCCAAAGGATTTTTAATGCTAGAAAATAAAATCATATTTGTAGCAGGAGCTTGTGGGCGTATAGGAAAAGCTCTTTGTAAAAAGATACTTCAAAGTGGCGGTGTGCCAATTTTAGCTGATATCAATGAAAATAATTTAAAAAATTTAACTATTGAGCTTAAAAATGAATTTAAAAAAGAACTTTTAAGTCTTAAACTCGACATCACTTCTAAAGAAAGCTTAAATTCATGCATTGATGAAGCTTTTAAAAAATACACCAAAATTGATGCTTTTGTAAATTCTAGCTATCCTGTGGGAAAGGATTGGGGTAAAATAGCTTATTATGAAGCTAGTTTTGAGCAAATTTGCGAAAGTTTAAATTTGCATTTAGGCGGTTTTATCTTAGCTTCACAAGAATTTGTGAAATTTTTTAAAAAGCAAGGTTATGGAAATATCATCAATCTTAGCTCCATTATGGGAGTTTTTGCACCTAAATTTGAAAATTATGAAAACACCACTATGCAAAGCTCTTTAGAATACAGCGTGATAAAAGCAGGGATTAATCATCTTGGCGTTTGGCTTGCAAAAGAATTATTTAATACAAACATTAGAGTAAATACTTTAGCAAGCGGTGGAATTTTAGACAATCAACCTGGGAATTTTTTAGAAAAATACCGCAAATGCTGTGCAAGCAAAGGAATGCTAGAAGCAGCAGATATTTGTGGAACTTTAATATTTTTACTTAGTGATGAGAGTAAATTTATCACAGGGCAAACTATAGTCGTTGCTGATGGCTGGGGGCTTTGATGGATAAAGAACTTTTTTTAAAAAACACTCAAGCGCTTTTTGAAGTCGATCAAATTTTAGCCTATGAATTAAGAAAAATCAAACAATGCTTTAGCTTTACATTGCAAGGAAATAGTCTAGAAAATCTTAACATTATCCATCTACCAAGCAAAGAAGGTGTTTATAAAAATTCTTACGAAGAATTGGGCGGGAATTTAAGTTTTTTTAAAACACAATACTCTAAATACCCTACTTTGTTTTTTTATGGCTTTGGTAGCGGTGCGCTTTATAAATCCTTACTTGCAAACCAAAATCACAAGCAAATTATTGTCTTTGAAAGTGAACTTGAAATTTTATATTTGGCTTTTCATTTGTTTGATTTTAGCAAAGATATTAAAAATGAAAGATTGATTCTTTTTTATACCTCCAATTTAAATATCGCTCAGCTAAATGCTTTATTAAATCACAAAAAAGTAAAATACAGCATTAAAACTTATGATTTTCATATCCATAGTGAATTTTATCTGACGCATTATAAAAATATCATTCAAAATCTCAACCAAAGCCTTATAGATATCATTAAATTTATAGTTTTAAGTCACGGAAATGATCCTAAGGACTCGCACATTGGCATCGAGCATACTTTAAAAAATTTAAAAGCCTTGATTTTTGGCGGAGTTTTTCAACACTTTTTAAAACACAACCGTGCAAAATCAAAAAACGCCATCATCGTTTCAACCGGTCCAAGCCTTACAAAACAACTCCCACTTTTAAAAGAATATGCAAATAAAGCTACGATTTTTTGCGCAGATTCTTCTTATCCTATCTTAGCAAAAGCAGGAATAAAACCTGATTATGTTTTAAGCCTTGAAAGACTTGCATTAACGAGTGAATTTTTTAATAATGATTTTGGTGAATTTGATAAGGATATTTTATTTTTAATCACTTCAGTAGCTCATGAAAATACTCTAAAATATCTTGAAAAAAACCACAGAAATTATATGCTGATATTAAGACCTTTGCTTTTCTCTTCACTTTTAAAATTAGATGATTTTGGTTATCTTGGCGTAGGAATGAGCGTTGCAAATATGGCTTATGAATTAGCTGCGGCTTTAAGGCATGAAAATATTATTTTAATCGGACAAGATTTAGCCTATGATGATTTAGGATATTCTCATCCAAAAGATCATATTTATGGCGAACAAGGCGATGAGATACGCGGAGAAATCTACACTATAGCTTATGGTGGCGAAAGAAAGGTAAGAACTCAGCTTTCTTGGCAACTCTTCAGACAAAGTTTTGAAAAAGATATACTTTTTGTTAAAGAAAAATTAAAAATTACCACTTATAATTGCACTGAAGGTGGAGCAAGAATAGAAGGAAGTATAGAAAAGCCTTTCAAGGAAATTTGCGAAAATTTATTAAATACGAATTTAAACAAGCCTTTTAAAAATGATTTTCGCTTAAATTCTAAAGAAGCGCAAAAAATTTACGAAAAAACCAAAAAACACCTTCTTAATCAAGTCAAAACAAGCAAAGAACTTATAGAAGAAATGAAAAACAAGCTTAATGCCTTACAAAGCATTTTAAATGAGACAGAATCAAATTTAGAATTTAAAAAGCTTAAAAAAATAGAGCTTGATTTTCAAACCCTAGCTACTAAAATGAAAAGTTACGGACTGATGAGCGAACTTTTGCAAGCCCTAGTTTTTCATCAAGAATGTGATCTTTTAAAACTTAAAGTAAAGCCTTGCGAAACTCAAGAAGAAGAAAAGGAGCAAATTTTGCTTTGTTTAAAACATTATCACGAAAAATTCAATGAATTCATTTTATATATGCAAATTCAAAATGAACTCATTGAAAAATACATTTAAAAGGAAAAATATGGCTTTCACAGAAGAACAAAAAAAGCGCTATAAAAAAAATTTTAACGCCCTAGCTGATACGCTTACTCTTAAAAAGGATCTTGCAAAGCTTTCTAAAAGTAAAAAATTTAAAATCATACAAGGTCAAGATCCGCTTGATATCAATCTCCTAAACACCTACACTCACAAAAAAATTTATAGCAATCCTTTAATGGAATTAAATTCCTTACTTGCAACCTATAATGAAAAATATGCTTTATATCCTATACTTTATTTTTATGGTTTGGGCAATGGTGTGCTTTATAAGGCTCTTTGTCAAAATCCAAAATTACAGCACATCATCATCTTTGAAAGCGATATAGAGCTCATTTTTACAAGCTTACATTTAATCGACTTATCTAGTGAAATCAAAGATAGAAAAATTAACATCATATCACCAAAAAATAACAGACAACAAATTCTTTCTATTTTTCATGCTCAGCCTTTTTTAAATTTTTTAAGAGTGTATTTTTTAGAACTTCATAGCGATTATTATGAGAGTGAGCATGATGAGATTATCAAGCTAAACCAAGACATACATCATGCCATTAAAGAGGCTGTATGTGCACATGGAAATGATCCAAAAGATGCCTTGCAAGGTATAGAACAGTTTGTTTATAATCTACCAAAAATGCTTACCCATCCCAATGCTAAAGAGTTGGTTAATACAAGAAAAAAACTTAGTAAAAACGCCATCATTGTTTCAACCGGCCCAAGTCTTACAAAACAACTTCCGCTTTTAAAAGAATATGCAAATAAAGCCACTATTTTTTGCGCGGATTCTTCTTATCCTATCTTAGCAAAAGCAGGAATAAAACCTGATTATGTAATGATGCTTGAAAGAACACATGTAACGGCTGAATTTTTCAATCACGATTTTGGTGATTTTGATAAGGATATTATTTTTATTACTACCGCCTTAGTGCATCCAAAAGCTATTGAGTATTTAGAAAAATATAATAGAACTTATATTTTAATCGAGAAATTCCTTGGTTTTGAAAGCTATATGGAATTTCATTCTTTTGGTTATTTGATTATGGCATCAAGCGTGGCGCATATGGCTTATGAATTAGTTATGGCTTTAAGATGCGAAAACATCATCTTCATAGGACAGGATTTAGCCTACGCAAAAGATGGCTGCTCTCACCCAAAAGACTATCAAAACTCATCAACTTATGAAACAAATATGTATGAACATATTACAACCAAAGCTTACGGCGGGGAAGGTGAAGTCGAAACTCATTTTATATGGAATATGTTTCGCACCATTTTAGAAAAGCACATTCTTGGCACTCCAAAAACTACTAAAATTTATAATTGCACTGAAGGTGGAGCAAGAATAGAAGGAACCATAGAAAAGCCCTTTAAAGAAATTTGCGAAAATTTGTTAAATGTAGATTTAAATAAACCTCTTCCAAGTCCTAAATTTCCAAGCCAAGATAAACAAAATGAAAGGATGCTAAAAGCTTATTACAAAATTCAAAGAAGCATTAAAAACTGCGATAAATTAGAGCTTTTTGTCTTAGAAAAACAACAAAATATCCTAAAAAAGATCAACCAAGAAGAATTTAAAAATTTAAGCTATGAAAACAAAGAACTTGCTGGGAGCGTCATTGAAGAAATCGATGCTCTAAAAAGCGAGATTGAAAAAATTCACAATCTCTATCAAGATTTAGGCGAAATTTTGCAACCCTTATACCATCAATTTGAGCTAAATTTAGCAAAAATTTATGTTTTAAACCCACTCACAGAAGAAGATTGGGTCAACAAAACCTTATTTTGGATCAAAGAGCATTTAGACTGGATCGTTTATGTTTTAATACACCTTAAAGCGCAAAAAGAAGCCTTGCAAAACAATATCTTGCCTTTAGAAAACGAACTTTTGCAAAGAAATTTTGGAAATTTACTTGATAAAATCAAAAGGAATTAAATGATGAAAACAACAGATATTTTTGAAAAAAATCTTCTTTCTCTTCGTGGAAAAGAATACGAAAGCTTAGTTAAAAAACTTAAAAAAATCAAAGAAAGCAAAAAATTTTTCCCACTTCTTGATGCTAAAGATCCACTGAATTTAAATATTATAGAAAATTCTACTAAGGAAAAAATGTATCAAAATCCTTTAAAAGAATTAGAAAGCAAAATTACTTTCATTCAAGAAAAATACCTCAAATATCCTGTTTTATTTTTCTATGGCATAGGTAATGGCTTTTTATATAAAGCCTTATTGCAAAACCCAAATTTCAAACGCATTATCGTTTTCGAAAAAGAAATTGAACTCATTTTTCTTGCTTTAAATTTAGCTGACTTTACTCAAGAGCTTATTAAAGGAAGATTGATCATCATTTTAAGTAGCGAAATGAATGACGCCAAAGCAAGCTCTTTGTTTTCTTTGCCTGAGTTAAATTTACTGTTTAGGTCTTATTTTTTAGATTTGCATTCAGATTTTTATGAAAAATACTCAAAAGACATTATTAAAATTAACAATATCAACAAAAACATTATCATTTATTCTTCTTTAAAACAAGGCAATGATCCAAAAGATGCTTTACAAGGCGTGGATCAATTTGTAAGACACATACCTTATATGATCACCCATCCAACCCTTAGCGAACTCATAAAAAAAAGATACAAAAAGGCAAAAACTGCTATCATTGTAGCCACAGGTCCAAGCCTTCAAAAACAAATTCCACTTCTTAAAAAATATCATAAAAAAGCCAGCATTTTTTGCCTTGATGCATCTTATTCAATCTTACACGAAAATGATATCAAGCCTGATTATGTTTTAAGTCTTGAAAGAGTTGAGGCTACAAGTGAATTTTTTAATAATAATTTTGGTGAATTTGACAAGGATATATTATTTATCCTTTTAGCGCTCACTCACCCACAAACCATTAAATATTTAGAATCAAACAAAAGATCTTATATACTTACTCCAAGAGCCCTGCCTTTCTCGCAAAATATGAAACATTTAAAAGCTTTCTCTTCGCTAAATGGAATGAGCGTGGCGCATATGGCCTTAATCTTGGCCTATCGTTTAGGGCATGAAAATGTGATTTTAATCGGACAAGACTTAGCTTTTGGAAAAGATGGCGCTTCGCATTCAAAAGGCTATGGTAGAGGTGAAGAACTTGCCAAAAAAGAAACACAAGCCTTACCACAAACCAAAGTAAAGGCTTATGGGGGCAAGGGTTTAATCAAAACGACAAAAATTTGGGAGCTTTTCATTAGAGTTTTTGAAACCTTAACTACAACCATCAACGCACAAAAAACTTGCACTGTTTATAATGCCACTGAAGGTGGGGCAAGGATAGGTGGAACCATAGAAAAGCCTTTTAAGGAACTTTGCGATGATTTATTGGATAAAGATCTTAAAAAACCTTTAACGAAAGTAAAAAAACTAAGTAAAGAAGATCAAAATGCCCTACTTTTAAAATCTTACAAACAAATCAAAACTTTCATCAAAAGGAGCGAAAAAATCGCAAAAGATCTTCGAAAAACCGGAAAGCAAATTAGAAATTTAACCAAAGACATTAAGCAAAAATACAAATTTGAACAAATCAGCAAAAATATTGATGAAATTAAAACCAAACTCGCAAATGGCAATTACGCTTATTTAGCTGAAGTTTTGGGACCAAGTGTTTATCACGCAGAAAGCTCTTTAGGGGAACTTTACTTGCAAAATATGAGTAATGAAAGCGATAGACAGAATAAGCTCATCGCTTGGATTTATGCACATGAGGCGTGGATTGATGAAGTGCATAATTTAATCGTCTTGCAAAACGGTGTTTTAAAAAGCGCCATCATACCTTTAAGAGATATGGTAGAAAAAAGGAATTTGGTTTAAAACTTTAAAGGGCTTAAAGCTCTTTAAAATCTTTTCTAATTTCCGCAAAAAACACCAATTAAAACTAAAAAATTCTAAACTCTTTCTAAAACAATTTTTTATATAATTTCCAAGCTTTAAGGATAACCGACTGAAGACTTTGAATAAAGTTGAAAGGAGGTT
>NZ_RYYL01000060.1 GCF_004378855.1 Campylobacter sp. US33a
TTATTTCTTTTTTTGATAGTATTTAAATTCATTATAGCAACACTCTAATTCTGTAGGCAGAACTGTTTCATTGTATTGCAAAGAACTAAATTTTATATCACTAAATGATTGATTGATAGCTGATTGATTGAATTTTCTTTATGCATTACTCTTCCCCTATCCACAAATTCACACTTAAATTATTCTTGTGTATGGCTTATCTTAATTTATAAGATCACTTATCCACACTCTTAAGTTGTTG
>NZ_RYYL01000061.1 GCF_004378855.1 Campylobacter sp. US33a
TTTTCTGCTTTAGTCCAAGGAGCAATAGCTCCTTTTATAGGATCTTTTAAATATATGCTTTGCCAATCTTTAAATTCTAAAAGAGTGGATCTCTCTCCTGTATAAAAGTTAGGATCTAGATACTTGGGTTTATAGTCTTTGTAGGGGGAGTTTTGTTTAATTTCCCAAGCTTTAAAAAAAACCTTGGTATATTCTTTAGTATATTTGCCTACAGGATCAGCACTTTGTGCAAAATATAT
>NZ_RYYL01000062.1 GCF_004378855.1 Campylobacter sp. US33a
GACGATCGCCGTCGCGGCAAGCTCACCCTCACGAGCAATCTTGAGGAAGAGGGCCGTTCGCGCTCGCTTTCCGCGATGCGCCGCCGTCAGGAAAAATTCAAGCGCTCGCAGATGCAGGAAACGCGCGAGAAGATTTCGCGTGAAGTCACCATTCCTGAAACCATCACGCTTCAGGAACTGGCACAGCGCATGGCCGAGCGTTCCGTGGACATCATCAAGTACCTGATGAAG
>NZ_RYYL01000006.1 GCF_004378855.1 Campylobacter sp. US33a
ATGATTCTTATGCATATAGAGATTTAACAGATGGCATACACAAAAACCCTCTTAAAGCTCAAATGCTAAAAGACTTTTCTAAAAATCCTCCTTATGATGAATTTGGTATGTTACCTTTTCTAGATGAACTTATAGGGGTGGATTGGGTGATAGATCCAAATAGGTATCGATTTGCAGAAGACGAAAAAGGAAGAGTTAATGATGCTCTAAAAGATGATGTTGAAAAAGGAACACTCAAAGATCCAAGAGATATAGATTCCACTCCAGAGAGTAGATTGGAATTTGAATATGAATTAGATGCTTATAGAAATGGAATGAAAACTAGATTTGATGGAGATAATCCAAATCATTGGAGTAAAGAGCAAGTAGAGAGATTTAATGATACTTTGATTTTATGTGCCAAACTCGCAGCCCTAACTCCTCCTCAAGGCTATACTAATGCACCTTATTATTACTCTCCCGAAAGATTAGAGTTTATTTACAAAAATCATAATTTAGATAGGCTTCTTGATCCAAGAATCCCTGCTATACATAGATATAATTTCCCGAAAGAACTTAGAGCTAAAATTTTAAAATTTGGTGAAGATAGGGGTATTAGAGATTGATTTATAAATCAATCTTTGGGATGAGAGGGATATTAAAGATTAAGCATTATAGATTAGTTACAGAATTAATTCTAATGGTTTGTCTTTTTATGTCTAAATAGCTAAAATTCTAAACAAAACCATAGCTTTTTTTACTATTATTTTTTTATTGCCTGTGAGATTAAAGCAGATAAATAAAATTATTGTATATTTTATCGGTAGTCTTTAAATAGCCCTTGTTTAAGAATAGTAATTGAAATGGTGCCCAAGGTCGGACTCGAACCGACACAAGGTTGCCCTTACCAGATTTTGAGCCTAATGCGTTTTATTATCATATTTTATCAAAGTATTGAAAAATAGGTGTTTTGTTGTTTAAGTTTATCTTAAAAATAGTATTATTTTATACCATTTTGAGAAAAAAACCGCTACCAAAACCGCTACCACTAAAATCCATTTGAGATACCATTTTTAGTATATTTTTAATTTTATATTATGTAAAAAATAATAAAATTTTCTGCGTAAATTAAAAGCAAAAAAGGAATATCTTGAAAAATCTAGTAAAAATAAAAGAATACAAGGGTATATATTTTATAGACAAAGATAAGAAATTGGAGGATATAAAAGAAATTAGCTTAGTAGAATTATAAAGAAGATTAACTATACCATACGAATTAGCTATAAGATATTATGAAGGAAAAAAATCAAGTTATGAGATATTTCCTATTTTAAATAACACCCAGACTCTTAAAAAGAATTGTGAGTTAATTGCCTTGCAAAGAAATTTAAAATTAAAGAACCTAAACTAAATGAAGTGTTTGAAGAATGGATTAGTATGCGAAAAAATACTATTTCTAAAAAACATTATGAGGTAACCATATTTTCATATAATGCATATATAAAAGATGTTATAGGAAACATCAAAATAAAACAAGTCAAATTAAAAGATATGCAAAATATTGTCAATAAAATGATTGATCAAGGCAAATCTCCAAGAACAACAAAAACAATAAAAGATATACTTTCTCTAGTATTTGAATTTGCTATTAAAAATGATTATATAGAAAAAAATATAGCAAGAGAAATAGAGATACAAAAATTTGATAACAAAAGATATTTTACTATTGATGATGAGGATAGAAATGCTCTTTATAAAGCTATTATTAATTATGAAAATTTAATGATAAGAGCCATGTTTATATTTCTTTTACATGGAAGAAGAAAAAGTGAAGTTCTTACATTAAAATGGGACAATATTGACTTTGCTAATAAAATTTATTTTTTACCTTCAAACCAAAACAAATCAAGGAAAAACTTACAATTTCCGTTAAGTTCTTTACAAATAGAAACTTTAAAAAACATCGGAGTAAAAAATAAAGGATATATTTTTATCAAAGAAGATGGAAACCCTTATAAAGATATAAGATGGCATTGGGATAAAATAAATCAAAAATTAAAAACTCCTATTAGATTGCATGACTTAAGACATTTAATAGGATATATAGATATTAATATGGGTATATCTTTAGAAGCCATTGGAGAAACATTAGGACATTCAAGCATAGGAGTTACAAAAAGATATGCAAATATTAAAAATGAAACTATTAATAATACTCTAAATACTATTTTTAGTAATTTTAAAACTGAAAAACATTAATTTACAATGGTTTTTTAGTTAAGTGTGATTAAAATTTTAAACTATTTTTAGAGCTATTAAGTTTTAAATATTCATCAAGATCATCTTTTTTAAAAACAAGTTTTTTGCCAATTTTACAAAAAGGAACTTTTCCTAAATTACAATCCTTGTAAAGTTTTGAAGTGCTTATTTTTAAATAATTTGAAGCCTGTTGTACATTTAAATTTTCATCAGTTTTATTTTTAATTAATTCATTTTCTTTTAAAATTTTTTTAAAAATATCTTCAAGATCACTAGCTTTGCAAATTACTATATTATCCATATCCATTATTTTTCCTCATTTTTATTTTTTCTAAGATAATAATAAATAGAATTATTGTCACAAGATTCTTGTTTCATACACCATTTTCCTTTTTTTGCATATTCTTGCAAAAGTTTTCTTGCCTTTTCACGACCAACATATCTTTTGCAATTTCTTAAGACCAATTTAATCAATTCACTTTGATTAATTTTGCCCATTTTTAAAATTTCTAATGTTGTCTTAATAAATTCTAATTCATAGCAACTAAGTTCTGCTTCGTTAAATTCAATCTCTTCTGTTATTCTTAAATTTTTAACTCTAAAAGCTCTATTTTTAAAAAGAGGGTATCGTCCCATTTTCTCATACATTAGTAAAATAGACTCTTTTTCTTTGCTATAAACACATCTAATAGTATAATCAGAATAATCTATAATTTGCTGAGAATCAGCAAAAACTCCATTTTTGTTCAAATGATGTATAAAAAGCACAGTCCCACCTTTTTTTCGAATTATTTTCTCTTTTGAAAATAAATAATTTGGATCAATAAATCTTCCTATTTTTCTAGTGACACAATTTAAAGAATCAACAATTATAAATACCTTAAAAGTATCTTGCATACTCAAAATCTCATCGTATATTTTTTCAAGATAAATATATTTTTCATTACAACAAGTAAGATCAGCTACATAAAAACGATTTTCATACAGATCAAGCATTTCCTTAAAACCGTATTTTTGAGATTTGCAATACCCATGTCCGCATTAATATAAAATACTCTGGCATGGTTATTTTTTTCTAAAATTATTTTACACAAGTATAAAGAAATAGTTGTTTTTCCACTACCACTAGCACCATATAAAACACCTATAGACTCGCTAGGTATAGTAGAATTTAGCAACCACTCATCCTCATTTGAACTAAAATCACTTTTTTGTATAAATATTGTATTTAATAACATCATGTCTCTTTTATAATTTATTATGATATAATATATCATATTTTATTATTAAATTTCAATTAAGTGATAAAAAGATAATTTATATCATATTAAGTAATATTATTTTAAAATTATAAAAATGGAGTTGTAAAATGTTTGGAAGAAATCTAAAAAAAATAAGAAAAGCAAGTGGTTTAACTCAATTAGAACTATCAAAAATGCTAAATACAACACAAAGAACGATTAGTCTTTGGGAAACAGGAAATTTTGAGCCACCGCTTAATACAATTTTGCTTTTGTGTGATATTTTTAAAGTTACCCCAAATGATTTATTACTAGAGGGGTGCTATGATGATGATAATGAATATCTTGCACATCATATTGTAAGATTAACAAAAGAACTTAATTGCAGAACTTATACAAAAAGATTATTTAATCATATTTTACGTAGACTAGAGTTAGAAAAACTTACATCACATCTGCAAAAATTTAAAGGTGATTCTTTTGCTAAAAAATTAGCTCATTCTTGGACTGGGAAAGGTGAAAGAATGTTCTTGGTTTTTTATTATTTTATTGAATATTTAGAAAAACATAATATTAACGAAAACAATATTGATAAAAATCTTTTTTTGAAACTCTTAAATGATTTTAATCTATCTAAAGATAATACAAATACCATTCATTGTTTTATTTTAAAAGAAAAAGATAAGAGAAATCTTATAGAATGGGTTGAAAAAGAAATGCAAGAATTTGAAATAAAAGTTTTGGTGGCGATGTTAAAAGATGAAATTAAGACACTGATTAAAAAAGAAATAAATATGCTGAATAAATTACTAGTGTAGTATATTTTATAGCTTTGATTATAAGTTAATATGTAATTATTTCTATCGCTATTATATATCATATGATTGCAAGAAAAAAGGGGAGGGTGTAATTATCGCACTATGCAGGTGTAGATTCTAATGTAAATTCAAATGGATTGTTCGGATAAACAAAATACAATTATCATGATCCAAGAGGTGTTATGACTGATCACAATAAAGCTATAGATGATTTAAATTCTAGAATAAATGGCTTTAATTGAACAAGAAATGCACCTAATGATGCTAAATCAGAAGAATTATCTAGTGGAATTCAAAAAGTAGCAAGTGCAACTGAATTTAAAACAGGAACTGTTCTTGATGAAAGAAATAATAAGATTGATTATGCTAGTGTACAAAAAAGATATTAAAGATGAAAAAGATAGGAGTAGGGAATTAAGAGGTTTTTTAAATGGGGATAAAAATATGTGCATTCTCTCATAGCTTTTTGTATTTCTTTTTGGGGTAATTTTACCATAGTATTTTTCTTTTTTTATTGTTTAAATTTATTTGATTGTTATATTTTTCTGATGTAATAATTTAAAAAAATTAATTAGGATTTGTTAATGTATATTTTTACTAGTTTTTTAAAATATTTAATGAACATTATTGTTTAATTTATTATTACATGTATTTTATTATTTGTATTTTTAAACTTTAAAAGCTATATATATTAATCAGCAAATAAAATTATCTTTAATATGTATACTATTTTGTGATATTTTATTATATAAATATTTTTCACATATTCTTAACAAAAATAAAGACGGTAAATGCTTCTAAAATGTTTTTAAGAAAATGCAAAGTATAATAAATGATGTAAAATTAAACATAAAATTTCTAGGAGTATTAGATGTTTGATCCCTCCAAATTTGCCGTTAACTCCCCAAAATCCATTCCAGTGTTATTGTTACTTGATGTAAGTGCTTCCATGACAGAGTTTTGCGGAAATAATGATAATATACGCAAAATAAAAGCTCTAAATAACGCCTTAATAGAAATGATAGAGGGATTTAGGAAAGCCCAAACATTAGAGACTTTTATTAAAGTCGGTATTATTACTTTTGGTAGCAATGTATCTCTACATACACCACTTACTCCTATTGGTGATTTATCAGAGTTGCCATTATTATTTGCTGATGGCATGACGCCACTTGGTGGTGCTTTATCTATGGCAAAGGAAATAGTGGAAGACAAAAGTATTTTTTTGAGCAAAGATTACCGTCCTGTTATTATACTCTTAAGCGATGGGGAGCCAAATGATGAATGGGAAAGCCCTTTGCAACAATTTATAGGTAATGGACGAAGCTCTAAATGCGATCGTTTAGCAATAGCTTTTGGAAAAGATGCAAATAAAAATATGTTAAAGTATTTTATCGATGGATGTGAAAATGATTTGTTCTATGCTGAGGATGCATCTGCATTATATAAAGTATTTAAAAAAATTACTATGTCAGTTAGCACAAGGGTAACACAAAAAGATAAAAATCAGGTTTTCAAAATCGATGTAAATTTGGATGATCCAACTACTTATTAATGGAGGAATAAACTATGGCAATGGTACATAATAACCCGGATTCAATGGAAAGATTTGCTAATGACTTGAGACGATTTATTGATGAAATACAAAATGCTTTAAATTCGTTAAATGGTGCTTATGTTGCGCTTGGTGAAGATTGGCAAGATAATAAAAGAGTTGAGTTTGATGAAAATATGATAGGAATTTCTCATTCTATCAGTAGATTTAGCAATTATGCTGACGAATCCATTCATTACATTTTACGTAAAGCGACTGAATTGAGACAATATCAAGGTAGCTGATGGTATCCGTAAAAGATGTGTCAGCCTTACATGACACTTGTGTTAGGGCGGATGGTATAGTACAAGATATACACGAAGGCAGTAAAACACTTAAAAATACAATGCAAAACGTTACGAAAGCTAAACTTACCGCAGAGGAAATGCATTCCACTGCTTTGGTTGCTGATGCTATAACAAAAGTAGTTACTTTGAAAGCAGAGGTTGCAACATTAACAGCTGGATTACCTCAAACCGCCGGAGCACTTGCTGTTGCGCAGATACAATTACAAACAGCTTTAGAGAATTTAACCTTAATGGAACAAAGACTTTCTTTAGTATGTGAATTAAATAGTGAATTTATGATATTTTGCGAAGAAAATGTAGACAAGCTTGATATTTATATAGAGCATTTTAGTAGCATAGTGAATTTATTAAATGCTAGGATAAATCACGCTGTAGATGCTTTAGAGATCTATCTTTTTGATGCTAATATTAGACAAGACCATATTGAATTTATGAGGCAAAAATCACAATATTTTGAATACCAAAAGATGCTCTATACTATGAATAAGACAGGTATAAAGGATGTGGAGGATGCATATATAGAAAAGTTAAATGCCAAAAAAAATACTTTTATCACATCGAAAAATGCAAGCGAATTGGATGTAAAAATAAGCAAATATAATATGCCAGAATTTGAAGCTAACTTTGAGACAAAAGTTGCTATAAGTGATTTCAATAAAGAGCGATACGTTCATGATAAAATGGCTAACATGCGTTTAAAAGAAGCAATTACAAAGAATGATAGCCTGAAAAATAAATTTAGTCCAAGACAATTAGAACAAATAGAAAATGGTATAACACCTGATGGATATACATGGCATCACGATGGCAATCCACCACCCGGTCGTTTGCAGTTAGTAGACACTTCTTTACATAATGCTGTACGACATACAGGTGGATATAGTTTGTGGTGTGAGAGAGAATAAAGATGAGATTTTTGTTTGTAGAGCATTTTGAAATAAAAGATATATCAGATCTAAAACTAAAGCAGGAGATAATTGATTTTTTAATCAAAAATAACGCTGGGACCCCTAAAAATAGAGAGTTGCGTATCGATGGAAAAATATATATTTTTAATAATGTTTTAAATTTCAATCCAAATTCAAAATATGAAAATGTAAGAGATTATATAAAGAATTTAAAAGATATACTTGATAACGAGATACCTTTTGGCAGGGATGGCTTTGGTAATATTTATTTGGTAGATTTAAACTTGTGTTTAGTTAGATTCTATG
This sequence comes from Campylobacter sp. US33a, assembly GCF_004378855.1. GTDB lineage: Bacteria > Campylobacterota > Campylobacteria > Campylobacterales > Campylobacteraceae > Campylobacter_D. The sequence continues at coordinate 7,414 of NZ_RYYL01000006.1, forward strand.
AACATGAAAGTGGCAATAAAATCGAACTATTGCCATTTAATTCTTTTATAAAGTTGTTTGGGGTGGATGATGATATTTGAAGCAATTTTAAGCAATATTTATTCTCTAAATAATACATTTAATGACAATGTTAATGATGAATTTGGTGCAGATATACTTACAAATGAGATGGCGGATATGATACGAATAGGTACGGAATTATGTGAGACTGAAGCAAATATTTATAACAAAATCAGGGAAGTGGATTCCAGATTGCAAGAAATTCAATCTATGAGACCATTATGTTAAATATATTAGCAAAAATTAATGTTTTGATACGAAGCTATGAATTTAATAAGGAGTTAATAAATAGTGAAGGTGCAGATACAAAAAGACTAAAGAACATAAAGAAAAGATTTGATGAGCAAGCAAAGCAACTCTTTGATGATTTAAGCAAAGCAATCAAAAAAGAGCGTGGCAAGCAAGAACATTTTTCTAATATCACCTTGCGTAAAAATGGAATATTTGAAAAATATATTTTGCTAGGGCAAAATACAATTAATTGTAAAGAAATTGAATTATCTGACAATAAAATTCCTGTCCGCCATAATTTTTTATTTCCCAAAGGATTTTTTAGTAGCGATTTTGAAATTAGTGAGTATTTTACCACACTTTTATTGCTGAGATTACTAAGTATTACGCCGCTTAATAAATTACAACTTATTTTAATTGATACGAATAGCCTGGGGAAACGATTTAGGCGTTTAAGACTTATTCTAAATAATGATTTTGTTTATAATCAACGTATTTTAACCTACTCAAAAGAAATCACACAGGCACTTAGGGAGTTGGCTGATTATATGGAGAGCGTGTTGCAAAATCAATTAGCAAATTATGAGAGTTGGGAAGAATTTAATGAATATAACCCTAAGACTTTATTGCCACTGAAAGTGCTAGTTATCTTTGGCTTTGATGATGAATTTAATAATGAATCTACATTATATCTAAACCGCATTGTAAAATTTGGTATTGAATGTGGAATATTACCTATTGTTATAGGGCGTTGTGAGATAGAAGACGAAAGAGACAAAAACAAAGGGGAGCTGATTAATCAGTTAAAAGAGCTAAGCGATATTAAAATGTTTCTTGATAGCACCTATGATGGCCTAGAATCATTACACCTTGCTCCTCACAGAGAAAAATTACCAAGCGAACGGGATTTAAATAAATTTTTAGAATCTATAAACTCATTTTACAGAGAAGATTCACAAATCAAATACGATATTAGCGACTTATTAAATGAAAATGAATTTTGGAATAAAAAAAGTATAAATGGTGTTAAAATTCCCATAGCAAAGGATATGAATGAAAAAGTTATTTATTTTGAAATAGGAGCGATTGATTCAGAACATCACACATTAATAGGTGGTAGGAGTGGTAGTGGTAAATCAAATTTGCTTCACGCAATGATCATCTCATTGTGCTTTTACTATCCACCAGATGAGCTAGAGCTATTTTTACTGGATTATAAAGAAGGTGTGGAATTTAATATTTATACAAATCCTGTGCTTAATCACGCTTCGTTAGTGGCTACTCATAGTGATATACAATATGGTGTTAGCTTTTTAGAATATATTATTGAGGTAAAAAACAAAAGAGCAGATTTGTTTAAAAAAGCAGGTGTGAAAGACTTCAAAGAATACAGAGAAAAAACAAGGGAAAATCTCGCGAGGATGCTCATTATTATAGATGAATTCCAAGTGTTATTAAGCGATAAAAAAGCAATGTATATTCAAAAGCTTTTTGTAGAAATTCTGCGTAAAGGTAGAAGCTATGGGATACATTTGATTTTAAGCACACAAAGTTTGCGTGGAATGCAGGTAGATATAAACGAGATGAAAGGACAAATAGGCAATAGAATGGCTTTAGTGATGGGACTAGAAGATTCACATAATATACTAAATAGCAATAATGATGCGGCTGCAAATCTAAAAGGTAAGCCTTATGGTGTCTTTAACTTTTGTGCGGGAGTAAAAGAGGAGAATATCTTAGTCCGTATCCCTTTTGCTAGTGAGTCTGCATTAAAACAAGAGTTAGAAAAAATGGTTGCGAAAAACCAAAAAAATAATAATAAAGTCTATGATGGTGACAAAGAAATTTATATGCCACAAACCTTTAATAATCAACCCCACATTTTAACATTTGGCGTAATTAATAATTATGCTGAAGATAATTTGGAGATAAATCTAAATCGTGGGCGACATATCGCAATATGTACGAGAGAGAAAAAGTGTGATATGCTAAGAGTAGTCGCGCAAAATTTAAAAGATAGAAATGTGTATTTTGTAAAAAATTTAGAATTCTTTAAAGATTTAGATAATATACAAAATAATAGTTTTGTTGTGATCGAAAAGTATGATGATATAAAAGATTTTATACTGTCTGCGTATGAGTGTAACATGAATGAAAATACGAGGAACTTTAAAGCGTTTATGGAACAAAGTGAGAGTAAAAATATTTCTATAATATTATTTATAGAGAAAGTTCAAGTATTGAATGGTAATAAAATATATGATTTTATAGATCATTTTATAGCTTTAAATGCTGGAGCCGGTGTGAAGCATATATTAAAAGATGAAGGTGCTTTATCTATCGCACTTGATGCTTGGTATCATAAGGAGTTTTATTATAATAAATGCTATGGAGACATAGTAGAATTTAAACCTTTTAGGTGCTAAAATGCTTAATGTATATATTGATAATAGTGGCTCTATGTACGAGATGGATAAAATTGAGGTGGCTAAATATGTGGCATATGCTATTTCAAATGCTACTTTTTATCTCTTAAATGGTAATCAAATAAGATTAGATTTTATAGCTTTAGATAATGATAATAATCTATGCATTGAGGCAGAGGGGAGAAAGATTTTGCTTAGCGATGGATTATTTAATTGTGATGAAAAAAAATTTGACATAGCACTTGCTATAGGGCTTGATGCAGATATTGAAGCATTAAAAAAGATGGCAGATACAGTTTATACAATAGATAATATTATGTCGTTTTTAGACTCCGTAAATATGAATTTATCAACTGATGATGAGGATAACTCTTGGGAATGATGTTTAATGGCTTTGGTATAAGCGTCAAAGGCAAAAATAAGATTTTAAATCAAGATTATTGTTTATTACGTCATTTCAAAAATGCATGTCTAATGGTTGTGTGTGATGGGTTGGGCTCTAAGAAATTTTCACATATAGGGGCTAAATATTTAGCAAAAAGTCTTACTACCATATTAAGAAAAAAGCAATTTGATTTTGATGACTTGGTTAACAGCGAATCTATATTACTTAATCTTTGGCAAAAATATATTAACAAGCAAGGTTTAAACATAAAGGATTGTTCGACTACGCTTTTGTGTGCGATAATAAGCGAAAAATACGCATATTTTGGTAGAGTTGGTGATGGTATGATTGTAGTTTTTGCTGATACGACATATATTCTAGAAGATAATGGCGAGTTTAGCAATGTTACTACACCTTTTGGTTCTCAAAAAATGAAATGGTTGCAACTAGATTCATCTAATATTAAAGCTATAGGTTTATGTAGTGATGGCATTAGTGAAATCATAGATTCGCAACATACAAAAACATTTTTTAGTGAGTATATAAGCGAATATAAAAGAATGGATTCACACACAAGAAGAACAGAAATAAGAGCTTGGTTAAATAATTTTAATAATAAAGGTTTCTGTGATGATAAAAGTATCGTAGTGGCTTGGAGAATGTGATGAAAGTGCGAAATAAAAAAACACGAGACAAAACAGTGTTAGATATAAATAAATATCAGCATATCTACAATGAGGAAAAAGATTTATTAGGAGAGGGTGGACAAGGTGCTGTGTATAGGACAAGAGATGGTGACACAGCATTAAAAATAGACAATGGAAGCGAATCGTTAGAGGATTTTCAAGCCAAAATGGAGCGACTTATTTATAAGCCATTCTTACATTTAGATATTATCACCCCTCTTGTTTTACTTAAAGAACAAAAGGGCTATGTTATGAAGCTTTTAGATAATTTTAAGCCACTTATAACTCTTACTCCCAACGGTGTGAAACCAGATGATTTTAGAGAGGAGGAAATACCATTCTTTTTACAAGAAATGTTTAAATCCAACCGCATTTGGGCGTGTAAAATCACTCACTATAAAAATACCGGTGGACTTAGAATGCGTTTATTCATCCTAAAACACATAGCTTGTATCTTAAGCGATCTACACTTAAAAGGGATGGTGTATTGTGATTTATCGCCTAATAATATTTTTATAAGCGATAGTCAAATGCCATTAATAAAATTTATAGACGCAGATAACATAGAATATCAAAGCAAAGTTAAAAGTAGCGTTTATACCCCTAATTATGAAATACCAGAAATCGATAAAGGCGGTAATAACTCAGTGTATAGTGATATTTACGCCTTTGGTATTTTGGCTTTTTATCTTCTTAGTATGGTGTATCCATTTGTTAAAAATGAGAGTGATTGGGATAGTGATAATAATCAATCTAAAAAGATATGGGAAGAAGACTGGATAGACAGTGAGCACTTTAGCAGTGAATACACTGAAGGATTAAGAGGGATTTTAAGCATAGAGCCATTAAAAGATTTATTTAGTGCGACTTTTGAAGAAGCCAAATTAACACCACACAAAAGACCTATTATGCCATTATGGATAAAAGCGATAGAAAATGCACTCAATGATACACTTAAATGTCCTAAATGTGAAATGAGCTATTATGATAGCTATGTTGAAAGCTGTCCATATTGTGGTGAAGTTAAGCCCTTAAGAGTAATGATTGAAGCCAAAAAGGCAAGATTTGTACATGAGTTAGATTCACAAGTGGAAGTGCCTTTAAGTTTAATAGAAGCAATACAACTAAGTGGCAACACACAAGAGACACTATTTTCCATAAAAAAAGACAAAAATAACGTGATTATAGAAAAGAAATGTGACAAAAAAATGAGAATTAGCGATAGAGAGATTTTTAGGCAATATAAACGACCTATTGACGAATTTCATTATGTAACAATAGAAGTGGATGCTTACAGTATGACACTAAGGATAGGCAATGAAATTTGATGGGATAAAAACCGATAGAACGTTTATAAAACAAGTAGAGATAGATAACGATAAAGTAAAAGTAGAATTATTAGGAATCTTACATAGCGTGGATTCTATGGAGCTTGATGGAGTAAATGAAACAATAAAGTTCAGATACATAGACACATACAACGAAATAGAGTTAGAGTTTAAACGAAGCTCCAATGCAATAGTAAAAGTATTAAAAGTAAAAAATAAAATAGCAACCATCAAAATCATTATCTTTGCTATGCAATTAAGATGTATTTATGAAAAATTGTATATTAAACTAGATGAGAGGCTATTAAACAAACAATTGAAAGAAAATGATTTCTTAATCACAATTAATGCGCAAAATTATATCGCCGTTGCTAGTGGCAATAATGCAAAAGACACATTATTTTTATACGAGTCACAAAAGATTCAGAATGATATAAATAAATTACAACGAACCATAGAAAAAGATATAGAAAATAAAGTAGAGTTAGAACAAAAAATACAAGACTTAGAACACCAGAAACAAAATATACAAGTTGATGAGATTGCTTTTACATTATTAAGTGATACTAAACAATTAGCTATAGAACGATTAAATATGACAGACGATAGGATCATTTATAAAGCTACGAAACTTATGGAAAAAACACAAAAAGAGATAGCAGGGCTACGATTAATAAGGCTAAAAGAGCCGTTTGAGTTTAAAGATGGTAGTGTAAGGGCTAGTATAAAAGATGCGCTAGAAGATGGTGATTTGGTTTCTACTTATTTGGATATTTGGGATAAATATGCAATAAAAGAAGGAGATTTTTTACTAAAAAAAGCAAGAGATATAGGCGAGATAGAAATAAAAGAAGCAGATAGATTTAGGTTAAAAGTGGAGATTGATTTAAGAGGCAAGATGAGCGAGAATGATTTTATATGTATTATGGAAAATACACCACCATATCTCGAGAATAAAGAAATAGATTTTAAAACTTATATACAAGAAAACATCACGCAAGAAAAGCTGAAGGGAAAAAATGAATCTAATAAAATACAGACATATAAAATAGAGAGAATAACAAGTGAAAGTATAGAACTAGAAAAGCAAGACAACATGAATTTAGAAGATTTAAAAGGTAAGAAATTTAGCTTGAGTATTTTTGGCGACTTTGTAGCGTTGAAGAGAAAATATAAAGCAAGACAGAGAATGTTAGAAGGAAAAAGCGCCAATCCTATACTACCCATGATTTTTGCAAGTGAAGTGAGTGAAAATCTAAAACAAATACTAAATGAACAGCAAAAAAATACCTATCCACCATTAAGTGATAGTGTTGAACAAAAGATTTTTAAGACTAAGCCTACCGAAAATCAAATAGAAGCTATTAGGATGGCTATAAACACAAAAGATATAGCTATTATACAAGGACCGCCAGGCACAGGAAAAACCACTATACTAAATGCCATCATAGAAAGACTAAATGAGTTAATCGATATGGATTTGAATAAAAGGGGTAGTATTTTTATAGGTGGATTTCAACATACCGCAGTAGAAAATTTGATACAAAGGATGAATTTGAATGGAATCCCTACGCCAAAGTATGGCAAAAAAACAAATGAAATAGATAGTTTAGAGAATTATGATTATATAATGGAATGGAGTAGAAAAATAGCAAATAATATCATTGTTAAAGAAGATTCAAAATCTATTAAGGAATTTAAAGAATTGGCTGCAAATTATTGCAAAAGACCAAACCAAAGCAAACAAAAAGAAATTTTACAAAAAATTATTAACACAAAAGAATTAAAATTAAAAGAATGTAGAGATATAGCTAGATATTTATTAGATATAAATAACACAAACAAAATAGAGAATGATCTATCACTTATTTATGCTATCAGAAGTAATGAGTTGAGTTTTCAGGATGATGGTATTGATAGAAATTATGATTTGCTTGAAAGTGAATTTAGGGAGTTGTTAACAGATAAGGAAAAACAGATTCTCAAAAATAAATTTTTTTGCCAGGACTTAATAAAATTAAAAAATGATTTGATTAGGCGATTTACCCCTAAACCCAAGTTCGAAAAAGAAAAACCCAATAGCGAAGTATTGGATTTGATAGAAAAAGTAATAAACGTGTTTAATAATTTAAGCATAGAATCTAGAATTAATGTTGTTTTGGCAGAATTTAAACAAAAATTACAGAGCAATCCCTTTGCACTAAAGAATATGTTGAAAGATTATAGCATAGCTTTTAGTGCAACTATTGGACAAAGCTCAGGCAAGGAGGTTTTAGATGCAAAAGGTGTACAAGAAAACAATGAACAATATAGCTATGATACGGTTATTATTGATGAAGCCGCTATGGTTAATCCGCTAGATTTGTTTTTGGTTTTAGTTTTAGCAAAACATCGCATTATTCTCGTTGGTGATCACAGACAATTACCACATATGTTTCATGAACAGGTTTTAAAAGAGATGGAAGATGACACGAAAGAAGGTGATAGTATCGAATCTGAGTTGCTCAAAGAAAGTATGTTTGGTTTTTTAAAAGTAAGAGCTCAAGAGCTAGAGAAGATAGATGGGGTTAAGCGATTTATCACACTCAACAATCAATTCAGAACACATCCACTTTTAGGACATTTGGTAAGCAATATATTTTATAAAGAGCATAATGAAGGATATGAATCTCCACGCCCAGAAAGTGATTTTAGCCACAAACTCAAAGACATTGAAGATATTCCAGCAGTATGGATCAATTTATCAAAAGATATGGGTATAGATTCTAAAAACGGTACAAGTAGAATGCGAAAATGTGAAATTGATATGATAGAATCTAAACTTGTAGAATATATGAGCAGCGAAGCGGGGTCAGGATTAAGCTATGGAATTATTAGTTTTTATAGGGCTCAAACTGATGCAATTAAGGATAGAATAGAAAAGTTGAAACAAAATTTAAATTCTATCACGATAAAAGAAGCATTGGAAAAAGTTAAAATCGGTTCAGTAGATCAGTTCCAGGGTAATGAATTTGATATTGTTTTTCTATCGACTGTGCGTAGTGGAAATATTAATAATAATCTATCGCCGCAAAAAGCTTTTGGCTTTTTGGCAGTACCAAATAGACTATGTGTTGCTATGAGTAGACAAAAAAAATGTCTCATCGCAGTAGGAGATATGGCATATTTTAAAAGCAATTTAGCTAAGCAATATGTTAGGGGGATGTATGAATTTGCCTCACTTTGTGAAACTAAGGGGCGTGTATTATGAAAATTTTAAGCCGTGAGAATCATAGACAAGGGGGCAAACATGTATTGATCCCTTGCTATCTATATGAAATAGTTGCAAACAAATCTTATGATGGTAATAATATTTTAGAAGAAGCGGTAGCAAAAATCATAGAAATAGATCCATATTACAACAACAATATAGAAAAACTAGCGGAAATCTTGGGGCTAAAGAATAATAATGATATAGATTACAGGGCATTATTAAAATTAGTTCTCAATAAAATTAACAACCCAACAACACAAGAATTACGAGAAGAAATTGTGCAATACCAAATTTATCAGGAGAGAATAAGCGGTGAAGTATTGAACATTGTAACACAAGATGTGGATCGGTTTATTGAATCTAGTGGTGGCAATAAAAGTAAAAATGAGATTTTATTTGAAAGAGATGGAAAAAATTTTAAAGCAAGGGTTATATATCCACCTATATCTAGTGGTATATCTATACCCACACTAGATCAAGTGTTTAAGGCAGTTGCTATGCACAATAAAAATAATGATTTTAAAATAAGCGAAAATTTAGATCTGGAAATACCAAAACATAAGGAAGGGATCTATTTGCATTGTCAAATAGTATTAGATGAAAATCGTAAATTTAATATAACAAATGGGTTTAATGCAGCTTCTAGTTTGCAGCTAGAGAGTATATTAAATAATCATTGTGGAGATTTATTAAAAAACTTAAGAGCAGAAAATCATATAGATGAAAAGCAAGAGAATAATTACAAACAAAATTATGGGGATTTAAGAGATGTGGTAGCTTATAATTTACAGAGATTTGCTAAAGAGAATAAATGTCAATATCTATATAATGCTTATGAAAAATATTTTGCATATTTGGTGCAAAAAAATGACTATACAATGTATATCTCTCTAAACAAACCTGAATTCATAAAAGATTGTGCAGAGCAAATGGGCTTTACAATCAATCAAACGAGATTATTATTTATAAATGACAATGGAGATAATCTAAAATCATATTTAGCAAAATTATTATTTCATAAAGATGCAACATTAAACAGATTTACTAAAAAGCCTGAGTTTTTAAATCTTTTATTTATGTTGCACAATGACAGAAATACAGCCTTGCATGGTGGAGGTATAGAGAAGAATAATAAGCCAATGGATATAAAAGAACTTAATATATTAAAAGAGCTTTTGGAATCTATAAGCAATATCAATACAGAAGAAGGCAAAGAAACGAGATCGCATAATGGCATGATTTTATTAGAGCAAGAAGTACCTAGGAAAGTTTTAAATAGATTAAGCGATGATAATATAGAAGCCTTAGCTGAAACATTTAGGGCTTTAGAAGCATGCAAAGATAATCAAGATCTAAGCCTAGATGTATTCGGTGATATTGCACATGGGCTTTATAAAGTATGTGAAAGTGTAATGCGTCAATACATACAAATACATAAAGCATCTATAAGAGAAATGGATATAGAAAAGACTAGAAAGACGGAATGGTTAAGTAAGGTTGGAGAACATCATATAAAAAAAGCAAAACAGGGTGAAAATGCTACACTCGGAGCATATGCAGTAATATATCTATCTATCAATCAAGATGAGGACTTGCTATATGTAAAGCAACTTTTAGAGTTAAGGGCGCATGCTAATCCTACAATAGAAGATATCAAAAAAACAAGCGTAGATGAGCTGAAAAAGCTACATGAAAACATTATTAACTTTATCGTTAAGATTATTTATCACATTTGAAGGAGATGATTATGGAAAAGCAAGAATTAGAACAAAGAAAACAAGAATTAGAACAAAGAAAACAAGAATTAGAACAAAGAGAAAACGAACTCAGCAAAAGAGAACAAGAGCAAGAAACAAGAAAACAAAAACTAAATGAATTTTCTATTAGATTAAAAGAACAACAAGAAAAGTTAAAAAAAGAGCAAGAAGCCTTAGAGAGCGAAAAAGAAACTTATAAACAAGAGATAGAAGATAAGGTCAATTCGGAGTTTAATGTACGAGTAAATCAGGCAATAGAAAAACAAACACAAGCAATTCAAAAAGAGCAAGAAATCTTACTCAACAAACAGAAAGACTATCACACAAAAGAAATAATACTTAAGGAAAAAGAGCAGGAATTAGAGCTTAAAACGCTAGAAATTGATAATGCTAAAAAAGAGCTAAAAAATACATATGAAGCTAGACTGCAAGAAGAAATAAAAAGGAAAAAAGCAGATTTTGTTAGCAAATTGGATGCTGAATTTAATGAAAAATTTAAAGAAAAAATAGATTCACTAGAGCAAAAAAGAGAACAACTTGCAGAACAAAAAGAACAGATACAAGTAGAGCGAATAAATTTAAATGCAGAGAAAAAAGCATTTGAAGCCAGCAAACAAAAGGAATTTGAGAGATTGCAAGATAAAGTACAAGCAAGAATAGATTCGCTACAAAATAAACTTAAAACTGAACAGGAAGAAAGAGAAAAATTAGAAAATGAATATAAAATATTAAGAGAAAGCTATGGAGAGTATGAACGCTTTAAAGATAGAGATTTAATTAGCGAAAAAAATGAACTTGAACAAGAACGAAAAAGACTAGAAGTGAGATTAAAACAGGTAGAAGACGATAGAGAAGAAAGAATCAATGCGATTCAAGAGCGAGCTAATAAAAAAGAGCAGTTTTATAACAAACAGCTTGATAAAATAGAAGAGTATAATAGACTTGAATCAGAACTCAATATACTCAAGATAGAGTATGACAATCTAAATAAACAACTAAGAGAGCAAGATTATTATAAAAAGAAATATGAAGAAGCGGATGATAGATTAAAGCAATTGCAAAGCCAGTTTATGGGTAAAGAAGAGCAGATAAAACGTGAAGAAGCAATTAAGCAAGATTATGCACTCGAAATACAACTCAATAGCGAAAATAAAAACAAAGAGAATGATGAACTTAAATGGTTAGAGTATATTGAATCTAATATGAAAAAATATGGTGTGGAATATCCACGACGGCTTTTATATGCTTTCCATACCACGCTAAAAACGGCTTCTATGTCACCACTTAGCATCTTAAGCGGTGTAAGTGGTACTGGAAAATCTGAATTACCAAAGCTTTATGCTTATTTTGGTGGGTTTAACTTTTTGAGCGAGGCTGTGCAACCTACTTGGGATAGTCCTGCTTCTATGGTGGGTTTTTATAATACTATTGAGGGCAAATTTGATGCAACAAATCTTTTTAAATTTTTGGTGCAAACTTCTATAAATTCAAAGCAAGAAGATGAAAATGCACCAAATCCTTATGGGCTAAAAGAATCTATGAATCTCATTTTGCTTGATGAGTTAAATTTGGCACATATTGAATTATATTTTGCAGAATTTTTAAGTAAATTTGAAACAAAAAGAGGAAGTAATAATGTAAATTTAGATATACCTATTGGTGCTGGATTAACTATGCCAATAAAACTAGATTCAAATTTATTGTGGGTTGGGGCGATGAATGAAGATGAAACAACAAAGAGTTTAAGCGATAAAGTGCTAGATAGAGCATTTTGTCTTAATTTCCCACGCCCAAAAGAACTAGTTAGTCGTTTAGAGCTAAAAAAACTAAATGATATTTGCGAATTTAAATGGCTACCAAAGACTACCTGGGAAAGCTGGGTTAGTAAAACTCAAAAAAATATTAATTTAACAAAATATAAAGGAATTGCAGAAAAGATTAACGAAAAGCTAGCTAAAGCTCATAGGGCGATAGGGCATAGAGTGTGGCAATCTATGGAAGCTTATATGCTTCATTATCCGCTTATAGATGATAGAGAAAAAGTGTTAAAGATAGCGTTTGAAGATTCAATAGTCCAAAAAATTATGCCAAAACTAAGAGGTATGGAGTTGCATGGTGAGGAGAAAAAAGTGCTTGATGAAATTAATGATATTATTCTAAAAGAAGTGCCAAACCTAGAAAAAGATTTTAAATATGCAATGAGTAATCCCTATGGGCAATTTAAATTTAATAGTGCTTACTATTTAGATTCACAAGAGAATGCAAAATCAAAAGAGGATAAAAAGGCATAAAATGAATAATCTCTCTAAGCTTTATAAACCTGAGAATAAAGTACTTTTAGAAACAATAAGTCTTTTAAACTTTGCCATTGGTTTTGATAAAAGCATAGCAAGTTTTAAGGAGAGTGATTTATTTGGTTTTTTAGAGCGAGTGCAGAATTATGATTTTAAAAATTATGATGATTTATTTTATATACTAGATATGTTTGAAGATTCATTTTGGCATATCTCGCAGTACATATCATCACAGATAAGGCGTACGCATGTGGTAATGCCGATATCTAGAGCCAAAGAGCTAGATAGTAAAAGTATAGGATGGATAGCTAGACAAAATGGTATTACTATACAACAAAAACTAGCTCAAGGCAAAGTGCTAGGTGTGAAGCGATATGGTTTTAGAGATAATCCTGAGAATCGTGTATTAAAAATAGTACTGATGCGATTGGTGGCAATAGCTGAATTTCGGGCGTTTGATGAAGGGTTGCGTAATAAAATAGTACAATTTATTAGAAATAATCTCAATGAAGTTAATCATAAAGCGCAAATTACCCCTAATAATATTTTACTACATCACAAGCATTATGCAAAATTTTATAAAATATATAAATGGCTTAATCATTTAGAACATGTAATGAGTGATTTTCAATCTTTTAAAAGGAATGTAAATATTACTAGAGAAAATCTAAAAAAATTTATTGCTTTATCGTTGTTGCATAAAAATACAAATGTAAGAATTTTGCCAAGCGATTTAAGTTATAGTCAAAAAGATTATAGTGTGCACTTTGAAACTAAATGGCTATTAGATTGCGATATAGAGAAATATCTAAATAGTGAGAATGATTTAAAAAGTTTTAAAAATAAATGTTTGAATTTTATAGAAACAAATAATGCATTAAAGCACATTGCGCCACCACCGGATAAAATCAATAGCAGTAAGAGTAAAATATTTATAGATATTTTTAGGCTTTATCCGATGCTTTATGTGAATTCAAAATACATTGCTATGCCATTATTGTTAAAGCAAAAAATTAATAACAAAATAATTAATGCTAATCATACAAAGATAATTGATATGAATAATCCATTTTATACATTAGCAGAAAGTTTATTGTTAAAAAATAGTGAAGTATTTAATGTATTTTTGCGTGATATTAAAGAATTTGTAGGCGAATCTAATATACTTTATTATATTTTACCTGATTATATTAATGTATTTGATTTTAATGATAAGCACAAAAGCATAAGAGCATATTTTAATCAAGCTTTTTTTATTAATAAATCTATTTTAGCAGCTGCTAAAATGTTATTTAATGGAGAATTAAAAGAGAAAGATACATTATTATATTTTCAAAAAAATAATATGGAAGAGATTTATGTGACACCAATTTTAGTGCGGTATAAGGATGAGTTAAAAGAAAGTAAAAGCAAAGGATTATACTTAGAAAAACATCCTAGTAAACAATATAAAAATAACATCAAGAATAAAGATAAAATTGTGCAAAAACTATTAAAAAAGTGTTTACAAAATGGAGTAAAAGCGTTAGTTCAAAATAATATTAAGTATTATAAAAATAATAGAATTTATGATATACCCAAATTACCAAAAGAAGAAGTAAATAATGATATACATGAAGTAAAGCTACTTTATAAAAACTCTCATGATTTATTCAAATCAGATATAAAGATTATACAAGATGATCCAAAAGAAAATTTAGAGTACTATAAAGAGCTAATAGAACAAAAAGAAAATGGTTTTATATTATGGGGGGAAAAATTACCAAAACTGGATATGGGTGTTAGTGATGGTATTAAAGATGAAAAATTTAATTTAGTTAATGATAATGATGAGTTAGATTTTAAAAATGAAATTTGCATAAAAGATCAATTTATTATTCCTGCGAATGCAGAAAAAATAATTGCCCCATTATTCCTAGAAGACAAAAATATAAATTATTCCATGGTTTTAGAATCTGATATGATGCCATTTAAAGAAGAAGTAAGATGTAGATTAACTTTGCAATATAGCTATGATGATGAAAACATTTATACACTTATTTTTAGACCACTTGATGGAAATTTACAACAAATGCAAGCAAAATGGCACAAGGGTGTAATGAAGCAAATACGAAAAGATATGTCTCATATATATCCGCCATATCCACCTATAAAAAGAATCGATGAATTGCAGCACTATCCCAAAAAAGATGGTTCAGGAGAAAATAATTTATTTGAATGGGTGGAAACAAGTATAAAGAATATACAACAATTGACGCCAAAAAAAGTGCAAGCTACTGTTTATAGTATTAAAAAAGACTATTGTTTTGCAAAAGATGTGTTGCGCCATGAAGTAATTTGTTACAAAGATCAATTTATCAATCAAACAGAATGGGAAAATATAAAGGAGGGAGATGGGATATTTTTAATAAAAGAAGAAACTAAAAAAGGATACAAAGGTGAGTTAATATCTACTAGAAACACTCATATACAATTATCTCCAGAAAAAATCAAACAAGCCACAAAGATTTTATATAGTATGCGTTTTCCTATGATTAGCATTTTTAATGGACACTCATTAAGAGCTGATGATATGCCAAATTCTTTTCGCAC
Organism: Campylobacter sp. US33a; assembly: GCF_004378855.1. Lineage (GTDB taxonomy): Bacteria > Campylobacterota > Campylobacteria > Campylobacterales > Campylobacteraceae > Campylobacter_D. The sequence continues at coordinate 22,426 of NZ_RYYL01000006.1, forward strand.
CAACATCTCTAATTTCATAGAATTTATGGACAATAAAAATATAAATGATGACACATTAAAAAATGAGTTTTTATTGTTTTGTAGCATGATGCATGATTGCTCGCCTATTGGACAATATCTGGTGGATAATTTTAAAGATATTAAAAATCATAGACTGCTAGCATATTCTATAGGTGATGCCAAGCAACCTTGGCAGGAAAAAATACTGCAGTTAGTATTTGAAGATAAATTTATCAAACAAATTCCTATACTTGCTATCAGTCTATGGCGAAGTGAAAATTTGGTATTTGATAAAATACACAACGATAAAATACATACACTAATCAACGAATCGATACAATGGATGAACAACATCAAAACTCCAGTCTATCAACCAAAAGATAGTAAAATATTTTTAGTAACACCGTTATTAGTAAATATACTAGAAGTATTACTATCATTACTACGACTTCGCCAAAAAGGCTTTGATATACTCAACCCTAGTGATAAAAATACCAAAGAATTAATACAAAAATTGATTGAGCTCAATGAATTCATTATGAAAAAGCAAGTCGTACTAAGAAGTTATCTAAACTTGGAAGTAAAAAAGCCCAGCGCTTATGAAAAAATGCCAAACTTAATTTATGCTTTAATTTCGCTAATCAAAGGTGAAAATAGCGATTCAATCAAAATAATAGGAGTAAATGATGGAACTTAAACTTACAATCATTAATCGTGCCGTGCCAGGTAGTGGTAAGACTACAGCTCTAAAAACCATAGAGGATGCCTTAGATGAATACGGTGTAGATACAAAAAGTGATTTTAAGGTTCACTCTACAGATGAATTTTTCATGGTTGGAGATAAATATGTCTTTGACATAGCAAAACTCAACGATTATCATAAAGAGAATTTGGAGAATTTCAAAGAAAGTCTGATAATGGGTGTAAAAATTGTAATTTGTGATAATACAAATTTATTGCCTTGGCAGTGTAAAGCCTATACGGACTTGGCTAGATTGTATGACTACAAGATAGTTTTTTTAAACATAGAACCAAAGAGTTTAGAAGAGCATATGGAAACACAAAAAGTAACAGTGCAAAATCCTTCTGCACATAATGTCTCGCAAGATATTTTGGAGCGTAATATAAAGGATTGGAGAATTTATAATGATTTATTGGATAAAAATACGCCTATAAACCCAATAAGGCATAGACATTATGTATGGGATAGAGAAAATAAATGCAGAAAAGATGTTGGAGTAACAGAGCATTTTGATACTGATTTTGTTATCTCACTCCCATCTTGGTGGGATAAAGAGATTATTAAAAATCGTCTTAGAGAGATTATTAAAAGCATAGGTAAATATGATTGTATCTTTCATACCTGTGGAAATGAAAAAATGCCACTTGTATGGGCATTAAGAGGGTTAAATGCTGAGGATAATACAATGTGTATTCTGATACACGGAAAAGACCATAAAGAAATAATTGGTGTAGCACAAAAGTTTACACAAAATGCTAAAATTTATAATATTGAGGTAGATGTTTTTAATCTCCAAGAAATTAAAAATAGAATAAAGGATTTTATAGAAAAACATAATTTGATGAGTAAAAAGATAGCCTTTAATCTAACAGGAGGAACAAAAATTATGCTTTTGGCTGGATTAAGTGTAGCAACAGAACTGAAAAAGAAAGCATTTTATATAGATACGAATCAGAATCTATATTCATTAAATGACAATATATTAAAAGAAAGGATACGGCCACTATCTAGGGTAAGTGATTTTTTAAAAGCTAATACACAAGGACTAGAAATTATACAAGATACTGATATGAATAAAATAAAAAGTAAGATAGGTGCAACTCGCCTATTATTTGACAATAAAGATAAAATACGTGAGTTATATAAAAGATTGTACGAATATATAGACTTTGAGACATTTAAAAGTAAAAATTTTGATATCCAAATTGATTCTTTGTGTGTTAGTTTGAATAATAAAAATTTGATATTGAAAGATAAACATCAAAGTGTAACTATAAATGGAGATGTGGATGAGCTTGTTGCTTATATTATAGGTGGATGGTTTGAAGAATATGTCTACTTAGAGCTTTTGCCATTGGTTGAACAAGGTATTATTTATGATTTGCAGATAAATACAAAGTTAAGAAATAAAACCCTTGCAAAATATCGACATAGAGATTATCAAGAGTTTGATATATTATTTACAGATGGATATAAACTTTTTGCTATAGAATGTAAAAGTGGCGCCATAAAAGCAGAACATATAGAGAAGTTAAGCCATATTAAACGACAATATGGAGAGCTTGGTGTAATTTGTATTTTGATTGCATTATATATGCCTCACCATCCAACAACTAAAAAGAAAATTAAAGATAGTAATTTCAATGTAGTTAATGACGACTATGCCAAAAATATAGTGAAGTTAATCAGCGGTTAAAGCTTTAAAAAAGAAGCTTTGTTCTTTAGATAAGCTAAATTAAGTCTGCAAATAGATTTAATTTAGCTCATATTTTTCTATAAATAAAGATCTCGTTGTAATATTCATAAGCAACAATTATATAAGTTTTTTGAATTTGTAAATGTCTACAAGCATTTGGAGTAAGGAAATTATAAAGGAATAGTAAGTGGATAATAAAGCTGTAAAATAAGTATTTCCTTATTTATTGTGGATTTTTTTCTTAATATACTAAAAACCTTGATTTTATAGATTATTTAAGATAAAGCTTAGTTATATTTTTACTTTACCTTGCTTGGCGGTTTTACTTTAAATAATTCCAAAAGTTTTTTGCTAGATAATTTTATTGTTAATAAGCATAATGAATTCATTGCAATGATCACTAAAAAACACTCTATGTTATTATTGCAAACTAGAATTCTTGATGCGGCTATAGCGACTATCCAGCATTTAATAAAAATAATAGAATTAATGAAGACATATTCTCTAAAGAAGATTATTGTGATTATGACTTGGTATTATTAACTGTGCAGTTTTAAAAATGAAACCATTGGATTAATGTCTATTTTCTCCAAGGTAGTTACTGATAAAGAAGAGAATATGTTGCCTATTGTATTTAATCAAAACATCAGTAGTTCTCATTCATTCCCACAGAAAACTTAAACAAAAATTGTGCATCACAACCACCTAAATTCTTTTAAATATGTATATTCAAGAGTTTTGTATCGGCACATAAAGATGTTTTTAGCCTCAAAAGAAGTATTGTTTAAGGAATCATTTTTTAAATCTTGAAAGTATAATAAAAATTTTTTCTATAAGTAAAGTTCAAGTTTCATACCTTAATAGTACAGAATGCTGATTGGAGAGTGTATTCAAGAGTCAGTAGAGGTATCCATGAAAATGAAAAATCCGATGCTGTTGTTTTTTATGAAATAAAAAGAAGTGAAAGAAAAATTGTTAGAGTTCAACTGTATTTTAACAACAGAAAAATAAAATACGATTCCGAACATTTACAAGACGATTTTAAATTACTTAAGAATAATCTTTAAAAAATATATGGAAAATTTATTGTGCAAGGTTTCACAATGGATACGAAATTCGCATAAAATTCTATTTTAATAATGAGGGTTTGATTTGTAAATGGTTTGAATAATAAAATACATATTTTTTAATTTGTCAAAAGATTTCAATTTGTGATAATTAAAATCTTTCAAAAGTACTTACTTATTAGATTTAGCAAGAATTTGAAATAAAAGTTTTAGTAGCTATGTTAAAAGATGAAATTAAGACATTGATTAAAAAAGAAATAAATACGCTGAATAAATTACTAGTATAGTATATTTTCATCCAATATTAAACATCCTGCTTCAATTTCAAATTATGCTTCTCAATATGGAGCAGGTAGTAATGTAGGAAAAACACAATAGCAAGTCCTAATGCTTTAAATAAAGAATTTGTGGTAATACTTTACTAAATCATAATCTAAATTAAGAGCAGGTTAATACTAGAGCAACAAATATGAAAAATAGTACTGATATGCCAAATACTAAAGATATCAAAGAAGTTGTCTCTAGTTCTAATATAAATAAAAAAGGTTAAAGGCGAGAAATGGAATATTTTTCCATTTCTTTTAAAATTTAACTTTTAATCTTTATAAAGCCCTTGAGCAAAACTAAGTGGATTAAGAGCGTCGGTTGGATAAGAGTTGCCAGTGTCATTTTTTTTAAAATTTTGATTATATTCATAGTCTTTATAATCACTTAAAGGGGTATTTTTGGATATTTTTAAAACTCCAATAAGCACTAAACAAAAAACAATTGATATAAAAGCAATCATAGACAAAAAAACAATTTCAGAATATGATAACCTATCTATGAATGTTACAAATTTTTCTTTTATTATATTTGTGGTATTCATTGTATCTACCATACTTAACAACAAAGACAAAGCTAAAACAATAGCAACTAATAATGCTGTAATTATCTTTGCATTTAAACTCAAACCTTTTTTTCTTACCACATTTTCCATAATTTCAACCTCTTGTTTTTGATTTTCTAATTTTCCCATATATATATTTATACTTCTTTTAACTCTAAATAAATCATACTTAATTACATTAGCAACAGCACTTAATCTAATTTCCTCATTATCGTGAGCTGCGAAATTTCTAGTATCATTTATTCTTTTTAAATCTTTTTTGTCAAATAAAGATAAGATTTCATCATCAGCACTTTCTTTGATTTTTTTAAAGCTTTCACTGATTTTAATTAGAGAAACAAAAATAAATCTTTGTGCATTTTCATCGTGTAATGTTTTTAATACATTCTCATCTTTGATTTGCTGATAAATTAAATTAATCTCATTTGCAATTTTTTATAATCTTTTTATGTTCTCTAATCTTATTTCATTTGATATTTAAATTCCTTTACATTTAATATTAAAATTATACAAAATTTACAATAAAAATCAAGTTTTTAGTGCTTTTAAATGCCTATTTTATAGTATTTTGCAAGGGTTTTTATATTTTACATTTTTGTCCTTTATAAAGTTTATTTTAAGTGCTTTTTAAGCATATTTTTTACACATAAAAGTCCTTTATATATCCCCCAAATGTCCTTTATAAAGTCTTTTTTATAAGCATTAAATATTGATAATTAGTATTTATTCTGTTTTATAATTTAATTTGTTAATTTTAACTTTAAAATTAATATTGGTAAGTTAAAAATGTGTTATAATGTATTACAAATAATACAAAGGTAAAATCATGAGAACAATATCGTTAAGAATTAGTGATCAAGAAGATATTTTACTAAAAGAATATCTAGCAATTAATAATTTGCAATTATCAAAATTTATAAGAGATACTATTTTAGAAAAAATAGAAGATGGGTTAAATTTAGATGAAAATAAAATTTTAATTTCACTCAAAGAAGCTAAAAAAGATAATATTTATAGCTTTGAAGAAGTATTTAAAAATGTATGAGATAAAATTCTCAAGTAGCGCCAAAAAATCAATTGAAAAACTTGATCAGCAAGTAGCAAGGATTATTAGAGCTGGATTATTAAAAATTTAATAGAATCAGATAATTCAAAAAAATTAGCAAAAGAACTTAAGGGTAATTTAAAAGGTATTTATAGATTTAGAGTGGGTAATTATAGAATGCTTGCTGAAATTAATGATAATGAATTATTTATTTTTGTATTCGAAATAGGGCATCGAAGAGAAATATATAAGAAATTTAAAAAATAAATTTCTCAACTACACATTAAGTCATTTATATCACTATAAAAATAAAAAAAAGGAAAACACTATGGAAAAATTATCCCAAGAAGAAATACAAAAAGCTATGAGAGAATGTGTAGTAAGTTCTTAACGAGGAACAAAAAATACTTGGTGTAAGAAAGGATCTAGACCATATTTTGTTGCAACACCAAGATAATATTTTATTTCTGTTTTATTACTCCCAACTTATAGAGCGTGTTAAGCTAAAACCTAAAGATTAGCTTTTACTTTCGTTAGTGTATTTATCGTTAAAATAATGAGCTACTAAAACCAATGTGCCAAAAATAAGAGTGATAGCACCAATTAAAATAGCTATATTATAACCACCCATTCTCTCTTATTTTCTTTTAAAAAAAGATCAATCTTTAAGAAAGATCGATGATAGTGCAACTATCGCCCATTTGCAAACCATAAAGACTATTTACAAATAATCCTACGCCAATAGATTCTATGAATCTTAAGATTACTTTTGCAGGTATTTTTATAAATAATGCTTTTTAAATTTTTATTTATATTGTTATTTTGCAATAAAAAATAAAAGCTAAAAGATATAAACATGCTTCTAATAATAAAATATCAAAATCAATTATTTTTATCATTATTGGTTTTTTTATCTTTATCAAAGTCATAAAATGTCACAAATATGGCAACTGCTATTGCAAAGGCTAATACAATATATTGTCCCATTTTGTTTTCCCTTTTTTTGTTATATAAATTATTAAATTAATATATTATCTAATCAACTTTAAAAATACAATATTATTTTTTAATTATAATATTTCAAAGATCTATCTTTTATCAACTTTGTATTATATCCATAGTTGTTTTGTTGATATTTTTGATATTTATGAAATCTACAAATTTCTACTAAGAATAGTTTAAATAATATATTTGCAGAAAAAATTGTTTATAAGTTATAAAGTCTATTTTTGATATATTCTTTATATTATTAGCTTAGGATTTTTAATGGGTGTAAGCGAAAATACTTTTGAAATTATCTTAGAAAAATTAAAATAAGCAAAATTAAATAATAAAACAAAAGGATAGATATGTTTAAAAACGAAGAATATATAAAGCAGAGAAAAGCATTATGGATAAAAAGTTTTGAGGCTTTTAAAGATGATGAAGAATTTCACAAAGAACAGTTAGAGTTTGCCGAAGCAGGAATAAATGATGGATTTGAGGAAGATCAATTATATAAATTAAACCAAAATTGCAAAAATAAGACAAAACAAACTTACTCATAAATATTTAAATTGTTTTAGCTAAAAAAACCAATTTTAGATATTATTGATTAATCTGTATATAATCACAATATAAAAAAAGAAGCAGAGTTTTTATAATATTATTTTAAATACCATTATATTGTTCTAGTAATTTTCTAAAATAATATAGATTACTTTGAGTTAGATTATTTAGTGAATTTTTATCAATCTCACACTGATCATTGCAAAAAACAGCGATATTGCAAAAATACTTTTCAGCATTTTCTATACATCCACCTTTATTTAATATTTGAGAATATAAATCGTTAGTAGATGATTTAAAATTCTTACTATCGCTATATCCTAATTTTTTATAAAAATTTGTTTTATTATTTTTACTATTATCTACAAAATGAAATCTAAGCCAATCTTCAAAATCATCAAGAGTAAGAAATAAATGTATATCTTTTGACTTTTTTATATGTTTTATAAGTTTTTCTAAAATTTTTAACTCACTAATATCGCTTTTTGCTCTATCTAGATCCATTACAATAATAAGCTTATCAATATAAGGTGCTTTTTCTATTTTATAAAGAATGTTTTTATATGAATTATTATTTTTTAAATTTTTTTACATCTATTTTAACATTATCATAATTTAGATATTTAAAAAGGGAATTAAAATAATCTTCTTCTGTTTTTACCTTCGCACCAAATCTGTATACTGGGCTTTGTTTTTTATTCATCATAAAGCCCTTTTAAATAATCAATATATGCTTTTTTCTTTTCGCTTCTAATGTCATAATCGTAGTAAGTTCTTATCTTACTCTCTAGGTGTTGATCTTTTTGAATTAAAAATATTTGTTGTGAATTTAAAAAACTAACATCAAATAATAAAACATTATGAGATGAAATAATTAATTGTCCATTATGGTTTTCATCTGTATTAATAAGATTGTTAAATATAAGTATTAGCGCCAAAGTGCTTATTGAAGAATCTAATTCATCAATGAAAACAATTTTTCCTTCCTTGATAATTTGGGTTATTTTATCTGCAAAATATACTATTTTTTTAATACCTTCTGATTCTATTTGATAATTAAATTTCTTTCCATTGCGAACAAAAAAGATTTCGTATATATTCTTTCCATCTTTTTCATACTTTTTAAACTCAAAATCTTTTATAGTTTTATCTAGCAATTGAAAAATTTCCAAAATACTTTCTTTGTGTTCTAAAAAATATTTCTTTTTATTTTCTTCAAATTCAAAATTATATTTTTTTGAATAATTACTATTCATATAAACTTCAATATTGTTTATAAGATTTACAAATATTTCTTTTTGCTCTATTTCAAAATCTTTTAATAAGTAAAATATATTTTCACTAAGATTTCTTGAAAAAAATGACTCTAATAGCTTATTATCTTCTTTACTGTAAATATTAAAAATAGCCTTATCATTCTCAAATTCATATATAATTTTATTATTTTTCAAAAAAGATTCTTTTAGGATATATTTTTTATCAAACTCTATCGAATATGTAAAAATATCTTTATTGTTATTAGATAACTCAATACTTAATTTTATAGAATTTGAATTTTCATTAAAGGCATTGTCTGTTAAATGCTCTCTTAGGGTATGAGAAAAGCCATATTTAATTATATTTAGTAAAATTTTTACGCCTATAAAAAAGTTAGTTTTTCCGCTAGTATTCTTTCCAAAAAAAACTGCTGATTTCATAGGTTTCCCAGCTTGTGATAAATTAAAATTATACTCATATTTTGTATTTTTCAACTTACTTTTTGGCTTTGCTGTAAAATCAACAATTTGTGTTTCTATTCCAAAAGAATATAGACCAGATATTTCTATTTTTCTTAACATAATATTTTCCTTTTGTGTTATTATAAAGCATTGATAGTTAATATAAACATAAAATATGTTTATATTTAAATATATAGTTTTAAAGTCTGTTTTGATATTTTTTATAATATTCACTAAAGAATTAAAGCTATAAAAATGAATTAATAAAAATACATTCTTAATCAAGGTAAAAAATAAACAACTTAGCAAATTTCAATATTACACTTCATAGGCATATAAAATATTCGTATAAAACTAAATCCACAAAAATATATTTGCTCTTAATGATTTAAATGAAACATTCAATAAATATATTTTGAAATATTGTTAAGAATAAAATAAGTTATTATGAAGCCCTTTGAAATTAATATAATAATTATGGCTTCAAAGAAAACTAAAGCATAAAAACTGTATAAGAAGATATCTCTATAAAGAAAACACTACTGATCCCATAAGCTTTCTAGTGGGTATAATATCCATTTATAATTACACAAAATAAAAATACAAAACTTTTATATTTATAAGTTACAAAGTTAATTTTTGATATATTCTTTATATTATTAGCTTAGGAGTTTTAATGAGTGCAAACGAAACTACTTTTGAAATCATCTTAGAAAAATTAAAAAAAGCAAATTTAAACACTAGATCGAAGGGATCTATGTTTGAAAAACTTTCAAAACATCTTTTAAAAGAAAAAGATACAGCAAATATTTATAAAAATATTTATCTTTGGGATGAATGGGATAAAAAAGATGGGCAAGATCGTGGTATAGATCTAATCATTCAAACAAAAGACGATGATTATATTGCAGTTCAATGTAAATTTTATGAAAATTCAAAAGTAGATTTTAAAGATTTAAGTACTTATTTTAGCAAGTTGCAAAGTGGAATAGGGGAGATTAAATTTAGTAAAGGCATTATTATAAGTGCTAGCGATCTCACTCAAAACGCTAAAAAAGAGATGGAGCAAATTTTAAAAAACACACCTATAGAATTGATCACTTTAGAAGATTTTTTAAGCTCAAACATAAGTTGGGATAAATTTGATCCAAATAATTCTTTAGAACTACCAATTACTGCAAAGAAAAAACCAAGAGAACATCAAATACAAGCCATAAATAACACAAAAGAATATTTTGCAAACAAAAATAACACAAGAGGCAAGCTTATCATGGCTTGTGGTACTGGGAAAACTTTTACATCTTTAAAAATTATAGAAGAAATTACTCCTAAAAATTCCATTGTTTTATTTTTAGCTCCTAGTATAGCTTTAGTAGGGCAAACATTTAGAGAATATTGCAAAGAGAAAACTGATGATTTTGTTGCTTCTATTGTATGCTCAGATAGTAAATCAGGTAAAAGCATTGAAGATGATATAGATATTTTAGAATTGCCCATTCCTGCTTCTACTGATACACAAAGCATTAAAAAAGCTTACGATATAGCTAAAAAAGACAACAAAAGATTTATCATCTTTTCTACTTATCAAAGTGTTGAAAAAATCATGCAAGCTCAAAAACAAAACGATCTAGATGAGATTGATCTAATCATTTGTGATGAAGCTCACAGAAGTGTAGGAAATTTATATTCAGGTAAGGAAAAAGATAAACTAAATACTTTTACTCTATGCCATAGTGATGAAAACATCAAAGCAAAAAAAAGAATTTACATGAGTGCTACTCCAAAGATTTACTCTAGTTCTCAAAAAAGCAAAGCTTTGGAAAGTGATAATGAAGTATTTTCTATGGATGATGAAGAAATTTTTGGAGATGAAATTTATAGTATTAATTTTAGAGAAGCAGTTGAAAAAGGCTTACTCACCGATTATAAAGTTATTATTTTAGCTATCAAACAAGAAGGTATTGCAAACATAGCAAATACAGCCATAGCAAAATTAAAAGATGAGAAAAATGTAGATGAAAAATATGTAGATATAGACTTTGTATCTAAAATCATAGGTACGCATAAAGGTTTAGCAAGAAATGATTTAGTTGCTCTTGATGAAAATAACCAAATAGATAATGACTTTTTAGAAGAAATGGATAGTAATATTTCAAGAAGAGTTATAAATTTTTGCAAAAGCATAAGAGATTCTAAAAATATAACCAATTCTTTTAAAATTATTATGCAATGTTATGATGAAGCATTAAAAAAAGATTCTTTTAAAAATCTTGATATAAACATAGATCATGTTGATGGAACTATGAACTCCAATATAAGATTAAATAAACTAAATAATCTCAACTCCCCAAAAGAAAATACTTGTAATATACTAAGCAATGCAAGATGTTTAAGTGAAGGTGTGGATGTACCTGCTTTAGATAGTGTAGTATTTTTTGATGGAAGAAATTCTATGGTAGATATAATCCAATCAGTGGGTAGAGTAATGAGAAAAGCTCCAAATAAAAAAACAGGTTATATCATACTGCCTTTAGCATTAAGTGAGAATGAGCTTTCAAATTTAGATGAGGCTATAAAAAATACCAATTTTTTAAATATATGGAATATCTTAAAAGCCCTAAGAAGTCACGATGATACCTTAGTAGATGAGGCTGTATTTAAAGAAAAGATCAAAATAGCTGTGGCTGATTATGTGGCAGATGAAAGCTCAAATAATACAGATAAAAACTATGAGCCAAGCTTGTTTGATAGCTTTACCTTAAGTGAGCTTGCAAACACGATGTATAATGCCATACCAACTAAACTTGGTGATAAAGGTTATTGGCAAAGCTTTAGTGCAAAAACAGCTAAAATAGTAGAAAAATTAAATATAAGATTAAATGCTATCTTTAAAGATCATCCTGAAATTTTAGAAGAATTTTTAACTTCCTTAAAAGAAAATATTCATCCAAATATCAAAGAAGATGAAGCCATAGATATGATATGCTCTCACATTATAACTAAACCTATATTTGATGTTTTGTTTGATAAGAATATGGATGATAATCCTATAGGAAAAGCTCTTGATAAAGTAAATCAAAAGTTAAATACCTTTGGTTTAGATGATGAAGAAACAAGATCTTTAAAAGCTTTATATAAAAACGTAGAAGAAAATGTAAAATTAGCAAAAAGTCAAAAAAGCAAACAAGAACTCATTAAAAACTTATACGATACCTTCTTTAGATCAGCTTTTAAAAAACAAGCTGAAAAATTAGGCATAGTTTATACTCCTATACAAGTGGTTGATTTTATACTTCATTCTGTTAATGAGCTTTTAAAAAGACATTTTAATACAGATTTTAACGATGAAAATGTAAAAATCTTTGATCCATTCACTGGTACAGGAAGTTTTATCACAAGATTATTAAGTAAAGAAAATGATTTAATTAGTGATGAAAATTTCAAAAACAAATACGAAAAAGCAATTTTTGCTCAAGATATTATTTTGCTTGCTTATTATATAGCGCTTATTAATATCACTCAAACGGGCAATGAAAGAATAAATACTTTAGATAAATTTAAAAATATAGCCTTAGCTGATAGTCTTGATTATCTAGATAAAAAAATACAAGATAATGGTTTATTTGCTTTAGAATTTAAAGATTTAGAAGAAAATAAAAAGATCAAAGACTTAATAGTCAATGAAAAAATCAAAGTTATTATAGGCAATCCTCCTTATTCAGCTGGAGCAAGTAGTGCAAATGATAATAATGCAAACATTTCTCACCCAAATTTAGAAAAACGCATCAAAAACACTTATGGTAAAGAATCAAGTGCAAACTTAGCTAAAAATACTAGAGATACACTAATCCAAGCTTTGCGTATGGCAAGCGATAAAATAGAAGATAATGGCATTATAAGCTTTGTAGTAAATGGAGGCTTTATAGATGCAACAAGTGCTGATGGCTTTAGAAAATGCGTAGCTAAAGAATTTAGTGATATTTATATTTTAAATTTAAGAGGAAATCAAAGAACTTCAGGTGAAACTTCAAGAAAAGAAGGTGGAAAAATATTTGATAGTGGCTCAAGAGCAAGTGTAGCTATAGTATTTTTTATAAAAGATACAAATGCTAAAACAAATAAAATTCACTATTATGATATAGGAGATTATCTAGATAGACAAACTAAGCTTGATAAATTAGAAAATTTTAAAAGTGTATTAAATGTGCCTTTTATAAATATAATCCCAAATGAAAAAGGCGATTGGATCAATCAAAGAGGAGGGGACTTTGATAATTTAATGCCTTTAAAAAGCGATAAAAATGAATATGGAATTTTTGCTATAAATGCCACAGGTATAGCAACAAATCGTGATAGCTGGGCTTATAATTTTTCCAAAGAAAAGCTTGCAAATTCTATGCAAAAATGCATAGCTACTTATAATGAAGACTTAGCTAAATTTGATCATCAAGCATTTTTAGAAAAAAATAAAAATGTTAAAAAATCAGAACTTTATAAAGAGTTAAGAGATGAAGATATAACCATAGATGAAACTAAAATTTCTTGGACTGCTGGTCTGAAACAAAATTTTATAAATAATGAAAAAATTAAAGAATTTAATCAAGAAAATATAAGAATTAGTTTTTATCGTCCCTTTACTAAAGAATATCTTTACTGGGATAAAACTTGGAATGAAAGACAATCTCAATTTTCAAAGTTATTTTCTAAAAATACAGATGAGAATTTGTTGATAAATATCTCACTAAAAAGTTATAATTTTTCAGCTTTAATTTGCAATTTATTAAGTAGCTTAGATTATATAACACACACTCAAGCTTTTCCGCTTTATTTTTACCAAGAAAATGGAAGTAAAGAATACGCTATAAGTGATTTTGCTTTAGATGAATTTAAAAAACAATTAAAAGATGAAACTATAAACAAAGAAGATATATTTTATTATATCTATGCGATATTTCATCATAAAAGTTATTTGGAAAAATATAAATTTGAACTTTCAAAAGAAGCTCCAAGAATACCTATAAGTAAAGATTTTAAAAACTTAAGCATTTTGGGTAAAAAACTAGCCATTTTACATTTAAACTATGAAAATAATGAAATGTTTAAAGAAGTAGAATTTAAAGATGGAGTTTTGGCTGATACAGACAATGATGAGTTTTATAAAGTCACCAAGATGAAAAAACTAGGAAATGATATTTTTTATAATCACAATATCACTATAAAAAATATACCAAATATTGCTTATGAATATAAAATCAATGGCAAAAGTGCGATTGATTGGATTATCGATAGATACCAAATAAGCATAGATAAAAAAAGTTTAATAGAAAATAATCCAAATGATTATCAAGGTGGTAAATATATCTATGAACTTCTTTTAAAAATCATTGATTTATCTATAAAAAGCGTTGATTTGATAGATGAGATTAGTAAAATGGAGTGGGAGTGAAAATGCAAATAAATACAGGTTCTTCATTATGAGTTTAGAAAATGAAATTTTTTCACACATGAAGATTTTCTTTAAAATATATTTTGAAGAAAATAAAAAAGGAAATTATCTTCCTGATAAGTTTAAATGCTTTGGCGAAGTTGAAAATATCGATAAAAAAATTTCAAATCTAAAAAAAGAATTGAAAAAGAATGAAGACAAAAAAGTCAAAGAAGAAATAGGTAATTGTTATAGAAAAAAAATAGAAATTTTAAATAAATTATTTTGTGAAATACAAAATAAAATAGACAGTGAAAAACTAAATATCCACATAGATATTAAGAGTATAAAAGATAAAGATACTTATATTGTAGATACTAAAAATGAAGCTTTATTTTTTGCGTTGAAATTTGCACAAAAAGATATACAAAGATCTTTTAAGGTTAAACAATCTGATAGAAATGCAATAATCGAACAAATAAAATGTTTAATAGATGATGAAATTCCTAAATTTATTATAAGACTTGATATAAAAAATTTTTATGAAACTATACCTCATGATAAGTTAAAAAAAATAATTAAAGAAAATTATATTTTAGAGCCAACATCAAAAAAAATCATTTTTGCTATATTAAAAGAATATAGCAAATTATCCAACAATCAAAATATAGGAATCCCTAGAGGAATAGGGATTAGTGCTTATTTATCTGAACTCTATATGAGAGATTTTGATAAAAAAGTTGATAGTTTAGAAGAAGTTGTATATTATGCAAGATATGTAGATGATATTATAATAATTAGTACTTCGAACATAGAAAACAAAATTGAAAATTTATTAGAAAAAGAAACACAATTATCTTTTCATAATAGCACAAGCCAAAAAAGAAAAGTCATTGATACTTCAAAAAATGGACAGTTACATTTTGATTTTCTTGGATATGCTTTTAAAAAAAAAGAAAAAGAAAAATTATCAATTGGTTTAAGTAAAAATAAAATAAAAAAATATAAAAACAAAATAACCAAGACCATAGAATGTTACAACAAACAAAGTAAGCACAATGAAAAAAATGCTAGAAAAATGCTAGAAAAAAGACTAAAATACTTGACCGGAAACACAGCCTTAAAAGGTGTTAAAAAACATATATATACGGGTGTATTTTACTCAAATAGGTATGTTAACAATATTAGTTGTTTTCAAGGATTAGATGCTTTTTTAAAATACAAAATAAATAAAATAAATCCATATGAAAAATTAAATTTTGATTTAGAAAAGTTAAAAAGCAAAATAATACAAAAATATTCTTTTGTAAAAAATTTCGAAAGCAAAAAGATTTTTCGTTTGAAAAGTAATGATGACTTAAAAAAAATATCTTTGGCATGGAAAAGTTAATATGAAATACAAAAAATACAAAATAAGATACAAAAAAGAAAGAGTTGTTTTATCAGAAATTTTACCTTATGAAGTTCCTTTAATATTTTCAAATAAAAATTTTTATAATTTTTTATTAAAATATAAAATAGAAATAAATAATTATTTTGATAATTCTACAAATATTAAAAAAAGTTGCGAAAAAATACTAAACATACTTTTTATAGATAGAAAATTTGATGATTATACCATACCTTTTCACTTTAAAATTCCACACAAAACAAATGAATATAGAAAATTATCAATCATACATCCAGTACATCAAATCAAAGTTATGAATTTTTATGATACTTACAAACAAGCTATTTTGTATTTTTCAAGTAAAAGTGAATTTTCCATTAGAAGACCTTATAAAGTTGCTAATTTATTTTATAATAAAAATGATTTTACGAATACAAAAAACATAGATGACGAATTAAATAACAGTATAGAAATAAAACATCACAAAGAAAAATATTTTAAAAGTTTTTTTGCTTATAAAAAATATAGTCATATATATATGTTTTACGAATCATATGAGTATCAAAAAAATGAGAAATTATTTAAAAAATTATATAAATTTGACATTAGCAAGTGTTTTGATAGTATATACACACATTCTATCGCTTGGGCTATCTATGACAAAAAAACAATAAAGGATAATTTAAATAAAATTAATAATACATTTGCTGATGAATTTGATAAATTAATGCAAAATATGAATTATAAAGAAACAAATGGTGTCTTAATAGGGCCTGAATTTTCTCGTATCTTTGCTGAATTAATATTGCAAAAAATAGATAAATTAGTTCTAAATAAATTAACAGAAAATAAAATATTACACAAAAAAGACTATGTAATTTTCAGATATGTAGATGATTATTTTCTTTTTTACAATGAAGATGATGTAAAAAATTTGATAATCCAAACTTTTAATAATGAGTTACAAAAATATAAGTTTTATCTAAATGAAACTAAAATGGAAGAATTTACTAAGCCTTTTGTCACCAATATAACAATAGCTAAGAAAAAAATCAAAGATTTATTAAAAGAATTTGATTTCGATAACAACAATAAACACACAATAAGCTCGAAAGAAATGATTATCAATTTTAAAGCAATTTTAAAAGAAAATGAAATTAAATACAATGATATTTTAAATTACACTTTAGCAATCATTGATAAAAAAATAGATTTTATTAAGAAAGATATAAATAAAAATAAATATATAATTTTTGAAAATATTATAGATAATCCTAACAAAATTAACACTGAATTAATTTTAGTAAAAATGAAAAAAAAATTAAATAATATTAAGAAAAATAAAACAAAAGACATACAAAAAGATATTGAAAGTATAATGCAAACTATTGATATTCATATAAAAAAATTAAAAATGAAAAAAGATCTTGAGCATGATACACTTGAAAAAGACTTTATTGAAAGTATTAATAATTGTGAAAAAGATATTGAAGATTTAAAAGCTAGTGCTCATGAATACAAAGAAATCACTGAATATATCAATAGTAGCTTAGATGAACTTAGTATGTTAAAAGATTTTTATGAAATATATATAAATACAAAAGATAGTTTTAAAGAATCGATTAATGAATTTGATGAACTTTTTTCTTTTAATGAAAATGATGAATTTAATAATATAAAATCTTCAATTAAAAATGACTGCTTAAAAATAAAAGATAAACTTTTTGCTCATTTGAAAGAAATGTTAAAATTTGTTTTTTTTATTTATTCAGAATCAGATAAAACTTCTGCTACGGTTAAATTATCTTTAATTCTTGCTAAATTAATTAGCTTTATGAATCATAATTATTTTGATAAATATTTAAAAAACAAACTTTATAAACTTGTTTTTGATGAAATTCATCATTTATTAAAAAGAAATAAAAGCAGAAAATATTCACACAATCAAAATTTATATTTATTAATTAACTTAAAAGAGATAAAAAATTACAAAAAACTTGATTTTAATATTCTAAAAACAATTTTCTTAAGTGAAGAAATGAATTACTTTGATATTGTAATACTATTGTATTATATAGAGAATGATCCTGAATTTAAAGAGATAAAAGAACAAATCAAAGAAAAAATTATTAATAAATATAAAGATTTTAATAACAAAAATACAGAACTAACATTATTGAGTATGGATATTCTTGCTTGTCCTTTTCTTGATAAAGATTTTAAAGTAAAAATTTTAGAAAATTACAAAATTGATGAAAGGGGTTTACAAAACTATATTATAAAATTTTCCATGAAACAAAAATTTTGGTTTGTAAAATGGAAAAACGTTGATATATTAAAGGAGCTCGAAGAAAAGAAATCTTACGAAGTTTACTAATCTTATAGTATAATTCAACATACGCATTCACAGATAAATTTTCAAACACACACATATGCGAAATAAACTAGTCTGTGGTTTATTTTATAAACCTAAGAGATTTACTTTTCTTAGGTTTATTTTGTGATCGATTTGATAAATTATTATTTTTTATAAATTATTGCTATAATGTACTATCGTCACGGCAAATAAGATCCGTTCGAGCTTGTAAAAATTACACAAATAATAACTAAAACACCACTTCCTTGACATAATCTAATAAGACAAGCTCGTAAATCGATTTTAATTATTTAATGCTATTGATTTACTTTATAGTATATTTTTGATTTTAAGCTTATTTTTGTTTATATTTGGTGGTATTTAATTGCAATAAAATCTTTATAATATTTTCAAAGTCTTTAACATCTTCATTTAATAAAGTACCTTCATTTTTAGTTTCTTTAAAGACTCTTAAGACAAATTTGATACAGCCATTTTTTCTGTTAATGTGTCTTGTATCATAAGGATTTTTTAAAGAATATTTAGTGCAATTTACTACTCAAGTGTGAATTATTTTTTCTAATCTATCACTTTTGTTTTGTAAGAGTTTCATCTAGTTTTATCTCATTTTTAGAATTATCAGCGGATACAGTTTTTTTGAAAAATATATTTTTAAACACAGAATAACTTGCCTTTTTTAACAAAAATTTATAATATTTTATCATACAAAAATTACAAAATCATAACATTTTCATTTTTTAAAAAAAACACAGTAAATCTCAAAAAAACACTAAAGGTAACGAAAACATATAATATATACTTACAAAGTAATGTATAGGTGTACGATTATTTTTAACAAAAATGACAAATTTTATAAAAATCTATAAAAAATACACCAAAAATTTATCAAAATATACGAAATATATACTTTTTAGGCTAAAGGTAATGAAAATGACATATCTGCTTAGCATGGAGTAATGATTGTTTTAAAATAGGCTATTTTTTATAAATTTTAACCTATAAAACTCCAAAAATAAAGCTTTAAAACACAGCTTAAAATTTCCATTTTACTAGACTTTTTATCAAAACAAAAAAGGTAAGATTTTTTGAAAAAATTAACTTGGATTTTTTTGGATATTTTTTATAACTTTAAAAAAATGAAGATATATTTTAAGAAAAAATGAGAGTATTTTTAAGCTAGTGATTCAACTAAAATAAATTTCATTTTTATAAAAAATAAAAAAGATAAAATCAGATTAATTTTTATTTTAATATCAATCATGATTACCTCCTTATAAATTAATAAAATATAAAAAGGATCGTAGCTCCAGCTAATCGCTAGCTTAAAAATACTAAGCGATATAATTTTATAATAATTTTAAATTAAAATAATTTTTTTATATTTTTGATAAAAAGATTAAGATAATAAAATAATATTTGCTTAACCCTAAAAGCAAAAAACCGAAAAAGCTGAGAAACCATTATTTTACCAATACTAATAATTATAAAATTTCATATGTTTTAATGGTTTAACTAATTTTTAAGTCTTATGAATAAAATAAATTAATGTATTTAGTTTTATACTGTCTTTTTTTAATAAAAAAAGAAATAGAGAATGAATTAGCAAATTGAATATAAAAAAGTAAAATGTATTTTTTATTTTATTCTTTTTTAAATATTTTTATAAAAGTCAATTTCTTTTTTAGATTATAATGATAAATTATATTATTTTAATATGGAGTGTTAAGAATTAATTTTTGAGAAAAAAACCGCTACCAAAACCGCTCCCTGAGTTTTTTAAAAAATTTAAAAAACACTTTGAAAAGTAATGGTGCCCAAGGTCGGACTCGAACCGACACAAGGTTGCCCTTACCAGATTTTGAGTCTGGCGCGTCTACCAGTTTCACCACTTGGGCATTCAAAAGCAAAATTATAACTTTTTAAAATTAAAAAGGCTTTAAAAAGTTAAAAAATAATTAAAAAAGACGATAATTCTTTTAATATTAATTTTTAGGAACTCTTTTTGCTTGTTTCTATGAATATTTTATAAGGAGCTTTTATGCGCATTACGGATCAATTTACATTCAACAAAACTATTACCAACACTCAAGGTGGTCAGTCTTCTTTATATAAAATTATGCAACAGCTTTCTTCGGGGAGCAAAATTCAAGACTCTTATGAAGATGCAAGTATTTATATAGACAGTTCCAGACTTGAATATGAACTTGCAACTTTAGATCAGATCAGAGAAGCGACTAATTCAGCTATGGAAATGGCAAAAAATACCGATCAGGCTATATCTGATATGATTAAATTGCTTGAACAATTTAAAGTAAAATTAGTCCAAGCTGCAAGTGATGGTAATTCTCAAACTTCAAGGGAGGCTATTGCAAAAGAACTTACTAAAATTAAAGAAAGTATCATAAATTTAGCGAATACAAGCATTAATGGACAATATTTATTTTCTGGAAGTATGACAAATACTAAGCCTTTTGATCCTTGGGGAAATTATTATGGCAATGGTAATAATATGAGTGTGGTTACTGGCTCTGGAACTTCTGGAATTTATAACATTCCTGGTTGGGATTTATTTTTTAAGCCTGATAATGACTATAGCAAACACATTACTACCAATATAGGTTTAACCGATAATCGTTGGGGAGATAAGGATCATCCTGAACAACTAGGTATTTTAAATGGTGAATCCAAATGGTATCAATTTATTGGACAAGATTATGTGAAAGATGGTGGACTTGATCCTGATAAGGATTTTGTCTATGATGATACTCAGCTTGATTTTCCACCATCTTCAATGTTTATACAAGGTGTAAGACCTGATGGAACGAGTTTTAAAGCTACTATTAATATTGATAAAAATTCAGATATTAATTCTGTGTTAGAAAACATAGGGCAACTTTATGGCAATACAGCGGATAATAAAGTCGTAGAAGTTACTTTAAATGATAGCGGGCAAATAGAGATTAAAAATTTAAAAGAGGGCAATAGTTCTTTAGATTTTCATGCAGTGGCTTTAACCCCGCAGTTTGATGATAAAGCGGAGCTTGAAGAAGTTAGAGCAGCCGCAGAAGCTGCTGGCTTAAGTATGGAAGATGTAACCAATATGGTTATGACTGAAGCAGTGCGTGGGGGTAATGCAACTGGTGGTGCTGATCTTAATGATATTCAAAGTCCGGTTACTATTACAATCAATGGTCAGCAGTTTGAAATTGATGTGCATCAAAATGATTTTATAAAAAGTAAGGCTACGGATAATAATGGAAATCCTGCCGATGGTGCAGATTATGATAATATTTATTTCGAGCAAGATGGAAATAAAGTTTTTGGCAATGTCTCGCAGATAAAAAATGGTACAAGTGAGTATGCTACTGATGATACGAAATTAAGTGAAGTTCTTGCCAATGCAGACAAAAGTATGACAGGACAAGTGCTTAATCTTAAAGTAACTTCAAAAGGTGGTAATGAATATGATGTTACTATAGATCTGGAAAATTCAATGGTAAGTTATCCAGATCCTAATAATCCAGGACAAACTATAAGTTTTCCTATTACTCACACGAAAACGGTTGGAAATTCCACCCAAGGAGTGATTACAGGATCAGAAGATATCACTTATAGACAACTTAATGATATCATAGGAATGTTTGCAACAGATAATATGCCAAAAACAAGCATTGCTGTAGCTCCTGATGGAAGTATTTCAGATGCGGATTATCAAACTTTACAAAATGGTATTAATAATTCTAAGGGGCAGGTAGAAGTTGGTTTAGATTATGAAGGTCGTATTACTATCACTGATAAGCTTTCTACAAATACTAATATTAAAATTGCTTTAAGTGATGCAAATTCTAATAAGGGATTTCCACCAGCAGGACAAAGTACTAATGGTTCTGGTTTTGTTTTTAATGCAAATAATTCTTTAGTGATTGATGAGCCAAATGTAGATTTGATTAAAGATCTTGATGATATGATTGATGCGGTTTTAGCGGGAAATATGAGAGCAGATGGTAATAGCGAAGATCCTAGAAATACTGGTATGCAAGGCGGAATCGAAAGGCTTGATCATTTGCTAGATCATTTAAGAAAACAACATACTATAGTGGGCGCTTATACTAATCATTTAGAGCAAACTAATACAAGAGCCACTTTTTTAAGCGTAAATGTACAGACTATAAAGTCTAATGTAATTGATGCAGATTATGTTGAAACTATGATGAATTTAATGCAAACACAAATGGCTTATCAAGCTACCATGAAGGCTTCTACAACCATAGCTCAAATGAGTTTATTAAACTATATGTAATTTTTTGTTATAATAGCTTCTTTTAAAAAAAGGATTTCCAATCAAAAAAGAAGCTATTTTTATCGCAATAAGTTTTGTTATTTTTATTTCAAGTATTTGTGCTTTTTTTGAAGATGCTAACAAAATAATATTATTTTTTGGCTTTTTATCTTTATTCTTTAAAAAATTTTCTTTTTTGTATTATATGGCTTTTTTTGGTTTAAATTATTTTTTTTATAAAAACGATTATAATTTTAAGCAAATTTCAAAATACCACTATTTAGCGTTGGGATTGATTTTTTTCTTCAGTATGATTTTAATCAATTTGTATGATCAAAATTTAGGATATAGCACTTATGTTTATAAAGGCTTTGCATTTGTGCTAGGACGCACTTTGAGTGCATTTTTGGCCTTTTTTGTAATTGTTTTGAGTGTTGTTTTTTTGGCAAAAGATTTTTTAAAAGAACTTTTTGATATTTCTTTTGTTAAAAAAGATTTTATACAAAATGATATAACTTTGCTAAAAGAAAAAGAAGAAAATAAAGAGCCTATAGAAATTCAAACAGAACAGATTCAAGACAAAGATGAAAAATATATCAAAGAAGAAGCGCAAGAAATAAAAATGCAAGAAAATGATAGCGAAGAGCCAAAAAGCATTGTGGAGCAAATTAAAAATACTTCGCAACAGATTCAAGATGGATTTGCTGATTTTGTAAATAAGGCAAGCAAAAATAAAATTTATTATGAAAATATTGCAGAAGAAGAGGAGGAAGCGGTGATTCCGGAAAAATTTTTAAAACACAGAAGCATTGAAGATATCAAAAAGCGTTTAAATGAAACAGATATTAGCAATCTTGATGAACCAAGTTATAAAAGAAAAAATATTCTTTTAAACCCTTTACAAGATAATAAACCTCGTTTTTTTAAAAAACAGCTTGAAAATCAAAATTTAAATGCAAATTCCCAGCCAAGTGTCAGGATTTTGGCTTCAAATTATATGGTGCAAAACTTAAACACTCCAAATTTAAATACAATCACCCAAAAAGATAATCAAGAAAAACAAGAAATTAAAAACAAGGAAATTGATATAGAATTTTATAAACCTAAGCAAAATTTACCTATAGTTGAAGAATTATTAGAAGAAAAAATTCAAGAAGATAAAGAAGAACAAAATTTAAATCAAACTCAAATGCAAGAGCTTATTTTAAATGAAAACGAGCAAGAAATTTTAGAGCAAGAAATCATTTCGAATGAAAATTCAACACAGGTTGCACCTATTGCACCTAAATTTAAAAGTGTGATTTTAAAAGAATTAAGTGGAAATAAAGCTTTATTAAATGAGTTAGAGCAGGGTCAAATGCAAAAACCCAAGGATTTTGAGTTACCAAGTTTGGATTTTTTGGCTTCTCCTTTGCAAAATACTACCGAGATAAACGAAGAAGAAATTGATAAGAAAATTTATGATTTATTGGAAAAATTGCGTCGTTTTAAAATAGGTGGTGATGTTATTAGTACTTATGCGGGTCCTGTTGTGACTACTTTTGAATTTAGACCTGCTGCGGATGTAAAAGTAAGTAGAATTTTAAATTTGCAAGATGACTTAGCTATGGCTTTAAAAGCAGAATCTATACGCATACAAGCACCAATTCCAGGTAAAGATGTGGTAGGCATTGAAGTGCCAAATGCGAAAATTGAAACTATATATTTAAGAGAAATTTTAGAAAGTGAAGTATTTAAAAACGCTAAAAGCCCTTTGACTATAGCTTTGGGTAAGGATATAGTGGGAAATGCTTTTGTAACCGATCTTAAAAAACTTCCGCATTTACTCATTGCAGGAACAACGGGAAGCGGAAAAAGCGTAGGGATAAATTCTATGCTTTTAAGTCTTTTATATCGCAACTCTCCTAAAACTTTGCGTTTGATGATGATAGATCCAAAAATGCTTGAATTTAGCATTTACAATGAAATTCCGCATCTTTTAATCCCCGTTATCACAGATCCTAAAAAAGCGGTTAATGCGCTTTCAAATATGGTTGCTGAAATGGAAAGACGCTATCGCTTGATGGCTGAAGCAAAAACTAAAAACATAGAAAATTACAATGAAAAAATACGAGAATTAGGAGGCGAAGAATTGCCTTTTATTGTTGTCATTATCGATGAGTTAGCGGATTTGATGATGACCGCAGGCAAGGATGTGGAATTTTATATAGGTCGCTTGGCGCAAATGGCAAGGGCGAGTGGAATTCATCTAATTGTAGCTACACAACGCCCTTCAGTTGATGTTGTAACAGGACTTATTAAGGCAAATTTACCAAGTAGAATTTCTTATAAAGTGGGACAAAAAATTGATTCTAAAGTCATCTTGGACGCTATGGGAGCTGAGAGTTTATTAGGAAGAGGGGATTGTCTTTTTACTCCACCAGGAACAAGTAATATAGTGCGTTTACATGCTCCATTTGCTAGCGAGAATGAAATAGAAAAAATTGTTGAGTTTTTAAAATCCCAACAAACAGTGCAATACGATGAGAGTTTTTTAAAAGATGAGCAAAGTAGTGGTATAGGTGCTGATTTATCCGCTTTAAATTCAGATGAAATTGATGAATTATACGAAGATGCTAAACGCGTGATTTTAGAGGATGGTAAAACAAGTATTTCTTATTTGCAACGCCGTTTAAAGATAGGCTATAATAGGGCAGCAAATATCATAGAACAGCTTACTCAAGGCGGTATTTTAAGTGAGCCTGATGCTAAGGGACAAAGAGAAATTTTAATATAATTTCAAATAAATTTATTAGAAAATATTAGCTATAATTGCGTTTTTTGATTTTAATAAAGGAAAGTTTTATATGGAAAAAATAAAAAAAATTTATAAATTTTCTCAGTCTTGGACGGGGACTGTTATTATTGTTTTACTCATTATTTTCTTTTTTATTCAAGCTTTTGTTATTCCGACAGGCTCGATGAAAAATACACTTTTAGTTGGAGATTTTTTATTTGTTAAAAAATTCAGCTATGGGGTGCCAACACCGCATATTCCTTTTTTGGAAATTCCTATATTGCCAGATTTTGATGAAGATGGACATTTAATTAAGGCTCAAGGTCCAAAAAGAGGCGATATAGTTGTGTTTAGAAATCCAAGAAATCCTAAAGAACATTATGTCAAGCGTTGTGTAGCTAAAGGTGGCGATGAAGTTGTGTTTGCTAATAAAACCTTATATATTAGAATGAGTGAAGGTGATGAATATATGAAAGAAAATTATGCCAAAAATCTTGTTTGGATAGAGAATAAGCTTTTTGTAAAAGAACCTTATTCACAAAAAGGAATTCATTATGATGATAGGGTTAATACTGAAGCTACATTTTTAAAACACTTAATAGGCAATGATTTGGCGATGAAACCTGTAATTATTGATGGTTTTGGTGAAGTAGGTTATAGCGGAGGAAATGCTTATTATTATGAAGTAAGCGAGGATGAGTATTTTATGGTGGGCGATAATAGGGATCATTCTTATGATAGTCGTTTTTGGGGAGCAGTGCCTTATAAATTTATTGTTGGAAAACCTTGGTTTGTGTATTTTTCTTGGGATGAGCAAAAACTAGTAAGGTGGGATAGAATAGGGCGTTTTGTGGATACTTTGGAAAATAATGAAAAATTTATTCGTTACCATGAAAGCGATTTAGACGCCTTAGAATAACAAATGAATTCAGTAAATCTTCTCTCTTGGCTGAATTTTTTCATTGCTGATGTTAGAGATGGTTTGGGTCCATTTTTGGGGATTTTTTTAAAAAATCACGGCTTTTTAGAAGGTCAAATCGGACTTATAAATTCTTTGGCTTCTTTTAGTGCTTTGGTATTTGGCTTGCCTTTTGGAATTTTGATAGATAAAACGCTAAAAAAACGCTTTATTGTTGGTTTTTGCATTTTTTTAATTATTATTGCCGTTTCTTTAAATTATTTTTTTGCAAATTTTACTTTTACTTTATTAGCACAAATTGGTATTGCTTTAAGTGGAGCTTTTTTAGGTCCAGCATTTTGTGCTATTACCTTAGGTGTTGTGGGTTTAAATCATTATGCTAAACAAACAGCAAAAAATGAAATTTATAAACATTTTGGAACACTTTTTGGTGCGATTTTAAGCTTTTTTTGTGCGTATTTTTATGGCATTGCTTCTATTTTTATGATTACAGCTTTAATGGGTATAATTTCTTTGTTTTTACTGTCTTTGCTTAAAGAAAAATCCATTAACCATAAAATAGCAAGAGGTGAGTTAAAACATATTAAAAAAGAAAGCTTGCTTAAGTCTTTAATGGATAAAAGAGTGCTTTTGTTGTCTTTTGTAATGTTTTGCTTTCATTTGAGTAATGCTTATATGCTGCCTTTGCTTAGTCAAAGAGCACATAGTATGGGCGTAGATTCAAGCGGTGCTTATGCAGCTTTAACGATAATGATCGCGCAAGGCACTATGATAATAGTGGTGTTTATGTGTTCTAAATTTATCCTTAAAAAACATGATTTTAAAATTTATTTTTATCTGATTTTTATATCTTTACTTGAGCTTATTATAAGAGGTTTTGTAGCGGCTAATTTTACTCATATTGTGGCTATGGTTTTTGTGCAAATTTTAGATGGCATTGGTGCGGGTATTACGGGAGTGATTTTGCCTATTATGGTGGCTAAAATTTTATTGGGTAGTGGTCATGTGAATGCAGGATTTTCTTTGGTGCTTATAAGCGGTGGCGTAGGAGGAGCTTTAAGTGCCATGATAGCTGGATTTATCGCCCAGAATTATAGTTTTTTCTATGCTTATGTTTTTCTTGCTTTTATAGCGTTCATTGGTTTGTTGTTTTGGACTTTAAGTTTTAGGTGGTTTTATCTAGGAAAATAAAATTAAGGAGTAAAAATACTTTTTGTAAATATGATAATATAATTACAACTTGGATGGAGAAAGTATCACTGAGTTTAGGAAAAATAATGCTAAATTTATAAAGCTTTAAGAGCTTTTTTATATTTTAGTTTTAGTAAAAAAATGCTAAAATTTAGCCTTTAAATTTTGATAATATTTGAGGCAAAAATGCAAAAAATTCATTTCATAGGCATAGGTGGTATAGGAATTTCCGCACTAGCAAGATTTTTAAAAGAAAAAGGTTTTTTAATAAGCGGAAGCGATCTAAAAGAAAGTAAAATCACCAAAGATTTGCAAAATGAAGGTGTAGAAGTAAAAATCCCGCATCATAAAGATAATATTTTAGGTAAGGATTTAGTGATTTATTCCGCAGCAATTAAAGAAGAAAACCCCGAATTCAAACATGCCAAAGAACTTGGTATAAAATGCCTTTCAAGAAAAGAGGCTTTGCCACTCATCTTAGAAGATAAATGCGTTTTTGCGGTTGCTGGAGCACATGGGAAAAGCACGACTTCAAGCATTTTAGCATCTTTAATCCCTGATGCGTCGGTGATTATTGGAGCGATTTTAAAAGAATTTGGGTCTAATATGATCTATAAAGAAAGCAAAAATTTAATCTTTGAAGCCGATGAGAGTGATAGTTCTTTTTTAAATTCAAATCCACATCTAGCTATTGTTACAAACGCAGAAGCAGAGCATTTAGATCATTATGGTAATGAAGTTTGCAGACTTCACAAGGCTTATGATGATTTTTTGGATTTAGCTAAAATTCGCGTGATTAACGTAGAAGATGAGTATTTAAGGGAATATAAGCAAGAAGCTACTCGGCTTTATCCTAGCAAAGACATTAAAAATTGCACCATGTGTATAGAAAATTTCAAGCCATATACAAGTTTTGAGCTTAAAAATTTAGGCAGATTTAGTGTTTTTGGTATGGGAGAGCATGTAGCAATCGACGCAGCTTTAGCGATTTTAGCAGCGCTTAATTATGAAAATATAGAAAATATCAGAAAAAGATTAAAAAATTATCAAGGCATTAAAAAGCGTTTTGATATTTTGCACGCTGATGAAACTTTAGCTCTCATTGATGATTATGGTCATCATCCAACCGAGATAAAAGCTACTTTAAAAGCTGCAAAAGAATATGCAAGATTAGCGGGGTATTCTAAAATCACAGCTATTTTTGAGCCTCATCGCTATACGCGTTTAGTGGCAAATTTAAATGAATTTGCAAAGGCTTTTGAAGGAGTCGATGAGCTTGTAATTTTGCCTGTATATAGTGCAGGAGAAGAAAAAATCGAGCTTGATTTAAAAGCAGTTTTTCCTAAGGCTTTATTTGCAGAAGATATTAAAAGAGAGGGAAAATTTTTAGTTGCTTCAAAGGGACAAGTTTTTGATAAAGGGCTTATCATTGGCTTTGGTGCAGGAGATATTAGTAATAAATTAAGACAAAATGGCGAATGAAAAAATAGTAAAGATAATCAATGAGAGAAGAATTAATTTCAAAGCTTGATTTAAATAGCTTTTTAGATGAATTTAAAGCCCTTCTTGCAAGAGATAAAGATATATTTTTACAAGGTGACTCTCATCTTCATTTTAAACGTATTAACGAGCTTTGCGAGGTGGAGTTTCCAAACCCACCTGAGCTTTTAAATTTAGATAAGGCTTTGGTACATTTAAGCAAACAGGGCATTTTGCACTTAGATGAAATTTTTGAATTTGTAAAAATTTTTCGTTATTTTGAAAAACTTAAAAAGCTAAAATTTGGTAGCAATTTAAATTCATGGCTTGAAAAAATCGAATTTGTAAATGGAATTTTAGAGCTTTGTGAAAAATTTGATGAAAAAGGTGAGTTAAAAGAAAGTCTAGATGAAAGACTTATAAATATAAACACGGCTTTAAGGCTTAAAAATGAAGCAGTGGTAGCAGAGTTTAAAAAGTATTGCTATACAAAGTCCTTAATGCCTTATTTAATTGATACGCAAATTCATCTTATAAATAATCTTGAAGCCTTGCTTGTAAGGGGTGGATTTAATCACGCTATAAAAGCAAAAATTATTGGCAGAAGTAGTGGCGGTGGCTTTTATATAGTACCTTTGAGCGTTGAAAATTTGCAAAGCGAAATAGAAAAATTAAAAAATCAAAAAGAAGAAATTTATTATGAATATGCTAAAAATTTTTCTGCTTTTTTGGCTAAAAATTTGCTTTTTTTGAAATTTATTAATAATGCTTTTGATTTATTTGATCATTATAGTGCCAGAGTAATGCTTGCTAAAAGAAAAGATTATGAATTTGTCATGTGTGAAAATAGCGATAAAATCGTGCTAAAAAATTTCGCTCATCCAGCTTTAAAAAATCCAAAAAGTGTAAGTTTAGATTTTAGCAAACAAGTTTTAATCATCACAGGCGTAAATGCAGGCGGAAAATCCATGCTTTTAAAATCCTTGCTAAGTGCAGCTTTTTTAGCCAAACATCTTTTACCGATGAAAATCAAAGCAGATGAAAGTAAAATTGGTGCTTTTAAGGAATTTGATGCTATCATTGAAGATCCGCAGAATGTAAAAAACGATATCTCTACTTTTGCAGGAAGAATGTTGCATTTTTCAAATCTTTTTTCTAAGAAGAATTTACTTTTAGGTATCGATGAAATAGAGCTTGGGACAGATTTTGAAGAAGCGGCTTGTTTGTATAGTGTGATGATTTCAAAACTTATTGAAAACAAGCTTAAAATCATCATCACAACACACCATAAACGCCTTGCCATGCTTTTGGCAAAAAACGAGCAAGTCGAACTCATCGCTGCTTTGTATGATGAGGAATTTTCAAGGCCAAAATATGAGTTTTTAAAAGGAACTATAGGAAAATCTTATGCTTTTGAGACGGCTTTGCGTTATCAAATTCCACCAAATTTAGTTAGTGAAGCAAAAAAACTTTATGGCGAAGATAAAGAAAATTTAGAAGAGCTTGTCGGAAAAAATATCAATCTTGAATTGGAACTTAAAGCCAAACTTCAGAGCGTGGAGAAAAAAGAACAAAAAGTCGATGAAATTTTACTTTCTTTAAAAGATCAAAAAGAAAAAAACGAGCAAGAATTCCGCAATAATTTAAGAAATTTAGAGCTTAAATTCCACAAAGCCATAGAAGAGGCTAAAAAAGGCATAAATTTAAAAGATACTAAGGAAAAACAAAGAAGCTTAAATAAAGCCAATGAGCTTAAAAAAGAGATCATTTTGCCAAGTATGGAGCAAAATGAAGAATTACGCGTGGGAGACTTTGTAAAATATGAAAAAATTAAAGGCAAAATTGTAGGTATTTCAAAAAATGACGCCATGGTTGAAAGTGATGGGATAAGGCTTCGCGTGCCTTTAAAACTTCTTAAAAAAAGTGGCGCAATGCCAAAAGAAGTAGCAAAAACAAGTATAAGTGTAAGTAGGCCAAGTAATTTAAGTGTGAGTTTGGATTTGCATGGGCTTAGAAGCGATGAGGCTATCTCTAGGCTTGATAAATTCATTTCTGATGCTTTGATAGCTGGATTTGATGAGGTTTTAGTCTATCATGGCATAGGCACAGGAAAACTCGCCTTTGCGGTAAAGGAGTTTTTAAAAACGCATAAAAGTGTAAAAAGTTTTAGCGACGCTCCTATAAATCAAGGCGGTTTTGGTGCCAAGGTGGTAAGATTGTAAGGAAATGGAGATTTGTAATGGCAAAAAAAGAAGCACAAACAGACTTATGGGTATATGAACTTTTAAAAGAAGCAAATATTAATTTAGTTTATCAAGGTTCTGATGTTAAAGAATTAAATGAAGCTTTAAGCACTGCATCTAAAAAAGGAACAAATAAACAAGGATATCCTGAATATTGCGGTGTGATAAAAGATTTTGTAATTGTGATTGAAAATAAGGCGGATGTGAGTAAGCATATAAAAATGAATGATAAAAATTTCATCTCACAAGAGCAAAAAGACATAGAAAATTATGCACTCAATGGTGCTTTATGGTATGCAAAGCAAATTATTAAAAATCAAAATACCTATAAAAAAGTTTTTGCAATCGCTGTAAGCGGGGATAGAAAAAAGCATAAAATCACCCCTTTATTTGTGGATAATGGAGCGTTGATAAAAGAGCCTTTAGAAGACATTGAAACTTTTATGCTTTTAAATGAGAAAAATATAGAAGAATATTATAAAAGAGAGGTCTTAAAAGAAGAATCTAGCAAACAAAAAACAAAAGAAGAGATTGAAAAAATTGCTATTACTTTACACGAAGATTTAAGAAATTATGGGGCTTTGGATGATAGAAATAAGCCTTTAGTTGTAGCAGGGATTTTACTTGCACTTGATGAAATGAGAGCTAAAAATTTAGATTTAAGCTATCTTAATAATGATGAAGTTGATACAGATGGAAGTAAAATTTATGATCTTATTAAATCAAATCTTAAGCGTTCTCATCTTGCACCACAAATAAAATTTGATAAAGTTTTGACACAATTTTCTGTGATTAAAGATACTAAAAAGATTAATGAGCTTTGTGAAATTACTGACAAAAAAGGTTTGAAAATCAACTGCACTCCTTTAAAACATTATGCAAAATTTATTAAAGAAAATATTTTTGATTCTATTCATACTATAAAGAATTCTGATGATTACTTAGGAATATTTTATAGTGAGTTTATGCGCTTTAGCGGTGGCGATGGGCAGACTTTGGGTATTGTGCTTACGCCTACACATATTACAGAATTATTTTGTGATTTAGTAGATTTAAAAGCTAGTGATAAAGTGCTTGATCCTTGTTGTGGAACAGGTGGATTTTTGATTATATGCTCTTAAGAGCGAAAAATGAAAGACAGAAAGAAGATATTAAGAAAAATCAGCTTTTTGGCTTTGAATTGCAATCTTTTATGTTTGCTGTTGCTACTGCAAATATGGTTTTAAGGGGAGATGGTAAGAGTAATTTGTATGATGAAGATTTTTTAAAGCAAATTCCTTTAAAACTCCAAGAAGATTTTATGGCAAATATTGGCTTTATGAATCCCCCTTATTCTCAAGGTAAAATTGATAAAAACTTAACTGAAATTGCATTTAGCGAACATCTTTTAAATTCTATTTTAAAAGGTGGAAAAGTTGTTGTTATCGTGCCACAATCTGCTATGACGGGTAAAAGCAAAGAAGAAAAAGCTATTAAGGCAAATATTTTAAAGCAACATACTTTAGAGGGTGTAATCACTTTAAATAAAAATACTTTCTATGGTGTAGAGACTAATCCTTGTATAGCCGTTTTTACTGCAGGAATACCTCATGATAAAGATAAGATTTGCAAATTTATCAATTTTGAAGATGATGGTTATGAAGTGCAAAAACATAAAGGTCTGGTTGAAACCATACATGCCAAAGACAAAAAAGCATATTTATTAAAGGTTTGGCGTGATGAGTTAGAAGCACCAAGTAAATTTTGTGTTAAAACCACGATAGAGACAGATGATGAGTGGTTGCATAGTTTTTATTATTTTAATGATGAGATTCCAACGCATGAAGAATTTGAAAAAACAATGGCAGATTATCTTACTTTTGAATTTAATATGATAACACATGGTAGAGGCTATTTGTTTGGTTTAGAGGATGAAAAAGATGCAAAATGATTTAGCTAGTGTAGAGTGGAGAGAATTTAAGATTAGTGAGATTTTTAGAAATTATCATGGAAAGAGATTGATTGAAAAGCAAAGAACTAAAGGAAAAGTCCCATTGCTTACAGCTGGAGAAAGCAATAATGGAATCGCTTCTTTTATAGGCAACAAAGCTGTAAGTTATGAGAATTTCATTTCTATAGATATGTTTGGAAACTCTTTTTATCATCCTTATGAAGCGTGCGGAGATGATAATATATATTTTTTCTTAAATAAAGAAATATCTAAATATGTAAAAATATTTTTTGTTTGTTGTATTAATAGACAAAAAAGTAAATATTCATATGGCAAGCAATTTAGGCAAAAAAATGCTGATAATTGTAAGATTATGCTTCCCATAGACTCTAAAGGTAATCCAAATTGGCAGTTTATGGAAAATTATATGAAAAATATAGAACAAAAATATATTACAAATATTTTAGATTATTACAATAAGAAATTAGCTAATAATCGGGGGGGGGATTACCACTACTTATAGTAATCACTCCGTTAGAGATAGAGGCATTTTCATTGAGGATGGCCTCATGAAAATTGCAAATGAAAACTTAAAATTAGAAAGCATAAGGTGGAAAGAATTTAAGTTAGAGCAAGTTTTTACTGAAATTAAAAGAGGAAAAAGATTAATTGAAAAAGATAGAAAAAAAGGTAATATACCTTATTATTCTGCGAGTAAGGAAAATAATGGTTTAACGGATTTAATCGCAAATCCACTTTTTATAGAAAAAGATAAAATTATTATAACTACATTTTGCGATTGTTATTATGTTGAAGGTGTTTTTACCGCTAGTGATGAGATTACAATATTTGGCAATAATGAGTTAAATAAATATAGTGGCTTGTTTGTGGCCAATATCATAAAAAATAATGCCTCTAAATTTGCGTTTGGTTACAAAGCTTTTACCGAAAGACTAAAGAGGCAAATTATACAACTTCCACAGGATGAAAATAATTTCCCAAATTGGCATTTTATGGAATCTTATATGAAAGCTATAGAAAAAGAGCATTTAGAAAAAATTACTACTTATTATAATGCAAAACTTGCTGAAGCTGATAGCGGGGGGGGGGGATTTGATTTAGATGAATATAAAGATTTCATTAAACAAGGTAAATCAAAGAGTATTCAATGGAAAGAATTTTATTTTGCTGATATTTTTAAAGAAATCAAGCGAGGAAAAAGGTTGATTAAAGATGATCAGATTCAGGGTAAAACCCCTTATGTTTCTTCAAGTGCTTTTAATAATGGTGTGGATAATTTTATAGATAATTATGAAAATGTAAGAAAATTTAGTGATTGCATCTCTTTAGCAAATAGTGGAAGTGTTGGCAGTGCGTTTTTTCACTCTTATGAATTTATTGCAAGCGATCATGTTACGCAACTCATACAACCTAAATTTAGTAAATATATTTATTTATTTTTACTTCCAATTATTGCTCGCTTAAGTGAAAAATATAGTTTCAATCGTGAAATTAACGATAAAAGGATTAAAAGAGAAAAATTATTGCTTCCTATGGATACTAAGGGCAATCCAAATTGGCAATTTATGGAAAATTATACAAGAAATATAGAGTATAAAAAAATAAGCAATGCTGTGGATTACTATCAGAAAAAGATTAAATAGCAATTATTTCTTAAAGCATTTTATGTTAAACTTTGAAAAATTCAAGGCTTAACAATGAAAAATATAATGATATTAAGTGGAGCAGGGCTTAGTGCTCCAAGCGGACTTAAAACTTTTAGAGACAATGATGGACTTTGGGAAGAATACGATGTAATGGAGGTTTGTTCTGCGACAGGCTTTAGAAAAAATCCTAAAAAAGTGCTTGATTTTTATGATGAAAGAAGAGTGCAATTAAAAGCTGTAAAGCCCAATCACGCTCATTTTAAAATAGCCGAGCTTAAAGAAAAACTAGGTAAAAATCTCTTTGTTGTTACACAAAATGTCGATGATTTACTAGAGCGTGCAGGATGTAAGGATGTAGTGCATTTACATGGTTTTTTGCCTGAACTTCGCTGTTTAAAATGTGAAAATATTTTTAATATAGGCTATGAAAAAATTGCAGATAAAAAATGCCCTAAATGTAAAAGCGAGAATTTAAGGCACAATATAGTGATGTTTGAAGAGCAAGCTCCTGCTTATGCTATGCTTTATTCTTTGCTCAATCAAACTTCAATGTTTATCAGTATAGGCACGAGTGGAGCGGTTTTGCCGGTGGGACATTATGCGTCGATGTGCGAAAAAAGTATTTTAAATATTTATGAAAAAGATGCGAATTTGGCTTCTTATTTTGATAAAGTTTATATAGAAGATGTTGTAAGTGCGATCGATAAGATTGAGCAGGATATAGAAAATTTTATGGAAAGTGTAAATGTTTGAGTCTTTATTAAATGGTATTATTTTAGGACTTGGTGTATGTGTTCCTTTTGGACCTGTGAATATTTTAATCTTAACTTATGCTTTAACTTCTTTTAAAAATGCTTTTAGCGTAGGGCTTGGAGCTATGTTAGCAGATGTGATTTATCTTTTGCTTTTAAATTTTGGAATTTTGAAATTTTTAAATAATGAATTTTTTTTAAAAATTCTTGCCGTATTTGGTTTTTGTTTTTTAAGCTATATAGCCTTTTTGACCCTAAAAGCTAAAGCTAAAAATTTGGAATTGCGTGGCAAAAGTGTTAAAGAAAATATAGGAAAAAGTTTTTTCAAAGGTTTGATGTTAAATATCACAAATCCTTATATTATAGGATTTTGGCTTAGTGTGGCAACTTTATCTGCCAGTAATGCTTATCCTTTAGCAATGGCTTTTGGTTTGATATTTATCATTTTTATATGGGTATTTTCGTTATCTTTTTTTGTAGGAAAGTATAGTTATTTATTTAGTGCAAAAGTTATTTTCCTAATCAATGTGGTTTCGGCTATAATTATAGAATATTTTGCACTCAATTTATTATATAGAACTTTTATAGGATGAAAAATGAATGCTAAGGAATTTTTAATAGAACTTTTAAAATTTAAATCAATCACTCCAAATGATGATGGAGCTTTGAATTTTATCGCTTTGGAATTAAATGACTTTGAGGCTTTTTTTATTGATAAAGAAGGCGTTAAAAATCTTTTGCTGACTAAGAAATTTAGAGATGAAGGTGAGCATTTAGCATTTGGTGGGCATGTAGATGTAGTGCCTGCGGGAGAAGGTTGGGGTAGTGATCCTTTTATCCCTTTAGAAAAAGATGGATATATTTATGCAAGAGGCGCGCAAGATATGAAAAGTGGCGTGGCTGCTTTTGTGGATGCGGTAAAAAATGTTAATTTTTCGGGTGCGAGATTAAGCCTTATTTTAACAAGCGACGAAGAAGGTGAAGCAAAATACGGCACAAAAGAGGTTTTAGAGTGGATGAAAGAGCAAAATATCTTGCCTGATTATGCTGTGGTGGCTGAGCCAACTTGCGTGAGTAAAATTGGCGATAGTTTAAAAATTGGGCGTCGCGGCTCTATTAATGGCAAACTTTTAATCCGTGGAAAGCAAGGACATGTGGCTTACCCTGAAAAATGCATCAATCCTGTGCATGATTTTGCTTCTGCTTTGAAATTTTTAGCAGATTTTGATCTTGATCCAGGCGATGAGCTTTTTTCTCCTTCGAAGATAGTAATCACTGATATTAGAGGTGGAATAGAAGTTTGCAATGTCACACCAAATGATTTAAGATTGATGTTTAATGTTAGAAATTCTCCGCAAACAAGCTTAGAAGATGTGAAAAATTATGTGGAAAAAATTTGCGAAGGCTTAAATTACGAACTAGAATTAAAGCAAAGCTCAGAAGCTTTTTTAACAGATAAAGAGAGCAAAATCGTTCAAAAACTTAATCACAGTATACAAAAGATTACTCGCGAAGTCCCAGAGTTAAATACCAAAGGTGGTACAAGCGATGCAAGATATTTTGCACAGTATGGCGTAAAGGTTGTAGAATTTGGCGTTTGTAATGATAGAATTCATGCCATTGATGAAAGGGTTAGTGTAGAAGAATTTGAAAAACTCTGCCTTGTTTTTAGAGATTTGATAGAGAATTTTTAAAGGTTTAGAATGATAATTAATGGAGAAAAACTTGAATTTAAAGAGCTTAAATTTACAGATTTTTTAAAGCAAAAAGGTTTTAAAATAGAATTTATTGCTTTAGAATTGAATGGTGAAATTATCCCGAAAAGTGAATTTGATAGTTTGATTTTAAAAGAAAATGATAGAGCTGAAATTGTAAGCTTCGTAGGTGGTGGTTGATGAGAATCAAATTTAACGGCAAAATGCTTGATACGGATTTTACCAATACTTTGGATTTTTTTGAAAGTGTGAGCAAAAATGATAATGATGTATGGATAGTCAATGGTTTTGCAACAAAGGAAAAAATAGAATTAAGCGAAGATGATGAGCTTTTTTGTATAGAAAGAAATACTTTACCGCCATTTGATGCACTAGATGCAATGATGAGAGCAAGACACACCCCAAAACTTCATGATAAACTTAAAAAAGCAAGCGTGGCAGTTTGTGGATTAGGTGGGTTAGGATCTCATATAGCTATAAATTTAGCAAGAAGCGGAGTAGGGCTTTTAAAACTTATTGATTTTGATGTGGTTGAACCTAGCAATCTTAACCGTCAAGCTTACCGTGTGAGCGATTTGGGCAAATTTAAAACCGAAGCCTTAAAAGAACAAATTAGCGAAATAAATCCTTACATCAGCACTCAAATTTGCACTCTAAAAATTGATGAAGAAAATTTGGCTTATTTATTTAAAGATATAGATATAGTTTGTGAAGCATTTGATAGCGCACAAGCAAAAGCTATGATGGCACAAAATTTTCACAAATTTTATAAAGATACGATTTTAATCTGTGCTTCAGGACTTGCAGGATATGGCGATAGCAACAGCATACAAACGAGAAAAATCGCAAAAAATTTCTATGTGTGCGGGGATTTAGTAAGTGGCGCTAAGGTAGGAAATGGCCTTTTAGCGCCGCGGGTAAATATTTGTGCAGGGCATCAAAGCAATCTTGTTTTGGAGCTTTTGGTAAATAAGGAGTAAAAAATGCAAGAAAATTTAAAAAATGATAAATTAAAAATAGGAAAATATGAATTTAACTCAAGATTTATTTTAGGATCAGGTAAATATTCTTTAGAGCTTATAAAATCAGCTATAGAAGAAGCCAAAGCAGAGATCATAACTTTAGCTTTGCGTCGTGCAAATACAGGGGAAATTGAAAATATATTAGACTATATCCCAAAAAGCGTGACTCTTTTGCCCAATACTTCAGGAGCTAGAAATGCAGATGAAGCCTTACGCATTGCTAGGCTTTCAAGGGAGCTTGGTTGTGGTGAGCTTATAAAGATAGAAGTTATAGGCGATAGCAAATATTTGCTACCGGATAATTATGAGACAATTAAGGCTTGCGAGCTTTTAGCAAAAGATGGATTTACACCTTTGCCTTATATGCATGCTGATCTTTATGCAGCTAGAGCTATGCGTGATGCTGGAGCAGCAGCTATTATGCCTTTAGCAGCACCCATTGGGAGCAATAAAGGTTTGTGTGCTAAGGAGTTTATACAAATTTTGCTTAATGAGATTGATTTACCTATCATTGTAGATGCAGGTATTGGAAACCCTGCACAAGCTTGTGAGGCTATGCAAATGGGAGTAAGTGCAGTGATGGCAAATACAGCTATAGCTGAAGCAAAAGACATTGCTTTAATGGCTAAGGCATTTTCTTTGGCAATTAAGGCTGGCAGAGCAGGGTATTTAGCGGGTTTAGCAAGTGTTGGCGAAGCTAAGGCTAGTTCTCCGCTTACTGGCTTTTTAAGGGATTAAGTATGCAAGATTATATGCAGTATTTACCCCATATGCAAGAGATAAAAAGCGATATTTTGACTAAAGTTTTAAATGAAGCTCAAAATTATGATGAGAGTAAGTTTGATGTTAAAGATGTTAAAAATGCTTTAAATTCCGCGCATTTAAGTATAGAAAATTTAAAAGCTTTGCTTTCAAGTGTAGCAGAAGAATTTATTGAAGAAATAGCTTTTAAATCAGCCCAAATGAAGCGAAAATATTTTGGAAATTCCATTTCGCTTTTTACTCCGCTTTATTTGTCAAATTATTGTAATTCTAAATGCGTATATTGTGGTTTTCAAAAAGGAAATAAAATTGCAAGAGCAAAGCTTGATGAGAGTGAAATTCATGAGGAAATGAAAGCAATCGCTAAAAGTGGTTTGCAAGAAATTTTAATGCTAACGGGCGAAGGCAGGGAATTTGCAAGTGTGGAATATATCGCTAAAGCTTGCAAGATAGCTAGGGAATATTTTAAGGTTGTAGGCGTTGAAATTTATCCTATGAATGAAGATGAGTATAGGATTTTGCATAAAAATGGTTGTGATTATGTGACGATTTTTCAAGAAACTTATAATCCTTTAAAATATTCTAAAATCCATTTAGGTGGAGAAAAACGCATTTTTCCTTATCGTTTTAACGCTCAAGAAAGAGCATTAAGAGCAGGGATGCGTGGAGTAGCATTTGGGGCACTTTTAGGCATTGATGATTTTAGAAAAGATGCGCTTGCTACCGCACTTCACGCATATTTTTTACAACAAAATTATGCGCACGCTGAAATTTCAATTTCGGTACCTCGTTTAAGACCGATTATTAATAATGCTAAAATCAACCCAAAAGATGTGAGCGAAAAACGCCTTTTACAAGTACTTTGTGCTTATAGGCTTTTTTTGCCTTTTGCTGGTATTACTATTTCAAGTCGCGAAAGGATAGGCTTTAGAGATGAGGTTATAAAGCTTGGAGCGACTAAAATGAGCGCGGGAGTGAGCGTAGGTATAGGTGAGCATAAAGGCGAGAAAAAAGGCGATGAGCAATTTGAAATTTCAGATGATAGAAGCGTAGAGGAAATTTTAACTATGCTTAAAAGATCAAATTTGCAAGCTGTAATGAGTGACAGTATCTATGTGGGATAAAAAAATTATTGCTATAAGCGATAGAAAATGTGTTCAAAAGGATTTTTTAAAACAGATCGAAAAGCTTGCAAAGGCCAGAGTAGATGCTATCGTTTTAAGGGAAAAAGATTTGAGCGAATTTGAGTATTTTGATTTAGCAAAAGAAGTTTTGGCCATTTGTGCAAAACATAAAACAACTTGTTTTTTGCATTTTTTTGATAGAGAGTGTTTAAAGCTTGGACACCGCTTTTTTCATGCGCCGCTAGATCTTTTAAGAAAAGATCCAAAGCTTAGCAAATATTTCCATGTAATAGGCACTTCAGTGCATAGCAAAGAAGAGCTTTTAGAGGCAATGAATTATGGGGTAAATTACGCTTTTGTGGGGCATATTTTTGAGAGTTCTTGTAAAGTAAATTTAGCTCCCAAGGGGCTTGATTTTTTAAAGTCTTTACTAGAATTTAGCAAAATTCCCCTTTATGCTATAGGTGGGATAAATGCACAAAATATCGAAAAATTTAAAGATTTGAATGTAGCAGGTGTTTGTATGCGTGAAATTTTAATGCGCGAAATTGATCTTAAAAATTACCTTTTAGAGTGTAGACAAAACTTGCAATGAGCGAAATTCTTTCTTTGCCGCGAGATTTAAAGCAACTAAAAGGTGTAAATTATAGAAATTTTAAGTCTTGCACTTTTGCAAAATACACACAAACAAATACTTCGCATTCCTCTTTTGTCAATGTAGAAAGTCATCTTTTAACCTTTGTTCGCAAGGGGTATAAAATTTTACATACCGCATCTAAAGATTATAGGATAGATTCTTATGAGACTTTATTTTTAAAAGCAGGGAATTATACTTTAAGTAATGTGGGGCTTAGTAGTGGAGTTTATGAGGCTTATTTATTTTTCTTTGACAATGCGTTTTTAATTGAACTTATTTATAAATATAAAGATTTTTTTAAGCTGGAGCAAAAGATGCAAGATTATGAAATTTTTTGGGTAAAAAACGATAAGATTTTACAAGGAATTTTAGAAAGCTTCACGCCGCACTTTGAAGAAAATACGCAAATTTTAGATCCTATTGTGAGTTTGAAATTTGAAGAGATTTTTTTACATTTACTTTTGAATAAAAATACTTATTTTATCAGCTTTTTGGCAGGAATTTTAAAAGAATTTCGTCTTGATCTTTCTTTGCTTTTTGAATATTGTGGTAGAGAATTTTTAAGTGTAAATGAAATGGCTGATTTTGCAAAATTAGATTTGGCTACTTTTTCTAAGGAATTTAAAAAATGTTTTGGGCAAAGTCCTAAAAAATGGTTAGATGAAAAAAGATTGCAAAAGGCAAAATTTTTGCTTGAATTTTCTAAAAAAAATGTGAATGAAGTAGCAAATGAGTGTGCTTTTTCTTCAGTGGCTTGGTTTATTGAAAGATTTAAAGAGCGATACGGAAAAAGTCCAAAACAATATCAAAAATCAAAAAACTTGTATTTTTTATCAAAAAACTGATACGCTTTTTTCTTTTTTCTTTTTATAATGTTTCAAAAATTTATTATAAAAGGAAAGAAAATGAAAAAATACATTTTAAGCTTAACACTTGGTGCAGCTTTGCTTGGTGCAAGTGAATTGAAATATCAAGAATTTGACGGCTTTAAAAGTCCTGAGAGTATTTTTGTGGATAAAAATTTTGTTTATGTGTCAAATGTGGGTGAAAAACTTGAACCTTTGGCGAAAGATAATGATGGTTTTATTTCAAAACTTGATAAAAATGGCAAGGTGCTTGAGTATAAATTTTTAAGCAATTTAAATGCACCAAAAGGTATGATGGAGCTTAATAATACCCTTTATGTAGTAGATATTGATGTGTTGCGTGGTTTTGATTTAAAAAGCAAAAAAGAAATTTTTAATCTCCCTATAAAAGGTGCAATTTTTCTAAATGATATTGAAAAATTAGATGATAATACGCTTGTAGTGAGTGATACTGGTACAGGGCTTATTTTAAAAGTTGATTTAAAAGAAAAATCATATGATGAACTTTTAAAACTTGATTTAGCCAAATTTGGCGGACCAAATGGGCTTTATTTAGATAATAAAAATAATAAGCTTTTTATAGCAGGTTATCATCCCAATGGTTTGAGTGGAGGTGTTGTAATGAGCTATGATTTAGCCAAAAAAGAGCTTAGTATAGTTAAAAATGAAAAAGAATCTTATGATGGCATTGTGCCTTATAATGATGCTTTGCTTGTAAGCTCTTGGGGTGAAAATTTAAATGGGCTTGTTTATAGTTTAGAAAATGGCAAAACTACAAAGCTTGAACTTCCTTCTATGAAAGGTTCTGCGGATATGTTTATTGAAGGCGATATTTTATGGATTCCTAAGATGGTAGAAGGTAAAATACTCAAAGTAAAACTTCAAAACTAAGGCTTTTATGGCTTCCTTTAAAAAGATTTTTTGGATCAATGTTGCTATTGTTATCATTGTAGCTTTTAATCTTAGGGCTCCCATTACTGCAGTGGGGCCTATCATTGATAATATTAAAAACACATATGATTTAAACTCCACTCTTGCAGGGGTACTCACAAGTCTTCCTTTGATAGCTTTTGGAAGTATTTCTTTTATTGTGGGTTATTTTTCTCCTATTCGTGCAATTGTTTTTGGGATTTTTTTGATCTTTATAGGTGAAATTATCCGCTCTTATTTTGGCGTGTATGGGTTGTTTGTGGGGATGCTAGCAATTGGCTGTGGTATAGCAATTGCTAATGTTTTACTTCCTAGCTTTATCAAAGAAAAATTTCCTAAAAAAATGGCAAGTATGATGGGAATTTATAGTCTTGTTTTAAGTATTTCTTCTATTGTTGGTATTGCTTTGGCTATACCTTTGTTAAATGTTTTAGATTTAAAATTATCGATGCTATTTTGGGTGATTTTTGCGTTTTTGGCTTTGATGATTTATTATCCACAAGCTAAAAATGGTAGAATTTTTCGTGTTAAGAAAAAAGAAGCTAAAAAAATCAATCTTTTTGCCAATTCAACCACTTGGAAAATCACTTTTTTCTTTGGTCTACAAGCTTTTTTGGCTTATGCTTTATTTTTTTGGTATATTCAAATTCTTATCGAAAAAGATATTTCAAAAAGCTTTGCGACAAATATTATGCTATTTTGCCAACTCATTGCTTTGCCAGTAGCACTTTTTGGACCTTTGCTTTTAGGTAAAATTAAAGCAAAATTTCATAGTTTATATATAGCAATTTTATGTGCGATGTATGTATTATCTTTTGGAATTTTGCTTTGTTTTAATGATATA
Source organism: Campylobacter sp. US33a (assembly GCF_004378855.1). GTDB lineage: Bacteria > Campylobacterota > Campylobacteria > Campylobacterales > Campylobacteraceae > Campylobacter_D. The sequence goes on from NZ_RYYL01000006.1 coordinate 65,459, forward strand.
AAAATGCTTATTTTGGCCGCATTTATCATGGGTTTTCCTTGGGGAGGTGTTTTTGGAATTTCTCTTTTATTTATTGCACAAAAAAGTGCTAATGCAAAAATTGCTGCCAAGCTTTCTGCTTTATCTCAAGGTTTTGGTTATTTAATTGCAGCTTTAGGACAGTGGATTATAGGCTTTTTTCATGATGAATTTGAGAATTTTCAAATTTCTCTTATTTTGCTCATCATAGTTTCTATTTTGCTTAATATTTTTGCATATTTAGCCTATAAAAGCAAAGTAATAGCTAATTAAATTTCTTGTGTTTTTCTTTTTAGCCATCGTGAAACTTTAGTATTTAAATAAGGGCTTAATTTTTGATATACTTCTTGATGATAAGAATTAAGCCATTGTTTTTCTTTTTCATCTAATAAATTTACATCAATGCAATTTCTTTCAAATGGACAAAGTGTAAGTGTTTTAAAATATAAAAATTCACCAAAATTTGTTTCTTTGGGATTTTCTATCTTGCAATTTAATACCAAATTTTCAAGCCTTATGCCCCATTGGTTATTTCTATAAATTCCAGGCTCTATAGAGGTGATCATTCCAATTTTTGCTTTATTTTTATCATTGATAGTAGCAGAATAAGAAAGACTTTGCGGACCTTCATGAACATTTAAAAAATAACCCACCCCATGACCTGTACCGTGTGCGAAATCTAATTGTTCTTTCCATAATATAGATCTTGTAATGCTATCAAGCAAAGGCATAGCTATGTCTTTTGGAAACACAGCACTTGCGATATTAATATGTGCTTTTAAAACAAGCGTGTAATCTTTGATTTGTTCAGCCGTGACTTTTCCCACTGGAATAACTCGAGTGATATCGGTAGTGCCATTTTTATATTGTGCTCCAGAGTCTATAAGTAAAAGTCCATTTCCTTCAATATAGGAAAAATTTGATTGCGTAGCCTTGTAATGAGGTAGGGCGGAATTGGCATTAAACCCTGCAATAGTAGCAAAACTGTTACTAATATATAAAGGATTTCTTGCTCGGAATTCTGTAATTTTTATATCGATATCTAATTCGCTTAGTTTTTCTTTTTTGTTTAATTTTTCTTCAAGCCATGCAAAAAAATAACACAATGCTATACCATCTTGCAACATTGCTTGTTCTATGTTTGCAATTTCTTTTGAATTTTTGCAAGCTTTAAGTATAGTGCTAGGCAGAGTGTGGTTTAAAATTTCCACACTTTGATCAATATCTTGCATTAGCAAAGCAGTCATTTTTGTTTCATCTATTAATAAATTAGTATTCTTAAGCGTTTTTAAATGGGTGTGAATTTCTTCGTAATTTTTAAGTGTAATGAAATCTTTAGCAAGTTTATTTTTAAGATTAAAGTCAATTTTTTCTAAATCAGTAAATAATAAAATTTCATTTTGGTTTAAAAATAAATAAGCATAAAATACGGGATTAAATTCTATATCATTTCCTCTTAAATTCGTAATCCAAGCTATATCATCAAGACTAGAAATAAGATGATTTTGTGCTTTAATTTTTTTCATTTTTTCGCGTACGAGATTGATTTTCTCTAAACGCGTAGGATAAGCAAAATTTTCTTCGTGTTCGTAGATGGGATTTTTAGAAAGCAAAGGACGATTTTGCCAAAAAGAGGAAATGAAGTCTTTGTGTTTTAAACAAATATTATTTTGAGAATTTAATTCTTGCTTTAAAGATAAAGGTAAAAGTGTAAAATCAGTAGCTAGAGTCAATTTTTGTTTAAAATTTAAGGTTTGTAGCCATTTTAAGAAATGATTATTTTGATCTTGTTTTTGTAAGGTAATTGTGCTTCCTTCGAGTTCTTTTTGAGCTTGAAGGAAGTATCTTCCATCTGTCCATAAGAAAGCTTGATTTTGAGTAATTACAAGTATTCCCGCTGATCCGTTAAAACCACTCATAAAAACACGAATTTTATAAAAATCAGGTATATATTCATTCAAGTGTGGATCTGTGCTTAAAATAAGATAAATATCAATATCTTCTTTTTGCATCATATGACGCAGGATTTGGAGTCTTGTTTGATAAATATTCATAGTTTTCCTTAAATTTTTAAAAAGATTAAAAATTTATAATATAATTTTCAAAACTAAAGGCAAATACAATGAAAGATTTACAATTAAAATCCAAACAAATTAAATTAAGCAAAGAAGATGATATACAAGTGCAGAATTTTTCAGCCAAAGGGGAAGAATTTGATTCCAATGAAGCTCAAATTAGAGCCAGTGGAGTTAAAATTAATGCGGGTAAAATTAGTATTAATGGTGGGGTTATAAAAGCTGGAAAGATAAGCATGCAAAGTGGAGGAGAAATAAAAATTTCTAATGCCAATATTAATGCACAAAAAATCGATTTAGAAGCCAAAAAACTTGATTTGAAAGATGAAAATAATTCTATTGATACGGGTTTAAATGGAGAAATAAATTTAAAAGCACAAGAGGCTTTAATTAATGCAAATAGCATTACAAGCAAAAAGCTTAATATTGATGTTAATGAAGGTAGCTTGTATCAAGATATCAAAGATTATGAAAACAAGGTAAATACACTACAAGGGTTAAATTATCAAATGAATAAAAATACAAATTTTAAAAGATATGTAAATGTATCGCAAGGTTTAAATTCTTTTGAAAATTATTTACCTTTAGAGGAAAATTTTGATATTGTTGTTCGTGATGAAGAAGAGCTAAATTCCAAATTTTATGAAGATGAGGATGGTTTTTTAAAAACAAGTGGGCTAAATATTATAAAGAAAAAATAATTATTTATTGCTTAGCAACGCCTTTTCTTTGGCCTTGATGAGTTCATTAAGACTTTGGATGATTTTTTGCTTATTTTTGTTTTTTATGGGTTTTAATGGAGTATTGACAAGCTGGGCCAGTAAATTTTCATTTAATAAATCAGGATCTGAAAATTCTCTTGCTTTTTGTATGATTTGTAAAACCCTTAAATCTTTTTTTTCATACATTAACTATCCTTTTAATGCTATAACACTTACAAAGCGTTTTGGGGTTTGATTTTTTCTGTAAGAAAAAAATCTTTCATCGCTAAAGGTGCAAATATTACAGTCTATTATATTTTTTATACCTAAATTTTGAGCTTGCTTTTTAACCAAACTTTTTAAATCTAATTTTTTATCTTGTAAAAATTTTTTAAAATGATTTTTGGCGTATTGTAAAACTTCTCCATTAATTTCATAATTTTTTCCACAAATTCCAGGACCGATGATTAAAATAAAATCATCAGAACTAATATCTTTATTTTGTTTTTTTATGCTTTGCAAAGCCACTTTTAAAATATTATCAAAACTACCTTGTCGCCCTGAATGCAAAGCTGCGATAATGCCGCTTTTATGCCATAATAATAAAGGCAAACAATCAGCACTTAAAACACATAGTGCTGTATTTTTTTGAGAGCTAACGAGTCCGTCACAAGTAAAATTTGCATGATTTATATCAGGATAAAACATAACTTTATTGGAATGAATTTGGTTCATAAAAACACATTTTTCTATAAATACTGCGTGTTCACTAAATAGATTTTCATCTAAAATTTTATCTTTAAAAACACTAAAATCCTCCCCAAAAGCACAAAATGCACTCATTTGCTCATTTTCTAGTAAAGGTAGGTAATTCTTTCTACTTCCTGCCATGAGAGTTCCTTGTTGTTTTGTTTGTAATCTAAGATATTTGCAATATAGCGAGCAAGTAAATCGCTTTCTATATTGATTTTTCTTCCTATGGCGTAATCTTTAAAAAGCGTTTCTTGAAAAGTGATAGGAATGATGGTAAGTCTAATTGAATCTTCAAAAATTTCATTGATAGTAAGACTTACTCCATCAATACCTATGCTGCCTTTTGGAGCCATTAAGCGCATAGCATTTTTAGGAAGCTTAATGAAAAAATCAACCCCATTTTCATTTTTATAAATTTTTGCAAGTTCTCCAATAAAATCAATATGTCCTTGCATCAAATGTCCATCAATTCTATCGCCGTATTTTAGAGCCGGTTCAATATGCACAAAGTCTTTTAAATTTTCTATAGCAAGATGAGTTCTACTCTCTTTAGAAAGCTCCACATCAAAACCTTTTGCAAAAATTTTAATTACACTTAAACAAGCGCCATTTATCGCTATACTATCACCTAAATTAGGCTTATATTTGGCCTCTAAAGAAAGAATATTATTTTGATAAGATTTGACTTTAGCGATTTCTCTGATTAATCCATTAAACATAATTTTCCTAGCTTTTTACTTGTAATTATACTCGAAATTTGCATAATTTTAAGTACTTTATTTCAAAAAATATTATATAATTCTATCCTTTTTTTAAAGCAAAATAAAGGCAAAATGATGTTTGATATTATTGTTATAGGTGGTGGGCACGCAGGGATTGAAGCAAGCGGAGTTGCTGCAAGAATGGGTAAAAAAACTTTGCTTTTAACTACTCTTATAGAGCAAATCGGTGCTGCAAGTTGTAATCCTGCTATAGGCGGACTTGCAAAAGGGCATTTGGTAAAAGAAATTGATGCTATGGGCGGTTTGATGGGTGAAATCACCGATATAGCAGGCATACAATTTCGCGTTTTAAATGAAAGCAAAGGCGTTGCGGTGCGTGGAAGTAGGGCACAAATTGATATGGATAAATACCGCATTGTCGCTAGAAACAAGCTTTTAAAACTACCAAATTTAGAAATTTCACAAGAACAAGTGTTAGAGCTTATTTTTGAAAAAGATTGCGTTATAGGCGTTAGAACAAATTTAAAAAATGAATATTTGGCAAAAAAAATTATTTTAACCACTGGCACTTTTTTAAACGGACTTATTCATATAGGAGAAAATAAACTCACCGCAGGTCGTGTAGGTGAACTTGCCTCTGTAAATTTGGGCGAAAATTTGCTAGGCACAAATTTAAAAATGGGAAGGTTGAAAACTGGAACTTGCCCAAGAGTAGATGCAAAAAGTATTGATTTTAGTGTTTTAGAAATTCAATATGGCGATGAAAAGCCAAAACCTTTCAGCTTTAGAACTAAAGATTTTAATCCCACTCAACTTCCTTGTTATATCGCAAGAACAAATTTAAACACTCATGAAATTATTAAAAACAATTTTTATCGAGCTCCGCTTTTTACAGGACAGATTGAAGGTGTAGGTCCAAGGTATTGCCCTTCTATAGAAGACAAAATTAATCGCTTTGGAGATAAAGAAAGCCATCATCTTTTTATTGAACCTCAAACCATTGATGCGACAGAATATTATATCAATGGCTTTTCAACTTCTTTGCCTTATGAGGTGCAAAAAGAAATGCTTGCTTCGGTAAGAGGTTTTGAAAATGCTAAAATTACACGATTTGGTTATGCGATAGAATATGATTATATAGAGCCAACTGAGCTTTATCACACTTTAGAAACTAAAAAGATAAAAAATCTTTATTGTGCAGGGCAAATTAATGGTACCACAGGTTATGAAGAAGCTGCAGTACAAGGTTTTATGGCAGGGGTTAATGCGGTTTTGGCTTTGGAGGATAAAGAGCCTTTTATTTTGCGTAGAGATGAAGCTTATATTGGGGTTTTGATTGATGATTTGGTGATTAAAGGTACAAAAGAACCTTATAGAATGTTTACTTCAAGAGCTGAATTTAGACTGCTTTTAAGAGAAGAGAATGCCATCATTAGGCTTGGAAAATATGGTAAAGAATTTGGGCTTTTGGATGAAAATTCTTCTAATTTTATAGAAAATATTCGCCTTAATACTGAAAAAGGTTTGAGATTGCTTCTTGAAAAAGAATTGACGCCAAATAACGAAAATAACGCATTTTTAGTAAATATAGGAGAAGAAAAAATCACCTCCATAGTCACTTTGCAAAAAATCGTTGCAAGAGCGAGCTTTGATATAGAAAAATTAAAAAAATTAGATTTAATTTTTGAAAATATGGACGAATATTCTTTAAAAGAAATTTTAAATGAGGCGAAGTATTATCATTATGTTGCTATGCAAAAGGCTCAAGTTGAAAAAATGAAGGATTTAATGAATTTAAAGATTCCAAAAGATTTTGATTTTAAGAGTGTGAGTGGGCTGAGTAATGAAGTAGTGGAAAAACTTGAAAAACATCAGCCTTTAACACTTTTTGCAGCTAGTGAGATTAGCGGAATCACTCCCGCAGCTTTAGATATTTTGCAAATTTATATCAAAATGCAAAAGAAAAAAGCTTAAATGCTTGCTTGGATAATTTTTTTAAGCACTTTAATTTTGCTTTTTTGGCGTCCGTGGAATTTACCTATTTGGTCTATTTCCATTTTGGGCGCTTTTGTGGCTTTTGTTTTAGGTATTGTGAATTTTAATGATGCATATTTTGTATTTAATATGATTTGGGATAGCTCTTTATCACTTATTGGGCTGATTATTTTATCTTTTAGTCTTGAAGTATTAGGATTTTTTGACAAAATTGCTTTTGCAATCTTGCAAAGTTCTAAAAAAGATCAAGTGGGGCAAAAATACACTCTTATTACTTATAAATTTATGATTTTTATCATATTTTTTACTGGATTTTTGGCTACTTTTTTTGCTAATGATGGAGCAATTTTGATTATTACTCCTATTATTTTGGCTCTTTTTTCTAATTTTAATTTTGAAAATGAAAAGGACAAATTTACACTCATTACTTTTTTACTCATTGCGTCTTTTGCTTGTGATTTTTTATCCAACACCTTAGTTATCTCAAACCTTACCAATATTATCACTGCAAATTATTTTAAACTTAGCTTTTTAAATTTCGCCTTTTCAATGTTAACGCCTAATGTGTTTGCTTGCATTGTTTATGTTGTTTTAAGTCTTATTATAGCTAAGATTTTTTTACCTAAAGAGCTTGAATTTGAAGTAAAAAAAATGCCAAATATTTCACAAAAAACTTTCATCTTTTGTTTTATATTTTTAACTTTTTTTGTTTTGGCTTTTTTTGTAGGAGAGTTTTTAAAATTACCCATTAGTGTATTTTCTTTAGGTGGGGCTTTGGTTTTTTTATTTATTTTTAGAGAAAAGATTTTAAATTTTTCTATGTTAAGAAATGCCCCTTGGGGAGTTTTAATTTTTAGTTTTGGTTTATATGTGGTTGTTTATGCTTTGCATAAAGAAGGTTTGAGTGAAAATTTCGTTTTTTTATTAAAATGGCTTCAAAATTATGAAAATTATAATACTTTCGCTTTAGGCTTTATTTCCGCTTTTGGCTCAGCAATTTTTAATAATCTTCCCATGGTAATGATAGGGGATTTAGCTTTAAAAGAATATTTTAATAATGAAATAAATTATACCTTAATTTATACTCATCTTTTGGGGTGCAACATAGGTGCAAAACTCACCCCTATAGGTTCTTTGGCTACTTTGCTTTGGTTGGGAGTTTTATCTAAGCAAGGGGTGAAAATTAGCATTAAAACTTATTTTAAATTCAGCATCATTCTAAGTCTTCCTGTTTTGTTTTCCGCTATTTTAGGGCTTTTATTGATATAAAATCTTATTTTAATGGTTTTATTTTTTCGCTAAATTCATTAAAATAATATTTTGCAAATTATTCATAATATTTAGCAAAAGAAAAAATTTATTTTTTTCACGCTACAATGCTAAGCTTTGTTAGAAATAAAATCAATGAAAGGAAATTAATGGCTACATCTGAGAGTAGACGAAGTTTTATGGGGCTTGCCTTTGGAGGCGTAGCTGCTGTTGGCGGTGTTTTTTCTCTTGTTGCGATGAAAAAGACTTGGGATCCGCTTCCAAGTGTTAAAGCTGCTGGATTTACAACGGTAGATTTATCGAGTATGCAAGAAGGAGAATTAAGAACAATAGAATGGCGTAAAAAGCCTATTTTTATCTTAAAAAAAGATGCTAATATGGCAAAAGATGAAAAGCGTGATGTTGTGATAGATAACTCTGCTTATACTGTTGTTATAGGGCTTTGTACTCATTTAGGTTGCATTCCTGCATATGTACCGAGTGAGCAATTATTTAAATGTGCCTGTCATGGTGGCGAATTTGACACAAGCGGTAAAAATGTTTTCGGACCTCCTCCAAGACCTCTTGATATTCCACCGTTTAAGATCGATGGAACTAAACTTGTTTTAGGTGAAGAGGGTCCTGAATATCAAAAAATGATAGCGGAGGCATAATATGGCGCAAATTAGAAAAGCTACAGGGATAGTTGATTGGCTAGATCAAAGACTTGCAGTGCATAAATTGCTTGATGTACTAATGGTAAAATACTGGATACCAAAGCAAATTAATTTTTTATGGGCTATGGGAGTTATTTTAACCACACTTTTTACAGTGCTTTTTGTTACAGGACTTTTACTTGTAATGTATTATAAGCCTGATACTGCACTTGCTTTTGATAGTGTCAATAAGACCATCATGCAAGAGGTGGAATACGGCTGGCTTTGGCGTCATATGCACGGTGTGGCTGCTTCTGTGATTTTCTTAATCATCTATATCCATATGCTAACAGGAATTTATTACGGTTCTTATAAAAAAGGTCGTGAGATGATTTGGATCAGCGGAATGCTTTTATTTGTGGTGTTTTCAGCTGAAGCTTTCAGTGGTTATATGCTTCCTTGGGGACAGATGAGTTATTGGGCTGCTCAAGTTATCACTAATCTTTTTGGTGGAATTCCATTTATTGGAGATGCTTTGGTTGTGTGGATTAGAGGGGATTATGCAGTTTCTGATCCAACTTTAACAAGATTTTTTATGCTCCATGTATGCTTGTTACCTATCGTAATTATAGGTATTATTGTATTCCATTTTTATTCTTTAAGAATTCCACATGTAAATAATGAAATTGCAGAAGAATTAGACTTTGATTTGGAAGCTGAAAAATATATGTCAGGCGATACAAAAAATTCAAAAGTAATTCCTTTTTGGCCTGCATTTTTAGCAAAAGATTTTATGTATATTAGTCTTTTTATGATTTTCTTCTTCTATTTGGTATGTTTTAAATTTAACTTTGCTATGGATCCAATTAATTTTGATCCAGCTGATGCACTTAAAACTCCAGCGCACATTTATCCTGAATGGTATTTCTTATGGAGTTATGAAGTATTAAGAGGATTTTTCTTTGATATTGGAGGCATTAAAGCTTTTGATATAGGTTTGGCTGCTTTTGGTATAGCTCAAGTGATTTTCTTCTTGTTGCCTTGGCTTGATAGAAGTGATGTGGTAAAACCAGCTCATGAAAGACCTTTATTTTTTATTTGGTTTTGGGTTTTATTGATTGATTTGATCGTTTTAACTATTTATGGAAAATTACCTCCAACAGGAGTTAATGCTTGGGTAGGTTTTGCCGCTTCGTTAGTATTTTTGTTATTATTGCTTGTGGTATTGCCTGTGATTACAATTTTAGAAAGAAAAGGAGCTAAATCATGAGAGAGCTAAAAATATTTTTAGTTGTAGTCGTTTTTACTGCCCTTGTTTATTGGGGAGTTGAGCCTTATGCACATTCTGTAATGAAACCTCATGTTGCTCCTGCAAATTTTGATTTTCAGCAAGAAGATCTTGGTTTTGCCAACTCTATAGTGGCTACAAAACAAGCTGAATTAGAACTTGCAAAAGCTGAAAACAATGAAAGTAAAATTGAAACAGCTCAAAAGGCCTTAGATCTTGCAAATGAAAATTTGCAAAAAAACCAAGCTTTATGGGATAAAGTTTCTAAAATGGATTTTTCAAAAGCAGATGCAAGTAAAGGTGCTGAATTTTTCTCAAGCAATTGTATAGCTTGTCATGGCTTAGAAGCTGCGGGTATTGCACCGACTATTCCTGATTCTTCTATCTATGGAGTTTTACCTCCTGATTTAAGTGGGGCAGGTTTGCTTTATGATGAAAAATTCTTAGCAGCTTTAATTATGAATCCATCGTTAGCGTTAAAAGTTGATCATAAATTTGGTGATGCTTTCATTATGACGGCTTACAATGTGGATGTTTCAGGAGAAAGCGAAGAGGTTACTGATGCAAATATTATTAATGTAATTGCCTATTTAAAAGAAGTAGCTACGCAGCATAAGGCTGATTTAGAGCAAAAAACAAAAGCAGAACTTGAAGCAAAGTATGCTAAAATTGAAGGTATAAGTGAGAAGCAAAAAACGGCATTAATAGAAAAAGATTTGGTGTTTGCTAAGGAAAAGAATACCTTTATTGAAGCTTGTGGGCGTTGTCATAGTATGAAATACGATGGACTTGTTGCTGCTTCAAATAGTAATGATTTGAAGGGCTATTTGGGTTCTATTCCACCAGATTTATCTATGATGATAAGATCAAGAGGAGAAGAATATTTGAATAACTTCCTTAACAATACTCAAAAATTACTTCCAGGTACTGCAATGCCTAGGGTAGGGCTTAATGAAGCAAGTCAAAAAGAAATTCTTGCTTATATGGAAAAAATAGGTGATAGCAAAAAAGAAGAAAGAGAAAGCACTGGTTTATATATTATGCTATTTTTCGTGATTTTAAGTATATTTGCTATTGCTTGGAAACGCTCCGTTTGGTCTAAACTTCATTAAAAATTTTTAAGCCATCTTTTTAAAGATGGCTCTCTTCCTAAGAAAAAACTAAAATAATTTTTGATATAATCTTGGCTTTAATTCACACGCATCAATCCTTTTTAGCTTGTATAAATTAAGGGATGCGGAGGAATAAAGCTAATTTTATAAGGAGAAACTCATGGTTAGTATGAGAGATTTATTGGAATGTGGTGTGCACTTTGGACACCAAACAAGACGCTGGAATCCAAAAATGAAAAAATTTATTTTTGGTGAGAGAAAAGGTATTTATGTAATTGATTTGCAAAAAACCTTAAGATATTTTAGATATACATATAATATTGTTCGTGATGCTGCAGCAGAAGGTAAAACTATACTTTTTGTTGGAACTAAAAAACAAGCAGGTGGGGCGATTAAAGAATATGCCGAAAAATGCGGTATGCCTTATGTAAATCACAGATGGTTAGGCGGTATGATGACAAATTTTGGAACAATTCGCCAGTCAATTAGAAAATTAGAAGTTATAGAAAAAATGGAAGAAGATGGAAGTATTAAACTTCTAACTAAAAAAGAAGCTTTAATGCTTACTAGAAAAAAAGAAAAACTATTAGCTTATCTTGGTGGAATTCGTCATATGAAAACCCAACCAGATATGATTTTTGTTATTGATACAGTGAAAGAAAAAATTGCAGTTCAAGAAGCAAACAGGCTTAAAATTCCTGTGGTAGCTCCACTTGATACAAATTGCGATCCTGATCTTGTAACTTATCCAATTCCTGGAAATGATGATGCAATTAGATCGGTTCAACTTTTTTGCCAAGAAATGGCTGAAGCCATCAATGAAGGGAAAGCTTTAAGGGATCAAGATGGAGAAGCTTTAGCCGATGAAAAAGAAATTACTGATGAAGAAAAACAAGAAGTGTTAGATGAGGCAATGAGCGAAGAGGATTTTGAAGGAGAGCAAGAATAATGGCTGAAATTTCTGCACAAATGGTAAAAGAGCTCCGTGAAAACACAGGGGCAGGGATGATGGATTGTAAAAATGCTTTAAAAGAAACCAGTGGAGATTTTGAAAAAGCAATTCAACTTTTAAGAGAAAAAGGTTTGGGTAAAGCCGCTAAAAAGGCCGATAGACTTGCTGCTGAAGGCTTAGTGAGTGTAAAAGTAAGCGATGATTTTAAAAGCGCAACAGTGAGTGAGATTAATTCAGAAACTGACTTTGTTGCTAAAAACGAACAATTTATTGCTTTAACAAAAGATACGACAGCACATATTCAGAGCAATAGCCTACAAAATATTGAAGAGCTCCATTCTAGTACAATTAATGGAGTTAAATTTGAAGAATATCTTAAAAGTCAAATTGCTACTATCGGCGAAAATTTAGTTGTAAGAAGATTTGCTACATTAAAAGCTGGAAATAATGGAGTAGTAAATGGCTATATTCACACTAACGGGCGTGTAGGTGTTATTATTGCAGCAGCTTGTGATAGTCAAGCTATGGTGGAAAAATCGGCTGATTTTTTAAAACAAATTTGTATGCATATAGCTGCGATGAAACCAAGTTATTTAAGTTATAAAGAACTTGATATGGATTTTGTTCAAAATGAATATAAAGCTCTAGTTGCAGAGCTTGAAAAAGAAAATGAAGAAAGACGAAGACTTAAAGATCCTAATAAACCTGAACATAAAATTCCTAAATTTGCAAGTCGTAAACAACTTACTGATGAGATTTTAAAACAAGCCGAAGAGGATATTAAGGCAGAATTGAAAGCACAAAATAAGCCAGAGAAAATTTGGCAAAATATTATCCCAGGAAAATTAAACAGCTTTATTGCTGATAATTCTCAACTTGATAGCAGGCTCACTTTAATGGGACAATTTTATGTAATGGATGACAAAAAAACCGTTGAACAAGTTATTGCTGAAAAAGAAAAAGAATTTGGCGGTAAATTAGAAATTGTTGAATTTATCCGTTTCGAAGTAGGCGAAGGATTAGAGAAAAAAACAGAAGATTTTGCTGCTGAAGTTGCTGCGCAAATGGTTAAATGATGGAATTATTAAAAGCGGAGAATTTAAATCATGGGTTTGAATATCCGCTTTTTAATTCTTTAAATTTAACTTTAAATTCTAAAGATTGTATTTCAATACAAGGTAGTAGTGGTTGCGGTAAATCTACGCTTTTACATATTTTATCTTCTTTACTTCAACCAAATTCTGGAAAAGTTTTTTACAAAGAACAAGACTTATATGCTTTAGATGAAAATTCAAGACTAAAAATTCGCCGTTATGATTTTGGTATTATTTTTCAAACACATTATCTTTTTAGAGGTTTTTCTGCTTTAGAAAATATAGAGCTTGCAAGTGTCTTGTCTGAAAATGAGTTAGATAACGAAATTTTAAAAAAGCTTGGCATTGATTCATTATTGGATCAAAAAGTTGGTAAGTTAAGTGGAGGACAACAGCAACGAGTTAGTATTGCAAGGGTTTTATGCAAAAAGCCAAAGATTATTTTTGCGGATGAAGCAACTGGGAATTTGGATTTTGCTAATGCTAAAAATGTATTAGAAATTTTAATTTCCTATGTTAAAAATAATGATGCTGCTTTATTTTTTGTTACCCATGATACCAAATTAGCAAATTTTTGTGATAAAACTTATATTTTAAATTCTAATGGAATTTGTTAATTACCTAGGCGATAAAAATGTAGCAACTTTTATGCTATTATTTGCAAGACTTAGTGGCATTATAGTTTTTTTTCCTTTTTTTTCACATAATAATATTCCTTTGGTGATTAAAACCACTTTTGTCTTATTTTTAACCATGTATTTGTTTCCTAATGCCCGATTGGATAATGCTAATTTAAATTCTTTTTTTGTGTTGCAACTTTTAAGTGAGCTTATTTTTGGTATGATAGCCGGACTTATGCTTCAGCTTATTTTTGCTATTATTCAAATGGCAGGAGAGCAAATTTCCTTTACTATGGGTTTTACTATGGCAAGTGTAATTGATCCAGCATCAGGTATGAGTATGCCTATAACTTCTCAGATTTTAAATTTACTTGCTTTACTTGTATTTGTAGCATTTGATGGACATCATCTGATTTTATTATTTATGAATTATTCTTTGGATTATATTGTGCTTGGTGGATTTTATCCCCATGAAAATTTACTCCATTATCTTAATATGGGAATGCTCAGTGTATTTTCATTGGGTTTTTCTATAGCCTTTCCTATTTTGGCCATTTCTTTGCTAGCAGATGTTATTTTTGGTTTATTGATGAAAACTATGCCACAGTTTAATTTACTGGTTGTAGGTTTTCCTATTAAGATTACTTTGTCTTTTGTTGTATTAATTGCAATTTTAACAGTAATGATGCAATATTTTAAAGAACTTATTTTAAAAGTTTTTTCAAATATGCAAACTCTATTTTTTGTATAAGCATTCACTAATTTAAAATATTCTACAATTATGGAATTGTTACCGAAGGATTAATTTTATGAAAATGCTACTTTTAAATAACAGCCCTGTTGTATCTAGGTTGATTGGACTTAGTGCAAAAAAAATGTCGTATGAACTTGATGAGAAAGAAGATTGTGAACAGATTGAAGATTATGATATAGTTGTTATTGATGGCGATATGTTGGTTGATTTTAATGAGCTTAAGCAAAAAAATCAAAAACTTATAGTTTTAACAAATCGCGATCAGGTATTGGATTCTAGTATTCAAACTTTAAAAAAGCCTTTTTTGCCAACAGATTTCATAAAGCTTGTAAATGAAATGCAGGATAATCAAAAAGATGATATAGAAAAGTTGCTACAAAACGATGATAAAAATCCTTATGATGATATAGTGTTAAATTTAGACGAATTGCATTTAGAAGATGATGCAGAACAAGAAAATGAAGAGCCAGTGCAGGATTTGCAAGTCAGCGAAGATGATTTGGATGCGTTAAATTTAGATGAAAAGCAAGGGCAAAGTCAGGTTTTAAATGAAACTTTAAATGAACAAGATTTAATTTTAGATGAAAAACAAGACGAAGCTTTAGAGCAAGATGAAGTTAAAGAAGACGATTTAGATCAAAGTGATTTAGAAAAAGAAGAAAATTTAAATCAAGATAAAGTTTTAGAAGAAGAACTTTCTTTGAACGAAGAGCAAGCAAATGAAGAATTAGAGCGAAATTTAGATGAAGACAATAAAGAAGAGCGAAATAAAAATTTAGATCCTATTTTAGCAGAGGATGAAAATCAAAATGAAAATATACCTTCCGTTTTAGATGAAGATTTAGAATTTGATGAGTTAGATGATGTAAATTTGGATGAAAAAATAGAAAATGACTTGCCTTTAGAGCAAGATAAAATTTTAGATGAAGAAGAATTAAATAAAGCTTTGGAAAATCTACAAGAAGAGCAAGAAGCGCTTGATGGGCAAGAGCAAACTCCAGAAGTCTTTGAGGAAAATAATGAGGAAAATAAACCTTTAGAGGATATGTATGAAAAATTATCACAAGACGCACAGTTTATTGGTGAAGAGGATAAAGAACCAAAACACGATGAAGAAGAATTTGAACCTATTGTAATAGAAAATATTAGCGATAATGAAAATTTAAATTATGAAGATAAAAGTCCGCAAGATCAAATTAAAGAAGAATTAGCTGCTTTAAGTGCTATGGATGAAAAAGATTTCCAAGAAATAAAAATTGAAGAAAAACAAAATGAACTAGATTCATTAAAAGAAGAAGATATACAAATTGCTTTAGGTGAGAGTATAGAAAACAAACAAACTTCTAAGGAGCAAAGTGAAGAGATTGTAGGGGAATTAACCCAAAGCATTGCAGGGGCAATTACTTCAAGCATTAAAGATGATGCCTTGAAAGCAGCTTTAAAGGGAATGAAGATGAATATTAATATAAATATAAATTTTGAGGATAAAGATTGAAATCTTTTATTTTATTAGTTTCTGGGCCAAGTGGAGCTGGCAAGTCAACTTTATTAAAAAAATTATTTCAAGATTTTAAAGATGAAATTTATTTTTCAGTTTCAAGCACCACAAGATCTCCAAGAGCAGGGGAGATTAATGGCGTTCATTATTATTTTGTTTCGGAGCAAGAATTTAAGCAAGGTATTGAAAACAATGAATTTTTAGAATGGGCAAATGTGCATGGTTGTTACTATGGAACCTCGTTTTGTTATATAAATGAGGCTTTAAAACAAGGTAAAATAGTCATTCTTGATATTGATGTGCAGGGTTTTCATCTTATTAAAGATAAATTAAAAGAAAAATTAGTATCAATTTTTATAACAACACAAAATAAAAATGAATTAAAACAAAGACTTATTAAGCGAAATACTGATACAATAGAAATTCTTGAAAAGAGACTTTGCAACGCTAAAGATGAAATGCAGCATTTGTCAAGTTATGATTATGTCATTATCAATAAAGATTTGCAAGAGAGTTATAATTGTCTAAAGGCTATTTACGAGTCTCAAAAGTGCAAAACAAAAAATAATGATTTAGAAAATATTTTAATTCAATGGAATAAAGGAGAATAAAATGGGTTTAGGTTCAATAGGGCCAGGACAATGGCTGATTATTTTATTAATTATCGTTTTACTTTTTGGAGCAAAGAAAATTCCAGAACTTGCTAAAGGTCTTGGAAAGGGCATTAAAACATTTAAGAGTGAAATGAATTCAGAAGAAGAAGTGGCAAAAAATACACAAAAAATCGAAGAAAAACAAGAAGCAAATAGTGTTAATTCGGATGCAGATTTAACTAATTCAAATAAAAAAGTTTAAGGTTTTTAACTTGAAAGATTTGGTTTTTGAAGAAATTAAAAAAGTATTGAATCAAGATTTTGTTTTGGAAAATCCTAAAGATAAGAATTTAGCGCATTTTGCTACTCCACTTGCATTTTCTTTAGCAAAAGAACGCAAAATGTCACCACATTTAATTGCTTCAGAATTGGCTATTCAATTTAAAAATCATCCATGTTTTGAAAAAGTTGAAGCACTAAATGGTTATTTAAATTTCAGACTTTCAAAAGTTTTTTTAAATAATCTTAGCACTAAAGCCTTAAATGATCCACAAAATTTTACAAAAGGAAAAGAAAAAAATACAAGTTTTTTACTTGAATATGTCAGCGCCAATCCTACAGGGCCTTTACATATTGGTCACGCAAGGGGGGCTGTTTTTGGTGATGTTTTAACAAGACTTGCTAGACATTTGGGTTATAAATTTGATACAGAGTATTATGTTAATGATGCAGGAAATCAAATCTATCTTTTGGGCTTGTCTATCTTTTTGGCTGTTAAAGAACATTGCTTTAACGAAAATGTAGTTTATCCACAAGAATACTATAAAGGCGAATATATTGTTGATTTAGCAAAAAATGCTTTTGAGAAATTTGACAAAAGCTTTTTTACTGAAGAGCATATAGAAGATTTGGCCGCATGGGCAAAAGATGAAATGTTAGCACTTATAAAAGATAATCTTTCAAAGGCAAATATTTATATAGATAGCTATGCAAGTGAAAAATCGTATTATAACAAACTTCAAGAAACCCTAGAAGCTTTAAAAGCACATAAAGGTACCTATGAAAATGATGGTAAAATTTGGCTTGCATCTTCACAAAAGGGAGATGAAAAGGATAGGGTTATCATACGCGAGGATGGACGAGGAACTTATTTGGCTGCAGATATTGTTTATCATAGAGATAAAATGAGTCGTGCTTATGATAAGTGTATTAATATCTGGGGTGCTGATCATCACGGCTATATTGCTAGAATGAAAGCTGCAATGGAATTTTTGGGATTTGATAGTAGAAATTTAGAAATTATCTTAGCACAAATGGTTTCTTTACTCAAAAATGGTGAGCCTTATAAAATGAGTAAAAGAGCTGGAAATTTCATTTTAATGAGTGATATTTTGGAAGAAATAGGTAGTGATGCATTAAGATTTATTTTTGTAAGCAAAAAATGTGATACCCATTTAGAATTTGATGTGGATACTTTAAAAAAAGAGGATAACACTAATCCAATTTTTTATATTAATTATGCTCATGCAAGAATTCATCAAGTTTTTGTCAAAGCTCAAAAAGAAATAAATCAGATTATTAACGCAGATTTATCAAGCTTAAATGATGATGGAATAAATTTGCTTTTTGAAAGTCTAAATTTAGAATCTGTTCTGCGTGATGCTTTTGAAAATAGAGCTTTGCAAAAAATTACTGATTATTTGAAAAATTTAGCTTCAATATTTCATAAATTCTATAATGAAAATAAAGTTATCGGCAGCGAGAATGAAGATGATTTATTAAAGCTTTTTGCGATAGTAGCACTTAGTATTAAAACTGCTTTAAACATCCTTGGTATAGAAGCTAAGAATAAAATGGAAAATTAATTTTAGCAAAAGTTTAGACTTTTGCTAAATATAAATTAAAAGTCAAAAATTTCGCTTATCCAGCTTTCTTTTTTCTTCTTTTTGTAATAACCATCATCGTGATAATTACCGCGTCCTTGATAAAGATTTTGCTGGTAATTTTGAGAAGGCTGTTGATAAGAATTAGCACTAGAACTTCTTTCTATAATTTTATCAAGTTCTCCACGATCAAGCCAAACACCGCGACATTTTGGGCAATAATCAATTTCAACACCATTTCTATCACTCATCATTAAATCCACATTACATACAGGGCAAAGCATTTTAAATCCTTTAAAAATTAATTAAAGTTTATATTTTATTTTTTTAAGGTAAATGTGGTATTATTTTTTTAAAAATTTAGCATTTCGAGTCATCATAAAACTTTGCTCAAAAAAGATTAATAAGGTCATAGAAACGCCTACTGCTAGAGCTAAAGTAACCGAAAGAGTGAGAAAAAAATAATTAAAAAAATTAACCAAATAACTTGTTTGAAGCACCATATCTTCACTTCTAATAAAAGAAATTAAATATAAAATTGCTCGATAGGCATAAATTCCTGGTATCATGGGAAGTAAAGCAGGAAAGGCTATAATTTCAGCAGGAGTTTTAAAAATTTTTGCCAAAAGCATACCTAAACATCCTACAACAAAAGATGCCAAAAATGTGGCTATAGCAAGTGTTTGAAAGTGGAAAAATTCTAAAAGCATAAAACGAAATCCATGCCCTATGGCTGCTAAAATTGCAGATAAAAATAAAGTTTTTAAAGGTGGATTGCAAGCATAAGCAAAACCAAATCCAGCGACGGCCGCAAAAAACATATCTAATGCAATAAGGCTTAAATCACTCATTGTAAAATTCCAAATTTTGAAATGCTTAAGGTTATATAAATACCGGCTCCTATGCAAGTTATAAGTATGGCAACGCTAATGAAACGGCTCAAACCCATTAAAATATGATCTTTCAAAATATCTATGACCGAGTTAATAAAAAACACCCCAGGTATAAGATATAAAATACTAGATCCTAAAGCAGCTTCTGGAGTTTGCGTTAAATTTAAATCTAAAGCAAAAGCTACAAGTAAAGATGATAAAAAAGAACAAATGATGTATTGAATTCGTAAGTCAATTTGTATTTTTGTGAAAAAATATCTTAAATTAATACCCACAAAAGTAGCAAAAAATACAAAAATCATTGCCCAAATATCTCCTTCAAAAAGCCTACAAAAAGCAGCATTGGCTAAAGAGGATAAAAATAAGCTAGAAATAAAATGATATCTTTTTTTATGCAATAATTTTTCAAAATACTCCCTTGCAATTTCAAGTTTATAAGAATGATCAAAAATATTCCAGCTTAAAGCACTAAGATCTGAAATTAAGCTAAAATTAATTGCTGAGTATTTATTAGGAATAATGTAAGTTCGTATGTTTGCTTTGTTTTCTATATCAAAAATATTAATAGAGGTATGATGAAAGAAAAAATTTAAATTAAGCTCGTATCCATAAGCCTTAGCTATCCTGCTTGCACACCTTGCAACTCTTGAAGTGTAAGTTCCAGCGGCTATCATCGCACTAGTATAATCAATGATAAAATTGGTTAAATCTTGAATTTCTGGCTTTTGCGTCATTGTTTTTCTTTGCTGAAGGGTTTTTTGATTTTTATGTATATTATGCTTGCAATGATGATAAAAATAACAATTGCAATAAGAATTTGGTGTAAATAAATTTTAATTAATTCTTCATTTTCTCCTATAAAATATCCCAAAAATGCCAAAATACTTACCCAAATTCCACTCCCTAATGCTGTAAAAACAATAAAATTTAAGAGTTTCATTTTAACTAGGCCTGCTGGCATGGATATGTATTGACGAATTCCGGGCAAAAGACGGCAAGTGAAGGTTGAAAATTCTCCATGTTTATTAAAAAAAGCTTCAAATTTTGCAAATTTCGCTTCTGTTATACCAAAATATTTTCCCCATTTCAAAACAAAATTTTTACCCCAAAAAAAACAAATATAGTAATTAATTAAAGCCCCAAGTACCGAACCAAAAATACCGCAAATTATACTAAGAGCTAAATTCAATTCTCCCTTATGAGCCAAATATCCCGCTGGTATCATTACCACTTCGCTAGGAAAAGGAATAAAACAGCTTTCTAAAGTCATTAGTACAATAATACCCATGTAACCCCAAGAGCTTGCTATATCGATAATAAAATTAATAGTTTCTTGCATTTTTAAACCTTAATTTTTATAATTTTATTCAAAAATATATGGTTTTAAAAAATTCTCTTGAAGTTAAATAAAACCCTATTCACTAAATACTAAATGATTATATCAAAATAAGATTGCAAGGATTTGTTTCTTGCAATCTTTTCATTTTCTAATAAATTTAGATTTTTTCAAGAATTTTAATATTGATGATTTTATCTTCTTGTCTTATAGAATCTAACACTTCTAAACTTTGTGTATCTTTTTCATCAATTTGTCCAAAAACAGTATGAATTCCATCTAAATGAGGTTGTGCACTATGGCAAATAAAAAACTGCGATCCTCCAGTATCACGTCCCGCGTGTGCCATAGATAAAGTACCTCTTTGGTGTTTATGAGTTTGATTATGGCACTCGCACATGATTTCATATCCAGGGCCGCCTATGCCATTACCATAAGGGCAACCGCCTTGTATCACAAAATTTGGGATTACACGGTGAAATTTTAAATCTTTATAAAAACCTGAACTGGCTAAATTTGCAAAATTGCACACAGTTTGTGGAGCTTCATCACCAAAAAGTTTAAGCTTCATTGAACCTTTTTCGGTTTCTATGATAGCAAATTTGTATTTTTTTACATCACGAGTATCGATTTCTTTTAACATAATTTTTCCTTTAATCTATATTTGTATAAACAGCTTGAACATCATCATCATCATCTAACTTGTCGATTAATTTCTCAATATCTACAAGTTGCTCCTCGCTAAAGCTTATAGGATTATTTGGAAGATATTCAAGTCCTGCTTTTTTGATAATCAAACCTTTAGCTTCAATAGCTGCGTTTAAATCTCCAAAAGCAGTATAATCACCTATAACGAGCAATTCTTCATCTTGTTCTAATTCCTCAAGCCCTGCATCGATTAAATCAAGTTCCAATTCTTCTAAATCACCATCAAATTTTTCGAGGTGAAAAACCGCTTTTCTAGCAAACATAAAGCCAAGTGAGCCATTTTGCAAAACTTCTCCGCCATTTTTACTAAAAATAGCCTTCACATTTGCAACGGTGCGTGTAGGATTGTCTGTCATGCACTCAACTATTATCAAAGCTCCATGCGCGGCTTTTCCTTCATAATGAATGTTTTTAATATCCGCACTATCTTTGCCGCTAGCTCTTTTTATCGCTGCGTCTATATTGTCTTTTGGCATATTGTTTGCTTTAGCAGTAGCTATGGCTGTGCGAAGTTTTGGATTCATATCAGGATCAATCCCACCTTCTTTAGCAGCCACCTGTATAGCCTTTGCAAGTTTAGGAAAAAGCTTACTCATCTTATCCCATCTAGCTTCTTTAGAAGCGCGTCGGTACTCAAACGCTCGTCCCATAAATTTTCCTTTATTTTTTTATAATCAAAGATAAAAGTATAGACTAAAAAGCCTAAATTTGCGTTAAAGCAAAAGAATATTTTGTGTTATAATGGTGCGAAATTTTTGGAGTAGTTGAAATGCTTTTAAAAACTAAAATGATTGCTTGGATATTTTTATTAGGTGCTATTGTAGCTGAAGTTATAGGAACAAGTTTTTTAAAAAATGAAAATCAATTTATAGCTTATGGTGCGATGGCTTTTTTTATTGCTTTATCGTATTATCTTATGGGGCTTGCAATTAAAAAAATTCAAGTAGGGATTGCTTATGCGGTATGGGAGCTTTTGGGGGTTGTGCTGATACTTTTAATTTCTTTTGTGTTTTTTAATGAAAGCTTAACAACAACTCAAATTATAGGTATTGTATTATCCATTATAGGCATTTTAATGATTAATATAGGGGAGGTTAAAGAATGAGTATGCTTATTTATTTATCATTTATTATTTTATCGGCCTTTTTGGATATTTTTGCAAATTTATTACTTAAAAAATCAGATGGTTTTAAGCATAAAATTTGGGGATTAGGAGCGATAATTTTAGCAATTTTAGCTTTTGTTATGCTTTCTTTTTCTTTAAAATTTGATATACCTTTAAGTGTGGCTTATTCGACTTGGGGTGCTGTGGGTATCATAGGAACTTGTTTGGGTGGGTGGATTTTTTATAAAGAAAAATTAAATAAAATTGGCATCACAGGAATTGGAGTTGTTTTATGTGCTGTAGTGCTTTTAAATTTAGAGCATTAAAATTTTATAAATTAAATTGCTAGATATCTAGCAATTTAATTAGCATCTATTTTTTTAAGAATTTTATCAAAAACCCAAAGTTTTCTTGCCTCATCGGCTTTTTGGGGATTGATGATTAACATCGCTTCTTCATTTCCAAGACGATCTTCAATTTCGCCAAAGGCATTAATAAACATCGTATCGCCGTAAAATTTCCATTCCTCGTTATTTTTTAAATTACCTATTCGATTTACTCTTAAAATACTTGTTGAATTTAAAAAAGCCCTTGTTTTTAAAAGCTCTTGCCATCTTTGTGTGCTTTGAAAAGTGCTTGCAGTAGGGATTATAACAAGATCAATTTTTTTTGCCATCACTTGTTGCCAAAATATATCAAAATGCGCTTCAAAACCAAACATTAAAGCGCACTTAAGCCCATCATGCGTAAAATTAAAAAGTTTTATTTCTTTTGTTTTATTGCCAAAAAATTTTTCTTCATTCCAATGAGAGTAAGGCATTAAAATTTGCTGTTCATAATTTTTTACACTACTAGGCGATACTTTTAAACAAAGTTTTTTGTAAATTTTGCTTTCAACGCTTATAAAAGGAGCTATGATTTCAAGCTCATATTTTTGAGATAGGCGTAAAAGACTTTCTTTTTTGGTTTCGCTTTGTTCTTTAATCATACTTTTTGGCATAGATAAAAGCTCGATAAAAAAGCTATTTAGAACATATTCGCCTAAAACAACAAGGTTTGCATTATTGTCTTTGCAAGCTTTAAGATAGTACTCAAGTCTTGATTCGCTTAAAGCCAAAGTGGGTAATTGTAAGGCAGCTATTTTAGTCATTTTGCGGCTCGATTTCTAGTTTAGCTTTTTCAAGCATTTTTCTAGCTTCATTAATGCTTTGAAGTCCTTTTTTGTAAATTTTGACACTTTCTTCAAGGCTTAAATTTTGATCATTTAATTTTTCTAAAATTTCATTGGCCAATTGCAATTTTTCTTCGAAGCTCATTGATTATTAACCTTGTAATTTGGTGCCTCATGTGTTATTGTCACATCGTGTACATGGCTTTCTTTGAGTCCTGCGCTTGTGATTTCTACAAATTCTGCTTTTTCTTTAAAAATTTCAATGTTGGCAGCTCCCACATAGCCCATAGAAGATCTTAGACCGCCTAAAAGTTGATGAATAACGCTTTTTATACTTCCCACATAAGGTACACGCCCTTCAATGCCTTCTGGGACAAGTTTATCTTGCGCTGTGCCTTCTTGGAAATAACGATCCGAGCTTCCTTTTTGCATAGCTCCAAGAGATCCCATACCACGGTAAGATTTGTATTGTCTTCCTTGATAGGTAAAAAGCTCTCCTGGACTCTCATCAGTTCCAGCTAAAAGTGAGCCTATCATTACTGAGCTTGCTCCAGCTGCAATGGCTTTTGCAATATCGCCTGAATACTTAATCCCGCCATCAGCAATGACTGGAACATTGTATTTTTTAGCCTCGATAGCGCACTCATCAATAGCCGAAATTTGAGGTACGCCTACACCTGAGACAATGCGAGTGGTGCAAATACTTCCTGGTCCAATGCCTACTTTTACCGCATCAACCCCAGCCTCGCAAAGTGCTTTTGTGGCTGCAGCTGTAGCAACATTACCAGCTATTAAATCTAAGTTTGGATATTTTTCTTTTATGGCTTTTATTGTGTCAATAATTCCTTTAGAGTGTCCGTGTGCTGAGTCAAGCACTACTGCATCAACCCCAGCCTCCACCAATGCATCAACACGATTCATCTGTCCTACTCCAATAGCTGCTGCAACGCGGAGTCTGCCAAAATTATCTTTATTGGCATTTGGATATTCTTTGCGTTTTTTAAGATCTTTAATAGTGATAAGACCTTCTAAATGTCCTTCATGATCAACAATAGGGAGTTTTTCTACTTTATTAGTGCTAAAAATTTTCTCCGCATCATCTAAAGTGCAGCCTTTTGGAGCTGTAATTAAAGGAGTCTTTGTCATCACATTTTCAACCAAAGTTTCAAAATCGCTTTCAAATCTTAAGTCACGATTGGTTAAAATTCCTATTAATTTTCTATTTTCATCTACTACAGGAACGCCAGAAATTCGGTATTCTGCCATTAATTCCAAAGCTTCATAAACACTCGCTTTTGGTCCTATGAAAATAGGATCTATAATGACTCCGCTTTCGCTTTTTTTTACTCTTTTTACCTCTCGTACTTGGGCAGCAATGTCCATATTTTTATGAATAACACCCATTCCTCCAAGTCTAGCCATCATAATGGCAGCTCTGTGTTCGGTTACTGTATCCATTGCAGCTGAAATCAGAGGAATATTTAGCGTGATATTTTTTGTTAATTTACTCTTAATGTCAACTTGTTTAGGTAAAACTTCTGAATAAGCAGGTACTAAAAGCACATCTTCAAATGTTAAAGCGCGTTTGAGTATTTTCATTTTTTATCCTTATTTGTTATTTTTAATAATTTTTTCTAAGCTTAAAGCCCCATCAAGCAAGGTTTGTTCATCATAGGCTTTACAGATAAGCTGAGCTGAAATATTAAGTCCTTCTTTGTCTTTGCCTACAGGAATGCTAATACCGCCAAGTCCAGCCAAATTTAAAGAAATAGTATAAATGTCTTCTAAATATTCCTCAATAGGACTTTTTTTGGCATTAAATTCAAAAGCTGTTGTAGGAGTCACTGGCATAAAAATTAAATCGCAATCTTTTAAAATTTCTTCATATTTTGCTTTAATTAAAGCTCTAGCTTTTTGTGCTTTAATATAATAAGCATCATAATAACCACTACTTAAAACAAAGGTTCCAAGTAAAATTCTTCTCTTAACCTCTTCACCAAAACCTTCACTACGAGAATTAATATACATATCTTTTAAATTATGAAAATCTTCACTTCTTCTTCCATATCTTACCCCATCATAGCGACTTAAATTTGCACTTGCTTCAGCTGTGGCGATAATATAATAAGCTGCAATGTCAAATTTAGAATCGGGCATTTGTCTATAAATAATTTCATGTCCATTTGCTTTTAGCATATCAATACTTTTTAAAAGAGTATTTTTAACTTCTTCACTTGCATTGTTAATATAATTTTCAATCACAGTAATTCTTAATTTTTTTTCAGCATTTAGTTTTGAAGCAGTTTTAATAAATTCTATATTTGCACTCGTGCTATCCATTGGATCATATCCTGCAATAGCATCATAAAGAATTGCTGCATCTTCAACATTTTGCGTTAAAACTCCAATCTGATCCAAACTTGATGAATAAGAGGCGAGCCCATATCTACTTATCCTTCCATAACTAGGTTTAAAACCGACACAACCGCAAAAAGCTGCAGGCTGACGCACGGAACCACCTGTATCTGAACCTAAACTTGCTAAGGCTAAGCCACCAGCAACTGCAGCAGCGCTACCACCGCTTGAGCCACCTGGAACACGATTGAAATTTGTAGGATTTAAGGTTTTGCCATAAAATGAAGTCACACTTGAACTTCCCATAGCAAATTCATCCATATTGGTGCGTCCATAAGGAGAAAAACCGTTGTTTTTTAAATTTACTATAGCACTTGCGTCATAAGGAGCGACATAACCTTGTAAAATTTTACTCGCACAAGTTAATTCCCAACCTTTGACGCTAATATTATCTTTTATTGCTATTGGAATACCTTTACCACCATCACTTAAATCTTTAGCTAAAAATTGTTCTATATAAGCACCGATTTTTTGCTCTTTTTTAGCTTTTTCATTGAGCTCTTTTTTTAAATTTTCAAGCTCGCTTTGAGACAGTTTTAAAGCTTCTTTGAGAGTTATCATCTTTTATCTTCCTTTGTTTTGATTAAAATAATTGCTAAAACAACCATAAAAAATACCGCAATAATAGTACCCAAAATTAAACTGTTTGGAATTTGAGTGCTAAACATTTAAAACCTTAGCACATCTGTTGCAAAGTTTTTCCTCATCAACACTTTGAAATTTCCAACATCTTGGGCATTTGCAAGCCTTAGATTTTGTAATTTTAAAAACATGATTATCTAGTTTAAATTCGCACAAACTTTCATCATCATCTATATCTTTTACTTCGCTTACCATAAACCAATCGGCTATTTCTAAAGAATCAAGCTCTAGTAGTTTTTTAGAGGAGCATTGCAAATTTAATTCTAATGTAGATTTGATAATTTTATCTTTTTTTAACGCATCAATTTGCTCGAAAAATTTTTCCCTTGCGCTAAGTAAAAACTCATCTTCAATGTTAAAATCAAAAGAAAAATCTTGGGTATAAATTAAATCAAAAACATCATTTGCATCGCCCTTGATTAAAATATTTGCATGTTCTAAAGCCTCATCTACCGTATAGCTAAGACTTGGAGCGAGCAAAAACAATAAATGTTTAGCAATTAAAGCCATTGCAACTTGTGCGCTTTGTCTGCGAATATCAAGTTTATCTTCACAATAAAGCCTGTCTTTACTGATATCAAGATAAATTCCACTCAAATGAGCACTTAAAAAATTCAGCAATAAATTAAAACCTTTAGAAAATTCATAATTATCAAAAGAATTTTTAACATTTTTAAATACAATACTCGCTTTACTTAAGATCCATTTGTCTATAAAAGAAAATTCTTTAATCTCAAGACTTTGCAAATCATTGGTATTGGCAAGTAAAAATCTGATAGTGTTTCTGATCTTTCGGTATTGCTCGCTGACTTGTTTTAAAATATTGTCCGAAATTTTTAAATCAGTAGAATAATCACTTAAAAGTATCCACAGTCTTAAAATTTCTACTCCATAGGTTTTTGCTACATACTCAGGTGGGATAACATTACCTAAAGATTTAGACATTTTTTGCCCTTTTTCATCTGTAGTAAAACCATGCGTTAAAATGCTTTCATATGGAGCCATTTCGTTAATAGCAGTACCTACAAGCAAAGAGCTTTGAAACCAACCGCGATGCTGATCGCTTCCTTCTAGATACATATTCGCTCTTTTTTCTCCTGCATCATAATTTCCGCTATTTAAAACTGCATTGGCTGTGCTTCCGCTGTCAAACCAAACATCTAAAATATCATAAACTTTTTCTAAATCTTGTGCTTTATGCTTAAAATTTTGTGGCAATAAATCTTTAATATCAAATTCCCACCAAGCATCAGCGCCATTTTTTTCAAAAATTTGAGCCACAAATTCTAGCACTTCATCATCTAAAAGCACTTCTTTGGTATTTTTATCTCTAAAAAAGGCTATAGGCGTTCCCCAATCTCTTTGTCTTGAAATACACCAATCTGGGCGATTTTCAACCATTGAGCCTATTCTTTTGATACCATTTTGTGGATAAAATTTAGTTTTGAGAATTTGCTCTTTTGCACATTCTCTTAAGGTTTTACCGTTTAATTTTGGCTCATCCATAAGAATAAACCATTGTTTAGTTGCCCTATAAATCACAGGTTTATGCGTTCTCCAACAAAAAGGGTAAGAGTGGATAAATTTAGAGCTTTGTAGTAATTTTTTTCCTAAAAGTTCTAAAATTTTTTCATTGGCTTTAAAAATATGAAGACCTATAAATTCATCCACTAAATTTGGTGGCAAAAGACCTTTATTTCTTAAAGTTTCATCATAACAACCACCATCATCAACAGGCATTAAAACTTCAAGATTGTATTTTAAACTAGCATAATAATCATCTTCTCCATGCCCTGGAGCAGTATGAACAAGTCCGCTTCCGCCGTCCATTAAAACATGTTCGCCCATTATAAGTAAAGACCTGCGTGAGTTAAGCGGGTTGATGGCTTGGAGTTTTTCAAATTTTTTTGCATTGAATTCTTTTTGAATTTCTCCTTTTGTTAAGCCTTTATTCACCATGCTTTCAAGTAGGGGTTTAGCAAAGATGAGTCCTTCGCTTGTGATTACATAGTTTTCATTAGGGTTTAAAGCAATAGCAACATTTGCCACCAAAGTCCAAGGTGTAGTTGTCCAAATCACAGCACTAGCTTTTTCAACACCTAATTTTTCACAAGAATTTTCATCCAAAGCAAAAGATACGAAAATCGAATAATCCTCTTTATCTGCGTATTCAACTTCAGCTTCTGCTAGGGCTGATTTTGCTGCCCAGCTCCAAAAAACAGGCTTAGATCTCTCTTTTAAAAGTCCCTTTTTTGCGATTTTGCAAAGCGTTCTGTAAATAGCTGCTTCAAATTCAAATTTCATAGTCAAATAAGGCTTATCCCAATCAGCTATAATGCCAAGATTTTTAAATTCTTCTCTTTGGATATTTACAAATTCATCTGCGTGTTTTCTGCATTCTTGACGAATTTCTTTTTTGCTCATATTTTTCTTTTTTTCTCCAAGTTTTACTTCTACTTGTTGTTCTATAGGAAGTCCATGACAGTCCCAACCTGGAGTGAAGCGAATTTTTTCGCCGTTAAAATAATGCGTTTTAATAATCGTTTCTTTTAAAATTTTATTTAAAGCATGACCTATATGAATGTGTCCGTTAGCATAAGGAGGGCCATCGTGAAGCGTGAATGAACGCGAGGTGTTTTGATTTTTGCTTTTCATTTTTTCATAAGCATAGTTGTTTTCAAACCATTTTTTAAAGCGTTTAGGCTCAAATTCTGCTAAATTTGCACGCATAGCAAAAGTAGTATTTGGTAAAAGTAAAGTGTCTTTATAATCCATCGAAGTAACCTTAGAAAAAAATAAATAGCCAATTTTACTTAAAATAGCTTTAATTTTAACTTTTTTTTCATTATAATTTTAAGAAAAAAGGAAAAAAATGAAACATTTACTTTTTGTTGTTGGATATGAGCTTTTCATTAATAAAAATTATATGCAATATCTCTATAGAATTTACGAAAAAAAATTTCAAGAACTTAGTGAAATTAAATTTTTAAACAAAAACGACAAAAATCTACCTTTTTTGCTTGAAAAATTCTCTAAAGAATATAATTATATTACTATTTTCTCAGAAGCGCAGTATTATAGCATTTGTGCAAAAATCATTGCAACGCTAAATGATGATAGTTTGGTATTCAAAGATGAAATTTTAGCACCGACAAATTCCATTAGTGTCTCTGGGAGCTTTTTAACTAAGATAAATCATTGTCAAATCAATCTTTTAAAAATCAAAACAAACGAAAAGCCACCAGAGCTTTTGGGAGAATTTGAATGCGATTTTAAGTTTTTTTGTTTAAATGATACTGATGAGGATAGTGCGAAACTTCTACTTCAAACTTTTACAAAAACTTATGATATCATCATTCAAACAAGTGCAATTTTAGATAATCTTATTTTAATTAAAGCCATAAGTAAAAATTATGGACATTTTGAAGCATTTTTTAATAGTGTAAGACAATTATTTAAAAATAAATTTATTCCCTATAAAAATCCTATTGAATTTATAGTTGCTAAATTGCTTGAAAAAAAATTAAAAATTTCTTTTGCGGAGAGTTGTACCGCTGGACTTTGTTCCGCAACTTTAGCTGGAATAAATGGGATAAGTGAAATCTTTGAAGGTTCTTTGGTTGTATATTCTAATCGCCTGAAAGAAAAATGGCTTGGGGTGGATAGCGAAATTTTAAAAGATGGCGGAGAATACAGTAAAGCTTGCGTATTTTTTATGCTAAAAGGGGCTTTAAAAACTACTCAAGCAGATTTTGTTTTGGCAATTAGCGGAGTAGCAGGAGAGCAAGATGATAAAGGTATAAAAGCTGGTAAAATTTTTATTGGTGCCATGGATAAAGAAGGGAAATTTATAGAAGAAGAAATTTTATTACAAGGAGATAGGAATTTTGTAAGAGATCAGGCTGTTTTAAAAGCTTTTATAATGCTTTTAAAACTAAGACCTGATGTTTTTGCAATTTAGTGGCAAGATCCGCAACAACAAGATGATTTAGAAGAAAAGAATTCATCTAAAGCTTCGATATTTGGCATATTAGTGATTTCATCTACAAGCTCTTTATAAACAACTTGTCCTTTTTTTACTACGAAAATAGCTCTTGCAAGCAAACCAGTTAAAGGACCTTCGTTAATTAAAACGCCATATTTTTCACCAAATTCTTTAGAAACAAAATCACTAGCAGTGATGATATTTTCTATATTTTCAACGCTGCAAAATCTTCCCATTGCAAAAGGTAAATCCATGCTTACAACAATAACTTCAGCATTTGGATAAGAGGCAATTTTTTTATTAAATTCTCTAGCTTCATTTGCGCAAACTGGAGTATCAAGGCTTGGAACACTTAGGATGATTTGCGTTTTTTCACTATCTGCAATTTTTACATCGCTTAAATCTTTTGCTTTTAAAACAAGCTGAGGAGCTTTATCACCAACTTTAACTTCATTTCCTTTCAAACTAACTTCATTTCCCTTAAAATGAACTTTACTCATAATATTTTCCTCTCTTTTTTGTTAAATAATTTAGGAAAAGGTATTATAGGATAAAGTTTTTAATTTTTGGTAAAACTAAAATATATAACTCTCCACAAGTTTTTGAATGAGTAAATTCCATCCATCAACCAAAACAAAAATTAAAAGTTTAAAAGGCAAGGATATCATTACAGGAGGTAGCATCATCATACCCATAGACATTAAAACAGAGCTTACTATCATATCAATAACCAAAAAGGGCAGATAAATTAAAAAACCTATTTCAAAAGCTGTCTTTAGCTCACTTATCATAAAAGCAGGAACAACGATGGTTAAAGGAACATCATCGACATTTTGAGGATTAGGCAAATTCCTTATGCGGTAAAATAAAGCCAGATCTTTTTCTCTTGTATTATTTAGCATAAAATCTTTAAAAGGTTTTACTCCTTTTGCAAAAGCTTCTTCATAGCCAATTTGCTCTGCCAAATAAGGTTTTACTCCTTCATTGTAAGATTTTGTTGCTACAGGCTCCATGATAAAAAAAGTTAAAACAAGAGCCAAGGTTATCAAGATAGTGTTTGGCGGCATAGTTTGTGTCCCCATAGCTTGACGCAAAAATGAAAATACTACAACAAGTCTTAAAAATGAAGTCATTACAAAAATGATACTAGGTGCTAAAGCCAATATAGTTAAAACAATAATTATATTTAATGTAGTAACAAGCTGATTTGGAGTGTTTGGCGCACTAAGACTTAAATTTACTGTTGGAATGGTTGCTTCAGCAGCGAGGAGAATGTTAAAAAATGCACTAAAAAACAAAAGTATTAAAAATTTTTTCAAAAATAAACCTTAAATTTAAAAATAAAGCTTAATTTTAACTTTTGCTGACTAAAAAATAGTTTAACTTTGGATTTAAATTTAACTTTAAAATGCTAAAATTAAACCCAAAAATTATCCACAAAGGTATTTTATAATGAAAACTTCCATTTTGATTTTAGCAGCAGGGCTTGGCACTAGAATGAAATCCGAAAAACCAAAAGTATTACAAGAGCTTTGCCAAAAGAGTATGATTTTGCATATTTTAGAGAAAGCATTTAATATAAGTGATGATGTAAGTGTGGTTTTATCACACCAAAAAGAACGCATAGAAAAGCAAATTTTAGAACATTTTCCTAAGACTAAGATTTTGGAGCAAGATTTAGTAAATTTCCCTGGCACAGCAGGGGCTTTAAAAAATTTCAATGCTAAAAATGAAAGGGTTTTGATCCTTTGCGGGGATATGCCTTTGGTTGAAAGTGAGAGTTTGCAAAATTTACTTGAGTGTGATGGGGATTTAAATTTAGCCGTTTTTAAAGCAAAAGATGCAAAAAGCTATGGTAGAGTGATTATAAAGAATGAGGAAGTGGAAAAAATCGTTGAATTTAAAGATGCAAACGAAGAAGAGAAAAAAGTAGATGTTTGCAATGCTGGTGTGTATGTGTTTAACTCGCAACTTTTAAAAGAAATTTTACCTTTGATTGATAATAAAAATGTCGCAAAAGAGTATTATTTAACCGATGCCATTTCTTTGGCAAAAAAACGAGGTGCAAAAATCAAAGCCGTTTTTGTGGATGAAGATGAATTTATGGGGATAAATGACAAATTTGAGCTAAGTATAGCACAAAATTTAATGCAAGAAAAAATCAAAAAACACTGGATGAAGCAAGGTGTGATTTTTCATTTACCACAAAGCACTTATATAGGTTTAGATGTGGAATTTAGTGGCGAATGTGAAGTGTATGAAAATGTGCGTATAGAAGGCAAAAGTAAAATCATTAATTCTATCATTAAAAGCTCAAGTGTGATTGAAAATAGTATAGTGGAAAATTCAGATATAGGGCCAATGGCACATTTAAGACCAAATTGCGAGATAAAAGATACGCATATAGGAAATTTCGTAGAATGCAAAAATGCTAAATTAAATGCGGTAAAAGCAGGGCATTTAAGTTATTTAGGTGATTGTGAGATAGATAGTGGGACTAATATAGGTTGCGGTACTATAACTTGCAATTATGATGGAGTTAAAAAACACAAAACCATCATAGGAAAAAATGTTTTCGTGGGTTCTGATACGCAATTTATCGCTCCTGTAAAAATAGAAGATGATGTGATAATCGCTGCTGGAAGCTCTGTTACAAGTGATGTTGAAAGCGGTTCACTTTTTATCAATCGTGCCGAAAAAAGAATTATAAAAGATTATTATTATAAGAAATTTCAAAAATGAAAAAAACTATACTTTTGGCGATTAGTGGTAGCATAGCCTTTTATAAAACTTATGAGCTTATTTCTTTGTTTAAAAAAGAAGGTTTTAGAGTGAAAGTTTTACTTTCAAATGGACTTTTAAAATTTGCTTCTAAAATGAGTTTTGAAGCTTTGGCTGATGAAGTTTTGTGTGAAGAAAATGAAAGCTGGAAAAACTCTAACAATCACATTACTTTTAGTAAAGATGCGGATTTAATTCTTTTTGCACCTGCAAGTGTAAATTCTATAAACAAACTAGCCTTAGGCATAGCGGATAATCTTTTCATTCAAACGCTAATCGCCACGAATAAACCACTCGTCATTGCTCCAGCTGCAAATACTAATATGTATCATCATTTTAGCACACAAAATTCGCTAAATTTGCTAAAAAATAACAAGGCTTTAATCATAGAACCTATTTGTAAAGTTTTAGCTTGTAAAGATGAAGGTATAGGAGCTTTAGCAGAGATTAAAGATATTTTTAATATCACTAAAAGAGAGCTTTTAAAAGAGGAATTTTGGTGTGAAAAAAGCATTTTAATCACAGGCGGTGGCACAAAAGAAAAAATCGATGATGTGCGTTGTGTGAGTAATTTTTCTAGTGGAAAAATGGCAAAGGCTATTGCAGATGCTTTTTATTTTTTAGGAGCTAAAGTAACGCTTTTAAGCTCGATTGATTTTGATGCGCCTTATGAGATTTTAAAATTTGAAAGTTCTTTTGATTTAAAAGAATTATTAAATCAAAATTTAGAAAAAGATTATTTGATTATGACGGCTGCGGTAAGTGATTTTGTGCCTGAGTTTAAAAAAGGTAAAATCAAAAAAAATGAGTATTTAGATGGCTTAACTTTGCATTTAAGCTTAAATGAAGATTTACTCAAAAACCTTGAGTTTAAAGGTAAAAAAATAGGATTTAAAATGGAATTTGATCCTAAAAATGCCTTAGAAAATGCTAAAAAATCCTTAAGCGAAAAAAAGCTTGATATGGTATGTCTTAATATTTTAGATGAGAAAAATCATTTTGGTAGCGATTTAAATGAAATTCATTTTATAACTGCTGGTGAAAATAAAAAAAGTGGCTTAAAAAGCAAAGAAGAGTTAGCATATGTTTTAGCAAAGCGCTTAAAAGGACTTTGATGGGTCTTATAAATTCAACTTTACCCATATACATTAAAGTACTTGAAAAATCAGGATACAACAACTATACTTTACTCTTAAATCATAAAAAAATTCAAACAAAAAGTTTAATAGATCTTGATGAGCAAAGTGAGTATTTAGCGGAGCTTTATACCACGAAAGAGGGGATTTTGCAGTTTAAAAATTTATATAAAAAGCCAGAAATTTCTTATTTTGCACAAGGGCTTGATTTGATCGTAAGGCTTTTGGAATATGATTTGGATTTTAAAAATTATATTTTAGAGCAGCTGATAAATTGCAACGAAAAGCAAGATTTTTTAGTCTATAAAGAGATGCTTTTTGCAAGTCTTGAAGGCATTTATCATATACCTTTTATTTATGAGGATAAAAAATGTTTATTTCAACTCAAATTCAATGAAGAAAAATGTGAACTTTATTTATATTTTAGTGTATTTGGTGCATTAAAAATTATATTTAACGAGCAAAATATGCAAATTTTTTCGCCCTTTGCAAAAGTGCAAATATTTTTAAGTCAATATTTAGAAAAAGAAGTTATACAAGAACAAAAAATTAATGCTTTATTTGTATTTAAAAAATTATTAGATTTTAAAGGATAAAAATGAATGAGTTAAAACACCTTGCGGTCGTAATGGATGGTAATAGGCGTTGGGCTAAGGCCAAGGGATTTTTAGCTAAGCTTGGATATTCTCAAGGAGTTAAAACTATGCAAAAGCTGATGGAAGCTTGCGTAGAGGAAGGAATTTCAAATTTAAGCCTTTTTGCTTTTAGTACTGAAAATTGGAATAGACCGCAAGATGAGATTGATTTTATTTTTGAACTTTTGGATCGTTGTTTGGATGAAGCTTTGGAAAAATTTGAAAAAAATAATGTGCGCTTAAGAGCAATTGGAGATTTAACCCGTTTAAATTCTAAAATTCGCCAAAAAATAGCCCTTGTAGAAGAAAAAACCAAGCATTGTGATTTGCTTTGTGTGAATTTGGCTATTAGTTATGGGGCAAGAGATGAGATTATCCGTGCGGCTCGTAAAGTAGTGGAAAAAGGTTTGGAATTAAATGAAGAAAATTTAAGTGCAAATTTGGACTTACCTTTGGATGTGGATTTAATGCTTCGAGTGGGGAATGCTAAAAGGCTTTCAAATTTCTTGCTTTGGCAAAGCTCTTATGCAGAAATTTATTTTAGCGAGACTTTGTTTCCAGGACTTACGAAAAGAGAATTTAAAAAAATCATTAAAGAATTTAGAAAAAGAGAAAGAACTTTTGGTAAATGATTTTCTTTTTTCTTTTTTTATGTGGGCTTTGTTTGGGTTCTTTTGTAATGACGAGCGTAGATCGTTTTGTGAAGAAAAAGGATTTTTTTACAAAAAGATCTTATTGTTTTTCTTGCAAAAAACAACTTAAATTTTATGAGCTTATACCTTTATTTTCATATCTATTTTTACACACTCGTTGTCTTGATTGTAAAAGTAAAATAAGTTTTTTGTATCCTTTAGTTGAAATTTTAAGTGCTTTTTTATTGATTTTTGCTTATGTTTTTAGTGGGAATTTATATGAATTTTTGTTTTTGGGACTTTATTTATTAGGCTTTTTGGCACTTTCTTTGATTGATTATAAACTAAAAGCTGTGCCTGAAATTTTATTATGGTTTGTGTTTATTTGTGCCGGGTTTTTTGCTTTTAAAGAAGAAGAGATAATCAATTTATTTTTATTCGAAGATTTTAAAGAGGGTTTTTTACTTTGTTCGCTTGTGTTTTGCGGAGTGATTTTTTTCCTCAAAAGTTTTGTAAGTTGTTTGATAAATTACAAAAAACAAGGAGAAATTTTAGAAAGCTTGGGTGAAGCAGATGTAATTATTATTGCAAGTATGGGCGGAATTTTGGGTTTTAATTTTGGTATAATAAGCATTTTTTTGGCTTGTATATTAAGTTTGCCATTTTTTTTAATTTTAAAATTTAAAAAATGTAAAGATCAAAGTCTTGCAATGTTTCCATTTTTAAACATTGCTTTTATTTTGGTGTTTGCTTGTAAAATGATAGGAAATTTTTAATGAAAATCGTATATAAATATCTTTTTAATCAATTTTTAAGCACTAAACTTTCGTTATTTTTTATACTTTTTACCATTATTTCTATGGTATTTTTTATACAAATTGCCAGGATTACTTCAAGCATAGAAATTAGCTTTTTAGATCTTTTAAAGCTTTATTCTTTTATGATACCTAGAATTTTGATTTTCACACTTCCTATAGCTTTTTTTATAGCATTAGCCTTGTCTTTATATAGACTTTCAAAAGAAAATGAAAGCATAGTTATTTTTACTCTAGGAATGACACCTAATTTAATTGCTAAATTTTTCTTAAAAATTGCCTTTTTAATCAGCACATGTATGTTAGCGGTTGCGCTTATTTTTATACCTATAGCCTTTGAGCTTCAAGATAATTTTGTGGATTATAAAAAAACTCAAGTCAATTTCAATTATAAAAGTGGTGAATTTGGACAAAAATTCTTAGATTGGATGATTTTTATTGAAAAACAAGAAAATGATCTTTATAAAAATGTTGTAATGTATTATCCTAAAAAAGATGAATTGGAAAAAGAACGATTGATCTTGGCCACAGAAGCAAGATTAGAACGAAAAGATGATGCAATGAGTTTGAAATTATTAAGTGGTAGAGCTTATATTTTTGACAAAAATGAAACTTTATATTTGGGAGAATTTAAAGATTTAAGCATTAATACCCTTATTAAAACTCCAAATTTAAATATTAAAAGCTTTTATGAATATTGGTTGGATTTAAATCACAATGATAAAAGAGCAAAAGAATTTGTAATTTATACTTTAATTTCTTTATTTCCATTTGCAAGCACCTTATTTGCTCTTTCTTTCGGTATTGTTACTTATCGTTATGACAAAGGTTATATTTATCTTGGAATTTTTGCTGTAATTTGTTTATATTTTGGTGCATTGAGTATTTTCTACAAACCTCCAATATTGGCAGTTGGTAGTATTTTCCTTTTATTCTTTATAAGTTCTTGGCTCTGTTTTAAAAAAATTATAGCCAATAAATACTGATGAAATTAAAGCTTATTTTATCTTACGATGGATCGCGTTTTAATGGCTCTGCTAGTCAAAGTCATAAAAATAGCGTTCAAGATAATCTTCATGATGCTCTAAAGCATCTTGGAATTTTTAAAAAGCCCTTATTTGCTTCTAGGACAGATAAGGGGGTTCATGCAAGCAGAGCAGTGGCATGTATAGAATGTGGCGAACATTTTAAAGATTTATTGTTTTTAAAAAAGCAAATTAATAAATTCGCAAAACCTTTTATTTATATTAGATATATTGAAAGGGTAAAAGATGATTTTGAAGTGCGTTTTGATGTTAAATCCAGAGAATATCGTTATATTTTTAATCATAGCGAATTTAACCCCTTGCAAAGTTCTTATTGTCATTTTTATCCCAAAATTGATATAAAAAAGGTTAATGAAATTTTGATGCTTTTTGAAGGAGTGCATGATTTTTCCTTTTTTCAAAAGCTTGGTGGTTCAAATAAAACAAGCATTAGAGAAATATTTGATGCAAAAGCTTATGCTTATAAAAACTATACTATATTTCATTTTAAAGCCAATGGTTTTTTAAGATCTCAAATCAGACTAATCGTAGCAGCGGTTTTAAAAGTTTTAGAAGGAAAAATGAGTATTTTAGAGCTTAAAGAGCAAATTGATGCAAAAAAAATTCATTCAAGAATGCTAGCTCCAGCATCTGGCTTATATTTAAGCAAAATTTCATACTAGAGAATCAACATGGCATCACCATAAGAATAAAATCTATAATTATTCTTAATCGCCTCTTGATAAATTTGCATGGTTTTTTCTCTACCTATAAAAGCGGCTACAAGCATTATTAGTGTTGATTTTGGTAAATGGAAATTTGTTAGAAGATAATTTTGTCTAATGGGTAAATTATAAGGGTGCAAAAACAAATCACAAAAACCATTTTGAATTTGGGTTCTAGCAAAGTATTCTACGCATCTTGTAACCGTTGTGCCTACACCGAGTAAGGGAATATTGCTTTGTATAAGTTTAGCCGTTTCTTCACCAATATCAAAATACTCAGAATGCATTTTATGATCCTCTAAATTTTCACATTCCACGCTTTTAAAAGTTCCAGCACCCACATGCAAGGTAAGATAATGCAAATTATGATTTTGTGCTAGTTTTTCTATCATTTCTTTAGAAAAATGCAAACTTGCCGTTGGAGCTGCTACTGCGCCTTCATTTCTAGCAAAAATACTTTGATAATCACTTATATCGCTATTCTCATCTGATCTTTTAATATAAGGAGGTAGGGGAATGTGGCCTATGTTTTCTAAAATTTGATAAAGCTCTAAAGTATTTAATAAGTGATCATTTTGCCAAAATTCAACCCTTCTTACTCCATCATTAAAAAGTTCTAAAACTTTTGCTTTTAAATTTAAATCAAAATGCAATTCTTCACCTATTTTTACTTTGCCACGAATTTGAGCTAAAAAGGTGAAATTAACGCTAGGTTGATGTAAAAAAAGTTCTATTTTTGCTCCACTTGTTTTATATCCAAAAATTCTAGCTTTAATTACTTTAGTATCATTAAAAACGATAGCGCAAGGAGGTAATAAACTTGATAATTCTTTAAAATGAGTGTGCATGATTTTATCTTCATTTTTTATATACACCAAAAGCTTGGCATTTTCTTTTGGATTTATAGGATAGGTAGCAATATGTTTTTTATCAAGCACATAATCATAGCTCGATAAAAGCAAATCTTTTGGATCATTCATCGGCATTTTCATCTTTTTTGGCAGGATTAATTTTTTTGGCGATTAAAATCGAAAAACCATATAAAGCACACAAGGGTCCTGCCATTAAAAATTGAGAGATAATATCAGGTGGAGTCATCAAAGCAGAAAAAATAAAAATAATCAAAACAGCCACTCTAAAATGTCTGGTTAAAAAAGCATCATCAATTAGCCCTAATTTAGCAAAGAAAAAAGTAAGCACAGGCATTTCAAAAGCTAAGCCAAATGCAATAACTAATTTAATAAAAAACCCTATATAAGGCCCTGAAGTGATAACAGGTTTAAAATTTTGCATTTGCACACCAAAATCTACTAAAAATTTAAAAGCCATAGGAATGGCAATAAAATAACAAAAACAAGCTCCTAGCAAAAACATTAGCGTAGCAAAAAATACAAAAGGTATAACTAGGCGTTTTTCACTATCATAAAGCCCTGGTGCGACAAATTTCCAAAATTGCCAAAAAACTATAGGTGAAGAAAAGACAAAGGCTGCAAAAAAGGATACTTTCATCGCGGTAAATAAAGGTTCTTGTATTTCTATGAAATTAATCTGCTTAGCCGAATCTGGCAGAATGGCAATCACGGGCTTATACATAATACCTAAAATTTGTTGATTAAAATAAAAACAAACAAAAAACATTACAAAAATACAAGAGACACTAATAAAAAGTCTTTTTCTAAGTTCGGTTAAATGAGGTTTTAACTCTTCAAACATTTTCTTTTTCCATTAAGGTTGATTTGGCATTTGTATCATTTTTTTCAGGCTTATTGGCTGAGTTTGCATTATGATCTAAAATCTCTTTTTTTAATTCATCAAATTCTTCAAAACTTAGTTTTTTTCTTATATTTTCATTGGTTTGAGTGAATTCATCTTTATATTTTTGAGCTTCTGATTTTAATTCATTGATATGAATT
Organism: Campylobacter sp. US33a; assembly: GCF_004378855.1. Classification (GTDB taxonomy): domain Bacteria; phylum Campylobacterota; class Campylobacteria; order Campylobacterales; family Campylobacteraceae; genus Campylobacter_D. The sequence continues at coordinate 105,338 of NZ_RYYL01000006.1, forward strand.
TCTTTTTCTATAGCATTTTTAGCATCATCAATATTTTTTTTGATGGCTTTAAAAATTTTTACAAATTGCGCTATGGTGCTTGGTAGTTTTTCTGGACCCAAAACCAAAATAGCAACAATTAAAATAATAATAATCTCGCCCATACTCATTTTTAGCCTTTAAAATAAAAAGTAATATTCTACTATGAATATACTTAAAATTTATTGGCTTATTCTTTTTTTTCCTCATAAGAAAATACAGGCAAGGACCATTGATATTTTATTGCCAAAAGTCTTGCTGTAACTCCTATTATAAGAGTAATAATGGTGCAAAATAAAGTATTAATTTCAAACCATACAATTAAAGTATAATAAATTACTCCTGCAATAATCGCAATACCTGCATAAATTTCTTTTTGAAACACTAAAGGAATTCGCATACATAAAATATCCCTTAAAATTCCACCAAATACACCTGTTATAACAGCAGCACTAACTGCGATAATAAAACCATAATTTTCTTCTATGGCAATTTGCGCTCCTAAAATACTAAACACCACAAGACCTATGGCATCAAGAGTCAAAAATAAACTTTCAAGCCTAGTAACTATGCGTGGGATTTTTGTTGCGAGTAAAGCACAAAAACAAACCAAAACAATATATTCAGGATGCTTTACCCAAGTAAGAGGATAATGCCCCAAAAGTACATCGCGGATACTTCCACCCCCAATAGCCGTAACAAGTGCTATGAAAATCACACCAAACAAATCCATCTTATGTCTGCCTGCAGCTAATGCTCCACTCATTCCTTCTGCAGCAATGCCTATAATATACAAAATACTCAATAACATTAATTTTCTTTAACTTAAATTTTTAAAACTATAATGAAAAATTCTTATAATTTTAATTAATATTTTTATTTCTTTGCTAATATTTTTACAAATTACTTAAATAAAGGAATGTCGTGCAAGATTATTTAAAGCTTTTGGAGTCAATTTCTCAAAAAGAAAAATATTTAAAACACAATATGCTGTTTTTTGAAGGCGAAGAGGCTAAGAATTTTTATGTTTTGCTTAAAGGAAAAATTAGAGTTTATAAAAGCACAATGGATTTTAAAGAAATCACTTTGCATTATTTTTCACCCATTAGTTTCATAGCCGAAATGCCAGCATATAAAGGGATAAAATATCCAGCCAGTGCGATTTGCGAAGAGGAAAGTGAGGTTTTAAAAATCAATTTTGAACAATTTAAAACTTTATGTCTTAAAGATGGAAATTTTAGCCTAATAATGATACTTTCTTTATTTGAAAAAATCAAAATACTTGAAAATCAAATTCTATCAAATTCCTTAAGTCTTAAAATAAAACTCGCAAGATATCTTATAGAAAATGAAACCAAACTTCCATTCATCACACAACGCCAAATTGCTACGGATTTAAACACTTGCAATGAAACCCTATCAAGGTTGTTAAAAAATTTTAAAAATTTAGAAATTTTGCAAACTTCAAAAGGTAAAGTTAAGCTTATTGATAAAGAAAAAATAGCAAAATTTGCTTGGAATTAATTCATTTTTTTAAGACAATTTTGCTACAATTTAGGAATTTAAAAATTTGTGGATTCTTATGGATTATTTATTTATTGAAAAATTCAGCCCTGTTTTTGCTAATTGTGCTTGGATTACCATAAAATTAGCTTGTTTGGGTATACTATTTTCTTTTCTTATTGGAATTTTATGCGTGTTAGTTTCATATTTTAAACTTAAACTTATAAATACAATTTGTAGAATTTATATAGAATTTTCAAGAAATACACCTTTGATTATCCAACTTTTCTTTTTATATTTTGCTTTCCCTAAAATAGGTATTTATATGGATAGCTTTACTTGTGCTGTTGTAGGACTTAGTTTCTTAGGGGGTTCTTATATAGCCGAAAGTCTAAGAGCAGGCATTGAAGCGGTTAAAAAACAGCAATTTGAAGCAGGACTTTCTTTGGGACTTAGTCCTTTGCAAAATTTTCGTTTTATTATCTTGCCGCAAGCATTAAGCATTGCTATGCCAAGTATTAGCGCAAATATTATTTTTTTATTTAAAGAAACTTCGGTTGTAAGTATAGTGGCTTTGAGTGATTTGGTATATTTAATGACAGATTTAAATAGTAAATATTATAAAACCGATGAACTTTTGTTTATGCTTTTTATGAGCTATTTAATCATTCTTTTGCCTTTATCTTTATTTTTATCTTTTGTGGAAAAAAGGTTTACTGATGCTTGATTTAATACAAGAAATTTTTAATTACAGCACTATTATGAGACTTTTGGGTGGATTATGGCTGACTTTGGAAATTTCTTTTATTAGCATTGCAATTTCTATTTTAGGCGGTTTATTTTTTGGAATTTTAATGAGTCTTAAAAAGCGCTATATTTATTTTTTATGTCGCTTTTGTCTCGAATTTGTGCGCGTGATGCCTTTGATTGTTTGGCTTTTTGTAGTGTATTTTGGTTTGGCAAGATGGCTTGGTGTGGATATTAATGCTTTTATGGCAACTGTGATTGTTTTTAGCATTTGGGGTGTGTTTGAGATGATGGATTTGGTAAGATCGGCCTTGCAAAGCATTCCTAAGCATCAATACGAATCTGCTAGTTCGCTAGGGCTTAGCAAGCCAAATGTTTTTATCTTTGTAATCATTCCGCAAATTTTAAGACGCTTAACACCTATGAGTATGAATTTATTTACAAGAATGATTAAAAGCACCACTTTTGCTTATTTTATAGGGGTTATAGAGCTTTTTAAAGTTGCACAGCAAATCATAGAATTACACCGCAATGAAATTGTTGCACCTTTTTTGGTTTTTGGTTTGGTGTTTTTTATTTATTTTATTATTTGTTATTTTATTACACTTTATTCGAAATATTTAGAGAGAAAATGGAGTTAAAATGAGTATATTAAAAATCGAACATTTACATAAATTTTACGATAAAAATCATGTTTTAAAAGATATTAATTTAGAAGTGAAGCAAAAAGAGGTGGTTGTGATTTTAGGACCTAGTGGTTGTGGAAAATCTACGCTTTTAAGATGCATTAATGGCTTAGAAGAAATCGCAGATGGAGCTATTTATATTGACGATAAAAAAATCACAAAAGATTTTAAAGAATGGACAAAAATTCGTCAAAAAGTAGGAATGGTTTTTCAATCTTATGAATTGTTTGATCATTTAAGCGTGGAAGATAATATACTTTTAGGTCCATTAAAGGTACAAAAAAGAAAAAAAGAAGAAGTTTTAGAGGAAGCAAAATATTGGCTTGATAGAGTGGGGCTTTTACATAAAATCAAAGCCTATCCTAAAGAATTAAGCGGAGGGCAAAAGCAAAGAATTGCCATAGTAAGAAGCCTTTGTATGAATCCTGAAATCATGCTTTTTGACGAAGTTACTGCAGCACTTGATCCTGAAATTGTCCGTGAGGTTTTGGATGTAATTTTAAATTTAGCAAAAGAGGGTATGACTATGCTAATAGTCACTCATGAAATGGGTTTTGCAAGAGCGGTTGCTGATAGAATTGTCTTTATGGATAATGGAGTTATAGTTGAACAAAATACTCCGGATGTTTTCTTCACTCAGCCCCAAAGCGAAAGAGCAAGGAAGTTTTTAAATTTATTCAGTTATCATCAGTGATTTTATAAATTTTTGTTAAAAATTTATTTTTTGTAACATAAAAACAAAAATATACTTAAAATATATTTGGAATAAAATAAATATTTATATTAAAAAATTATAATACCTATTTTACAAAACTTGTTTTTGTAAAAAAATAAAAATTAGGTTTTTAAAACCAAAGAAAGGCAAAGCGATGAAAAAAATAGTTTTATCTATTTTGGGTATTTTTGTTGCAGTAATGTTGGCTGCTTGCTCTGGAAATTCTGTTAAAAAAGAAGATTCAAATGCAACCGATTCAAATACCACTACTTCAAGTAGTGGCACTCTTGAAAAAATCAAACAAAATGGAGTCATTAGAATTGGTGTTTTTGGCGATAAGCCTCCTTTTGGTTACATAGATGCTAAAGGTGTAAATCAAGGCTATGATGTGTATTTTGCAAAACGCATAGCAAAAGAACTTTTTGGCGATGAAAATAAAGTAGAATTTGTATTGGTTGAAGCTGCAAATAGGGTTGAGTTTTTAAAATCAGACAAAGTGGATGTAATTTTAGCAAATTTCACAAAAACTCCGCAAAGAGCTGAACAAGTAGATTTTGCTGCACCTTATATGAAAGTTGCATTGGGAGTAGTTGTACCAAGTGATTCTAATCTTAGTAGTGTTGAAGAATTAAAAGATAAAACCTTAATTCTTAATAAAGGAACCACGGCAGATATTTATTTTTACGAAAATTATCCAGACATTAAAACTTTGAAATTTGATCAAAATACCGAAACTTTTGCGGCTTTAATAGATGGAAGAGGAGAAGCTTTAAGTCATGATAATACCTTGCTTTTTGCATGGGTTAAAGAAAATCCTAATTTCAAAGTAGCTATTAAAGAATTAGGAAATCAAGATGTTATTGCGCCTGCTGTTAAAAAAGGTAATGATGATTTAAGAATTTTTATTGATGAACTAATTGTAAAATTAGCTGAGGAGCAATTTTTTCATAAAGCTTATGAAGAAACTTTAAAAGTTCATTTTTCCGATGATATTAAGGCTGAAGATATAGTTATAGAAGGCGGAAAATTTTGATTTTATGCCACTTTAAAGTGGCATTATTGATTGTTTTTTATAATTTCAAAAACTACTTTACTTATTTTTTCAACTGATTTTATTTCGCATCTTTCATCTGTTGAATGAGGATTATAAATATTCGGACCTATAGAACAGCAAAGCAAATCTCTTCCATTTTCTAAAATTCCGCATTCTAATCCTGCATGTATGGCTGAAATTTTAACATCTGGAACTTCTTTTGATAAAGCCTTATGAACTTCATCGCTAAATTCATTTTTAATTCCTTCCCAAGGTGGGTAAAAATTAAAACTCTCACATTTATAGCCAAAAGCCTTAAAAAATTCCAAAGTTTCAAATTCGATTTGCTTTAATTCCTCTAAAACATTAGAACGCGCGAAAAGCTCGATAATAACTTGATTTTCTTGCATTTTTATAGTAGAAAGATTGATGCTAGTTTGTGCAATTTTTAATTCCTCATTATAAGCCCTAAGACCTTGAGAAAAAGCATTGATACTAGAAAGAATTTCTTGTGTTTGCAGGCATTTTTTAAATTTTTGTTTTCCTAAAAATTTACATTTTATCCATTCATTATCTTCAAGTTTTGTTGTAGAATACACCAAAGCCTTAGCGTATTTTGGGATAGAATTTATCCTTTCTCCACCATTAAACTCGATTAGCTCTGCTTGATTTTTTGTAATAAAACTCGCCATTTCTTTAATGGAACTTTTGGAATTTTTAATAATATCAATGCCTGAATGTCCGCCCTTAAATCCAAAGGCTTCAAGCTCATACACATTACCTTCATACTCTTTAAATTTAAGATCTAAAACCGCTTTTATGTCCACACCACCTGCGCAACCTATGATGATATCTTTTTCACTCTCGTGATCTAAATTGAGTAATTTTTTAGCTCTAAATTCAAACTTACAAGCATTAGCACCTAGCAAACCTACTTCTTCATCATTGGTAAATAAACATTCAAGATGATCAAAATTTGCCATTGCACTCATCATAATCGCCACACCAATGCCATTATCTGCGCCCAAAGATGAGTTTTTAGCCCGCAAATAACCTTGCTCTTCATAAAGTTCGATATAGGGTGCTTCACCCATACAAACCATATCATAATGACTTTGCAAGCAAATTTTTGGTTCACCTTTAATGCAGTGTATGTTTCCAGCTTCGTCGATATCAACCATGAATTTTTTATCTCTAGCATACTCTTTTAAAAAATTCTTTAAATGTTGGGTTTGAAAACTACAATGCGGAATTGCTGATAAATTTTTAAAATTTTTTAATACATTTTGCATTATCATTCCTTTGTTAAAATTATTTTTATTATATTTTAGGGAAATAAATGAGATATAAATATTCTAAATTTTTAAATTTAAGGCAAATTGCCAGTGATCCAAAAAAAATATTATTGGTTTTATTGTTTATAGGACTTGCAATTTTTGCAAATTCCTTTGTCTTACCCAAACAAAGTTTTGAAGCAAGGGTTATAAAAGTAGTAGATGGTGATACAATTGAGGTTGTAAAAAATAATAAAAATTATCGTGTAAGATTTTATGGTATTGATGCTCCAGAAAGCAAGCAAAAATTTGGTAGTAATTCGAGAGATTTTTTAGCTTCTTTGATATTGGGAAAAAATGTAACTTTAATCCAAAAAGATATCGATAAATATGATAGAATTTTAGCCATAGTGAAGTTAAATGACAAAGATATTAATCAAGCTATGGTTGAAAACGGTTATGCTTGGGCGTATGATTATTATACTGAAATTTATCTTCCTTATGAAAAAAATGCCAGAACGAAAAAATTAGGACTTTGGAAAGATAAAAACCCAATAGAACCTTATAAATGGCGAAAGATGAATAAATTCGGAGATTAAAATGCAAAAATATTTTCTAATGTTGGTATTTTTAATATTTAGCGGTTGTTATATTAATGAAAGAGGAATTTCAAATCGTTTTTATAGCGATTGCAAGGAATTTTATGATGCAAGTGGAACTTATCATAAAGAGTGTCCGGAAAATTGGGTGGATTTACCTTTAACTCCTAAGGAGTTTTAAAAGTATTATTTGCGGTATTACTAGATGGATTTAAATTTGCATTTGGATTGCTTTCTTCATTTTTAATATTGTTGTTTGTTGGTGGTCTTTTAAGTTTAAAGATATGTTCTTCAGTAACCACGACTTGCATATTTGCTTCAAAAATTTTAATTTCTTTAACATGCCCTAGGACCTTAACTTCTCTTTTTTTAGAACTCTCATCAAATAAAGCATGAGCTTCTAATTCTAAAACATCACCTAATTTTAAAGGAGCATAAAAAAAAGTTTTCGAGCTTATAAGCAAAGAAAATTCTTTATTTACAGCTGCTTGAGCTACATAATTAGCCGCCGCAAATACAAAAGCACTGTGTATGAGTCCATGATCATCTACTACCATTTCAGGTGTGGTAATAAGCACTGATTTGGCATGATTTTTTGACAATTCTGAGATAAAGCCAGATAAAGAATTATTAATTTCAGGACAAGTAAAAAGCTCTGATTTGATACGACTCACATCTTCTTGGGATACATATTCTTCTAGTTGTGCATATTCTTCAAAATTGTTATTTTTTAGCATTTTATACCTTTAATTTAACATAAACACGCTTTGGTGCTTCATAGCCTTCGCAAGTTAATTTAGCATTATTAGGATCTAAAAAATTTTCCAAAGAATATGAGTCAATCCACTCTGTTTTCCTTTGCTCTGTTAAATCCGTTGTTTTTTTAGCTAAAATTTCAAAACCTGAGAAACCAGCTCGTTCGCACCAATTTCTTAAACCCAATATCGACGGAATGAAAAAAATATTTGGTATTTTTGAATAAGTTTTTTTTGGAATTAAAGCAATCTCTCTTTCGTCATCAATATACATAGTGTCTAAAAACACCACGCCATCTTTATTTAAGCTCTGTTTGAGTTGTTTGAGCATTTTTATAGGATCGCTGCGATGATAAATCACTCCCAAACAAAAAATCACATCAAATTTACACTCATAAGTAGGCAAATCTTCAACACCTAAAAGTTCATATTGTATATTTTTTTTAGCTAAGGCATTGATGAGTTCAAACTGCAGACAGTATTTTATAGAAGGATCAAAACCTATAATTTTTTTAGGATTAAATTCAAGCATTTTAAACATATAATATCCATTATTACATCCCACATCGGCAACGATTTTATTTTCAATTTCATTCATAAAAGGTTTTAAAATATTAAATTTAATAAAACTTTGCCACTCTGTATCAATGAAAAGTTCATTAATTTTAAAAGGCCCCTTACGCCATGGTTTTAAATTTAAAGCCAAATCGCAAAAATCATTTTCATTTAATTTTTTACATTTTAATTCTATGCTATCTTTTATAAAAAATTCACTGTGTAAATTTAACTCACGAAGTTCTTGAATTTTTTTAAAAATAGGGTGATTTTGTAATTGTTTTTCTAAATCATTCATCTTGCGCCTTTTTATATTTTTAAAATGTTACTAAATTTGGCATAAATTTTTCTTTTGGTAGCATTTTAAAAGACAATAAAAACACTTTTCAGTAATTTTAAATTCACATACGGTTATAATAAAAACTTGTTTAGACAATTACAAAACAAGGAGAAAAAATGGAAAATTCACAATTAACCATTTATAATTTTGATTTTTACTCCACTTTGGTTGCTATGGTTATAGTGCTATTGGTTGGGGTTTTTATCATCAAAAGAAGTAAATTCTTGCAAGAATACAATATCCCAGAGCCTGTGGTGGGAGGTGTTATAGCAGCAATTTTACTTTTAATGCTTTATAGCTGGGGGGGCGTGCAAATTAAATTTGACAACTCGCTCAAAGACCCTTTAATGCTCGCATTTTTTTCTAGCATAGGTTTATTGGCTGATTTTGCGTCTTTAAAAAAAGGCGGGATAAAACTTGTGGTTTTCTTAGTCATCATTACAGGTTTATTGCTCTTGCAAAATGGTATAGGTATTGGCGTTGCAACTGCTATGGGGGAAAATCCTCTCATTGGACTTTTAGGCGGTTCTATAACCATGAGTGGTGGACATGGAACAGGAGGTGCTTGGGCTGAAACTTTCATCAAAGATTATAATTTTGCTGCAGCAACTGAAGTAGCCATGGCTAGTGCGACTTTTGGACTTATTGCAGGAGGTATCATTGGTGGACCAGTGGCTAGATATTTGATTAAAAAATATAAACTTAAAACCCCTGGAACTGAAGTTAAAGATGAAAACGATGCGATTTTAAATTTTGAAAAACCACATCAAGAAAGACTTATCACTCAATCATCGTTTGTAGAGTCTTTGGCTTTGATTGCTTTTTGTTTATTGATCGGCGTTTTTCTTGCTGATTATTTAAATCCAAAAATCACCATTTTACTTAAAAATGCTTTCTCTCTTAGTGAAACTTTCAAATTTAATCTCCCAACCTTTGTGTATTGTTTATTTACGGGAGTTGTTTTAAGAAATATTCTTTCTTTAACAAGAATTCATCAAGTTTTTGACAGAGAAGTTTCAGTGCTTGGCAATGTAAGCCTTAGTCTTTTCTTGGCTTTTGCTTTAATGACAGTTAATCTAATCGAGCTTATTTCGCTTGCACTTCCTATACTTACAATTTTATTCTTCCAAGTTGTAACAATGGTGCTTTATGCGATTTTTATTACTTTTAGATTTTGTGGAAAAGATTATGATGCAGCGGTGCTTGCGGCAGGACATTGTGGTTTTGGACTAGGAGCGACACCAACAGCTATGGTGAATATGCAAACCGTTACCAATCACTATGGAATGAGCCATGTGGCTTTCATTATCGTGCCTTTATGTGGTGCATTTTTTATTGATATTATCAATGCTATAGTAATTCAAGTTTTTGTTGGATTTTTATAGTTAATTTACTCAAGCTAGTTTTTAACTAGCTTGAAACTCATTTGTAAATATAATTTAAATTTTTACACAAAAGTTAATAATATAAAAATAATAAAACCAAATTTTATACTTTTTTGTTTATTTTAAATTTAAAATTTTTTAAAGGATTTTATCCTTACTCGTACATAAGTGACTTAAAAAACACTTTTCACATAAAGGATTTTTTGCTTTGCAAGTATAACGCCCAAAAAGTACCATAGCTTGATGAAGATAGTTAAGATTATCTTTAAAAATACGCGTTAAATCTTCTTCGGTTGCTTCAGGAGTTTTTGCTTTGCTTAAATTTAATCTATGTGAAACTCTAAAAACATGAGTATCTACAGCCATACAATTTGCTCCGCACCATTCAATCAAAACTACATGAGCGGTTTTTTGTCCCACTCCTGCTAAAGATTTTAAATCTTTCTCGTTTAATGGAATTTCTCCACCAAATTCCTCGCAAACCGCTTTTGCCATTTTAATTAAATTTTGTGCTTTGTTGTTAAAAAAAGAACAAGAATTGATCAATAGCTTTAAGCTATTTAAATTTGCATTGGCTAAAGATCTAATATTAGGATAAGCATCAAAAAGAACAGGGGTAATTAAATTTACTCTTTTATCGGTGCATTGCGCTGAAAGCATTACGCAAACTATCAACTCATAGAGATTTCTAAATTGCAACTCAGTAACCGGTTTATCGAAATGTTTTAATAATAAATTTTTTATTTCTAATTCTCTTTTTTTCATTTTTTTATTTTAGTTAATTTTTTTTAAATTAACTTGAGTTATAATACAAAAATATATTTTTTATTTAAAAGGAAAGAAATATGAAAAAATTTTCACTCGTCGTTGCAAGTTTAGTTGCTGGAACAGCTTTAAGTTTAAATGCTGCTGTTGTGGCTACTGCTGGTGGTAAAAATATTACCGATACTCAAGTAGATGAATTTTTTGCTCCTATGCTTAGAGGACAAAGCATTAATAATTTACCAGCTGATCAAAAAAAGGCTTTTATTCAACAATATATTGTGCAAGATTTAATTTTAAATGAGGCTAAAAAAGATGGTTTAGAAAAAGATGCGACTTATAAAAAAGAATTGGATCGTGCAAAAGACGCTATTTTAGTAGCAGTTTATCAAGATAAAATCATGCAAGATATTAAAATAGATTCCGCAAAAGTGAAATCAATTTACGATCAAAACAAAGATAAATATGTAAAACCAGCTAGAGTTCAAGCTAAACATATTTTAGTTCAAAATCAAACAGATGCAGAAAAAATTATTGATGAATTGAAAAATTTAAAAGGCGATGCATTAGATAAAAAATTCTCTGAAATTGCAAGAGCAAAATCTATTGATAACGGCTCCGCTGCACAAGGTGGTGAGCTTGGTTGGTTTGATGAATCTACTATGGTAAAACCATTTACAGATGCTGCTTTTGCACTTAAAAAAGGTGAAATTTCCAAATCACCTGTAAAAACTAATTTTGGTTATCATATTATCCTTAAAGAAAATTCAGAGGCAAGAACACAACTTACTTTTGATCAAGTAAAACAAGGTATTGAGGCAGCTTTAAGAGCAGAGGAATTTAAACAAGTAATTGCAAAAAAAGCTCAAGAACTACTTGATAAAGCTAAAGTGACTTACAAATAATGGGTGTTTTAGATATAGTAAAAGCAGGAGTTGTTAGTGGCGAAGAGTTGAATAAACTCTACGCTTACGCTAAGAGCGAAAATTTTGCAATTCCTGCAGTAAATGTTGTGGGGACTAATTCTATCAATGCGGTTTTAGAATCTGCCAAAAAAGTTAATTCGCCTGTAATCATACAATTTTCAAATGGTGGAGCTAAATTTTTTGCAGGTAAAAATTGCCCCAATGCGGAAGTTTTGGGAGCTATCAGCGGTGCTAAACATGTTCATTTACTTGCAAAAGCTTATGGAATTCCTGTGATTTTACATACCGATCATGCTGCTAGAAAACTTTTACCTTGGATAGACGGTTTGATTCTTGCAAATGAAGAATTTAAAAAACAAAATGATGTAGCTTTATTTAGTTCGCATATGCTTGATCTTAGCGAAGAAAGTTTGGAAGATAATCTTAGTACTTGCGAAGCCTATCTTAAAAAATTAGATGCTTTAGGGGTGAGTTTAGAAATAGAACTTGGCTGCACTGGTGGCGAAGAAGATGGGGTGGATAATACTGGCATTGACAATGCAAAGCTCTATACTCAGCCTGAAGATGTCGCTCTTGCTTATGAAAGACTTGGTAAGATTAGTGATAAATTTTCAATTGCAGCAAGTTTTGGTAATGTTCATGGTGTATATAAACCAGGTAATGTCAGCTTGCAACCTGAAATTTTAAAGAATTCTCAAAATTTTGTTAAAAATAAATTTAATCTTCAAAATGATAAGCCTATTAATTTTGTGTTTCATGGTGGTAGTGGTAGTGAATTAAGCGATATTAAAAACGCTGTAAGTTATGGCGTTATTAAAATGAATATCGATACAGATACACAATGGGCATTTTGGGATGGTGTTCGTATTTATGAAGCCAGCAATAAAGCCTATTTACAAGGACAAATTGGCAACCCAGAAGGTGATGACAAGCCAAATAAAAAATACTATGATCCTCGCGTGTGGTTAAGAGCAGGTGAAGAAAGCATGATTAAACGCTTGGAAATTGCTTTTGAAGATTTAAATTGCATTAACAAAAATTAAAATTGATAAAAACAATCGCTTTTGATTGTTTTTATCCCAAGATAGTCATCTCTGACGCATTTTCATTTATCTTTAAAATTTTTATCCATTTTTAAAAATTCACATAATTTATTATTAAAAATTATTTATTTTTATAAATCATAAAACAAAGTGTGATATTTTAAAAAATTCAAGCTAAAGATTTTTATTTTAAAAATTTATCCCAAATAAGAGTTAAAAATTCTAAAAAAATGCAAGAGATATTAAAACCATTGTTGATAAAAATAATTCTTAAGCCCTAATATCGATATTTATCAAAGAATATATTTTATTAATATTATTTGGTTGTTTTAGAATTTCAAATAAAGATTTTTGATGCTCCTTTGGTGATTTGTTGCACCCATTCTAAAAAATTACTTGAATTTATTTCATTTTTTTGATTTAAACTATTTAATTTGTTTTCAAAATCTTTAACATCACTTGTGTCACTAAGTAATGCAAAAGCATCGCTTAAATTCGAAAAATAAGCATTGCTAAGTTTATTATTAAGTTCTTTGATTTCATTTTCACTTAAAGAATTATCAAACCCTTGTAACTTTCCCCATATGGTTGTTTCGCCAGTAATTAAAGGTTGTATGCTTACACCCCAGTATTAACATTGTTAGATAAAAAACCTATTAATAAACCACCCATAGTAATAGAGTCATCATTATTTGTATATTTATCAGCACTAGTATCCCAAGATAAAGCGGTGTTTTTAGCACTATGTAAAATATCAGGATTAAAAAGTAAAAGTTCTGATTTTTCATCTGTATTGTCAAAATTAAAAAAAACTAGGACTTAATTTTTCATTCTCATTAATATTTTTAAATCCACCTTTTGCGTTAATGTCTTTCATTTCTTCGTAAGAAAAAGTTTGTTTTACTTCTAAAGTGTTTTTATCTATTAAGTAATTTTGCGGAAAATAATTTGCTAAATCTTCTTTTGAAAAGCTATTTTCTCCTTTTAATTCAGGAGTTTTTTCTATAAGTTGAGAAACTATTTTATAAGCATTTCCTATGGTTTTCGCAATATCGATATTTGTATAGCTTTGCAAAATTCCATTATTTTGAGCCTTAATAAAATTTTCCATAGCGCTAGAATAAATTTTTATGTCTTCAGGAATTCCTACTTTTTTATTAAATTCACTTGTGAAATACCCATCTTTATCCACATCATAACTCATAAATTGGTTTTGCTTTAGAGTATCTGTATTTTTTATTGGGATTTATAGATAAATTTAACCCAGCTTAAAGCTACTAAAAGTAGTGTTTTTGATTTTTATCATACTAAGCCCTAATATCTATACTTTTTGGTGCAGAATTTAAAGAAAGGATTTTGTTAAATTCCCCTGTATCATCATCGCTAAATTTCATACCAAAAAGAATTTCTAGCTCATCGCTTGTACCAAATTTAGTTTCTAGTAGCTTTTTTAAAAGTTCATTCATTTTATTATCATCTTTGTAGGTTTCGCTTTTACTTTCTGCTTGTATAGGTTTAAATGGTTTTTCTTTGTCTTCTTCTGAAGTCTCTTGCGATGAAACAACTTCTTTTTGCTTTGCTATCTCGGCTTTATATACTTCTCCCATTTCATCACTTTTGGCTTTCATTTCTAGCCATTGTTTTTTAAATTCATCTATATCAGTTATTGTATTTCTAAGTTTGGTTATATATACACTATCTGCAAATACATCTCCTGTTATACTCCATTCGATAGGATTTTGTTTTATAAAATCATTCAAATCTTCCACTTGGCTTTAGCTCATATTTTTATCATAGCCATTAAGTTTTTCAGCTATGGTTGTTTCACCCTCTATAAGAGGATTTTGCCCTGACATAACTGCAAAGAATGCCATTAAAACACCACCTTTGCTTATAGTGCCATTATCATTTTTATAAAATGATGCTCCAATATTTATATGAGAGCTTGGATCAAATATATCGCTATTTTTTTAATATAATCAGCAGGAGCTTTTTCTTTCCAGCTTGGGAAACTTAGGGTTAATTGCTTAGGATTTTGATAGATTTTTAAGTCATCTTCAAAACTTAAAGCATTTTCAAAATCTTTTTCGGAATAATAAACATTTGTTACTTGAAAACTTTTTTATCATAAGAAAATCCTAAAGGGATTTTACTTAAATCTTCAGTAGTAAAATTTCCACTCGGTTCATCAATAAGCTGTGAAAATACCCTATAAGCATTACCTAAACTTTTGGCAATATCCATGCTAGTAAAAAATTTAGAGTTAGAAACCGTAATATAATCTACTAAATTTTCAGCACCTTTAGCATAAATTTTATAATCTTTTGGAATTCCCGCTGCTTCATTAAAATCACTTGTAAAAAAGCCATCTTTATCCACCTCATAACCTAAGATTTTATTTATTGCTTGTGATTTATCGCTTACAAGATTTAAATTATTATTTATGATACTTAGATGATTTTGTATTTGAAGTATTATTGCTAAAAGTATTTGTGTAATTGTAGCTTGAATAAGAATTTATACCATTAATCATTTTGCCACCTTGTAAAAATAGGATTTACAAGATAAATCGGCAAAAATGATTTTTTCGTAAATTTTTTATCTTTTTTGTTTTAAATATTTAATTAAAGTGTGTAAAAATAAAATCCTTAATAAGTTTTTTGCGGTATAATATTTTCTTTTATTTTTAAATTTTAAAGGTTGCTTATGGCTACAAAATCCGACAAAATGATAGAATTAGTCCTTCCAGAAGTTAAAGAAAGAAAAGGTTTTTTGGTTTATTTTAAAATCATTCTCGCACCATTTCTTGCGTATTTGTGTTTTGCATTAGCGTATTTTAACTTTATTTCATTAAGAATTGACTTGAATAGCTTTGCAATGATTAGTATTTTATTTTTCATTGCTTTAATTCTTGCTAAATACAATGCTGAATACGATTCTAATATCTTTGAACAGCAAAAACTTGAATTTAAACAAAATTTAAAACAATATATCATTAAACATTTTTTAACTATAGGCAAAGAGACAAAAGCCAATGCTTCTTTTGATAATTTTGCCTATGATTTTGTGACCAATATCAGAAATGAGCAATTTACCAGTGTGGCAACTTCTATTTTTCCAATGCTTGGTGTTTTAGGAACTTTTATAAGTCTTGCTATTTCAATGCCAAATTTTACCTCCAACGACATTGCAAATTTAGAAGGTGAAATTTCTTATCTTTTGATAGGAGTTTCATCTGCTTTTTATATTTCAGCTTATGGTATATTTTTGGCACTTTGGTGGGTATTTTTTGAAAAATATGGTAAAAACAAAATTCAAAAACTCATCAATCGTCAAAAAAATGCCACAAGCAATTTCTTTTGGACAAAAGAAGAATTGGAGCACCGCTATTTGTACGAAAGTCTAAAGCATTTTGATAAAATTGGACTCATAGTCGAACAGGTAAGCAATCAAGACTTTTTTACGGAACTTGATCAAACCATTAATCGTAAATTTGAACTTTTCCAAGATATGTTTAGCGTTGAAGAAAAAGCGATTAGAATTAGCAACGAGCATATCAAACAAACTATGAATGATTTACACAAAAGCCAAAAAGAGCAAAAAGACATAGGTAAACTTTATTCTGAAATTTTAAATGCTGTTGGTATTTTTAACCAAAATCTCAAAGATGTAAATCTTAGAATGTCTGAGCAATACAATCGCTTGCTTGATATAAGTTCTGAAAAAACTCACCATTTGGATAAAACTTTAAGTTCATTAGATGAAAAAATAGAACTTTTTCAAAGAAATTTCGAGTATTATCAAAAATCTATGCTTGAAAATCAAGAGAAAATATTCAATGGCTTTAAAACAAGCTTATTGGAAGGTATGAAAGAATTTAGAGAGATTTATGAAGAAGAAAAAAGTCTCGACAGTAATTTAGAAATCATGTCTCAATTAAAAAATGAAATTACTGAATTAAATAGCGAAGCAAGCGAAATGATAAGCAAACTCGAAGAAAGCACAAATAATGCAAAATAAAGAAAATAATTTTTGGATACTTTATGCTAATTTAATGGGTGCTTTATTTTTTATTTTTATTTTAATCATTGCGGCCATAGTTATCAAATATGCCTTAACCAAAGACAAATTAGAAGGCACCAAAAACGCTCTTAGTCAACAAGAACAAACCTTAGAGCAAAAAAAACAAGATTTTGAAAAACAAAAACAAATCATCTACACCCTTGCAAAACGATTAGCTGATGTAAATTCAAGTTATGAAAAACTCAATGTAAAAGATCAAGATTTATTGATATTGGTTGGTTTATTGGAAAAAAGGGAAGAGGAATACGAAAAGTTAAAGGAAAAATTTACAGAATTCAGACAAAGGCTTAATAATGTAAATTATTCTAAACAAGAATTAAGCGCCGAGCTTAAAAAAAATCCGAATTTAAATCTCATCATTAACGAAGAGGCGAATATTATTTTAGATTCTGATATTTTGTTTAACACAGATTCTTATATTTTAAAATCAGAAATCAAAGAAAATTTAAGAAAGCAATTAACTCTTTATTTTGATAGCGTTTTAAATAATAAAATTTTTGCCCCAAAAATCGAAAATATTATCATAGAATCTCACACCAATAGTGATGGTTCTTATATGTATAATCTTGACTTGTCTCAAAAAAGAGCTCACGAGCTTTTAAATTTTATACTTTCTTTTTATAAAGATACAAGGCTTCAAAAATTACTCATAGCCACTGGAAAATCATACTCTGAACCTATTTTTAAAAATGGTAAAGAAGATAAAATTTCCAGCCGTAGAATGGAAATTAAAATTCAAATTTCAAATAAAGCTATAGTGCAAGATATTGAAAAACTTATTTTTAACTAAAAGTCCTATTCAAAAAATTACCTTCAAGGGCTTTGAATTTTATATCAAAAGAGATGATTTATTAGGACAAATTAATGGCAACAAAGCTAGAAAACTAGCTTTTTATCTTCATCAAAATTATCCCAAAAATCAACGCTTTATAAGTTTTGGGGGACTTCAAAGCAATGCTTTGGAAGCTCTAAGTATTTTTACAAAGCTTAAAGGCTACAAGCTTATTTATTTTTGCGAAAAAATACCCCAATTTTTAAAGCAAAACCCTTGCGGAAACTATGCTTTAGCTTTAAACAATGGCGTTGTTTTTAAAGAAAATTTACAAGCAAAAAATTTAAAAGAATTTGCCCTAAGTTTTTGTAAAGAAAATGATGTTTTCATTGAACAAGGCGTGGCAAATTTAAATGCGGAATTTGGCTTAAAAGAACTTGCAAAGGAACTTGAAATTCAAAGCAAAAAACTTCAAATTGATTTTGATATTTTCTTACCTTCTGGCACAGGAACTTCAGCAGCATTTTTGGCAAAAAATTCAAATTTTGACATTTATACTTGTGCTTGTGTGGGAGATAGCGAGTATTTAAAAAAACAAATTTTAAATATTTTGCCTAATTTTGATTTTAAAAATTTACATATTTTAAACAGTGTAAAAAAATACTATTTTGCAAAGCCCTATCTTGAATTTTATGAGCTTTACAAACAAATCAAAATAGAATGCAATATAGAATTTGACCTGCTTTATGATATGCTAGGTTTAAATATAGCTTTAAACCATAACTTCTCAAAACCCCTTTTATACATACATCAAGGCGGCATAAATGGTAATACTTCTATGTTCGAACGCTATAAAAGATTGTTTTGATGTTTTGCTACACTCAACATGACGAGATACTTTGTCATACTAAGGGAGTAAATTCGTCATCCTGAGGGAATGAAATGACTGAAGGATCTCTATGATGAAAAACCATAAGTGGTTTAACGGTTTAATGATAAAAAATAGAGTTTTTGATTTTTTAGAGTTTACAAATTTTTTAAGTCCTTTTTAAATATAAGTAAGCTCTAAAAAGTTATAAAGCTTTGTTGATTTGAATTCTTTTTTATAAAATGGAACGAAACTGTGAAAGCAAGGGTTTATTTTAGGCTCTTGCTGGCTATTATCAAATTTAAAAACCTTCATTTATAAAGCAAGATAAAGGGCAATTTCATCAGCAAGTAAAAAATTTAAATTATAAAATCTTGCATTTTCAAATTTCAACTTTTTGTCTTTTAGTAAAATTTGTGCTTTTTCTTTTTGTGAAATTTGCAAACTTTTTTCATCAATACCTACTATGCTTCTTAAACCTAAAAACAAATGCTCTAAATTTAAATCCTTTTCACTCAAATACTCAAGCTCTCTAAAACAAGGATTTTCTATATAGGACTTTAAATTTTTAGCCGTATAAAAACGCTTGTTTTCATAAAAACCAACCCCACTCAAACCACAACCTATATAATTTTTACCTTGCCAATAAGCAAGATTGTGCTTACAAATATAGTTTTCATTTTTAGCAAAATTGCTAATTTCGTATTGTAAAAAGCCAAGTTCTTTGATTTTTTCTATAAAAAATTTCATCAAATGCGGTGCATTTTTTTTAAAATGCTCTTTTTTTGCAAAAGCCGTTTTTGGCTCTATAGTAAGATTATAAGCGCTTAGATGGGTGATTAGGGGTTTGATTTTTTCTAAATTTAAAAGCTCAAATTCAAGCATTTTTTTATCATCTAATTTTGTATCATAAATCAGATCTAAATTTACATTTTTAAATCCTGCTTTATTGGCATTTTTTAAGGCTTTAAAAATTTCTTTTTGACTATGAATGCGCCCTAGAAATTGCAATTTTTTTTCGCTAAAACTTTGTGCGCCAAAAGAGATGCGATTGACTCCAAAATTTTTTATCTCTTTAAGCCAAGTAAAGTCGGCAGAATTTGGATTTGCCTCGATAGAAATTTCAGCATTTTTTGCTAAAAATGGTTGCAAAAATTCAAAAATATTCTCATAGGCCTTTGCCTCGATCATACTTGGAGTTCCACCGCCTATAAAAACAGTATTGATGCTAGATTTATTTATATTAAAATTTGAAATTTGAAGGATAAGATCTTCTTTTAAAGCCTTAAAATAAGCATTTTGAAAATCTTTAAGCCTTAAACTCGTAAAAGAACAATAATGACATTTGCTTTCGCAAAAAGGAATGTGAATGTATAAATGCATAAAAACCTTAAAATTTTTAATTTATTTTAATCAAAAATTGATTGAAAATAAGTTAAAATAGGGGGATTTTTGCAAATTTTTAGGAATTAAGGTGGAACAAGAAAAAAAATATAGACTTAATGTCGCAGCGATAATTCTTTCAAGTGCTTATCCTTTTGAATGTAAAGTTTTAGTCGCAAAAAGAAATGATATGGATAATGTTTGGCAATTTCCTCAAGGGGGTATTGATAAAGGCGAAAGTCCAAGAAGTGCGCTATTACGAGAATTACAAGAAGAAATTGGTACTAATGAAGTGGAAATAATAGCAGAATATCCAAAATGGTTGCAATATGATTTTCCAAGCAAGGTTGCTAAAAAAATGTATCCTTATGATGGGCAAAGTCAAAAGTATTTTTTAGTGCGCTTAAAGCCAAAGGCAAAAATTGATCTAAATACTAAGCATCCTGAATTTGATGCTTATGATTTTGTTAATATAAAGCAAGTTTTTGAAATGATTAATCATTTCAAAAGACCTCTTTATGTCAAAGTGATTAAATATTTTGAAGAGAAAGGTTATATTTAATGCTTATAGTTCAAAAATATGGTGGCACAAGCGTTGGCGATTTAGAACGCATTGAAGCAGTAGCACAAAGAGTAATTAAAAATAAAAAAGAAGGACATCGGCTTGTAGTTGTAGTTTCTGCAATGAGCGGTGTGACAAATCAGCTTATTGAATACGCTGAATTTTTTAGTAAACAACCCAACGGTAGGGATATGGATGTACTTTTAAGCAGCGGTGAAAGAGTGACTTCTGCACTTTTAGCCATTGCTTTAAATGAAAAAGGCTTTCCTGCAATTTCCTTTTCTGGAAGAAATGCAGGTATTATCACAGATAGCATTCATACTAAGGCTAGAATTCAAAGCATTGATACTAAGGCGATTTTAGAGCAATTAGAGCAAGATAAGATCGTCGTTGTAGCAGGTTTTCAAGGTATTGATGAGAAAGGCAATGTTACGACTTTAGGGCGTGGCGGAAGTGATTTAAGTGCCGTGGCTTTAGCTGGGGCTTT
Organism: Campylobacter sp. US33a; assembly: GCF_004378855.1. Classification (GTDB taxonomy): domain Bacteria; phylum Campylobacterota; class Campylobacteria; order Campylobacterales; family Campylobacteraceae; genus Campylobacter_D. The sequence goes on from NZ_RYYL01000006.1 coordinate 125,834, forward strand.
AAAGGCTGATTTATGTGAAATTTATACCGATGTGGATGGAGTTTATACCACAGATCCAAGAATTGAGCCAAAAGCAAAAAAACTAGATAAAATTTCTTATGAAGAAATGCTTGAACTTGCAAGTTTAGGGGCTAAAGTTTTACAAAATCGCTCTGTGGAGCTTGCAAAAAAATTAGATGTAAAATTAGTCACTAGAAGTAGTTTTAATGACAATGAAGGAACAATTATAACAAGAGAGGATGGAATGGAACAGGCTTTAGTAAGTGGTATAGCATTAGATAAAAACCAAGCAAGAATTACTTTAAGAAAAATCGAAGATAAACCAGGAATTGCAGCTGAAATTTTTTCAGCCCTTGCAAACGCAAATATCAATGTGGATATGATTATCCAAAATGTCGGAGTAGATGGAGCTACAAATTTAGGTTTTACAGTGCCACAAAACGAATTAGATCTTGCAAAAGAAACAATGAAAAAAGTTCTTGGCGATAATGCTGTTATAGAAAGTGATAGTGCAATAGTTAAGGTTTCTATAGTGGGCGTTGGTATGAAATCTCATTCAGGGGTTGCTTCGGCTGCATTTAGCGCTTTAGCAAAAGAGGGCATTAATATCGGTATGATTTCAACAAGTGAAATTAAAATTTCTATGATAGTGCATGAAAAATACGGAGAATTAGCAGTCAGAGTTTTACACGAAACTTACGGACTTGATAAATAATGACAGATTTTTTAAAATTTACCCTTGAGTGTATACGTGATGGTGGTGCTTCTATGGCTTGGATGGAAGAAAGAAGGCTTGAGTTGGCCCCTTTACTTGCAGCAAGACTTAGATTGTTACTTGAGGGCAAAAGTTTTATTTTTATGTGTGATGAGCAAAGATCTTGGTATGAGGAATATTTTTTAAAAAATATCAATATCCGCTCTTCGCGTCCTATGCTTCCTTTTTTTTCTTTGAATAATTTTTGCAAAAAAAAATTAGAAAGCCAAGAAGATATAGAATTGCTCAATGATCTGTTAGAATTTACCTTTCCTAATGGCTATGTGTATTTTTATATAGGATCTAATTTAGATAAAAAATGTCAAATTGCGAAGTCAAAAAATGATAGCTTACTTTGGCTTTTTGACGAACAATTGCAAAATAGTTTTTATCTTAATTCTAACGATAGCGATCTTGATGTTAAACTCATTACGCTTTTTAAACTTATGGATAAAAGTTTAGATGCGATTTTATTTTCTAAAGTTAGTATTTAAAGGTTGCTCTTGGAATTTATCAGCAAAATCATCATTAGTAGCGAATTTGAAAAAATCACAGAAGAAATGCTAGAAAATTTTAATCTTAACGATTTAAGATTTATCCCAAAAACTCCAGTAAATGAGTTTTTAATTGAAGATGCAAAAGCCGTTGAAAAAGAAAGCTATATAGCCGAAAGAACGCAAAAAATTATCATCATCATGGCACATTCTTTCAGAAATGAGGCGCAAAATTTTTTATTAAAACTTTTTGAAGAACCACCAAAAAATATCAAATTTCTTATCGTAGCACCTTCTAAAAATTTGCTTTTACCTACAGTGAGGTCGCGATTTATTTGTGAAAAACGCAATGAAAAAAAACAAAGACAAGATATAAATTTAAATCTTAAGCAACTTGGCTTAAAAGAGATTTTTAGTTTTTTACAAAGCCATGAAAGCTTAGATAAGGTAGAATTAATGGAACTCATTGCAAATTTAAGTTTGCATTGTGTAAAAGAATTTAATTTAAGTGAAAAAGAATTAGAACTTTTTTATAAAGCCTATGAGTTAGCTAAGTTAAATTCGAAAGCAAATATTTTACTAAGCTCACTCTTACTTAATTTATATGAAGTAAAAAAATGAAATTTTTTAAAATTAACCCAAATACCAATTTTAATTTGCTTTGTTCTTTTATAAATCCGCATAAATTCGGACAAAAGATTATGAGTGAAAAAACACAAATTCACTTCATACTTATTAAAGATCTAAGCGTAAGTGCGGCAAATATTTTAAAGCAAGATGCCTTAAGAGTAGGGGCGGAACTTGTCACACATAAAGAAGTCATCACAGCTAAAATCACGCACTCAAATGCGCTTTTAATGGCGACAAAAGAGCAAATTCAAAAGCTTATAGCTAAAGAAAAACTTCAAGATTTTGGCCTTAAAAATCTAGCTAATTTTTTAGAAAATGATTTTACTAAGCCAAAAAACGCAGAGCTTATGGCAGTCATTAATGTAAATGAAGATAGTTTTAATGAACAAAGCAGAGTAAATGAGAAAAATTTTGAAAAAAAACTTATTGAGTTTTTAGAGCTAGAGCCTGAATACATCGACATAGGAGCGGTGAGTTCTAGACCAAAAAGCGTGTATTGTGGCAAAGAAGAAGAATTTAGAAGACTTAAAGGTGTGCTTGATTTAATTTATAGTCAAAATTATTATGAAAAAGCCATTTTTAGCCTTGATAGTTTTGATGAGTATTGCTTAGAATATGCTTTAAATAAAGGCTTTAAATTTATTAATGATATCAGCAGTTTAAGAAATGTAAATTTAGCTAAACTTGCAAGTAAATATAATGCAAAATATTGTCTTATGCATATGCAAAATGATCCTTTGACTATGCAAGATGATCCAAAATACGATGATTTGCTTGATGAAATGAGTCAGTTTTTTGAAGAAAAACTTGAAATTTTAGAAAGCCTTGGTGTAAAAGAAAGTATTTTAGATGTGGGAATTGGTTTTGGCAAGAGTGCAGAACATAATATGATTTTAATCAAACATTTAGAACATTTTTTAAAATTTAAAAAGCCTTTGCTTGTGGGCGCAAGCAGAAAAAGCGTCATCAATGCCTATCATAAAAGCGAAGTAAAAGATCGCTTAGCAGGGACTTTGTATCTACATTTAAAAGCTTTTGAAAATGGAGCAAGCATCATAAGGGTGCATGATTTATACGAGCATAAACAGCTTTTTGCGTTAGAAAAAGCAATGCAAAGCATAGGAGTTTAAATGACAAAAAAAGAATATTTAGAAAAAGTTGCTTTGGCTGCTTCTTGGATGAGGGCGTATTATGAAAAAGATGAGCCATTAGCAAGTGATGCAGAATATGATGCTTTAATTAGGGAGCTAAGAGAGTATGAAGAGCAAAATGAAAATGAAATTTCGCCTAACTCTCCTACGCAAAAGATAGCACCTACCATACAAAGCGAGTTTAAAAAACTTTCTCATTTAAGTCGTATGTGGTCAATGGAAGATGTTTTTGATGAAAGTGAGCTAAGAGCTTGGGCAAAACGCACAAGATGTGAAAAGAATTTTTTCATCGAGCCAAAATTTGATGGCGCGAGTTTAAATTTGCTTTATGAAAATGGTAAATTAATAAGCGGTGCGACAAGAGGGGACGGCGAAATAGGCGAAGATATCACGCTAAATGTGCAAGAAATTGACAATATCCCTAAAAGTATTTCTTATAAAGAAAAGATAGAAATTCGTGGCGAAGTGGTGATTTTAAAAGATGATTTTGAAAAAATCAATGAAAAAAGAGCCAGTTTAAATCAAAGTTTATTTGCAAACCCACGCAACGCAGCAAGTGGGAGCTTAAGACAGCTTGATACGAGTATCACAAGAGAAAGGAATTTGAAATTTTATCCTTGGGGAGTAGGGCAAAACTCACTTAATTTTAGCAAACATAGTGAGATTATGAGCTTTATAAGAGAGCTTGGCTTTTTAAAAGATGATTTTGTCAAAGTTTGTGCGAATTTAGAAGAGGTTTTAAAAGCTTATGATGAGCTTTTATCTTTAAGAGATGAAAAGCCTATGATGATGGATGGAATGGTTGTAAGGGTTGATGATTTATCGCTCTGTAAAGAGCTTGGTTACACCGTGAAATTTCCAAAATTTATGGCGGCTTTTAAATTCCCTGCTTTAGAAAAAACCACGCGTTTAATCGGGGTAAATTTACAAGTAGGAAGAAGTGGGGTTATCACTCCTGTGGCGGTTTTAGAGCCTGTAAATTTAGACGGGGTTGTTGTAAAATCTGCAACACTTCATAATTTTGATGAAATCGCAAGGCTTGATGCTAAAATTAATGATTTTGTAAGTGTGATAAGAAGTGGCGATGTGATACCAAAAATCACTAAGGTTTTTAAAGAGCGTAGAGATGGTTTAGAACTTAACATTACTAGACCTAAATTTTGTCCCACTTGTAAAAGCGAACTTTTAGATGAAGGCACTTTGATAAAATGCCAAAATATCGATTGTAAAGATCGCCTTGTAAATTCCATCATCCATTTTGTTTCTAAAAAATGCTTAAATATCGACGGACTTGGTGAAAGTATAGTTGAGCTTTTATTTAAAGAGAAAAAAATCACTACACTTGAAAGTATTTTTCATCTTAAATTTAGTGATTTTGAAGGTCTTGAGGGCTTTAAAGAAAAAAAGATTAACAATATTTTAAATGCCATTGAAGAAGCAAGAAATTGCGAACTTTTCCGTTTTATCACGGCTTTAGGTATTGAGCATATTGGAGAAGTGGCAGCTAAAAAACTCGCTTTAAGTTTTGGCAAAGAGTGGCACAAACAAAGCTTGGATGCTTATGCAAATTTAGAAGGTTTTGGTGAGCAAATGGCACTTTCTTTGTGTGAATTTTCGCGTGTAAATAGAACAAGAATTGATGAGTTTTACAAGCTTTTAAATTTAAAAGAGCCACAAATTCAAATCAAAGAAAATAGCGCGATTTTAGGCAAAACCTTTGTCATCACAGGCACACTTTCACGCCCTAGAGATGAATTTAAGACAATGATAGAAGAGCATGGAGCAAAGGTAAGTTCTTCGGTTTCTAAAAAAACCGATTTTGTGCTTTTTGGCGAGGAAGCGGGATCAAAACTTGAGAAGGCTAAGGAACTTGGCGTAAAATGTATAGATGAAAACGAATTTTACGAGCTTTTGCGATGATTATTTTGCTTGCACTTTTTGCTTTTATTGCGACTTGGCAAAATTTTAATTATGCTTTTATTTTTTTATTTTTTCTTTTTTATGCTTTATTTAGGGAGATTTTTGCTTTTTTAAAGCTTAGAAAAAATATCATCAAAGAAGCAACTATTATAAAAAATAGTCTTATTTATCATTTAAGCAGTGATTTTTATATTTATATTATTAGTTTTTTTGTAAGTGTTTTTGTATTTGTATCTTTATTTTTGAATTTAATTAGCTTTGATAAACAAGATTTTATTTTTTTGTTTTTACTTTTACCTTTAGTTTTGTTTTTTTTAAAGAAAAAACTACATTTACAATTTGTAGATAATGCTTATAATGATTTTAGAATCATCATCATTGCTAGTTTTTTCATCGCTTTAACTTATGCTTTTTTTGGCTTATTTTTTGTAAATTTTGATGATTTTAGTTTAAATGATTTTAATGATTTAATCATACATTATAAAAATTCCACTTTTTTTATTTTTGATTTTATTTCACAAATTTTAAATATCTTAAGTGCTTTAAAGATGTATTTTTTACTCTCTTTGGGTGAATTTTGGTTTAAAATTTTTAATTTTTTTATGGATTTTTTTAATTTTTTTATATTGTGTTCGGCTTTGGCTTATATTTATAATTTTGCTTTTAAGGGTGGAAAAAAATTCTATATTTTTACACTTTCTATCATTATGAGTTTTGGGGTATTTTTCTTAGGAGAATCAAAAAATCAAAACTTAAAACCTTTGCAAAAAGAAATCATTTTAATGGGAGAAAATTTGAAATTTTTAAAAGAACAAAATTTAAGTTCTTTAAAACAAGATAAAGAAAATTTAGAAAAAAACCTAAAACAAGTGCAAGAACTTTTAAATAAAAATACCTTTGAACTTGGAATTTGGTGGTTTTCTAAGGAAAAAGAAGATTTGCAAAAAACACTTAATGAGAATTTACAATGAGATATGATTTATTTATCGCTAAAAAATTAAATATCAGTAGAAACAAAGCCTTAGAGCTTATAGAAAATGAAGAAATAGTGTTAAATTCTAGGCTTTTTAAGGCTTCTTTTGATGTGAAAAATTTGCTTAAAAATGATTTAAATGATGATGAAATTTTGTATTGTGAAGAGTTGAATTTAAAGCTTTTGAATGAAATTTATGTTTCTCGTGCCGCTTTTAAACTCAAAAATTTTCTAAAGGATAAAAATATTACAATCCAAAATAAAAACTGCCTTGATATCGGTTCTAGCACGGGTGGTTTTGTGCAAATTTTACTCGAAAATAAGGCTCTAAAAATCACAGCCCTAGATGTGGGAAATAATCAACTTCATCAAAGTTTAAGAAATAATGAAAAGATAAAAGTGCTTGAAAACACGGATTTAAGAGAATTTAAAAGCGATGAGAAATTTGATATTATCACTTGTGATGTGAGTTTTATTTCTTTACATCTTTTGCTTTTTTATATTAATAACCTAGCATTAAAAGATATTATTTTACTTTTTAAACCTCAATTTGAAGTAGGGCTTAGAGCAAAAAGGGACAAAAAAGGCGTTTTAAAAGATGAAAAGGCCGTGCAAGGAGCAAGAAAAGAATTTGAAAAAGCCTGCATGAAATTAGGCTGGATTTTAGTCTCAAGTGAAGAATCAAAAATCAAAGGAAAAGAAGGCAATGTGGAATATTTCTACCACTACGCAAAAAGATAAAATCACTTCTATTGCGATAGGTTGTTTTGATGGAGTGCATTTGGGGCACAAAAAACTGATTTCGCATTTAGATGATTTTGGAGTTCTTTTAGTCATCGATAAATTTAAGGGTAAAAAGCTTTGCGATAATGAGCAAAAAGTATTTTTGGCAAATAAAAATCTTATAGAGCTTGACTTTGAGAGTATTAAAAATTTAGATGGTAGAGAATTTTTGCAAATTTTAAAAAAAGAATTTATAAATTTAGAAAAAATTGTCGTGGGCTATGATTTTTCTTTTGGAAAAAATAGGGCTTTTAAGGCGATTGATATTGAGAAATTAAGTGAGATAAAAACCATTATCGTAGATGAGTTTAGCATTGATAAAATCGGCGTTCATTCAAGTAAAATAAAAGAATTTTTAGAGCAAGGCGATATAAAAAATGCTAATCTTTTTTTAGGCAGAACTTATAGCATTAAAGGCAAAGTTATCAAAGGGCAGGGGCTTGGAAAAAAGGAACTTTTTGCGACTTTAAATTTAAAATGCGATGAGTATTTTTTGCCCAAAAATGGAGTTTATGCTACTTTTGCAAAATACAAAAATAAAAGCTATAAAAGCGTGAGTTTTATAGGCATTAGAAGCACCGATGAGAGCTTTGCCATAGAAAGTCATATCATAGAAAATTTTGATGAAAAAGTAAAAACAGATGATGCAATCGAGCTTTTTTTTGTGGATTTTTTAAGGCAAAATCAAAGATTTGACGACCTTAAACTTTTAAAAGAGCAAATCGCAAAAGACATAGAAAAAGCTAAAAAACTATTAGGATAAAAAATGAAAGATGATATTTTTAAAAAACCTTTGGAAAAGCAGTTTGAATTTGATAAAAGCGTGGCTAGTGTGTTTGATGATATGGTGCTAAGATCCATTCCCTTTTATGATAAAAATTTAAAACTCATTGTTGATTTCATCTCGCTTTTTGCTAAGCAAAATGCTAAAATTTGTGATCTTGGTTGTTCTACGGCGAATTTATTACTTGCTTTGGGTGAAAAAAGAAAGGATTTTATTTTAAGTGGTGTCGATAATGCAGACGCTATGCTCGAAATCGCTAAAAATAAAAGCAATGCTTTTGGTATAAAACTTCAATTTTTTAATGCAAATTTAGATGAATTTGAGTTTTTTAAAAATGATATTTTTATCGCAAATTATACTTTGCAATTTATCCGCCCACCAAAAAGACAAGAACTTGTAAATAAAATTTATGAGCATTTAAACGAAAATGGCATTTTTATCATCAGTGAAAAAATCCTATATGAAGATGCTAAAATTTCTAAAAAAATGATAGAAATTTACGAAAATTATAAAGAGGAGCAAGGTTATAGCAAAATAGAAATTTCAACCAAAAGAGAAGCACTAGAAAATGTGCTTATCCCTTATACAGAAATTGAAAATATCACCATGCTTAAAAATGCAGGATTTAAAAAGGTTGAGAGTATTTTTAAATGGGTGAATTTTGAAACTTTTGTAGCTTTTAAATAATATTTTGATGGGGTGGGGTAGAAAATGCTTTAAAAATATTTTACAAATTTATAAATTCATAAAATAGAAAATCCAATTATTTTATTAAATTATCAAAATAATATAAATTTTGATAAAAATAATATTATTAAAATAAGCTTAATCATATATATTAAAAATTTAACTCCAATCTTACTTGTATAAAATTACAAAACAGTTTTCAAAAAATAATACACTAAATTCTATGGATAAATTAAAATCATCCAAAATATAAAATCATCAAAATACCTAAAAATATAGCTTTAGAACAATTTATATATGAAATAGAGTAGATATATAAAAAAGTTTGAAAATTATAGTTTTCAATACAAAAATAAAAATTTTATGTATTTTTACCTTTTATCATATCTTTTTACATATCAATTAAGTTTGTTTTTATTTTAATTTTTTATCAAAAAATTAAATCATAATTTTAATAATTTTTATTTTTTAATCAAAGCAAAAAAAGCTTTTTTTTACAAAGTGCATATTAAAATATAAATTTCAAAAAAAGTTTAATTTTAGGAAATACATAATTATGAAATATCCCTTAGATTGCGAAGAAAATTTTGAAAAGTCTTTTTTATTTTGGCTTGCTAAATATGTAAAATTTAAACTCAGTTCGCTTTCAAACAAAGAACTAAAAAATCCCGCAGCCCTAGCTGAAGTAAATTATTTACTCACAAAGGGTGTTAAAAATATCGAAGAATTGGATGCTTTAGCTAAAAAAGCCCGTAATGCTGGACTTGGAGGCGTAAATACTTATTTTAATCCCCTAAAAAAGCTTTTTGAATATTTACTTTTTTATAAACTCTATTCTTTAAAGCAAATTGACGAATCTTTAATCATAGAAATTCTAGCAAGCATTACAGGATCGCTTTCTGATGCGAGTAAGAAAAATTACCGCATTGCTGTGATTAATTTCTTTGATTTTTTAGACAAACAAAACGAAGAAGATAAAAAAGCACATCTTTTTGAGATCACTTTAAAAAATTGGGCAGGCATTGTAGGGGCAAAAGGAGTGAAATTACCTGAATTTATGAGCGAAGAAGAGTTGAAAAAATTCCTTGATGCTGTGGAAAATGCAGACTTTAAAAGCAATACCATACGCAACAAACTTATCATTAAAATCATCATTTTTACAGGTATTCGCGTCAGTGAAGCCATTAACATCAAGCTAAAAGATATTAGCGAAGAAAACGATCTTTACACTATAAGAATTCGAGCCAAAGGTAATAAATACCGTATTGTGATGATTAAAAAAGAACTTATAGCCTCTTTATTAAAAAATGTCAAAATTAATTATTTAAGCAAAGATGCCCTACTTTTTGTCAATAAAAAAGGTATGCCACTTACCCAATCTTACATTTCGCGCATTGTAGAACAATTACTTTTTAAAGCAGGAATTCGCAAACAAAAAAATGGCGCACATATGCTAAGGCATACTTTTGCCACCTTGCTTTACAAAAAACAAAAAGATTTGGTTTTGGTGCAAGAAGCTTTGGGACATGCAAGTTTAAATACTTCAAGAATTTATACTCATTTTGATAATGATAAATTAAAACTTGCTGCACAAGTCGCAAAAGAACTTAGCGAGAATTAACAAAAATTAACAATTTTATTATATTTAACGGACTTAAAAGGAAAATTATTATGATTTTAAAATTTTATGTAAATATTTTTGCTAGAATTTACAAAATTTTTTTGAAGGATAGATAAATGTTAAGTAAAAGATCTCAAGTTTTAGAAGAGTCCATCACTTTAGCAATCACTGCTCTTGCAAATGAGCTTAAAGCAAAAGGTGAAGATATCATCAGTTTTTCAGCAGGAGAGCCTGATTTTGATACTCCAAAAATTGTCAAAGATGTTGCAATTAAAGCTATAGAGAAAGGCTGTGGAAAATATACAGCCGTTGCAGGTATCAAAGATACCTTAAAAGCTATCCAAACAAAACTCAAAAAAGATAATAATTTAGACTACGAGCTTAGCGAAATTATCACTAATGTTGGTGCAAAACACTCACTTTTTAACTGCATTGAGTGTCTTGTTGAGGCAGGCGATGAAGTGATTATCCCTAGTCCTTACTGGGTAAGTTACCCTGAAATGGTTAAATTTGCAGAAGGAAAGCCTATTTTTATAGAAGGTATAGAAGAAAATGGTTTTAAAATCACAGCTGAACAATTAAAACAAGCTATTACACCAAAAACAAAAGTATTAATCCTAAATTCTCCATCAAATCCCGTTGGTGCAATGTATACAAAAGAAGAGCTTACCAGCATAGCCAAAGTTTTAGAAGGCACAAATATCACTGTTTTAAGTGATGAAATGTATGAAAAACTTTGTTATGATGGGGTTGAATTTTGTGCTTTTGCAGGAGTTAGTGAAGATGCGCTAAAAAGAACAGTTACTATCAATGGCTTAAGCAAATGTAGCGCAATGCCAGGTTGGCGTTTTGGCTATATGGCAAGTAAAAATAAAGAGTTAGTTTCAGCCGTTAAAAGGCTTCAAGGACAAAGCACATCCAATATATGTTCAATCACTCAATACGCTGCCATACCTGCTTTAAATGGAGAAATTGACAAAGATATAGAAAATATGAGACAAGCTTTTGAAAAGCGACGCAATACAGCACTTAAAATGCTAAATGAAATTTCAAATATCAGTGTTTATAAACCACAAGGTGCTTTTTACCTTTTTGTTAATATCAGCAAATTAGAAAAAGACTCGATGAAATTTTGCAAAAAATTACTTGAAGATCAAAAAGTTGCAGTTGTCCCAGGTATTGGTTTTGGAATGGATGGTTATTTTAGACTTTCCTATGCGACAAGTGAAGAAAATATCATCAAAGGAATTGAAAGAATTGCCAAATTTGTTAAATCTTATTCTTGATAAAAGCCCTATTTTGGGCTTTTATCATTAAAAGAAAAACTGTAAATTTTTCTCTTTAAAAGTATCTTTTATGCTTTTAAGGTATTTTTCTCCTAAGCTATCAAAAAATCCATCATTTTTACTTTGTATGATAAATTCATCAAGCTCTTTTTTAAGCTCCACATTTTCTTTTTGCACAGCTATACCCCAAAATTCAGCCTCTTCTTGAAAGGGATCTAAGATAGCTCTTGTCGTATCTTGGTGTTTTTGCCAAGTTCTATAAATGCTAAGCTGATCGTAAAAAAAGCCATCTGCTTTGCCTTGTATCACTTCTAAAATCGCCGCATTTTCTTTATCAAATAAATGTATAGTGGCATTTTTAAGATTTTTACTTGCATATAAATGCCCAGTAGATCCGCGTTTTAAAGCCAGAATTTTACCCTTTTGATTTAGATCTTTAATGCTTTGAATGTTTGAGTTTAAAGGGGTTAAAATTGCCAAATTTGCTTGTGCATAAGGTATGCTAAAGCTAACGGTTTTTTTGCGCTCATCTGTGATAGTCATAGAAGACATGATAAGATCGATTTTACCAGTTTTTAAAGCAGGTATTAGCCCATCCCAAGCGATATTTTTAACTACAAGCTTATAGCCATTTTTCTCAGCAAAAGCTTCTAAAAAATCCACGCTAATCCCACTTGCTTTGCCGCTTTTATCACTCATTTCAAAAGGAGGATAAGCAAGCTCCATACCCACAACTAAATCTTTTGCCACTAAATTTAGAGCAAAAAGCAAAGTTAAAAAATAAAATATTTTTTTCATATTTTTCCTTTATGTTTGATTGGCTAAAAATTATACTGATTTTATCTTATTTTGGCATTAGGAAGCATTTGGCTTAATTAAAAATTTGTTTTCAAAGCATTTAAGAGAAAACTTATATATATATATATATATAATAATTGCTTATCTTATAAATGAAAGGAGAACATGAAACAAATAATTGTTGAGAACAAGCAACATTTGCTTGAGTTATTGAAAGATGAGAATTTGGATTTATTATCTTTAGATATTAGCAAGCTTGATGATTTAAGCGAAGTCTTTAAAGGCAGCAAGCGAAAAAATTTCAGCGGCATAGGCACTTGGGATACTTCAAATGTTAAAAATATGCGCGAAATGTTTGCTTATGCAGAGCATTTTAATGAGAATATCAATGATTAGTGCGTGAGTAAGGTAAGCAATATGAGCTCTATGTTTAAGGGCACTTCTTTTAATCAACCCTTAAATAAATGGGATACAAGCTCGCTTGAAAATATGGACTCGATTTTCCTTTGCGCCAAGTCTTTTAATCAAGACATAAATTCATGGAATGTCTCAAAGGTAAAGGATATGTCCCTTGCTTTTATGTTTGCAAGTAAATTTAATCAAAATCTTGATAAATGGAATGTTAAAAATTGTGAAAATTTCAACTGCATGTTTGCGCTGTCTGGCTTTAAACAAGATTTAAGATCTTGGAACATTGACTTAGAGCAAGAGGATGTATTTGGCGAGATACTTAGAAATGAAGTAAAGGGTTTAATATGAGAAAAATGTTTTTAATGGCTTTGGCTTTGATTTTATCCTATGATATTGCTATGGCGGTTTGTAGTGCTGAAAAAATTGATTATACAAGTCAAGTTAATTTTTGCAAGCTTTATGGTGGCAATTATTGTCAAGATGTTGATGAGAAATACAGATTATGGCAAGGTTGTTTAATGGAAGAATCCATAAAACAACAACAAAAGGCGTTAGGGGGGGGGGGATATTAAACTAAATACTTTTAAATAAGCCAATTAAGCATTAAGCTTTTTTGGCTTATAGATATACAAATACACTTATTTTATCAAAGAATTTATACCGATAAAAAAGTCATTTATGGTGTAAAAAATTTATAATTTTTTACAAGATTGTTTAAAAATCTAAAAAAAGAAAATAAAATTTTATTATAAAAAGCTAATTTAAATTAGCTTTTTATAAATTTCAAAGCCCTTTCGTAGTCTTCTTTAGTGTCAATTCCCATGCTATTTGTGATAATTTCAAGCATTTTGATTTTTTTACCATTTTCTATGGCCCTTAATTGCTCTAATTTTTCAGCCTTTTCAAGGGCAGAATTTTTTAAAGCACAAAATTCGCGCAAAGCCTTAACGCTATAAGCATAAATGCCTAAATGTCCCTTAAAACTCTCTTCATACTCTGCTCTTTCATAAGGGATTTTTGCTCTTGAAAAATACAAAGCAAAGCCGTCTTTATCGCAAAGCACTTTGACTAAATTTGGATCACTGGCTTCGTCTTTGTTGATTTTTTTATAACAACTTGCCATGAAAGCATCTTTTTTAAGACAATCTTTGGCAAATTCTTTAAATTTAAGCAAATTTTCATACTCGATAAAAGGCTCATCGGCTTGCACATTGATGATAATTTCATCATCTTTAAGTCCTAGTTTTTCGCAAGCTTCATTTATCCTATCTGTGCCACTTTCGTGGTTTTTACTTGTTAAAACCGCTTTAAAGCCGTATTTCTTAGCGATCTCTTGCACTCTTTCATCATCAAGTGCAATACAAACTTCATCCACGCTCGAAACTTGCTTGGCTGTAGCAATAAACATCGGAACACCGCCTATATCACAAAGAATTTTTTCAGGAAAACGCGTAGAAGCCAGCCTTGTAGGTATGATAATCATTTTTTAATCCATTCTAAAATTATATTTTCAATGTCTCTTATTTCATAAACCTTTTCATCGGTATTTTTAAGATCGAAAAGCTCTAAAAGTTCTTTTTTGATATCCACTTTAAATTCTTTTGCTAGAAGCTTAAAATCTGCTTTTTCATCTTCGCACTCTCTATCAAAAAGTGCTTTTATCATGCTTGGGGTAAATTTAGTCCATTCAGCAGTTGAAGTGATGATGCTTGGTTTTGATATGTCAAGCATTTTAAAACAAGTTGCTGTGTGTGGATCGATTAAAGTTTTACTATTTTTGATAAATTTCATACACTCTTCATCACTGCAAAAATCAGCCTCAAAATCTTCTTGCAAACTTTTTAACTCTTCTTTTTCAAGCTTAAAATATTTTTGCGTTTTAAGTAGCTCCATTAGCTCTTTTGTTCTTTTATCTTTAAATTTAGCAAATAATAATCTTTCAACATTGGAAGAAATAAGTATATCCATAGCTGGAGAAATCGTCTTTTTAAGCACCCTATTTTTAAGATCGTATTCACCTTTGTGAAAAAAATCACTTAGGATATTGTTAGAATTTGAAGCAATTTTAATCTTTGAAATTTTAGCGCCCATTAACTTGGCATAAAAAGCCCCTAAAGCATTGCCAAAATTTCCACTTGGCACGATGATTTGAACTTCTTCTTTAAATTCATTAAAAAGCCTTAAACTTGCATAATAATGATAAATGATTTGAAATAAAATTCTGCCAAAATTCACCGAATTTGCCGCACAAAGCTCATAGTCTAAATCATGCAATTCATCTTTAAATTCTTGTTTTCCAAGCAAGGTTTTTAAAGTGCGTTGCGCATCATCAAAATCGCCTTTTATAGCTAAAACTTTTAAATTATTCTTATCCATTGATCGCATTTGAAGTTCTTGTAAAGCGCTTGTTCCGCCTTTTGGATACATACAAATAACTTTGATATTTTCTAAATTTTCAAAACTTTTAAGCGTTGCAGGTCCTGTATCGCCACTTGTAGCGCAAATGATTAAAATCTTTTTATCTTTGGAAAATTCACTCAAAAGCACACCAAAAGGTTGCAGAGCCATATCTTTAAAAGCCCTTGTAGGTCCATGCCAAAGCTCGTTAATATAGGTTTTATCGGCAATTTTTTGAAGTTTTATTGGTGAGTTTTTATCATCAAATTTTTCATAGCTTTTTAAAGCTTTTTCAAACAAATCTTCATAACCAAATTCAAAGCTTTCTATTAACTTTAATGCAAATTCTTTATAAGGTAAATTAGTGTATTTTTCGCCATCAAATTTAGGTAAAATTAAGGGCGAGTAAAGCCCACCTTGCGGGGCATTTGGATTTATAATAGCATCTTTAAAATCTTTTTTTTCGCTAGCATTTCTGCTTTCAACTAATAACATCAAAACTCCTTACATATTCGTGCAAAATTTGTTTAAAATTTTCTTTTAATTCAACATTTAATTCTATGATTTGACACTTAAAACCAAAATCTTTCACTTTTACAAAATCTTTAAAAGTAAGCATTAGTGTATCGCAATTATGTTTTTTTAGCAAATTTTCAAGCTCTTCTTTTTTAAATTCATAATGATCTTTAAAAAAATAACAAGCTCTAGCCTTAATAAAATGCTCATATAGCCTAAAAGGCTTGGCAATGGCGCTAACAAGCACGGCTTTTGGATTTTCACTGACATAAGAATAACGCACAAAATCCCTTCCTTCAAGTGCAATAAAATCAGCTTTTTTTTCATAAAATTTAGGCAAACGATAAGCTCCGCTTGGCAGGGTAAAATTAAAAAAAGGCTTAATCTTACTTTCAAGCAAAATATCAAATTTTTTAATATGAAATTTAGAAAAAGCATCATCAAGCAAAACAATTTTAGCACCTAATTCAAAGGCCTTTTCTATGCCTTTAACCCTATCTTCACTCACTATCACGCCAGAAATTTCTTCGCAAAAGGCGTATTCCATTGCCTCATCGCCACTTTTGCTTACTTCACATAAAATTCCATTTTGACTTTTAACGACAATTAAACCTTTGCTCTTTCTCTTATAGCCTCTAAGTACAACAAAAACACCATCAAATTCTTTTGCTATAGCTTTACACATAGGCGTTTTTCCATTACCGCCAAAACTCAAATTCCCCACACTTATAATGGGTTTTTTAAAATCAATTTTTTTGCGAAAAAAACTATTTAAAACCGCACAAATAGTATAAATAAAACTTAAAGGCAAAAGTGAAATTGCAAGACATTTTTGTAAGAAACTAGGCTTAAAAAAATAATTATCCAGCCAAAGTTCGTAGTTTTTTTCTTTCATTTACAAAAGACTCTTAAGCTTAAAATCTCAGGCATTACTCTTTTAAAAGCATTATTTTTTAATCTTGAATTTAGCATATTTAATAAATTTTGATCAAGTTTTTCAAGTGCTTTTTTATCGTTATTTTCAAGCGCTTTCAAACCTTTATCTATAAGCTCATAAGAAAAGCCTAAATCTTTTTCATCGCTTTGCTCCTCCCAAAGATCTGCGCTTGGAGCTTTTTTGATGAAATTTTCGTGTAAATTTAAATGTTTTGCAAGCTCGTAAATTTCGCTTTTATAAAGATCGCCTATAGGATTAAAAGCACAAGCTAGATCCCCATAAATTGTCCCATAGCCTAAAAGCAACTCGCTTTTATTTGAAGTACCAACAACCAAAGCATTTTTTAAAGCAGAATAATCATAAAGCAAGCTCATTCTAATGCGTGCAGCAAAATTACCCGTGCGAATTTTATTGGTATTTTCACTTTTATCTAAAAAAGTATCTAAGATATTTTGAATTTCTAAGATTTTATATTCTAGTTTGAGTTCTTTGCAAAGCATTAAAGCATCGTTTAAATTCTCTTGATTGGAAAATCTTGTAGGCATTAAGAGCGCAAAAACATTTTCATTTAAAGCTTTTTTACAAAGCATTGCAACTAAAGCAGAATCAATCCCTCCACTAAGTCCTAAGATAACGCCTTTTGTATTAGAAAGTTGAATTTTATTTTTTATAAATTTATCAATGTTTTGCAAAATTTGCTTATAATCCATTTTTACTACCTTAACTTTAAAAGTATAATTATAATAGCTTTTCTTTTAAAATGCGTAGATATTTTAAATTTTAGTCCAAAAGAAATGATAAAAATTATATAATACACAAAAATAAAAAGGGTAGAAAATGCAAATTTTAAAACAAGCTTGCGGGGATTATCAAACAAATTGTTACATTGTAAGCTCACAAAATGCAGAGTTAATTATCGATCCAGGAGTTGATGCGCTTGATTTTATCAAAAAAAATACTAAAAATCCTTTGGCGATTTTAAACACTCACGGACATTATGATCATGTTTGGGATAATGCCAAGGTTAAAAAAGAATTTAATATCCCTATTTACATCCACAAAAATGATGAATTTATGCTTCAAGATCCTTTTAGCAAAGGTTTTGAGTCAAGTAAAGCTGATATTTTAATCGACAATGAAGATGAATTTAATATAGCTGATTTTAAGCTTAAATTTCATTTTTTTCCAGGACATACTCCAGGTTGTTGTATGATAGAGCTTATTGGAGAGAAAATAATGTTTAGTGGAGATTTTTTATTTAATAGAAGCATAGGAAGGTGGGATTTTCCTTATTCCGATGCCACTTTAATGAAGCAAAGTCTAAAAAAAGCTATGGCTTATAAGAATGACTTTATTCTTTTGCCAGGACATGGTGAACAAACGAGCTTAAAGACAGAACAAGAGCATTTACCTTACTGGTTAAGATATATAGGTGAATAAATATGTTTGTATTGCTCTCTTATCTTCTTGTTTTAAATTTTATTACTTTAATTGCCGTTTTAATTAATTTTAAATATCCTACTGAAGAAAATTTACAAAAAAGTTTTATAAAATTTTGTCCTTGTAGAAAAATGGCACAAAATGGCATTTTATATAAAATTGCCATTTATAGTGCTATGGGTGGATTTTTATTAAGTTCAACCTTTTTAAGCTTGATTGAATTTAATCTTTATGCGCTTTTTTCTTTATTTTTGTCTTTACTTTGCGCATATTTAACTTGGTTTATCAAAAAATAATCACCATTTTAAAATAAAGCTACTACCTTCGTTTGGAACAGATTGGCATTCTACGCTAATCTCATACTCTTTGGCAATGTTTTTTACTAAAGCAAGTCCTATGCCAAATCCCCCTTGATCTTGATTGAATCTTGCGTAACGCTCAAAGATATTTTTTAAATTTTGTTTATCTATACCACAACCTGTATCTTTAATTTCTAAAATATTTTCACTGAGTGAAATATAAATTTTGCCACTTTTTTTATTATATTTAATAGCATTACTTAAAAGATTATCAAGCATTTTAGCAATACGATTTTTATTTGCAAAAAGTGTATTGTTATCGTTTAAATTTAAAACAAGTTCGATTTTTTTTTGTTCAAAAAATAATTTAAAATATTCCAAACGCTCTAAGATTAAATTTTTCATATCAATATGAACCTTATCTTGGGCAATAGTATTGGGAAAATTATAAAAAACCAAATCGGAATAAATTTGATTTAAAGTTTTTGCTGCAAGTTTAATGCGTTTGAATTTTGGCGAATTATTTTGATCTTGTCTCTCAAGCTGCTCAACACTCATTAAAATTACACTTAAAGGGGTGTTGATTTCATGGGTTGAATCTTTAATGAAGCGATTTAAAGTATGAATTTTATTTTCCAAAGGTCTTAAAGCAATTTTCACCAAAAAATAAGAGATAATTCCTATTAACACAAATGATAGTAAGGCAGATAAAAATACTTGCAAGCGGATTAAAAACAATTCTTTGCTAACTTCAAATCCCTGTATCAGTATTTTTAAACCATTTTTATTTATTTTTTCTTCATTTATTGGATTAAAATTCTTAAAATGTCTTAGATAATAATGAGATGAACTAAGCGGTGCTATAAAAAAAACTGTATTTTTATAAATATCTCTACCGCCTTGTCCTCTGTATTTTAAAGTGATTTCATCCACCCTATAATCTAAATTACTAAAAAATACCTTTTTACGATCAAAAATCGCAAATTTAAGCTCAGAATCTTTAGCAATATCAGCAGCACTTTGTTCTAAAGGTACAAATCTTGAATTTGTGATACCTATAACAATATTTCGATGATATTCTTTTAAATTTATACTTTTTTCAGAAATTAACTCCTCATAAAGTTTTTCATACCAAATTCCAAAGAAAATACTTAAAAATACTCCTGTTGTTGTAAGATAAATAAGTAAAATTTGTCTGATAACGCTTTTAGCTTCGGACATAACAATATCCCCTTCCGCGTTGATTGATAATTTTATCTTTTCCTAAAATTTTTCTTAAATTTTTCACATAAACCCTTAAACTCATTTCGCTAGGTTCTTCATTATAATCCCACAATTCTTCAAAAATACGCTCCAAACTTAAAAAATTATTTTTATTTTGCAATAATAAACTTAAAAGCTTGATTTCCTTACTGGGTAAAGATAAAGCCTCTGAATTATGGTACAAAATTTGAGAACGCAAAGCAAATTTATAGCCATTCCCTAAATCTTCATAATCATCGTTTTTATGTGAAAAAGAACGCTTAAGCAAAGACTCTATACGCACGCAAAGTTCTACAAGTTCAAAAGGTTTTCGTATATAATCATCACAACCCACGCCAAAGCCCTTTTGTAAATCTTGCACGGTATTTAAAGAAGTCATAAAAATAGCGGGCGTATCTTTTCCTGCACTTCTTAATTCTTTTAATAAAGAAAAACCATCGCCCAAAGGAACTTTCACATCCAAAATCCAAAGATCAAATTTTTGCTCATAAGCCAAATCAAGAGCGTCAGCTGCATTATCTACTACTTTAATTTCATAGCCCATATCACTTAAATACTCATCAATAATTTCACTTAAGCTCATATCATCTTCAAGTAAAAGAATTTTAGTTGCCATTGCTTTCCTTTTTTGGTTGAGAATATAAGAATTTTACATTAAAAATTTTAATTTATCATTTGTATTTTTGTTTTTTATGATATAATCTTTGCTAAGTATAAAATTACTTCGTAAAAAAGGTGAAAAGATGTTACCTAAGTGGGACAATAGTTATAGTGTTCATAATGCTAGAATTGATGATCAACACAAAAAACTCTTTGAATTAGCTGCTGAAGTTGAAAGAATTTCAGATCGTCCGGTATGTAAAAGTGATGTTAAAAATTTACTTGCTGAATTTTTTACATATATGAAAAATCATTTTAATGACGAAGAAAAATATATGCAAATGATAGGTTATCCAAACTATGAAGAGCATAAAAAAATTCACAAAGAAATCATACAAATGATGATAGATTTAATTAAAGACATTAGATCTACAAACGATCTTAAAGAAAAGCTTTATGTTATAGCCAAACAATGGCTATTGGGTCATATCTTATACGAAGATATGAAGGTTGAAAAATGGAGAAAATCTTCCTTAAGCACTGATGAAGGAGATGATGCAAGTTTTGAAGAGGTTAGAGATATAGTTCACGAAGAAGAAATTTGCACTTATTTATATTCTTGCAATTGCAAAGGTAAAGTTCATGATGTGCCTTATGGAATTCACAACAAAATTCAAAATTCAGGCGCTAATTTTACTTGCAAAGTTTGCAAACAACCTATAAAATTTTATAAAAAACATTAAGGAGAAAGTAATGAAAAGCAAAGAAGAATTCAAAAGTTACTCTCTAAAATTACCAACAAAATTAAAAAATCGTTTAGATCAAATCAGTAAAAATTTATCTAAACCAAAATCTATCATTATAAGAGAAGCAATTGAGACTTATTTAAATGAATTTGAAGATTTTGATTTTGCTATCGAAGCTTTAGAGGAATTAAAAGATGGAAATTACACTGAAGCGAGTAAAAAAATTGATAAAGTTATTGCTCATCTAAAAAAATAAACTAAGGTTTTGCCTTAGTTTAAAATTTACTAATTTAAATTTTGACTTTTTTCCAATACTTCAAAATACGCATTTTCCAATTTTTCTAATTCTTGCTGTAAATTTTCTAATTGTTCATATAATTTTGCAATTCCAATTTCTTGATAAAATTTAGGATCTGAAAGCTGCTGATTGAGTTTTTGAATTTCATCTTCTAAGCTTTGAATTTTTTCAGGATAAAGCTTTAAAATTTCATTTTCTTTATAGCTTAATTTCTTGCCACTTTTTTCCTTTGAAATAATTTCTTTGTTTTGATTTGACTCTAAATTTGCAAGATATTCATCAAATTCTTTTAGCTCTTTTTCTGTTTCTAAATACTGCGTATAAGGTATATGTTCTATATTAATAAAACCATCTTTTTCAAAGGCGTAAATTTTAGTAGCGATTTTATCTACAAAATACCTATCATGCGAAACAAGCAAAATTGCTCCTTCAAAACTAAGCAAATACTCTTCTAAAATATTAATAGTCGCAATATCAAGATCATTTGTAGGCTCATCCAAAACCAAAACATCATATTCCTTAGTAAATAGTAAAGCCAAAGCCACGCGATTTTTTTCTCCACCGCTTAAAACCGATACTTTTTTATCTAAAAATTCTTTTGGAAATAAAAAATTTTTCAAATACCCATAAACATGCATATTTTTACCACGCACTTCCACTCTATCACCGCCATTAGGGCAAAAAATTTCAAGTAAGCTTTTATCTGAATTTACAAGACTTCTAGCCTGATCAAAATACCCTATTTTAAGCTCGCCTCTTTTTATTTCTCCACTATCTTGATGAAGCTGACCTAAAAGCACTTTTAAAAAAGTTGATTTTCCACAACCATTCTTCCCCACTATGGCTATACGCTCGCCTTGCAAAATACGACTTGAAAAGTCTTTGAAAAGAATTTTATTTCCTATACTTTTGCTTATATTTTTAAGCTCAAAAAGCATTTTCTTGCGATTTATAATTTTTTCTCCGTTAAAATTTAAAGCTGCTCTTGAAATTTCAAGCTTCAAACGCTGAATTGCGCTAGGATTTTTCTTAGCCTCTTCTCGCATTTTTAAGATGCGCTCTTTTCGTCCTTCATTGCGTTTTAATCTCGCTTTAACTCCGCGCCTTAGCCATTCCTCTTCACTTTTAAGATGCTTTAAAAGAGTTTCATGGCTTTTGGCAAGACTTTGCAGAATTTGAGTTTTCTTTTCTAAATAATTTACATATCCACCTTTAAAAACACTTAAATTTCCTGCATCAATTTCCACGCATTTATCTGCAATTGCATCAATAAAATACCTATCATGCGAGATGAAAATCACACACATTTTAGAATTTTTTAGCATATTTTCCAAAAAGCTGCTCATGTAGACATCCAAATGGTTTGTAGGTTCATCAAGTAACAAAATATCTGGATTTTTAAGCAAAAGCACACAAAGCCCCACACGGCGAATCTCGCCACCACTTAAAGTGCAAACCGCCCTATTTTCGTATTCTAATAACTGAAATTCTTTTAAAATCCTTGTGATCTTATCATCAATATTCCAAGCATCTTTGCTATCAATAAGAGAAATCAAATCATCTATTTGTCTTAATAAAGATTCATTATGAGGGTTTGTACTGAGCTTGCTTTGTAAATTTTCATAATCTTCTAAAATTTGATAAATTTCAGCAAGTTCTTTTTTAATAAGTTCTTTGACGCTTAAATTGGTATCAAAATCCACACTTTGAGAAAGCATGGCTATGCTTTTTCCATTTTGTCTTATAATTCTACCGCTATCTAAAGTAAGGATACCCAAAATGACTTTTAAAAATGTAGATTTTCCTTCTCCATTTTTGCCAATAATGGCAATTTTTTCACCATCATTGGCACTAAAATTCGCTTCATTTAAAACAATTTTCTCGCTAAATTTCTTAGAAGCTTTGATTAAATCTATTAGCGCCATCTTAGCCTTTAAATTTCAACATATTGTGCAAAAATACAAGCATCAAATGCATTGAGCTTATCAAGTAAAGCTTTATTGATTTTATCATCAACCAACACTACAGCCAAAGCATGACCAAAACCATCGCGTCCTAAACGGAAATCGGCAATATTGATTTTATTTTCAGCAAGTATAGAGGTGATTTTTGCAATAACTCCTGGAATATCCTTATTTTTAAAGATTATCATTTTTCCTTTAGGTTTAAAATCTGTTGCAAATCCATTTAGCATGACAACTCTTTGTTCATTTTCATTAAAGATAGTCCCTGATACACTAACGCTAGATTGCTCTGTAACAATTTTAATGGTAAGCTTATTATTATAACCACTATTAGGTAAAACCTCGCTTCCAAGCTCTATGCCTTTATCTCTAGCCACAAATTCAGCATTAACATAATTAATCGTATCGCCTAAAATTCCACCCAAAACACCGACACAAGCAAAAGTAAGCATAGAATTTGCAAACTCGCCAATATTTCCTTCTGCTTCAAGTCTTATGCTTTTTACTGGATTTTTATCAAGCTGAGCACATAAAAATCCCATTTTAGATACAAGCTCTATATAAGGCTCTACAAATGGTGGCAAATCTTCAGTTTTAATTGGTAAATTTAAGGCATTGGGATATGATATACCTCTAGCTGCATTTAAGGCTTGTTCGCAAGCTTGTATGGATATGTTTTCTTGACTTTCAAAGGTATTTGCACCAAGATGAGAGGTGACTGAAATGTTATTAAATTCCAAAATAGGATTATTTGTTGCTGGCTCTTTAACAAATACATCGATGCCAAGCCATGCTATTTTACCGGTTCTTAATCCTTCGCATAATGCCTCTTCCGTATATAAACCCCCTCTTGCACAGTTAATCAAACGAATACCATCTTTCATTTTAGCAAGCTCATTTAAGCCTATCATACCTTCTGTTTCTTTGGTTTTTGGAGTATGTATAGTAATAAAATCACTTTGGGTTAAAATATCTTCCAAATTTGTTACTGCTTCCATACCAAGATCGGTGATTTTTGAAGTAGGTATATAAGGATCGTAAGCTAAAATTTTCATTCCAAATGCCTTAGCACGAATAGCTACGCGAGAGCCGATATTTCCAAAGCCTATCACACCTAAAGTCTTATTCATTAACTCTACGCCGTACCATTTTTCTCTTTCCCATTTTCTTTCTTGTTTTAAGAAATTATGAGCATTAACAAAACTCCTTGCTGAAGTTAAAAGATGTGCCATTGTAAGCTCTACTGCGGCGATAGTATTGGCCGTTGGGACATTCATCACAATCACACCGCGTTTTGATGAATTAGCAATATCCACATTATCCACGCCAACTCCAGCGCGGATTAAAGCTTTAAGCTTCTTTGCATGACTTAAAAATTTTTCATCCACATCAGTCGAACTTCTTGTAATCGCCACATCAACATCTTCAAGCATAGATAAAAGCTGATCTTTTGGAACTTTTGCAGCCTCGATAAGCTCTATATCTTCAGCATTGCGTAAAATTTCAACACCCTTATCTAAAATCGCATCACATACTATGATCTTTTTTTTCATAACCACATCTCCTTTATTTGAGTATCTATATCATAGGTTTTTAATTTTTTAATAATACCTTCTAATATGTTTTTATCATCCGTATCTAAAATAATTTGAGTATTATCCTTGGTGCTTACCAAACTATACTGCACATTAAATAAATTCAGCGTTTGCTTTAAACAAAACATAGAATACACATCATTTTTACTGATTAAAAGTTGATAATATCGTTGCTTTGGTTCAAAGGCACTTGTATCTACTTCAAAATACATTGAAAAGTATTGCACCGCAGGAACATAGTTTTTTTTAGGAAGCTGCGAAAGCTTATCTTGCCATGTTTCTTCTTTTGAATTTTCTTGTTTGGGAGTATTAATTTTATAAGCCACTTCCTTGATAATTTCAGGCATAGCGTTTATTTCGCCATACCTGAAAAATAAAACTACAATGCAGACAAAAAGAATTAAAAATAAAGTGAATAAAACACCATATAGGGTATATTTTTTCATAGACTTAATTCATTTAAGAAAGTTGATCTTTTATAATATCACCTAATGTTACTTTATCATTATTGTTGATTTCGTTTAAAACTTCTCGTTCTTTCATTCTGTGAAGATTTTTTACGCTTAAACGAATTCTATTTCTTTTTTCATCAACAAAAACTATTACCGCTTCAATCTCGGAATCAATTTGCAAATTTTCAAAATCAGCACTACTAATATCTTCTTTATGAATCAAAGCATCAACGCCATTTTCAAGTTCTACAAAAATACCAAAATCCTTAATATCTCTTATTTTACCCTTTACTATATCGCCAACATTGTGTTTCAAAGCATAAACTTGAACTGGACTTTGTGTAAGCTCTTTAACACTAAGAGATACTTTTTGGTTTTCTTGATCTATTTTGATGATTTTTACTTTTATTTTATCATTAACCTTAAATAAATCTTTGCATTTTATATTTCTATCCCATGAGGAATCTTCATTGTGTAATAAACCTTCAATATTTCCAATTTTAACAAAAGCACCAAAATTAGTAATAGAAGTTATCACGCCATCTACCACATCGCCAATTTGATATTGTTGTAAAAATTCATCAAAAGGCTTTGAAAGTAAATTTTTCAAAGATACTCTCAATCTTCTTTCTGGGATATTAATCTCAATCACTTCAACATCAATTTCTTGACCTTTTGTGATGTGATTTTTAGGATTCTTTATGTTTTTATCCCAAGAAATTTCGCTGACATGCAAAAATCCTTCAATATCATTACCCAAATCTACAAAAGCTCCATAAGGCTCAATATTAGACACTACAACCTTGATAGTATCACCGATTTCTAAGCTATCTTTGATCTCATTCCAAGGATCAGGAATAGCTGCTTTAACAGACAAAGAAAGATGCTTTTTATCTTTATCGTATTTTATAACTTTAACAGGAACTTTATCACCCTCTTTATAAAGTGCATTAGGATTTACAGGTCCTTTATAAGAAATTTCACTATAATGAACAAGCCCGTCAATTCCACCCACATCAACAAACATTCCATAGGTTGTGATTTTCTTAACAACACCCTCTAAAATTGCATCATTTTCTACAATACCACTAATAAGCTCTTTACGTTTTTTTCTATCATCATTGAGAATTTTCTTTCTCGAAATAACGATACTTTGCTCATCTTTATCAATTTTTACAATTTTTACTTTGAAAGTTTTACCAATAAGATTATTTGCATCTTTAAATCCATACTGAGATCTTGGCATAAAAAATTCAACACCTTCATCATCTATAGCTATAAATCCGCCTTTATTTTTTCCTATAATTTTCACATCAAAAGCTTCATCGTTTTCAACATAATTTTCAATAAATTCCTGAACTTTTTGTTTTCTTAACGCTTTTTTATAAGAAAGTAAAGATCTGCCTCCACGAGAACCGATCACTGCTACTTTGATAGTATCTCCAACCTTAAATAATAAATTAGTATCTTCATCAGTAATTTCATTTAATGCCAAAATACCTTCTGATTTTTTGCCTATATCAATATAAACTTCATCATCTCTGATCTCAACGATCACACCTTCAGTTGCAGCTTCTTCTCTGGATTTATCAAAAGCCTCTAAAAGCTGTTCAAAATCCTCATCTTCAGGAAATTCTTCCATATTTTTTTGAACTTTTTTGTTCACCTCAGTCATCGCGGTCCTTTAAAAATAAAATAAAGCTTGATTATATATCATTTTTTCTTTAATTAGTGTTAATATTTATAAATTTTTAGCATATTTCATCATTTTTGCTCATTTATTCATTTCCCAAACTCCCTTTTAAGCTTTCTTACATCCACAAAATAAAATTTCAAATATCCACTTTATGCTAGTTTTTGTTAGCTTTAATAAATGCTTCGTCAAGCTTACAAGTAAAACATTCCTTTTATTTTAAAGCTTCTTTATAGTCAGGATAGCTTTCTGAAGGTGGAAGTTTATCTTTAGTTAGTTTTAAATTTTTATAACTATAGCAATAGCCATTTGTATGAAAGATGAGAGTAAATTCTCGCTTTGGCAGAATTAGCACTGATTAAATTTATCGTGATGGTTAAAATCATAAACTTTTAAAATTTCTATATTTTATTAGCTAAGACTTCAAAATCTATTGTTTGATTATGATAATTTTCATTAGGAGAAGCAAAGAAGAAATAAGGTTGCAAAAATCTAATCGTTTCCGATTTGTATTCCAAGTTTGAACTTCAATATAAAATTCGCCAAAATTTACATTGTTAAAATTTAACATAGCTTGAGTTTGAGCATCTATTGCGCTTCTAATAAATTTGTGTGTCTAAATTCTTTTGAAATATTTGTCTTTTCATTTTTAATCAATACACTAGAATAAAAACTAGGTATATGATATTCTTTATTGTTCTAATTATGAACACCTATTAAAAAATATTTTTCAAACTATTTAGAAATTTAAGCTTAACATTTTTATCAAGTCTGTAAGTTTTTTCATCAAATATTGAATTTTTATAGGAATTTCTCGCAAATTTCCATTGATTAGTTCCATATCTTTTGGAGTGCAAATTTAAATTTAGAATTATCGTTTTTTTGTATTAAGTTATTTTCGTTTTTTAAAACTGTCAATATTTTTAATGATATTCTTGCCAAATTCACACATAATTCTAGTTTGCTAATAATGAGCATCAGTTCTTTTTCTAAATTCCACCAAAGAATTTTCATTATAATATTTTTATATTGAAACCAAAATAAGAACAAAATTTGCGTATAGATATTATCAATAACTTTGTAGTTATCACAAGAATAAGGTAAAACCAAAATTAATACTTTTTTATTTAAAAAACAAAGCTCCTTATGAAGCCACATTAAATTACGATATATTAAAAAATACGGAAGTTTTTGATAGGGATGAAAATAATATTGTTTATTGATATTATTTTCGGTTATGATAAATTCAGCATTTTAAAAAATTTCTTTATGCCTAATAATTTCATATAAACTTTAAAGCAAAATTATAAA
Source organism: Campylobacter sp. US33a (assembly GCF_004378855.1). Lineage (GTDB taxonomy): Bacteria > Campylobacterota > Campylobacteria > Campylobacterales > Campylobacteraceae > Campylobacter_D. The sequence goes on from NZ_RYYL01000006.1 coordinate 153,637, forward strand.
ATTCTAATACCCCCTCCTCCGCGGAGCATTTTCATTATATTTGTCTATACCTTCTCTTAGGCCTTTTTTGTAAGCCATTTACCATTACAGAATTACTTCCGCCTAGTAAAACTACATTTTTATTCATTTGTAAAACCTTTCAAAAATATTAAAAATTTTTATTATACCCCCCCCCCATAAATTTAAACTAAATTTTAAAACTTTCTATTTTACCAATCACTCTTTGTATAATCCAATCAGGAGTACTAGCACCCGCACTAATACCACAATATTTTTTACCCAAAAACCATTCTTTTTGGATTTCACTCTCATTTTCTATCAAATAACTATCCTCGCAATTTGCCTTAGCGATTAAAAAAAGTTGCTTGGTATTGGCAGAATTTTTACCACCCACAACCACTACCACATCGCTTCTTAAAGAAAGTTCTTTAATGGCATCTTGATTTTTAAAAGTCGCATCACAAATCGTATTAAAAACCCTTACTTCCTTTACTCTAAGCATTAAAAAATTCACTATCTCCATAAAATGCTCGATCTTTTTAGTTGTCTGGCTTACAACGGCAATCTTGCTAGGAAATTTGATATTTTCAAGCTCTTTTTTATCTAAAACCACATAAGCTTTTGTGCTTACATAGCTTTTCACGCCTTTGACTTCTGGATGATTTTCATCACCAAAAATCACCACTTCATAGCCTTCATTGCTCATTTTCTCGCAAATTTGTTGAGGCTTCGTTACAAAAGGACAAGTGGCATCAAAAATTTCAATATCCTTTTTTTTCAATTCTTCCAAATCTTGTTTTGTGATCCCATGAGTACGGATAATCGCCTTTTTTTCGTTGCTTAAAGCTCTTATATTTTCCAAAGTTTTAACATTAAAATCTTTTTGCAAACGCGAAATTTCTTCATTATTATGAATGAGCGGTCCTATAGTTGCTGCATCTTTAATTTGCTCTGCTTTTTTAATTGCCCTTTTAACACCAAAACAAAAACCATAATTTTTCGCTAACTCAATAATCAATTTTTGCCCCCAATTCTAAAAGCAATTTTTCAAAATTTGGAAAAGAAGTTTTAATACACTCTGTTTCATCAATTTCCATTCCATAAAGCAAACCTAAAATCGCAAAACTCATAGCAATGCGGTGATCTCCATAGCTTTTGATTTTAGCACTTTTTGCCTTAGCGCCTGTGATTTTAAAACCATCATCTAGCTCTTCTGCCTCAATGCCGCATTTTTGTAAATTCTCAACCATAGCATGAATTCTATCGCTTTCTTTAACACGCAATTCTTTGGCATTTCTTAAAATACTTTCTCCTTTAGCACAGGCAAAAGCTATTGCAAGAGCTGGTGCTTCATCAATTAACCAAGCGATATTCTCACTCACTTCAACGGCTTGCAAAGAACTACTTTGTGCATAAATTTCTCCCACGCTTTCAAAGCTATTCTCATAAAATTTAAACTCGAGCTTAGCGCCCATTTTTTGTAAAACTTTATAAGCTTCAATGCGTGTAGGATTGAGTAAAACATTTTTAAGGGTAATTTTAGAATTTGGCAAAATCAAAGCAGCTAAAACAAAATAAAAAGCCGAAGAAGGATCATTTGGTATCGTGATATCCAAGGGTTTTAAAGGTTCTTTTAAAGGAAAAATTTCCATACTTAACTTATCTTGAGAAATTTTTAAAGGAGCATCCATCGCTTTTAGCATATTTTCACTATGATCTCTACTGAGTGAAACTTCGCTAAATTTACTCACTCCATCTGCACTAAAACCTGCTAAAATCATAGCGGTTTTTACTTGGGCTGAAGAAATTTTACTTTCGTATTTAAAAGCTTTTAAATTTTGTCCTTCTATGCAAAGTGGCGCCAAATTTGCATCCATTCTGCCATAAATTTTTGCTCCAATTTCTCTTAAAGGCTCGCTGAGTCGTTTCATTGGGCGATTATTTAAATACCTATCTCCACTTAATACAAAAAAGCCTGAAATTCCTGCTAAAAATCCCATCATCAAACGCATAGCAGTGCCTGAATTTCCACAATCTAAAATGCAATTTGGCGAAAGAATTTCACTAGGTGCTTTAATGCTAACACTAGAGTCTTTTCTTTCTACTTTAGCGCCTAAATTTTGGACTATTTTTAAAGTATTTAGCGTATCTTGGGCTAAAAGATAATTTTGCGCCCTATTTTCTCCTTGTGTTAAAAGAGAAAAAATCGCAAAACGATGAGAAATGCTTTTATCAGCTGCAATTTGTGTAAATTCTTGATTAAAATGAGCTAAAGGATAAATTTTCATCTTAGCTTTAATCCTAGTTCTTTATCCAAGGTATTGATAATTTGCTCCATACAAACGGCAACTTCGTTATCTTCCAGAGTTTTTTCACTATCTTTAAAAGTAAAATTTACAGTCAAGCTAAATTGCTCTTTTAAATTCTCATCGTGATATAAATCCACTATCCTAAAACCTTCTAAAATCTTTATATTTAAAGTATTAATGCAGGTTTTAATTTTTTCATAAGGATAATCTTTAGGTATAAGCAAACTTAAATCTCTATTAATCGCTGGAAATTTCGAATAAATTTTAGCTGTCTTAAATTCAGGTTTTAAAAGATCTAAATGAAGCTCACAAACATAGGTTTTAAACAGATCTCTTTCGTTTTCTATTTTCAAATGAACCCTACCCACATAGCCGATTTTAATACCTTCTTTTATGATATCAGCTTGCTCGTAAGGACTTAAAAAAACATAACTTGAATTTGCTAAATTAAAGTCCCCTATGATATTTTTAAGCTCAAGTAGAAAATCATAAAAATTAACTAATTCAGGCTTAGCTTTATTGGCAATTTTAGCTTCATCCTTGTAGCCACAGCTTAAAAATGCAATTTTATGCAATTCATTATTTTGCTCATCAAAAACCATACCATTTTCAAAAAGCTTAACAATTTTTTTAGAATTTTTTATGTTAAAACTTGCTGCGTTTAATAAATGATTAATCAAAGTGCTTCTTAAAGTATCAAGCTCTGAAGTAATGGGATTAACAAGTTTTAAATTTGTGGTTTTAAAGCCTAAATTATGCAATTCTTCTTTAAAATCCAAAACATAATGCAAACTTTCAAAATACCCATTATTTACAGCTCTAACTCTAAGATCTTTTAGAAATTTATAATTATTATAAGTTTGATTTATACGGTTTTTCTCAAAAAATTCCAAGGCTTTAGACTCAATATTGTCAATACCTATAATGCGAACAACTTCTTCACAAATATCTGAAATATTTTTAATATCAGGTCTATGCAAAGGAACTTTAGCATTAATTAATTCTTCAGTAACAAGCGTGATATCAAAACCTATGTGTTTAAGAATCTTTAAAATAAGATTTTTTTCTATGCTTTTACCTACCATTTTATTGATATCTTCACTGGTAAAATTGATAACTTTTAATTCTTTATGCTCTGTAATTTGCTGAGAACCACTATAAAGAGTGATGTTGGAAATTACACTCATTTGTTTAAACAAAAAATCCGTTCCAATACTTAATTTTGGCTCACTCCCTCTAAAACTTTTATAAAACATTTCATTATTAATTTTTTTATAATTTTCTTTTGCTTCAGCGATAATTTCAGGATGAGTATAATTTGCTTCTATAATGACAATTTTAGTATGATCGTTGATTCTAAATTCATCTTCTTGGTAAATCCCACCAACTGATAACAATTTATTTTGACAAAAAACAGCACTTTCGCCATTTTCTTGCTTTTGTATATTGATTAAAACATCATTATTCGCACTTTTTAATTTATCAAAATCATAAGCAGTGAAAAGCACTCCTGTAGAATGTGTAGCATAATTTAATAAATTTTCTATGCTATTATCTTTCAATGTATCAATATAAGCTAATCTTAATTTTATAGATAAATTTAATATAACCTTATTCTTAAGTTCTATAGCTCTATAATTAAAAAAACTATTAAGATTTTGATTGCTTTGCAAACGCAAAATTCTACCTATACCTAAAGTGTTTTCAGGCTCTTTAAAGGTATTTTGATCTTTTAAATTTAACCCATAAGCTACAGCCAAATCCCTAGCTACTCCATAAACACTTAAGCAATCTCCGCGATTTGGTGTTAATTCCACTTCGATAAAACAATCATTAAACAATTCATAAGAATTTAAAGCTTTACCAAGCTCCAATTTTCCAATACTATCATCTAAAATCATAATGCCATCATTGATTTTTGGAAAACCAAGTTCTGTGCTAGAACAAAGCATACCAAAAGATTCAGCGCCTCTAAGTTTAGTTGCCTTAATCTCCATACCATTTGGCATGATAGCACCCTCAAGCGCAACGGCAACGAATTGTCCAACATCAACATTAGCAGCACCGCAAACAATTTGTAAAATTTTATCCCCAACATCCACTTGACAAATACTTAATTTATCAGAGTTTTCATGCTTTATTTTTTCTTTTACATAACCCACAACAATATTATCAGGGGCTTTAATTCTATAAGCTTTATCAACTTCTAAACCTATAGAATTTAGAGTTTTAACCAAGTCTTCTAAAGTTTTATCGCCAATATCCAACCAATCTTTTAACCAATTTTTTGTAATTATCATCTAAATTGCTCCAATAATCTTAAATCTCCTTCAAATAAAGAACGTAAATCAGGAATTTGATGCAAAAGCATTGCAAATCTTTCTACCCCAAGACCAAAAGCATATCCACTTACATTACTATAACCTACAAATTTATAAACATTAGGATCTACTATACCACATCCTAGTACTTCAAGCCAACCTGTTTGCTTACAAACCCTACATCCGCAGCCCTTGCAAAATACACAAGAAATATCCACTTCAGCAGAAGGCTCCGTAAAAGGAAAAAAACTTGGACGAAAACGCACTTTGACATTGCCAAACATATAACGCAAAAAATCTTCTAAAATGCTTTTTAAATTTGCAAAACTTACTTTTTGCCCCTCTTCCACTACAAGCCCTTCAACCTGATGAAACATAGGGGTATGAGTAAGATCAAAATCCCTTCTAAAAACCGCACCTGGAGTAATCATACGAATAGGCGGTTTTTGAGTTAGCATTGTGCGAATTTGCACTGGCGATGTATGAGTCCTTAAAAGTCTTTTATCTTCGAAATAAAAAGTGTCTTGCATATCTCTTGCAGGATGTGATTTTGGCAAATTTAAAGCTTCAAAATTATGAAAATCATCTTCAATTAAAGGTCCTTTTTCAATGCTAAAATTTAAAGATACAAAATAATCTATAATTTTATCCATAGTACTCATCACAGGATGCAAAGCTCCTGCTTTAGAATTTTCATCAAAATAATAAAAATTCATCGCATCTTGTTTCATTTTTTCATCTAAGAATTTTTCATTTAATTCTTTAAATTTTAGATTAAAAGCGTGAGTTAGCTGCTCTTTTTGCTCGTTGAGTTTTGCCGCAAATTCCTTTTTTTCTTCATCTTTTAAATCTTTTAATTTGGAGAATTTGCTCGTCAAGCTTCCCTTTTTTCCCAATATACTTATTTTTAAATTTTCTAAATCTGATAAATTTTTACATAAATGAATTTGATTAATGAGCTGTTGCAAGTTCTTACCTTAAAAATAAAATTTTAAACGATTATTCTAATCTAAAATAATTTAAACTTAGCATAAAATCAGCACTTTAAGGTATAATTTTACGAATATATTTAAAAAAGGATAACAAATGAGAGAAAAAACAGTTTTTGAACTTATCATTGAAGGAAAACTTCCGTGCAATAAAGTCTTAGAAAATAATGACTTTTTAGCATTTCACGACATAAATCCTAAGGCGCCAATTCATATTTTAATTATCCCCAAAGAACATTTTAAAGATTTTCAAGAATTTAAACCCGAACTTATGTCAAAAATGACAAGTTTCATTCAAGAACTTGCCACACTTTTGGGTTTAGACAAAAGTGGCTATAGACTCATTACAAACTGTGGTAAAAACAGCGGACAAGAGGTTTTTCACTTGCATTTTCATATGTTGGGTGGCTTTGAACTTCCAAAATCAAAAGACGAGCAAAGCAACACTAGTGACTTGTTTTAACATCAAATTTTTAAAGTAAAATCAAGATTAATACTATACAATTAAACTTTTGATTTTAAATTAAGGTTGAAAAATTTGAATGAAAGTAAGATGAGAATTTTTGTATTTTTTGTGATTATTTTTCTATGGGGATACTTTTCGTTTCCTGTAGAAATTTTACAAATTAAAGACGCAAATGCAAATATAACTTACGCTTATACCGACAATGCAAAAGCTTATGTAAATAGTTATTTTGTCACTCTTGGTTTGACTTTTGGCAGTATCATTTTGGGTATAGTCATTGGCTTTTTATTAGCTTTTTTAAGATTTTTACATATAAAAGTTCTAAATTTTATCATCGATGAATACATTGATATTATCAGAGGAACTCCAGTTCTTTTACAGTTGCTGATTTTTGCTTTTGTAATTTTTGTAACTTGGAAAGATAATTTTTATGTAGCCATTATCGCCCTTGGTTTAAATAGCTCTGCCTATATTGCAGAAATTGTAAGAAGTGGGATTAATAGCGTCGATAAAGGACAAATGGAGGCTGCTAGGGCTATGGGGCTTGATTATTTTACTTCAATGAAAGAAATCATTTTTCCACAAGCCATTAAAAACATACTTCCTGCTTTAGCTAATGAATTCATCTCGCTTTTTAAAGAAACTTCTGTTGTGGGTTTTATTAGCGTGATTGATATTACAATGCAAAGCAAGAGTTTGCAAGCAATTTATTATAGTCCAAAAGCTGTGATTTTTACGGGCCTTGTTTATTATATTAGTGTAAAAATTTTTAGCTTTGGCGTTAAAATTCTTGAAAAAAGGCTTAGCAGTAATGATTGAAATTAAAAATTTAAGTAAAAAATATGGCAATTTAGAAGTTTTAAAAAATATCAATACTCATATCAATCAAGGTGATATCATTGCCATTATTGGACCGAGCGGAAGCGGTAAAAGCACTTTTTTACGTTGTATTAATAAATTAGAAATTGCAAGCAGTGGCGAAATTTTCATCAAAAATCAAAATATACTGGATGAGAAAACCGATATTAACAAAATCAGACAAAAGGTGAGTATGGTCTTTCAGCACTTTAATCTTTTTACTAATAAAACTGTGCTTGAAAATTTATGCCTCGCTCCTATTAAGGCAAAAATTCTTACTCCCCAGCAAGCGAAAAATAATGCTTTAAAATTACTGCAAAAAGTAGGTCTTGAGAGTAAAAAAGATGTTATGCCTCATAATTTATCGGGCGGACAAAAACAACGCATTGCCATTGCTAGAAGTTTGATGATGAGTCCTGATGTGATTTTATTTGATGAGCCTACTTCAGCACTTGATCCTGAGATGATAGGAGAGGTGTTAAATATCATGAAAGAAGTGGCTATGGAAGGTTTAACCATGCTTGTCGTAACGCATGAAATGGGTTTTGCAAGAAATGTTGCTAATAGAGTATTTTTCATGGATAAAGGAGAAATTGCGCTTGATACTACTCCACAAATTGCTTTCAATAACCCACCTAATGAAAGATTGAAAGAATTTTTAAATAAAGTCTTAAATCATTAAGCCTTAAAATTCATATAATTTTGCCTTAAAGCCTCATAAGAAATAATCCCTACGCTCGTGGCAAGATTAAGACTTCTGCCACATTGTTTCATAGGAATGGTGATAGCATTATCCCAATTAAGCCGCATTAAATCTTGTGGTAAACCAAAGCTTTCGCTTCCAAAAAATAAAAAATCTCCTTCTTGAAAACAAGCATCAAAATAAGGCTTTTTACTTTTTGTAGTTGCAAAGAAAAATCGTTGCAAATGTTGCTTATTTTGTTCTAAAAATTCATCCAAATTTTCCCAAATAATGGGTTCTAATTTTGGCCAATAATCAAGTCCGGCTCTTTTTAAAGCTTTTTCATTAATGTCAAAAACTAAAGGCTTAATAATATGCAATTTAAACCCAGCGTTATAACACATTCTGCCTATACTGCCTGTATTTTGCGGAATTCTTGGGCAAACTAAAACTATATTAAACATTATAACCAACCTTTTTTCTTAAAGAAAATTACAGGTGCGATGATAGATAAAAGCATAATGATTACTACAATAGGATAACCATATTCCCATTTTAATTCAGGCATAAATTCAAAATTCATTCCATAAATTGTTCCTATAAGCGTCGGAGGCATCATTGCTACGGTTGCAACTGTGAAGAGTTTGATGATTTTATTTTGTTCTATATTGATTTGACTTGCCAAAATGGTTTGTATATTATCTAAAATATTAAGCTGCGAAACATTAAATTCTACCAAAGAATTTAAATCCTTTAAAACTATGGTTAAATTTCTTTTGATATCCATATCAATTTTATCGCTTTTCAAAAGCGAGGTCATAGCGCGACGCTTGTCAAACAAAGAATCCCTTACTCTCATATTAAGCTCTTGGAGACTTGAGATTCCTTTTAGCATTTCATCATAACTTGGAACATCTTTTTGTTCTAAAACGTTACTTCTTAAACGCCTTGCTTCTTTATCTATCCATTCTAAAATATCCGCATCCTTTTCGACGCGAACTTCAAAAATTTTATCCACTATATCATAACCATCTTCAAAATTCTTAGGACTTGCAAGAATGCGATTTTCGATCTCTCTAAAAGTGCTAAATTCATTAAAGCGTATTGTAAATAAAATATTTTGCGTTGTCATAAAAGTAACAATTTCTTTGCTTAGTTTAAATTCTTGCTCTTTAATTAAAAAAGGAGCATTGATGGTAATTGTTGTATTATCTTCCCAATATTTCGCACTTTGCTCTATTTCTTCTCTTTCTTCTTCATTAGGAATTTCAAGATTAAATTTTGATTCAATAAATTTAATTTCATCATAGCTTGGATTAAATAAATCCATCCATAAAATATTTTTTGGTAATTCATCTTTGATGTTAAATTCATCTCTTCTTACAAGTGCATTTGGGGTTTTTGTGTAAATATACAACATTTTTAACTCCTAAGTGAAAATAAGCAAGCAAAAATTATAACAAAAAGAAAAATATTTTAAGCAAATAAAAATAATAAATTTAAAAAATAAAACAAAATATTAAAATCTAATATTTTGTTTTATTGGCTAATTTTTTTCAAGAAATCTTCTAAAATTTGAATTTGTTTTTCTACGCTTTTTACAGAACTTGAACCTTCGCTTTGTTTTAAATTTAAGGAATTTTCAAAATTTAAAAGTCTCATTGCTTTTTCATCAAAAATAGGATCGATTTTAGACAAATCTTTAATTTCACTTATATCAATACCTTGCTTTTCAGCTTGGGCAACTACATTTCCTACAATAAAATGCGCCCTTCTAAAAGGAATATTTTTCTCGCGTACCAAATAATCTGCTAAATCGGTAGCTAATAAATGCCCTTTTTTACAAGCATTTAACATATTATTTTTATTAATTTGAATTTCTTTTAACATGGCATTTAAGATAATCAAACTATCTTTTGCGGTTTTGACACTATCAAAAAGCCCTTCTTTATCTTCTTGCATATCTTTATTGTATGCTAATGGTAAGGCTTTCATTGTGGTTAAAAGCGAAATCAAATTTCCATAAACTCGTCCTGTTTTTCCGCGTATAAGCTCACAAACATCAGGATTTTTTTTCTGCGGCATAATGGAGCTTCCAGTTGAAAAACTGTCACTTATGGTTAAGAAACCAAATTCAGAACTAGAAAATAAAATCATTTCCTCGCAAAGCCTTGAAGTGTGAGTAAAAATCACTGCTATATCATATAGCAAATCAAGAGCAAAATCTCTATCACTCACCCCATCCATAGCATTTGGCATAATATCTTTAAAGTCAAGCATTTTAGCACTAAATTCACGATTTGTCGCATAACTAGTCCCTGCACATGCACACGATCCAAGTGGAGAAAAATCAGCAAGTTCTAAACTATTTTGCAAACGTTTTATATCACGCATAAACATAAAAGCATAAGCTAAAATATAAAAAGAAAAGCTGATTGGCTGTGCATGTTGTAAATGTGTAAAGCTTGGCATAATAGTATTTTTATGCTCTTTTGCATGAGAAATAATGGTTGCGATGAGTTCTTTTAAAAACAAAATAAGCTCACTATGGGATTTTTTCACAAAAAGTTTAAAATCCGTCGCAACCTGATCATTTCTGCTTCTTGCAGTATGAAGTCTTCCACCTATCTCACTTCCTATGATCTCGCTTAGGCGTTTTTCCACTGCCATATGGATATCTTCATCTTTAATATCAAAAACAAATCTACCCTGCTCTATCTCGCTTTTAACTTGCTCTAAGCCTTTTATGATAGCTTTTAATTCATCGCTTGTTAAAATTGCACAGCTTTCAAGCATACTAGCATGAGCAATGGAGCCTTTAATATCTTCTTCAAATAAAGCTTTATCTATATTTAAACTTGCATTAAATTCTTTTAAGAGCTCGTCACTTGCTTCACTAAAACGGCCTGACCACATTTCATTTTTCATCTAATTGCCTTAAATTTTAGGTCCAAATTTACTGTATTCTACGCCTTCTTTTACATCTTCATAGCGTTTGAAATTTTCATTAAACATTTTTGCTAATTTATTTCTTGTTGCAATAAAATCATTTTTATCTAACCAAGTATTCATAGGATTTAAAAGAGTAGTTTCCACACCTTCCAAAGCCTTAGGAATAGCCAAATTGAACACATCATAATTTTCAAATTCGCAATTTTTAATACTTCCATCCAATATTGCATCAATGCAAGCTCTAGTCGCTTTGATACTCATTCTTTTGCCGACACCATAAGCACCACCGCTCCAACCGGTATTTACAAGATAAACATCTACTTCATGCTTATCAATTTTTTCTCCAAGCAATCTTGCATAAACAGTTGGATGAAGTGGCATAAAAGGCTCTCCAAAACAAGCCGAAAAAGTTGCTTGAGGCTCTGTAATACCGCGTTCTGTTCCAGCCACTTTAGCCGTATAACCACTTAAAAAATAATACATTGCTTGTTCTTTACTTAACTTGCTTACAGGAGGCAAAACCCCAAAAGCATCAGCACTTAGAAAAATAATATTTTTTGGATGTCCTGCTTTTAAACTTGGTTCGTGATTTTCTATATGCTCAATAGGATACGAAACTCTCGTATTTTCGGTTTTTGAAGCATCGCTATAATCCACACTTTTATCATCTCTTAAAACCACATTCTCTAAAAGTGCATTTTGTTTTATCGCACCATAAATTTCAGGCTCGTTTTTTGGATCTAAATTAATGGTTTTTGCATAACATCCACCTTCAAAATTAAAAACACCTTCTTCATCCCAGCCATGCTCGTCATCACCTATAAGTTTTCTTTTAGGGTCAGTTGAAAGTGTAGTTTTACCCGTGCCACTTAAACCAAAGAAAAGTGCAACATCTCCTTTTTCTCCTACATTTGCACTACAATGCATAGAAAGTTTGTTTTCAAGTGGCAACCAATAATTCATCATAGAAAAAATTCCTTTTTTCATCTCGCCACCATACCAAGTTCCACCAATTACTGCTATATTTTTTTCTATATTAAAGATTACAAAAACTTCTGAGTTTAATCCATCATCTTTATAATCTTCATTTACACATTTACAAGCATTATATACTACAAAGTCAGGAGTAAAACTATCTAGTTCGCTATCTTTTGGACGAATAAACATATTTTTAACAAAATGCGCTTGCCAAGCAACTTGAGTTACAAAACGCACCGCTTTTCTGCTTTTTAAACTAGCACCACAATACGCATCTTGTATATAGATATCGCTATTACTAAGCTGCTTCTTGGCCTTTGCTAATAATTTTTCAAATAATTCCTCATTAATAGCTTGATTTACCTTTCCCCAAGCCATATATTTTTGCGATGGATCTTGTTTAACAAAATACTTATCTTTAGGACTTCTACCTGTAAAAATCCCCGTATCTACTGCAAAAGTTCCATTATCACTTAATGCGCCTTCTTTATTGTCAATTTCATGTTTTAAAAGCTCATCATAACTTAAGTTATGAAATATATTCTTGGGATTTTCTAAACCTAATTTATCAAAATCTTTCATATTCTCTTCCTTGTTAATTTATATTATTAATATAAAGCCAAAGCTTGCCCTTCACTGACACTATCGCCTGTTTTTACGCAAATTTCTTTAATAATACCATCTTTTGGCGCATTGACTTCTATTTCCATTTTCATAGCTTCAAGCACAAAAACAACTTGCCCTGCTTTTACACTATCATTTTCATTGACAAGAATTTTAAATACATTCCCAGACATACTTGCTTCAATACAATCTGCATTTTCTTGACTAGGAATTTTTTTCTCTTCTTGAGCAACTTCTCCTGAAGCTTTTTTTACATTTTTAATATTCACCGCCTTATCAAAACCGGCACTGACTTCAACATGGTATTTATTACCATTAACCGAAACGGTAAATTTATTCTCATCAGCATTAATTGCTTTTGGCATTTGACTGACTTTTCTTACATTTACTTTAGCCTCACCTTTTAAAAACGCTATGCCCTTTTCTTTACATGCAGCAGCAATGAAAATATTTTCTTCACTTGTTTCTATGCCTTCTTTTTCAAGCAAGGCTTTGGTATAGGCTATGCTTTTAGTTTCGTCTTTATCTGCAATATCAACAGCTAATTCATTTGTAGGTTCTAAGTTAAGCTGTTTTGCGGCGAGTTTAACAATTTCTTCATCAGGTTTAACCGGAGTTTTACCAAAATATCCAAGTACCATTTTGCCATATCCATCAGCTATTTTTTCCCATTTTCCAAACATCACATTATTAAAAGCTTGTTGAAAGTAAAACTGAGAAACTGGAGTTACAGAAGTTCCAAAACCGCCTTTTTCTACAACTTCACGCATAGCCTTAATCACTTCTGGGAATTTATCTAGAATATTATTATCTCTCATCATTTGAGTATTAGCAGTTAAGGCTCCTCCTGGCATAGGAGAAAAAGGAATTAAAGGACTAACCATAGTTGCTTCAGGCGGTAAGAAATAATCACTTAAACATTCTTTTAAAACTTCTTCATATTTTAGAATTTTTTCTTCTTCAAGTCCGCCTAAATCGTAATCCTTTCCCTTAACGGCATGCATCATCGTTAAAATATCAGGCTGAGAAGTTCCGCCACTTACAGGACTTGCAGCCAAATCAATGCCATCAGCTCCAGCTTCTAAAGCAGCTAGATAGCAAGCTATACTAACCCCTGCGGTTTCGTGAGTATGAAGTCTTATGTGTGTATCTTGTGGTAAAATTTTTCTTGCCATTTTAATGGTTTCATAAATTTTGTTTGGATTTGAAGTTCCACTAGCATCTTTAAAACATACACTATCAAAAGGTATATTAGCTTCTAAAATTTCTTTAAGAATTCTTTCGTAAAAAGGAACATCGTGTGCGCCTTTACAATGTGGCGGTAAATCCATTAAAGTAACTACTACTTCGTGATTTAAACCATATTTTTTAATACACTCGGCACTGAATTTTAAATTATTTACATCATTTAAAGCATCAAAATTTCTTATTGTAGTTGTACCATGTTTTGCAAATAATTTCGCATGCAAATCGATAAGCTCTTTGCTGCCAGTATCTAAAGTTACAGTATTTACGCCTCTTGCTAAGGTTTGTAAATTTGCTTCTTTTCCAACAATAGAACGGAATTTATCCATCATCAAAAAAGCATCTTCGTTTAAATAAAAATAAAGACTTTGAAATCTCGCACCGCCACCAAATTCAAAATGTGTAATTCCAGCTTCTTTCGCCGCTTCAACTGCAGGAAAGAAATCCTCCATTAAAACCCTTGCACCATAAACAGACTGAAAACCATCTCTAAAAGTGGTGTCCATCACATCTATAAATTTTTTAGCCATAATGTTCCTTTTCTAAAGTTTGTATCCAAAAATCAATACCAAAAACAAAATTATACAAAAAAATAATAACACATCACAATAATAATAGCCACAGGAGAAATAAAGCGTATGAAAAAGATCCAAAGTGTAAACAATTTACGACTCATAAATTTAGAAAACACTTTATAAATTCTTGTCTGACTTACAAAAAATCCTACAAAAATTGAGCTTGCTATCGCTCCTAAAGGCAATAAAAAATTCGAACTAAGTTTATCTAAAATTGTAAAAAAATCAAAACCAAAAATACTAAAAAAAGAAGAAAAATTTGCATTTGAAGATAAAATACAAAGCATTCCTAGGCAAAAAACAAAAAATCCTATAAAAAACAAAGCTTTAAATCTTGAAAATTTATAATTATTAATCAAATAAAAAACCAAAGGTTCTATCATAGAAACAGCCGAAGTAATACCTGCGAAAAATAAAGCTAAGAAAAAATAAAAAGCCAAAAAATTTCCCCAAATTCCAAGCTCATTAAATAAGCTCATCAAAGAAATAAAAACAATGCCGGCTTGTTTCACATTTGGATCTAATTCACCAAATTCAAATATAAAAGTAAAAACAATAAGCCCCATCATTAAAGCAATAAAAATATTGACAAACACGATAAAAACTGAACTTTTAATAAAATTGGTTTTTTTATCTAAAGCTGCCGAATAAGTAACAATACAACCTATCCCCAAGCAAAGTGTAAAGCATGCAAGACCCAAAGCTTCTAAAATACAACTTAGATTAAAATTTGAAAAATCAGGATAAAAAAGATAAAAAAAAGCCTTTGATAATCCATTCTCAAAACTCATACAATAAAGCAACATAAAAACAAGCATTAAAAATAAACTGGGCATAATGATAATATTTAGCTTTTCTATACCTTTAATTAGCCCTCTTGAAACCACAGCAAGTGTCAAAATAAAAGAAATACTAAAAAATACAACTGAGCTACTTAAATCGTATTTTATAAGATAGTCAAAATTACTAGCAGCCTCTTGTATATTATGTGGCAAATAAAATAAGCTTGTGCTCATGTATTTTAGCACCCAGCCCATAATGACTAAATAAAACGAAAGAACAAAAATTCCACCCAACATAAAAATACCTGCAAAACGCCATTGTTTTGAATATTTAAGTGCTAAAGTAGAATAAGCATTTGCCAAGTCGCTTTTACTGAGTCTTCCCATAGCAATTTCGGCTAAAAATATACTAAAACCTATACTTAAAGTAAAAAGCAAATATAAAAGCACAAATACAAAACCACCATTTTCAGCACTCAAAGTTGGAAATTTCCAAGCATTACCAAGTCCTACGGCACCACCTGCAACTGCTAAAACAAAACCTATTTTTGAAAATTTTTCCCTCACTTACTGCCTTAAAAAAATATTTTTTGTATCATAATGATAACAACTGCTAAAGGTGCAATAAATCTTAAAAAGAAATACCAAAGCTCAAAAAAGAATACATTCATATAAGGAGCAAAAAGAATTCTTAAACCTTCTTTTTTTATCACAAAACCTACAAAAAAAGCCGTCACAAGAGCAGAAATTGGCATCCATAAATTCTGTATAAATTTATCCAAAATATAAAAAAATTCCACCCCAAAAAATGTCAATAATTCTTTAGTATCCGCATAAAAAGAAAAAATAGATAAAGAACCGATAAAATACACCACAATGCCTATTAAAATCAAAGCTTTTTTGCGTGACATTTCAAAACGATTGATTAAATAAAATGTAAAAGGCTCAATCATAGAAATTGCTGAAGTAATGCCAGCAAAAAATAAAGCGATAAAAAAGGCAATGGCTAGGATATTGCCTAAAAAATCAAGTTTTGCAAAAAGTGTTGCTAGAGAAATAAATATAAGCCCTGGACCTTGCTGAGAAGGATCGGCACCAAATTCGAAAATAAAAGTAAAAACAATAAGCCCCATCATTAAACCCACAACGGTATTAATGATAATAATATTAAATGCACTGGCTATAAAATTTGTGCGATCTGGTAGGCTAGCTGCATAGGTTAAAATAACACAAACCCCTAAAGACATACTAAAAAATGCAAGCCCTAAAGCATCAAGGATAGAATTAACACTAAGCTTTGAAAAATCAGGAGCAAATAAAAAGTCACTTGCCTTAGAAAAACCATCCATGCTAAAAGAATAACCGAGCATTAAAATGAGCAAAATAAACAAACTTGGCATCATCCAAACATTTAATTTTTCAATACCACTTTTTACTCCTTTTGATACCACATAAAAAACTACAGCAAATACAAAGGTAAAACATATGAATTGAGATAAAATATCATTGCTTAAAAGATTGTTAAAAACATTTGCAGCCAAATCAGCATCTTGCGGTAAAGCAAAAAAGCTTAAATGAACATATTTAACTATCCAGCCTATCACAACGCTATAAAAAGAAACTAAAATAATAGCCCCTATCATAAAAAATCCCGCATAAGACCAAGCTTTTTTATTTTTTGGCGCAAGGGTATAATAAGCATTTACTGGATCTTTTTCGCTGAGTTTCCCGATGCTAAGTTCAGCCAAAAATATAACCAAAGCTACGCCTAAGGTTAAAAGCAAATACACTACAACGAAAGCCGAGCCACCATTTTGTCCCACCAGCGTAGGAAATTTCCAAGCATTACCAAGCCCTACTGCACTACCTGCAACAGCTAAGACAAAACCTATTTTTGAAAATTTTTCTTTCATAATTTAGCCTTAAAAAAAGATTTTTTGTATCATAATGATAATTACTGCTAAAGGCGCAATAAATCTTAAAAAGAAATACCAAATTTCAAACCAAATTCCTTTAAGATAAGGATTAAACAAAGTTTGCAAAGCTTGCTTTTTAAGCACAAAACCAACAAAAATAGCCCCAAAAAGTCCGCCTAAAGGCATCATGAAATTTGAAGCAATATAATCTAAAATATCAAAAAATCCCGCTCCAAAAAATGTCAACAATTCTTTACTTCCTTCAATACCTGATAAAATACATAAAGAACCCAAAATATAAACCACAATGCCTATTAAAATCAAAGCTTTTTTTCTAGAAATTTGATAAGAATTGATTAAATAAAATGCAAAAGGCTCTATCATAGAGATTGCTGAAGTAATGCCAGCAAAAAATAAAGCGATAAAAAAGGCAATGGCTAAGATATTACCTAAAGGTAAAAAACCAATAGGCTCAATATGAGAAAATAAACTCATCAAAGAAACAAAGATAAGTCCTGGCCCTTGCTGTGCTGGATTACCTCCAAATTCAAATATAAAAGTAAAAACAATAAGCCCCATCATAATGCCTATAATAATATTAATAATAATAATATTAATACTGCTTGCAATAAAATTTGTCCGATCTGGCAAACTAGCAGAATAAGTTATAATAGAACCAACACCTATAGACAAACTAAAACACGCAAGCCCTAGCGCACTTAAAATAGAGCTTGTATTAAGCTTTGAAAAATCAGGAGCAAATAAAAAGTCACTTGCCTTAGAAAAACCATCCATACTAAAAGAATAGCCAAGCATTAAAATGAGTAAAATAAACAAACTCGGCATCATCCAAACATTTAATTTTTCAATACCACTTTTTACTCCTTTTGATACTACGAAAAAAACTACAGCAAATACAAAGGTAAAACATATGAATTGAGATAAAACATCTTGAGTTAAAAGCCCATCAAATAAAGCTCCAGCTCCAGCAATATCACTAGGTAAGGTAAAAAAGCTTAAATAAACATATTTAACTATCCAACCAATAATTACACTATAAAATGAAACAATTAAAATTGCACCTATCATTGAAAAACCAACCAAAGACCAAGCTTTTTTATTTTTTGGCGCAAGGGTATAATAAGCATTTACTGGATCTTTTTCGCTGAGTTTTCCAATGCTAAGCTCAGCCAAAAATATAACAAAACCAACGCCTAAAGTTAAAAGCAAATACAAAAGAACAAAAGCTGAGCCACCATTTTGTCCCACCAGCGTAGGAAATTTCCAAGCATTACCAAGCCCTACTGCACTACCTGCAACAGCTAAGACAAAACCTATTTTTGAGAATTTTGAAGTCAATTTAAAACCTTTAATTTTAATCAAAATATAAATTTAAGCTAAAAAAACTTGAAAAGCCCATTAAAAGTTTTTAAATAATCAAGCAAAATTTACCACTTGAAACATTGCTATTTATTTCAAAAAAAATAAAGCTAAAAAATACTATAATAACAACTTTGATTTTTAGAAAAATTCTTAAGTAGGGATACGCAAGCCGAACTGAATTTTACTCAAGAACCAAAAAATAAATATTTTTAAGGAATTTTACAATGAAAAAAATTGTATTTCTAACATTAGCTTTAGCAGCTATGGCATTTGGTGCTGATAATGTACAGCCAACTGAATTAGAGTCTATGAATGTATGGATCAAAGCGTTTTCAGTTTTAGCAGCTGGATTAGGGCTTGGTGTTGCAGCACTTGGTGGCGCTATAGGTATGGGACACACTGCAGCGGCTACTATCGCAGGAACTGCAAGAAATCCGGGTTTAGGTGGTAAATTAATGACTACTATGTTTATCGCACTTGCGATGATTGAAGCACAAGTAATTTACGCACTTGTAATTGCTCTTATAGCGCTTTATGCAAATCCTTTTATAAAATTTGCTTAATATTTCTTAGCCCTTTTTTGGGCTACTTTTTAATGCGGTTATGGTGGAATTGGTAGACACGCCATCTTGAGGGGGTGGTGCGCTCAGCGTGTGCGAGTTCAAATCTCGCTAACCGCACCATACAATACTACTATATCTCATAAATCTTTAATCATTGTATCTAAAATAAAGACTGTTTAAAAACCGCTAATCAAAATAAATTCAACCAAATTTTAGTCTTTTTAAGAAAAACTCATAAAAATTAAAATTACTTTAATATGATAACTAAAAAATATCCCAATCGTCTTTTATGCTAAATTGATATATAGTTAAAAAGCTATACTTTATCTAGAGATAAAGAGAAGAAGGTTTGGTTTTTAAATTCAACTTAATAAAATGATATATAAGATTTTGATAATACTTTTACTTCTCCTTGATGAATTTATCCAGATGAGTAAAATTAAAAATTAATCAAGGCTTTAAAATTTTTTTCTAATTTAAAGAACAAATATAAATTAAATAAATTATCTTATATAATAAAACAATTCATCTGTATTAGGAGTAAAATTTGCAAATCCCTATTTATTCTAAATTAAAAACAAAGCTAGAAAGTAAAGGAATAGACAATATATCAAGCGGACAAATTGCTTGGTTTGTGTGTAGTGTAATTTTTACCTATTTATTATTTTTATTAATTGTAATTATAAATACTAGAACAATATCTTTTGAAAACCTTAAATTTTTTACTTTTGAAGGTTTTTTCAAATCTCTTGCTTTTATTTTTGCAAATCATTTTTTTTATTTATTTTTATGTGCATTGTTTGTATAATAAATTTTTTTAATATAAAAAATTTAATTCCAATAACACTAAATTGGATAATAAGCTATTGTTATTTTGTTCTTGAAATTAATATTTATTTTATTTTGATTTTATGTATAACCATTTGTGTTGTATTTTATTTTTTACAAAAAAGATTATTATATACTTTTTTATTTTATTTTGTTTATATGGTATTAACTTATACTTTGTTTTATCTTGGTGGAGGATTTTATAAATGAAATATTATGTAACAATTTATATTGATCCGCTGGTAGAATGCTTTTTAGATTGCGAAAATAAAAATTTTATTAATGCGGAAGATTTTACTCACGCCTTTTTAGGACTTACCAAAGATAAAAGTCCTGATGAACTTGATAAAATAGATGAAGAATTAAGACAAGAATATCTTAAAAACAAAGAATGGGATAAAATAGAACAAAAATGGTATGGCGCTAAAGAGCTTAATGAGTTCAACGATAGTTTTTGGGGTTTTGGAACTAAAATGAATTCTGTTAATGTTGCAAACAATAAGATGTTAAAAAATAATCAATATACAGCAAGGGAATATCTATGAATAATAAATTTAATTTTGTTAAATTCATATTGGATTGTTTTATATGTTTTGGAATCGTGATAATCTCTCCATTTGTATATTCTGTTTTAATAAAAAGTGATGAACTTAGGTGGCTTTTAGCTCCGATGCAGTGGTTTTTACCTTTAGTTCAATGGGTTTTATTCCCATTGCAGTGGTTTTTTAATATTGATATTTATACTATTAACAATATATCAGAATTTATCGTTGGCTTTTGTTCGTTAAGTATTATTATAATATTTATAATTAATATTTTTTATAAAATACATAGGGTAAGCTTGAGCTTGAGTCTAGTATTTATGATATGTTATGTTGCGTTTGCATATTATTTTTTTAGTCACTTATAAGGAAATTTTATGAAGTATTTTGTAACAATTTATATTCACCCTATGGATTGGAATATTCCCCATGCCTTTTTAGGACTTACCAAAAATAAAAGTCCTGATGAGTTAGATAAAATAGATGAAGAATCAAAACAAAAATTTCTTAAAAACAAAGAATTTAGATTAATCAAAAATATTAAGCAAATCAGTTATAATAAAACAATTCATCTGTATTAGGAGTAAATTTGCAAATTCCTATTTATTCTAAATTAAAAGCAAAGCTAGAAAATAAAGGAATAGACAATATATCAAGTGGGCAAATTGCTTGGTTCGTGTGTAGTTTGATTCTTGCTTTGATAGGCTGTGTTTTTGTATTTTTTAAAACTATATATGAAAATGATGAAAATTTATTTTTAGCAATCTCGAATTTAAGTATGTTAAAAGTCTTTGTTCTTATCATATACTTTTGCATTCCTTTTAATCTATTATATATTTATAATGCTATTCCTTTGGTTTTGTCTGCGGTGTTTATATCTTTGATAATTTATTTTTCTAGCTTAAGCTTATTTGTTATTAGTTTGTGTGGCATAGGAGTGCTTTTCTTAATATCCATTTTTAAAAGAAAGCTTATGTTTAGCGTTTTATTATTTGTTATGGGTTATGTCTGCTCATCGTTTTTGCTTCAAGCGATTGCATTGTTCGGGGGATTTTCTAAATGAGATATTACGCAACAATTTATATCCACCCTATGGATTGGAATATTCCCCACGCCTTTTTAGGGCTTACCAAAGATAAAAGTCCTGATGAGTTAGATAAAATAGATGAAGAATTAAGACAAGAATCTTAAAAACAAAGAATTTAAATTAAATAAAAATATTAAGCAAATTAGTCTATAATAAAACAATTTATCTGTATTAGGAGTAAGTTTGCAAATTCCTATTTATTCTAAACTCAAAGCAAAGCTAGAAAGTAAAGGAATAGACAATATATCAAGCGGGCAAATTGCTTGGTGTTTAGGGAGTGGCTATATTGCTTTAATATGTGCTGTGTTTGTTGTTATATATAAACTCAAGAATTTGGAATTTGAGCTTTATATTGTTTTTTTCTTTCCTATCTTGCTATTTTATATTGCTATATTTTGGTTTATTTTCTTAAGTTTTTATAAAAACTTCTTTTTTATTCATCTTTTTTGCTATTCTTTTATGTATATCTTTAATATAATTTTTAATGATTTTTATTTAAATCTTGTGGTAATGAATATTTTATTAATGATAATATGGCTCTTTTTTGTTAAATTACATTTAAAATTTAGATTTTTATTTTTAATGATGTATTTTTGTTTTGAATTTGCGATATTTATAGGAATCATACCTTATGGACTTTTAGAAGGGACTATTTCGAAATGAAAGAAATAATAAAATATTATGTCACGATTTATATAGACGAGTTGTTAGAAGATGAAATGTTAAAGCATGTTGATTTTTCTTTGTTATTTAAAGCAAAATTTTCTCAAATTTCTAAGCAAATCGATTTCACCCACGCCTTTTTAGGACTTACTAAAGATAAAAGTCCTGATGAGTTAGATACGATGAAATTTGAAAGAGATGTAAAATATTGGGATTACAATCTTGGTAAATTGGTAACTTTTAGAAAAGAAGAGTATATGTGGTATGACACAACGACAACCAATGAATTCAATGATGGTTTTTGGGGTTTTGGAACTGGAACAGGCTCTGTTAATGATACAGCTGGCAAAGTATTTAACAATAACCAATATGTATTAGATAACAATGTTGATAAAAATCGCTATATTATTAAAAAACTAAGAAGCCCTCAAACTTTTAAACCTTCTAATCGTTGCACTTTAGAAATTTCTGAAGAACAATATAATACCTTGCTTACAAATATTAAAGCTGATTTTGAAGCTACAAAAGAAATCACGCCTAATAGCGAAGAACCAATCAATGAAGAATTTACCTATAAACTTCTTGAAAATAATTGCGTTGTTTGGGTGGTTAAAAAGCTTTCTAGCATAGGAATAGAAGTTGTAAATCCCGTTGTTAAAGATCCTAGCGGATTATTAATGGCTACAAAATTAATACAAAGCATTCATTCTATCTTTTTAAAATTTCAAAACATTGATGATAATTTACAAAGCGTAAAAGGTGCAAAAGCTTTTAAAAATTGGGCTAGAATGCTTATAAATAATTCATTAATGCAAGAAATTTATCTTGATGAATATAAAAAATACTACAATAGTGAAAATCTTAGTCCAGAACAAGAAGAAGTTTTATATGCTTTATGGAATATTACAAGGGTTTATGAAACTTTAGACATTCTTTTAAGTCGTTTGATTACAAAATCGGGCACTAAAAACCTAAAAGGCACTTTTGAATTAATTTATTTTGATAAAAATGATAAGCAAGCAAAACTTTTAAAAGCAGATAATGATTATGAAGCTATCATTATACAAGATTTGGATTTAAGTAAAAAATATAATAATTTTAGCGTGAGTAAATTTTATCCTTTTATCTTTATACCCAAAGATGAAATGCTCTCAAGAACGCTTTATCATAAGTATGATTATGGTAATATCTCACAAGAATATCAAAAAGATAGAAATGAATTTTATTTTAATGTTTTAGCAGGAGAAAAAAGTGATAAATATTGGAGTTCTAGCTATCATAAAATGACTAAAAGTTTAAGGAAAGTCTATGTCTCTTGAAAAAATAAAAGAAACGATTTTTGCTTATGATAAAGAAGTGATTGATTGTGAAGTCTTAAGGACTAAAAATATTGATGTAATTCATTCTAAAATTTATTTTCAAGGTATATTGCTTACAGGCTCCACCGAACTTCCTAATAATCCTTTTTACTTTGGAGAATTAGATCAAGATAATCTTATAAAACAAGATATACCCAGCTATTATTTTTCTCCTAAAGATGAAAGCAGTGGTTTAGGAAGACTTAGTATCTTT
>NZ_RYYL01000007.1:0-39584 GCF_004378855.1 Campylobacter sp. US33a
TTTTGCGATTTTATCATTCATACGATTAAAACAACGCAAAAATGTTGATTTCCCACACCCTGAAGCACCGATTAATGCGGTAATTTTATTTTTTGCTATTTGCATATTGATATCAAATAAAGCTTGTTTTTTGCCATAAAATAAATTTAAATTTGTTGTTTTTGCTATCATTTTAATCTTCCTTGAAAATACTTTCTTAAAAGTATCGCGCTAAGATTTAGTATCACTAAAAGTCCCAAAAGCACAATAATACCCGCTGCTGTTTTTTCTAAAAATGCGCGTTCTGGCATAGCCGACCATGAATAAATTTGAGCAGGCAGTACACTTGTTGCATCAAAAACCGAATTTGCCGCATCTGGAATAAAAGCTATCATACCGATAATCATCAAAGGTGCAGTCTCACCGATAGCTTGTGCTAGAGTTAAAATAGATCCTGTTAAAATCATAGGCATAGCCAAAGGTAGCATTATGCCTTTTACCATTTGCACTTTAGTCATACCCAAAGCATAAGCCGCGTTTTTCATATTTATATCCACACTTTTTAAAGCCGCCTTAGTAGAAACAATGATAATAGGCAAACTCATAATCGCCAAAGTAAGACCACCTACCAAAGCACTTGATCTAGGCATTCCAAAAAGATTAATAAACACTCCAAGTCCTAAAAGCCCAAATAAAATACTAGGAATACTAGCTAAATTATTAATACAAACTTCTATAAAATGAGTAAATATATTTTGCGGTGCAAATTCTTCTAAGTAAATCGCTGCCCCAATTCCAATAGGCACACTTACTGCCATGCAAACAAGCATTACAAGCAAAGTCCCTATGATAGAAGATAAAATTCCAGCACTTTCAGGCGACTTAGAATCTCCATTTAAAAAGAAATTAGTATTAAACTGAAGCTTTATTTCGCCATTTTGTGTTAATTTATCTACTAAAATTCTTTGCTCTTCGCTCAAACGATTATAATTTTCTTTCATATATTGATCTACTTCTGAATTTGCCAAAAGCCAAGATTTTTCGCTTACTTGTCCTGTTCTAATTTTTCTTTGTTCTGCACGCGATAAAAGCTCATAAGAAGGCGAATTTCTATCAGGTTCTACAAAAATATAAGTTTGCTTAAAAGCCCCTACTCCAAGATAGGCTACACTACCTAAAAAAATACAAAGAAAAATTAAATTAATATAAAGCCCCATTTTGCAAAGTCTTTTAAAAGATTTTGAAGCCTTTTGTCTTTTTTTGAAAAGTTTTTTCATAAATTTTTCCTTTTATGAAAGCGATTAATGAGATAAACGCTAAACATATTGATGATTAAAGTGATGATGAAAAGCACTAAACCTAAAGAAAAGGCACTTAAAGCTAAAGAACTATCAAAAGCTTGATCTCCGCTTAATGCTTCAACGATTTTAACCGTAACCGTTGTCATATCTTCTAAGAAATTCATAGTTAAATTTGGACGCAAAGAAGCTGCCATTACCACTATCATGGTTTCACCCAAAGCTCTTGAAAGCCCCAAAAGACAAGCTGCTACTATACCCGGTATGGCTTCAGGTAAAATCACAGCAAAAACCACTTCTTTTTTTGTCATTCCTAAGGCTAAAGCGGCGTTTATTCTTTTTTCGCTTACTGCTTCAATGCAATCTTGCGACAAAGAAGCCACAATAGGCACTATCATAATACCCATGATAAATCCGGCTCCCAAAGCACTTTGAAAACTCGCATTAATGCCAAAAAGTGCAAAAAACCACACGATAAAAGGTGCTACAACTATAGCGGCAAAAAATCCAAAAACAACAGTTGGAATTCCTGCAATGATTTCTAAAATAGGTTTTAAGTAATTTTTAGATTTTTTGCCTGCAAAAACGCCCAAATATAAAGCACACATTACACCTAAAGGTAAGGCGGTTAACATAGCGATTAAGGAAATATAAAAAGTACCCCAAAATAAGGAAAGTGCACCAAAAACACCTTGTTTACTTGTGCCATCAGCACTCATAAACGCTGCATCTGCTGCCCACTCGCTTGAAAATAAAAAAGTGATTACACTTTCTTTTTGAAAGAATTTCAAAGCTTCAATTAAAATCGTAAGCATGATAGCAAAACTTACTATCACACTTACAAAAGCACATAAGAAAAGCGCAAATTTAATGATTTTTTCTTTTAACAAAGCTTTTCCTTAAAAAACTTTTCCAGCTTTTACAAGCTCTTCATTTAAGATTTTTCTATCTTCTATATGTTTTTGTGTAGCTTTTAAATTAGTCTCACTTAAAGGAACAAGTCCTATTTTTTCAAGTTCGCCACCACTTTTTGCTAAATCATCACTCATATAAATTTTTGCAAACTCAAAACTTTCTTTTGGATTTTTCTTAGCATTGATATAAATATACAAACTTCTTGCAAGTTCATATTTACCTTCCATGATATTTTTTGCATTTGCTTCTATGTTATCGATTGTTGCGGCGTTGATTTTATCTTCATTACTTGCTAAAAAGCCGTATCCAAAAAGCCCAAAAGCATCTTTATCAACACTTAATTTTGAAACAATTAAATTATCATTTTCCCCACTTGGTATGAAAGCTGAGTCTTGACGGATGGTTTTATAAGCGCCTTTGTATTCTGGAATTTTTTTAGAAACTTCGCTCATTACAAGCTCTTCTATGGTATCTCTCGTGCCTGAACTTGATGGAGGGCCATAGATAGTGATTTTACGATTTGGTAAATTTTTATTGATTTGTTGCCAGTTTGTGTAAGGATTTGGTATAAGTTTGCCATCTTGAGGCACTTCTTTAGCTAATGCTAAAAAAAGCTCTTTCATTGTGATATTTAAAGGCGCATTAGCTTTATTTTGTGCTAAAACTATACCATCATAACCTATCATGATGCCTACTATGTCAGTAATTCCTGCTTTTTGACAAGCTTCAAACTCACTTGATTTTATAGGTCTTGAAGCATTAGAAATATCAGTAATTCCTTCGCAAAATACCTTAAACCCACCTCCTGTGCCTAAACTTTCCACAATAGGGGTTTTGGCATTATTAATTGCTGCATATTCTTCAGCAACAAAAGAAGTAAAAGGATACACGGTTGAGCTACCTGCGATTTTTAAATCTACAGCATTCAAAACACTAAAAAACGCACAACTTGCCACACTCAAAGCTAGAATTTTTTTCATATTTTCTCCTTACTTTTAAAAAAAGTAATGGAAGTGTAAAAAAACTTGGAAACATTTTGGATACATTTTTGACTTCGTAGCGGAAATAAATTCCACTTTGCTACAAAAGAGCTTTCGCCCTTTTAACCCCTTAAAGACTTCCCAGCCCAATACTACGCATTGCTCTATTTTGTATTAATTTTGCTAATCATTAAAAATAATTTTATCTTGCAATAAAAATATTTCAAAATTTGAATTTGCAAAAATTTTGTTATAATTCCTGCCATGTTAAATATAGTTTTAATCGAAGATGATAAAGATTTAAATGAATTAATCAGTCTTAAATTAAGTCAAGAAAAATATAAAATCTATAGTTTTTTTGATATTTTTGACTTAGAAAATTTCTTAGACAATAACGAAATTGATTTAATCATCATGGATAGAAATTTACCGAGTGGAGACAGCGTAGAACTGATAAAAAAACTAAGAACAAATGGCTACGATGAAGCGGTGATTTTCTTAAGCGCTAAAACCTTGCAAAAAGATATTTTAGATGGCTTTGAAGAGGGTTGTGATGATTATATTTGCAAGCCTTTTAATTTCAATGAGTTATTATTTAGAATCAAAGCAATAACCAAAAGAAATACAAAAAAAGAAATTTTAATTTTTGAGAACTTTGTTTTAAACATAGATGAAAGAATTCTAAAATTCAAAGATGAAAAAATACCCAATCTCACCACACTTGATATCGAGCTTTTAAAATGCTTTTTCACATACAAAAATCAACTTTTAAGTAGACAATTTTTAAGCGAACAAGTATGGAAAAATGACACCACGGGCGATAAAACCATCAATACTGCTATTTTAAGATTAAAGCAAAAAATTCCAGCTCTTAAAGAAAAAATTATTTCCATAAGATCAGTTGGCTATAAATTATGTTAAAAATAAAAACTTTCTTTTTTTATCTTTTTTTAATCATCTGTCTTGGTTTTACAAGTATTTTTTATTTTATTAATGAAAGTTATATTAATAATATCATCAAAAACACTTATGAGCAAAAATTAAAAAGTTTAGATGATGTTTTAAGGTTTTCAATTCTTCAAAATTTAAATGAAAAAAATATAAAAAATTTTGCTTCACAAACTAGAGCGGATTTTGTAATTAAGAAAGATGGGAAAATATTTTCTTCTCTACAAAATTTTGATTTTTTCAAAAATAAATTTGATTATAATACAACAAATGATTTTTTAGAAAAAAAAGAAATTTTTTATAAAGCCTATGAATTTGAAAAATATCAATACATTATTATAGTCTATCCAAAGCTAAGCAATCAAATAAAATATTATTGGATTAATAATGCTTTTATTTTTATTCTTTTTATAATAATTTTAGCTTTAATTGCCATTTTTATTTTTTACATCTTTAAGTGGTATTTTAAGGATTTATTATTTTTCATTAAAAATATAAACAATGAAAGTGATTTTGTATTTAAAAAAACCTTTTTTAAGGATTTAAATTTTTTAAATTCCAAAATACTAAAAATAAAAGAATTGTATTTAAAACAAGATATAAGAGCAAAAAAACAAGCCAAAAAAATTAAAATGAAAAATTCACAATTAAACAATATCATAAGTACAATTTCTCACGAACTAAAAAACCCACTTAGTGTGATTAATATAAGTTTAGAAAGTTTAAAAAATGAAAATGATGAAAAAACTAAGGAATTTTTACTGCATAAAATTCAAAAACAAAGTTTTAAAATAAATAATTTAACACATAAATTAAATTTGGTTTTTAATTTAAATTCTAATTCTTTGAATTTAGAAATTTTTGATTTATTTGAAATTTCGAAAGAACTTGCAAATTCTTTTAATGAAGAAAGAATTAAAATTTATGGAGAAACCACCTTAATTAAGGCAGATTTATTTTTAATCGAGCAAGTAATTATAAATTTAATTTCAAACGCCTTAAAATATAGCAAAAATGAGATAATTATAAAAGTATATGATAAAGAATTTACAATTGAAGACAAAGGTATAGGCATAGAAGCAAAACATATAAAATCTATTACAAAAAAATTTTATAAAATTAATAATAAAACTAACAATTCTTTTGGTTTAGGATTGTTTTTAGTTAAAAAAATACTTTCACTTCACCAAAGCCATTTAAATATAAAATCCATTCCTAATCAAGGCAGTATTTTTTCTTTTAAGATAAATTTAACCCTTTAAATAAGTTTGAAATTCAAAATTTCAAACTTATTATTTACACATCCAAATGCTTCACATCTTTAGCATGTGCTTGAATATAATCGCGTCTTGGTTCAACCTCATCGCCCATGAAAAGATTAAAAGTATCATTAGCACTCTGTGCATCTTCAATAGTAATTTTTAAAAGTCTTCTCACACTTGGATCCATAGTCGTTTCCCAAAGTTGTTCAGGATTCATTTCACCCAAACCTTTATAGCGTTGGATATAAGCACCTTTTTTTGCATTAGTTTCTACTTCGCTTAAAATATCTAAAATATCTTTATCGGTTGCTAAGTCACGATCTTTTATTTTATTAAAAATATAACTTGCTTCTTCATAAAGTGGATGAGAAAATAAATCATCATTGATAATAAGCTCTTCTAAACCATTTTCAGTTTGCACATAAACGCGAATTTCATTGTCGTTGATATAATGATTTAAGATATTATGTCCTTCTTTTTCTAAAAAGGCTTTTACGATTTTAAAAAGTTCTTCGTTATTTTCTTTGATAAAATCAGGATTTTCTATCAAATATCTAATCACAGAAATCACATTAAAACGCTTTTTAAGATCATTTAAAACCGAGCGATATGCTGCAGCTATTTTTAATAAATCTTTTAAATCATTTAAGCCAATTCCTTCATAATTATTAGAGCTTTCAATGCCTGTTTCGATTAAATAATCATTCAAAGCTTTTTCATCTTTAAGATAAATTTCTCTTTTTTCACCTTTTTTATAACGGTAAAGTGGCGGTTGTGCTAGATAAATATGTCCGTTAGCTACAAGATCATTCATAAAACGGAAGAAGAAAGTTAAAAGTAAGGTTTGTATATGAGAGCCATCTACATCAGCATCTGTCATAATGATGATTTTATGGTATCTTAATTTTGAAATATCAAATTCATCTCCTATACCACAACCAAAAGCAGTAATCATATTTTGAATTTGTTCAGATTTTAAAATCTTATCTAGTCTTGCTTTTTCAACATTTAAAATTTTACCACGCAAAGGCAAAATAGCTTGAAAAAATCTTTCTCTACCTTGTTTTGCAGAACCCCCTGCAGAATCTCCTTCTACAAGATAAATTTCACTTTCACTTGGATCTTTGCTTTGACAATCAGCCAATTTTCCAGGTAAAGTTCCAACGCTTAAACTTTCTTTTTTACGCGTTAATTCTCTTGCTTTTTTTGCTGCTTCTCTACCACGAGCTGCCATTAAAGCTTTATTCATAATGGCTTTTGCTTCAATAGGATTTTCTTCAAAATATTTAGTCAAGTATTCAAAACTTGCTTTTGAAACTATGGGACGCACATAGCTTGAGCCTAATTTTCCTTTAGTCTGTCCTTCAAATTGTGGCTCAGGTACTTTTACACTTACTATTGCGATAAGTCCTTCACGTACATCATCACCAGTAATTTTAGAGTCTTTTTCTCTAGCATTAGCATTTGCTTCTATATAATTGCTAATTACCCTTGTTAAGCCCATTCTAAAACCAGCTTCATGTGTTCCACCATCTGGAGTTTTAATATTATTAACAAAAGAAAGCAAATTTTCACTATAAGTATCATTATAAAGTAAAGCTATTTCCACATTTACATCTTCTTCATCTACACTAAAAAATATAGGTTTTGTTAAAGCTTCTTTTTTATTTAAATCAACTACAAATTGTGAAATTCCACCTTCGAAATGAAAACTTTCTTTTTTACCTACGCGATTATCTTTAAAATTTATAGTGATTTTTGGATTTAAATATGCAAGTTCACGAAAGCGTTTAGCTAAAATTTCATAATCAAACTCTGTAACTTCAAAAATTTTATCATCAGGCCAAAATTCTATAGTTGTTCCTGTTTTTTTACTGTTTCCTATAACACCAAATTCACTTGTTACTCTACCTTCTGAAAATTCTTGGCGATAAATTTCTCCATCTCTTTGCACAGTCGCAACAAGTTTTTTAGAAAGTGCATTTACAACTGAAACACCCACACCGTGTAAACCACCAGAAACTTTATAAGTATCTTTATCAAATTTTCCACCTGCATGAAGCACAGTTAGAACAACGGTTAGTGTTGGCATATTTTCAGTAGGGTGCATACCCACAGGAATACCACGACCATTATCACTTACTATACAACTTCCTTCAGTAGTAATTTCTATATCGATAGTATCACAATACCCAGCCATAGCCTCATCGATAGAATTATCCACTACTTCATAAATCATATGATGAAGTCCGCCTATGTTTGTATCTCCTATATACATACCTGGGCGTTTTCTAACAGCTTCTAAGCCTTTTAAGACTTTAATATTTCCAGCACCATAGTTTTGATTTTCTTGCATTTATTATCCTTATAAAATTACTGGCATAATTACAGTTTGAAGTTCAGCTGAACTTACTATAAAAGCCAAATTTGGCTCATTAATGCTTATTTTAAATTCTTCACTTTCTATGGAATTTAAGAAATCAATTAGATATTTGATTTTAATACTAAGATCAAAGTTATCTTCTATATCAAGTTCAAGTTCTAATTCTGTTTTTGCTTCAACATTATCAAGGCTAATACCTTCAAAAATGAGTTTGTTTTTATTAAAATGAAGTTTCATTTTTTCAGCTACAACATTAATTCTTTTTAAAGAATCAATAAAATCTTCAGTTTTAAAGGTAAATTCTTTGGTGATTTGTTTTGGAACTACTTTTTCATAATCAGGAAATTTATCGTTAATGAGTTTTGTGAAGAATTCAAAATTATCATTTTTAGCAATAAGCATATTTTCATCATAATAAATTTCAATTTTTTCATAGAAAAGTTTTTGCATTTCTATAATGGCTTTTTTAGGGATACTGAAAGAAAATTCTTTATCATTTGTTTTATCTAATGTAAAAATTGCTAGTCTTTTTGTATCTGTTCCAACGAAATTAATTTTATCTGTTTTAATGTCTAGAAAAGCTCCGTTTAAAGAATATTTTGGGTTATTTGTATCGATAGCTGGTAAAATTTTCTTTAATGAACGGCTTAAGTCGCTAGAATCAATGTCAAATTTATTTTTTCCTTCTATTTCTGGAAAAGATGGGAAATCTTCATATTTAAACATAGGAAGTTTGTATTTTGTACTTTTTTGTCTGATAAATAAAGAATTATCAATGGTTTCTAAAACAACATCTTCGTTATTTAAACTTTTAATCACATCAGCAATGCTTTTGCTATTAACTGTTGCATAACCAGAGCTTTCAATTTGAATTTTTTTAATTTTATAGTTTAAGCCTATTTCATAATCATTTGCTTTGATTGTAAGTTTATCTCCTTGTGCTTCAAAAAGTAGATGAGAGGTAATAGAACTTGAATCTTTTTTATCTGTGTAAGCGTTACATAAAGCTATGGCAGATTCAAGGGTGTTTTTGTTGATGCTAAGTTTCATAATTTTCTCCTTGTGAATTTAAATTTATTTTCATCATAATAATAAGCTTGTTGAAAATGTGAAAAAGTGTTTTCAGTGACTGTTTTTTCTTTATTTTTATGTTGAAAATATTTTTTAGTTTTTTCACATTTTTTCACATTTAAACCTTAGTTTTAACTAGAATTTTATTTTTTAATTCTTCTATTTTATTTTTTAATTCTAAATCATTTTCAATAATTTCATTGATTTTTTTCACATTATGTGAAATTGCTGTGTGATCTTTCATATCAAAAAATTTAGCAAGTTGAGGCATTGACATCGTTGTAAGTTCGCGTGCTAAATAAATCACTACTCTTCTAGCAAGGACAATATTTTGGGTTTTTTTATTGGATTTAATATCACTAAGTTTGATATTTAATTCTTTACAAACCATTGAGAAAATATCTTCGATTGAAATGTTTTCTTTTCTTTCTTTTATGTGATCTTTCATCATCATTTTTGCAATGTCAAGGTTAATATTTTGCCCAATTAGCCTTGAATAAGCGTGCAAATTTGTTATCATCGCTTCGATTTCTCTGATATTATCACCCATTGAAGTGGCTATATAATTAATCACTTCTTGATCTAAATCAATGCCGTTAAATTCACATTTTTTGCGTATGATAGCGATTTTTGTATCAAGTTGAGGCGGAGTGATATCTGCCATAATACCATTAGCAAAACGGCTTTTTAAACGTTCTGTTATGCCTTTTAGCATATTGGGTGGATTATCACTTGTCATTATGATTTGACCGAATTTTTCTTTAATGGTATTGAAAGTGAAGAAAAATTCTTCTTGAATTTTATCTGTTTTTCCTAAAAATTGCACATCATCAATGAGTAAAACATCACAGTTTCGGTATTTTTCGTGAAATTTTTCCATAGTTTTATTGCTAAGATGAGAGGTAAAATCATTGACAAAATTTTCACTTGTGGCATAAATGACTTTTTTTCCTAATTCCAAACAAGCATTTCCTACCGCTTGAAGCAAATGTGTTTTTCCAAGTCCTGTAGGTCCGTAAATGAAAATGGGATTATAAAGTTTGCCTAATTTGTCTTTGTTACTTACTGCTACACAAGCAGAATAAGCATATTTGTTAGAATCCCCAACAACAAAACTTTCAAAAGTAAAAGAAGGATTTAAAATCGTGCTTTGTGTTTTGATATTTGCAATGTCTAGTTTGATTTTTGTGTGGGCTTTGTTGTTAAGTCCTTGAATTTGCACTTCGGCTTTATTTCCGCTTTGCACTTCATATAAATAGGCGATTTTTTCGGCATATTTTGTTTGTATGAATTTAGCTATTAATTCATTTGGGGCATTAAATACTAGGCAATCTGCTTTGCTTAATTTATCATTGAATTTTAAAGAAGAGATGTAATTTTCGTATTCTATTTCAGTGATCTCTTTTTTGAAAGCTCCTAGCATTTCATTAATATCCATTTTTATCTTATTCCCATAATTTTAAACTAAAATTTAGATTTTATCTTAATTTTTATAAAAAATGGTTAAAATTCACAGCTATATTTTAAGAATTTCACAGTTGTGAAAAAGGGTGTATTTTGAAAATTTTAGGTATAGATCCAGGTTCAAGAAATTGCGGTTATGCTATCATAGAAACTAATAAAGGTAAAAATACTTTAATCGAAGCAGGACTTATAAAGATAAAGCCTAGCACTTTGCAGTATCAAATCACAGAACTTTGTGAGGGGTTAGACTTGATTTTTAAAAATCATTCTTTTGATGAGGTAGCGATTGAAGATATCTTTTTTGCTTATAATCCAAAAACCGTTTTAAAACTCGCA
Organism: Campylobacter sp. US33a; assembly: GCF_004378855.1. Taxonomy (GTDB): domain Bacteria; phylum Campylobacterota; class Campylobacteria; order Campylobacterales; family Campylobacteraceae; genus Campylobacter_D. The sequence goes on from NZ_RYYL01000007.1 coordinate 10,637, forward strand.
CAATTTCGTGGAGCTTTGAGTTTAAAAATTTTACAAATTCATGGAGATTTTACAGAATATACTCCCTTGCAAGTAAAAAAAGCCGTTACAGGAAAAGCAAAAGCAACAAAAGAGCAAGTAGCTTTTATGGTAAAAAGACTTTTAGGGCTTAGTAAAGATATTAAGCCTTTAGATATTACAGACGCCATAGCCGTAGCTTTAACTCATGCAGCAAATGTAAGAATGAGAAGTTAAGTAAAAAATGGTCTGATTGAGTTTAAATAATATTTCAAAATTAATTTTTTAGATAAAAGAATTATTTTTTATATCACTATAAATCATATTAAACATTACATTTGCTATTTTGTCTTTGAAATCATTGTTTTGAGTAAATTGTTTAAAAAGTTCCAAATTTAAATCTAAAAGATCTTGAATTTTGTCTTCTAAAATTTCATCAAATCTAATGCGCGAATTTTGCATACCTGATTTGTTAAAAGTTTCGCGTATTTCTTCATTTTTTGCTATATCATCTTTTATATCATATAAGATTTTAGCTATTTTGTCGCTTTCGTTAAAGTCTATATTTGCGTATTTGTTGTTAAAATCTTTGATGATGTTTGAAAGCTCTTCTAATTCAGCTTCAGTACTTTTACTCGAACCATCTGCAAAAGAAGGTTTTAGCTCTCCATTTCCTTGTAAAATGATATCTTGTGTTTTATCAAGTTGTAAGCGATAACTATCAAAATCCACATTATCTAAAATTCCTTTAGCTAAGTCTTCTGGTTTAGGTAAGATAATCTTACTAGTAAGTTTTTTAAGTAGTATATAAAGCTTTTCAAGTTCTATATCTTCATAGGGTAATATTTGAGCTAAAAAAGAATACTCTTTAAGATAAGTCCTTGCTTTACTATAAAAATCTAATTTTTCATTATCACTTTTTTGATCAAATCTAGTTAGCATTGTGTCTAATTTTGAATGAATAATATTTTCTTTTTCATTTTTTAAAATGGCATTTGTAAAATCATCTATTTCTTCTTGGGTGTAAATTTCATATTCATTTAGATTTGCTTTTAAATCAAAAATTCTATTATCATCTGTAGCTTCACTTAAGTAAGTTTGTTCATAAAATACACTAAAAGATTTTGCTATATCTTCATGAGTATTTGCAAAATCTAGCACGAAAGTATTTTCTTTGTTTTTGCAAGTTCGGTTTAGTCTTGATAGAGTTTGTACTGCACTTACTCCGCTTAATGCTTTATCTACATACATCGTATGCAATAATGGCTCATCAAAGCCGGTTTGGTATTTTTCTGCAACGATTAAAAAACGATACTCATATTTTTTAAACTCATCTTTTAAAGCATTTTCTGAAAAACCATTCAAGCCACTTTCGCTATAAATTTCACCTTCTAAATTTACTTCACTTGAAAAAGCCACTATAGCTTTAAAATGTGGATAATTTTTTCTTAAATACTCTCTAAAAACAAGATAATACTTCACAGCATTTTCTCTTGAGCTTGTTACAACCATAGCTTTTGCTTTGCCATTTATCTTTTTAAAGCTATTTTGGAAAAAATGCTCACACATGATTTGTGATTTTTGTTCGATTGTTTTTATATTGTTTTGCACATAGGCTTTTAGCTTTGCGTTTGCTCTTTTTTTGTCGTATTTTGGATTGTCATTTGTGCAAGATATGATTTTATAGTAGCTTTTATAAGTCGTATAGCCTTTTAATACATCAAGTATAAAACCTTCTTCTATGGCTTGTTTCATAGAGTAAAGATGAAATGGGATAAACATTTGCTCTCCATTAACATCACAAGGCATACCAAACATTTCTAAGGTTTTTGGCTTAGGTGTAGCGGTAAATGCAAAATAAGAAGCATTGCTTTGGAGTTTTTTATTTTTTATGATTTCTAAAATTTCATCATCTAAATTTTGACTTTCATCATAGCTTTTACTTCTTATGACTTCAGCCATTTTTTGAGCATTGCTTCCGCTTTGGCTAGAGTGTGCTTCATCGATGATGATAGCAAAAGTTTTGCTTTTTAAGGTTTTGATCTCATCTAAAATGAAAGGAAATTTTTGTATGGTTGTGATGATGATTTTCTTACCTTCTTCTAAAGCATTTTTAAGCTGTTTGCTTCCATGAGTGATGGCTTCGACTAGGTCTTTTGTCTTCTGTGAAAAAGATTTTACATTTTCTCTTATTTGCCTATCAAGCACTTTTCTATCGGTTACTACGATGATAGAGTCAAAGATGTTTTTTTCAAGTCTATGCAAGCTTACGAGATTATGTGCAAGCCAAGATATAGAATTACTCTTGCCACTTCCTGCACTATGCTGGATTAAGTAGCGTTGCCCTGTGCCGTTTTCTTTTGCATGGGCGAGTAGTTTTTCTACTACATCAAATTGATGGTATCTAGGAAAGATGATGATTTCTTCGTTTTCCTTTTTTATAACTTGCACAAAATTAAAAAATAAATTAAGCAAAGTATCTTTTTTGAAGATTTTCTCCCACAAATACACTGTTTTTATACCATCACTTGGTGGATTGCCCGATCCATTTGCTAAGCCTATTTTGCCACTACCATTGTTTAAACCAAGATTAAAAGGCAAAAATGTAGTCGCATCTTGATCTAATTTTGTACTCATATAACAAAGATCATTATCTAGTGCAAAATGCACTATAGTAAGGCTAAATATAGCTTCTTTTGGGTTTCTGTCTTTTTTGTATTGCTCTATAGCGTGAAAGACATTTTGTCCTGTGAAATGATTTTTAAGTTCTATGGTGATAAGGGGTAAGCCATTTAAAAAGATCACCATATCAAGGGAGTTTTTATTTTGCGTGCTATAGTGAAGCTGGCGTATGATAGAAAGGGTGTTTTGCTCGTATTTTTTCACGCTTTCTTCGTTTGCACTAGTGTTTGGCTTTGAAAAGGCTAGGTAAATTTTAATGCCTTTGATCTCCACATAGCTTTGTAAGACTTTGACTATGCCTTTGGTTTTGATCTGTGAGAAAATACGATTAAAAAGTTCTTTTTTGTAGTTTTGCCCACAACGCTTTTTAAGCTCTTCGAGTGCTACACTTTGCGTAGCTTGTAAAAAATTCTCAAAAAGCTCTATATCTAAACATAAATTTTTATCGTAATTTTCATTTGTTCTTTTGATATAGGCATGGTTTTCTAACAAATATGATTCTATGAAATTTTCTAAATCTTTCTCTTGGTAGTTAGTCATTGTTAGTTTCCTTTTTTCATCATTATGTCATAATGTTCAAGATGTCCCAAATATTCAAATACTTTTTTAAATGCTTCAAAAAACATATCGATATCAATTTCTTTTGCATCTGACATATTACCCATAAAAGAATGAGATTCTCTATTGATATACCGACAAAAAGGTTCAAATTTCTTTTCTTTATCTTCATTTTCTATGTTTTTTATTATATCAATTTTATTTTTTTGGATAAAACCAATAAAATATTCTAAAATATTTCTCATAGTATTAGGAATTAATATAGCATGAATTTTACCTTCTTTATAATCTTTCAAAATTTGCCAATAAGCTTGATAGTCATTTAAAATTTCATCTTCTTTCATTGTATCGATATGAGATATATAATTTTCATTTTTTCCAATTCTAAAAGTGTAAATATCTTTTTTATAATCTTCTTTAAATCCTATTAATTCCTTAAAAAAATACAAATGGTGTGTTAAAACAAAAATTTGTTTATAGTTGCTATCTTTATTGCGTAAAAATATTTCTTTAATGAGTTGAGCTATATTATAAACATAATTAAAAGAAAGGCTAGAAATAGGATCATCAATCACGATAATTTTATCTAAAATTGCTTCATTTTTTTCTTTTTTGCCTTGACAAAGTTGTAAAAAATACAAAAATGAAATTAAAGTTTTTTCACCTTCACTTAAGGTTTTAAAACTAGGTTTATTTTCTCCTTCTCTTACGATAATGTATTCTTGTTTTTCATCATCTTGGATTTTGATACAAAAACTTAAAATTCCTAAATCTTTCAAATAGTTATTTATCCTATCAACTGCTTCTTGGATATTAATTACCTCTTTTTGTTTTTCTTTTATGGTATTTTCTATATTTTGTATATTTTCTTTAATAGTTTTGTTTCCTTTATCTAAAATTTCTTTATTTATTTCTTTTTCATTTTTATCTTTTTTATATTTTTCTATAATTTCTTTTTTCTCAAAAATCGCAAATTCCCAAAATTGTTTTTCTAATTTCTCTTTCTCATTTTCTTGATTATCTAATTTATTATTAAATTCTATGATTTTTTGCTGTATTTGTTTAAGATAATTATTTAAATTTTGAAATAGTTCTTCGGTTTTTTCTAATTCTATTTTTTTGCTAGGTTCTTTAATCTTTTCTTGAATTTTTCTAATATTTTCTTCAAGTTTTGATTTTACTTGAGAATATAATTTTTCAAATTCCAAATCTTTACTATCTAAAATATCTCTTCTATAAAAAGTTTCTATATTTGATATATTTGAAAATAAATTTTGATATTCATCATTTAATTTTTCTATTTCTTTTATTTTATTTTCATATGTTTTATCAAAATAATTTTCTAAATCACTTTTAAATTTTGGAGTGATTGTATTGCTTTGACAAAAAGGACAAGTTTGAGAATCTTGCAAAATATACTTATCAAAACCATCTTTTACCCAATCCCCATTTCCTAGCTTATTAATTAAATCTGCGATAATACTATCTTGATTACCTACTATTATTTCATTAAATATTAAGTTATCTTCTATATTTTTAAATTCTATATTTGAAATTTCATTGATATTTTCTAATTTAACTTGTGTTGTATCAGTAAGAATGTTATATTGTTTCTTTAATTCTTCTAAATTTATATTTTGATTTATTGTATCAAGAGATAAAACTTCTCCTATTTTTGATTTTATAAAATTAAGAAAACTTTCTTTGCTTCCCATTTTTCCTTCAAAAAAATCTTTGAAGTTACCACTGTGATTTTGCTTGATTTTCCAAATATCATCTTTAAAATCATTTTCTATTTTTATTATATCTTCTTGTTTTTCTTTTAATTTTCTTTCATTTTCATCTTGGTTAGACTTTAATTCTATTAATTCTTTTTGTAAATTTTCAATTTCTTGTTTTATACTTGTATTTTCTTCAGATAGTGTAAAAATTCCTTGCTGTTTGTCTGTATCATAAAAGTTTTTTTCAATAAAATCTTGATTATAAACTAAAATTTGTTGTTCATTACTTAAGCCTTCTATTTTACAATCTTTAAAGTTTTCATCTTCTTGATTTGCTAAAAATTTAGAAATTTGTGTTTTTCCTGCTCCATTTAAACCATAAATCAAATTAATGCGTTTATTTGTCTCTAGAGTTGTTTCATCTTTATAGCTTGCTACATTTTTCATAGAAATTTTGGTAATCATCTTTTCTCCTTTTATAAACTAATTCTACCGCATATGGCTTGGTTTATGAGTGTGGTTTTGTATTCTTTTATGAGTTTTATTTGTTTTTCGGTTTTTTCTATCAATAAATCTATTTTTTCGCATTTTTTATCTAAGAAATTTGCGATTTGCTCTTGTTCTTTTAATGGAGCAAAAGGAAAAATAATCTCTATAAGATCACTTTGTGTCATACTAGGAATTGCTGAACCTGAAATATATGTTTTGAAATCTATTGTTAAGCAAAGATAATAAAAATATTTTGGATAGGTTGAGCATGAAATTTTTGTATAAAACATTGTGTCAATAGTCCAAAATGGAATTTCTACAAACAATGGTTTATCTATAGTTCCCTTTCTTCCTAATAATACAGATTGTTTATCATATAAAAACTGATGAGTTTTACCGATAATCCCTCCTGATCCATAAATTGGAAAAATACCGTCATCAGAAGTAATATATGATTGATCTCTGCCATTATAAATAGTAGCTAGATATTTTAACTTTCTTATTTCCCAATGCTGTGGAATTTCGCCAAGATATTCTATGCCACTATCTTTGAAATTTACATTTTTATCAAGTCCTTTTGTGATGGTTTCGTTTATCAAGGCTTGCTTTTGTTCTTTTAAAAGGTTGATGAGTTTTTCTTTTTTCTCTATGAAATTTTTAATTTTTTCGCATTTTTCATCTAAAGAATTTGCGATTTGTTCTTGCTCTTTTAGTGGTGGGACAGGTAAAGACATTTTTTTAAAATCTAAATAATCTATACTTTCTCTAATTTCCATAATACCATAAGCATATATTTTTAAAAATTTTTGTACATTTTTAATTTGAAATAAGTAAGAATAATAACTCATTAAATATTTTGGACTATTTATATAAAAAACCAAATAAATAGGACTAACTAAACCATTATATGCAGAAACTCCTAAAGAACCAATTACGGCATTCATTTTGTTTAATACTAAATCATTAATTCTTGCAATTTTATAGCTTTGCAAATCTTCTTTTGATTTATTACCTATATTGCCTTTTTCTTCATAAGGAACTACACCGATATCTTTAATTAAAGAAAGAATAGTGTGTAATTTCAAATTTGTATTTTGTTCATTTCTTTGATTAAAAACTGCTTTTAATGGTTTAATTTCCCAATGCTGCGGAATTTCGCCAAGCCATTCTATACCGCTATCTTTGAAATTTTTCATTGCATGATCTCTCTTAAAAGATCTTGCACTTCTTTTTCTAGCTTTTCTAATTCGCTGTTTATTTCTTCTAGTTTTCTTGGTGGAGTATAGGTATAAAAGTATTTGTTAAAAAGTATTTCATAACCCACACTTGCACTATCCCAAGCTATCCAAGAATTTTTCACATAGGGTTTTACTTCTGTGTCGTAGTAGCTTTGTATGTTTGTTTTGAGTGGAATTTTTTCGGTGTTGTTGGTTTTGTCACTATCGATGATGAGGTTTTCTTCGCTTTTTTTGAGTTTTATACCTAAAAAGCTTATGAATTCGTTTCTATCTTCAAAATCTTGTGGGTTTTGCTCTAATTCTTGTAATTTTTCTAAGATTTTATCTTTATCTTTGAATTTTGCAAATTTTTCATCATCTTTTAAAGCTTCTATACTTTTTGGTTTTTCTATGGTGATTTTAATATAGCCAAAGTCTTCATTGTCAAAAATTTTGCAGTCTTTGTTAGGAACATTTTCTAAAAATAACTTAGTGATTTTTTCTATATGTTCTTTTGTCATTTCATTTTGTTTAGAGCCTAAAGACTTTTTCATCTTAGAAAAATACTCTTCGTTTGTAGCATTTATTAGCTGGACTTTGCCTTTTTTATGTTCTGGCTTTTTGTTGGTGATGATCCATATGAAAGTAGGAATTCCTGTATTGTAAAACATATTTGTAGGTAGAGCGACTATAGCTTCAAGATAGTCTTTTTCTATGATGTGTTTTCTTATGGCTACCATACCGCTATCTGAATTGAAAAGTGATGAGCCATTATGCACGCTTGCGATGCGAGAGCCTAAAGGAGTATCTGTTTTCATCTTGCTAAGCATATTGAGCAAAAACATCATTTGCCCATCGCTTTTGCTTGTGATACCTACGCTAAATCTTGGGTCATTGCAAGTTGAATTTGAGCCTTTCTTTTCTACGCCTAGAATTTTTTGGTCATTTTCCCAAGACTTACCATAAGGTGGATTAGTAAGCATAAAATCAAATTTTTTATCTTGCTGATCATTGCTTAAAGTGGAGCCAAATTTTATATGATCTGGATCTTCGCCTTTTATTAGCATATCTGCTTTGCATATGGCGTAGGTTTCGGGGTTGATTTCTTGTCCGTAAAGATAGATGTTTGCTTTTGATTGTATAAGGCCATTGGGATCTGTGATGAATTCTTTTGACTCTGTGAGCATTCCACCGCTTCCGCAAGCATTATCATAAATAAGCCATGTTCCTTTTTTGATCTGTTCTTTTACGGGTAAAAATACAAGGTGGGTCATAAGCTCTATGATCTCTCTTGGAGTAAAATGCTCTCCGGCTTCTTCGTTGTTTTCTTCGTTAAATTTACGAATGAGTTCTTCAAAAACATACCCCATTCCAAGGTTGCTTAAGCCTTTGTGGATAACATTTCCTTTTTCATCTAAGATATCTTCTATGCCAAAATTTACCCTAGGTGAGCAAAATCTCTCTATCACTCCAAAAAGTATGTTTGATTCTTCTAGGGTGTCAAGTTGGTTTTTGAATTTGAATTTTGAGATGATATCTTTGATATTTTCACTAAAACAATCCAAATAATTTTCAAAATTTATTCTGATATTTTTTGGATCATTTAGAAGGGTTTGTAGGCTAAATTTAGAATAATTAGAAAAGCCTAGGTTGTTTCCTTGTTTTCCACCTAGTATAAAATCTAAATTTTCAAATTTATCTTTATAAGTGTCGTAAGTTTCGAGAACTTTATTTTTTGTAGGTTCTAAAACTGCATCTACTCTTCTTATAATCGTCATAGGTAAAATAATATCGCGGTATTTGCCTTTTACATAAACATCACGAAGTAAATCATCTGCCACACTCCATATGAAGTTGATAATGGGTTGGAATTGACTTTGATTCATGATGTTTTCCTTTTGTTTTTATTTATAATATATTATATAAAATCATCAATAAAAATCTTATAAATAGTTTTAAATCTGTGCTTTGAATAAGAGAAATTGAAAGAAATAAAAAATGGTGGCTCCGATTGGACTTGAACCAACGACCACCACCATGTCAAGGTGGTGCTCTACCAGCTGAGCTACGGAACCAAAGTTGATAATGGTGGAGCATAGCGGGTTCGAACCGCTGACCCCAACGCTGCCAGCGTTGTGCTCTCCCAGCTGAGCTAATGCCCCATTAAATTTTAAATAAAGTGTAATTATGCCTAAATTTTCTTTTAGAAAATTTAAAGAACTATTAACTTTAATAATAAAATTTTTGATCTATGGCAGACAGGAAGGGATTCGAACCCTCGAAAGCTTGCACTTTACACGCGTTCCAGGCGTGCTCCTTCAACCGCTCGGACACCTGTCTAAAATAAAATCTGCATTATATCCAACAAAAGCTTTAAATAAAATTTTTTAAAATCAGAAAAATTTTAGTAAAAAATAGTATAATTTCGATTTTACTCCTTTAAAATTTCTACATTTTATGTATATGTAGAATTTTGTCAGGGTAGCTCAGCTGGTTAGAGCGCTGGTCTCATAAGCCGGAGGTCGGGAGTTCAAGTCTCCCCCTTGACACCATTCATAAATTATTGCTAGCAAGTATTTTAATAAGAATTTAATAGCACAGAACAAAAATTATTTTATAGATATAGAGTTTATTTGGTGATTTATATTTTTGTTTTTAAATATGAATTAAGCATAAATAGCAAGATGAAAATCTTGCTATTTGTTTAATGTGCCACAGCTTCACTTATGCCAATCCCACTTTGTGCTCTGAAATTTTGTGCTTCAAAGCCTTCTTTATCTATCTTAGCCCTCTTAGATTTATCCAATTTAGAAATGATATAAATCAAAATAAAGGTTAAAGGCATAGAAAATAAAGCTGGATGATCATAAGGAAAAATTGCCTCGCTAAAGCCAAAACTTTTTATCCAAATACTAGGACTTAAAAGCACCAGCACTACAACAACAATAAGCCCAATAAGCCCACCCCAAAAAGCTCCTTTAGTTGTAAGATTTTTCCAATAAAGACAAAGCAAAAGTATAGGAAAATTCACGCTCGCAGCAATAGCAAAAGCAAGTCCTACTGTAAAGGCAACATTTTGATTTTCAAAAATAATCCCTACAAGTATGGCTAAAATTCCTATGCAAATGGTAGCTATTTTAGTTACTCTAAGTTCTTGTTTAGCATCGCATTCTCCATTTTTGCAAACATTGACAAATAAATCATGACTTATCGCTCCAGCTCCTGAAATGGTAAGTCCTGCAACAACAGCTAAAATCGTTGCAAAAGCCACAGCTGAAATAAAGCCTAAAAATACACTACCACCTAAAACTTCAGCTAGTAATACAGCAACCATATTGGTTATGCCATTAAAGCTTCCATCTGGGTTAGTAAATTGCGGATTTCCTAACAAAAGCGCAATAGCACCAAAACCTATAATAAAGGTTAAAATATAAAAATATCCTATCAAAGTTGTTGCATAAAATGCTGATTTTCTAGCTTCTTTAGCATTTTTTACTGTAAAAAATCTCATTAAAATATGAGGCAAACCTGCTGTGCCAAACATTAAAGCAAGTCCCAAAGATACAGCCGAAACTGTATCAGGTAAAAAAGTCCCTGGTTTCATAATGCTTGCACCTTTTGCATGATGTGATATGGCAAGCTCAAAATAGTATTTTAAATCAAATTTAGTTAAGTAAAGCACCATTATAGCCATAAAAGTTGCACCGCTTAAAAGTAAAATGGCTTTGATGATTTGTACCCAAGTTGTTGCATGCATACCGCCAAAAACAACATAAAGTATGATTAAAATTCCCACCAAAACAACAGCAAAAGTATAAGGAAGTCCAAAAAGAACTTGTATAAGTTGTCCCGCCCCTACCATTTGAGCGATCAAATAAAATACTATAACACTTAAAGCTGAGACGGCAGATAAAATTCTTATAGGTTTGGCATCAAGTCTATAAGCGGTAATATCAGCAAATGTGAATTTTCCAAGATTTCTAAGCTTTTCAGCAATTAAAAATAAAACGATAGGCCAGCCTACTAAAAAACCTATAGAATAAATTAAACCATCAAAACCATTGGTAAAAATAAGAGCAATGATACCTAAAAAACTTGCCGCACTCATATAATCACCCGCAATAGCTATGCCATTTTGTGCGCCTGTGATATTTCCTCCAGCTGTGTAAAAACCGCTTGCAGATTGACTTTTTTTGTTAGAATAATAAGTAATAAAAAGTGTAAATAATACAAAAGCTACAAACATTGAAATGGCTATAGGATTAAGCTCGGCTTTTTTTACCCCATTTAAATCAATAGATGCTGCTTGACAAAAAGATAATAAAGTGCCTAAAATAATTACTATTTTTTTCATTGAGTCTCCTTTTGAGTATAGCTTAATTCTCCATTTTGAAGATGTTTTGTAAGATTGTTATTTTCTAAATCTTTTAAAAGCTCTTCTTGATTTTTGTCTAAATATTGATTTGCAATGAAAGTATAAAATCCTGTAACTATTATACACAATGCGATAATAAATATACCGCACACTATACCTAAAGTAACAGAACTGCTTCCTAAACGATAGCCTAAAATATCAGGAAAAGCACCTACACTAAAGATAAAAGCGTAATAACAAATTAATACAGCCAAAGATAGCAACAAGGAAATTTTATTTCTAAAAGAAACAAAATTTCTAAATCTTGATAAAGATTGTTTTTGATTTTGATTCAATTCCATAATTTCTCCTTATAGTTTGATGTTAAAAATATAACAAAAAAGTGACTTTATAATATAATTTTTATGTAATATTTTTCATAATTTAAAAATTTATAGGACAAAAAGTAACATATCATATATAGTGAGTATTTTTTACACATAATATCATAAAAGATATTTTATTGATTAAAGTCAATGAATTTAATTCTATTTTTTTCTAAAATGCAAATTTTAATTTCAAAAATAAAGGAAAAATATGACTCAAGAACAAATAAAAATCATCAAAGATTGTGTGCCGATTTTACAAAAAAGCGGAGAGGATTTAACTAAGGAATTTTATAAAATTTTATTTTCTGATTATCCCGAAGTAAAACCTATGTTTAATATGGAAAAGCAAGCTTCAGGAGAACAACCAAAGGCTTTAGCAATGGCGATTTTAATGGCGGCTAAAAATGTAGAAAATTTAGAAAATATGAGAAATTTTGTAGATAAAATCGCCATCACTCATGTAAATTTAGGCGTAAAAGAAGAGCATTATCCTATAGTTGGAATTTGCCTTTTAAAAGCAATTAAAAATCTTTTAAATCCAAGCGAAGAAGTGCTTAAAGCTTGGGAGATAGCTTATGAAAAAATTGCTAAATTTTATATAGATATAGAAAAAAATCTTTATGAGAAAAAATGATTTTAGTGGAATTTTCCACTAAAAAAACTCTATCATTTTTTGCTTTAAAATAGATAATATTTTAATTAAAAAAGGAGTAAAAATGCAAAAACAATATCACAAAGTGTATAGTTTAGAAGAAAGCCTTGTGATACTTAAAAAATATAAAGATGATTTAACTAAAGAGCAATACGAGAATATTAAATCAAATATAGGAACTCACGCTATTGAAAGTATTTATCTTAATGAGTTGGATATTATTATGTTAGTTAAAAGAAATGTATATGGTTTAAGTGCTGATGAAATCATCGCTGAATACAAAGAAAAAGGATTTGTAGAATATGAAAGAAATATCACTCAAACCGAGCAATCAAATTCCTAGCTTTCTCCTTGATATTTTCACCTTTTAACTCGCTAATCTCGCCATTTTGTGCCAAGAAAATTCTATCCGCACTATCAAAATACGCATCATCATGTGTGATAGCAAAGATCGTTTTACCTTGCTCTTTTAACAAAGGCAAAAGCTTTTTATAAAAAAATCTTCTAAAAACCGGATCTTGATCAGCTGCCCATTCATCTAAAATCAATATATCTCGTTTTTCTAACAAAGCTATAAACATAGCCAAGCGTTTTCTTTGTCCTGTGGAAAGTTTTGTAGTGGTGATTTTGTGATCTTTGATATCTGTTTTTTCATAAAGCTCTAAAAATTCAAGCCAATATTTTATCTCTTCTTCGCTTGCAAAATTATCATTTTCTAAGGTTTGAGTAAAGAGATGAAAATCACTAAAAATCGCAGTAATCAAACTTTGATATTTGACTAAATTTGAAGAATCAATTTTTTGATCATCTAAATAAATTTCGCCTTCTTTTGGACTTATAAGCCCCGCTAAAAGCATGGAAAAAGTGGATTTTCCACTGCCATTTTTTCCGATTAAAAAAATGAGTTCGCCTTTGTGAATTTCTAAACTTGTGGGTTTGAGTGAGAATTTTTCATTATATGAAAAAGCAACTTTATCAAAACGAATGTTTTGCCAGTATTCTTTGTTGCTATGGAGTGTAAAATTTTGTTCGAAATTTTCTAATTCAAGTTTTGCGATTTTATCTAGGGCTATTTTTGCTAGGATTAAAGTAGGAAAAGAGCCTATCATCGCCACCAAAGGTGTTCGTAAAAAAAGTATTGATAAAGCTATGGTTGTCGCATTTTCAATGCTCGTCCAAGAAAAATGCAAAGAAAAATAAAATTCAAGCCCTACAAGTGCTAGCAAAGCTATATTTGTCCAATTGTTTGATAAATTATGTAAAATGTTAGCAATGGTTGAATTTCGCTTTTTATTTTTCGCATTTTTTTCAAATTCAAACTCATAATAATGCTTTGCCCTAAAGCGATTTAAAATGAGCTCTCTGTGCCCATCAAGGATATTTTGATAGTTATTTTGTAAAGCATCGTCATTTTCCCTTGCATTTTTGAAGTATTTATAGACTTTCATCATTAAAAAATTATTGCTTAAAAAAACAAAAATGATCCAAATCAAGCAGATTGCAAAAATTTTAGGCGAAAGATAGCAAAGATAAACGCAAGTGCAAAGGATTAAAATGCTCGATTGTATAAATTCAGGAAATCTTAAAAGCCCAAAAGAAACATTTCTAACATCACTTCCTAAAGATGCTAGAAGCTTTGCTTTACCAATTTGCGAAATTTTAGACATACTTGTATCTAAAATTTGTTTTACAACGCGTTTTTGCATAGAAAAAATGAAATTTTGTCCAAATATACTTAAAGAAATTTCTACAAAAATGGAGCTTAGAAAAAATACAATCAGCAAGGCTAAGAAATAAAAAATAAATATGCCTTCATTGGAATTAGCTTTTAAAAGATATTCGTTGATAAATACCAAAACAAGCACACCTAAAATGCTTGTAAATATGCTAAATGATAGGAAAAAAAAGATTTTGAATTTATTGTTTTTTAAAAGTTCTAATATAAAATTCATAAAAAGTCCTAAAAATTTAAAATAAAATTTATATTTTAATATTTATTATCAAAATTTACAATGATTTTAAGGTAAAAAATGAAAAATTTTTATATGAATTTAGCTTTAAATGAAGCGTGGAAATATCAGTTTTTAACTTATCCAAATCCTGCTGTGGGCTGTGTTATTTTAGATAAAAACGGACAAATTCTAAGTATAAAAGCCCACGAGAAGGCTGGGTGTGCTCATGCTGAATTAAATGCCATTGCCGTAGCTTTAAAAAGCTTAAAACCTGAATTTTCTTTACCCACTAATGCAAATGATTTGCATGAATTTATTTTAAAAAATCATCAAAATTTATTAAACAGAGCAGTAGCTTTTGTAACGCTAGAATCTTGTGCGCATCAAGGTAAAACCCCACCTTGTGTGAAACTTTTTACTGAACTTGGTTTTAAAAAAGTGTATATTAGCATAAAAGATGAGAATAAAATCGCTAGTGGTGGAGTGGAAATTTTACGAAAAAATGGTGTGGAAGTTGAAGTTGGTGTGTTAGAGAGTGAGGGAAGAAAATTATTAATGCCTTTTTTAAAATGGCAAAAAGGACAATTTAAACTCTTTAAACTTGCTTTGAGTATGAACGGTTCACCTTTTGGAAAAATTATCAGCAATGAAGCAAGCAGAACTTATGCGCATAAGATAAGATCTGTGCTTGATTTACTTGTGGTGGGTGGGGAAACGATAAGAAAGGATAAACCCATTTTAGATGCGAGACTTTCTCAGGGAAAAGCGCCAAATCTTTGTATTTTAACACGCAAGAAATTAGAAAGCTTTGATCAAAATTTAGCATTTTTTAAAGTGCCAAATCGTCAAATTTTTACTCAAATTCCAAAAGAAGCCAAATTTATTATGTATGAAGGTGGGGAGAATTTCTTAAAATTACTAAAAGATGAAATGGATATGTTTTTGATTTTTCATAATTCTAAATTTAGAGGCGATAAAAATTTAAATATGGATTTAGAATTTAATCCTTTGCATAGAACTTTTTTTGATGAGGATATTTGCGGATTTTATACTTTAGCAAGATCTTAGTCTTGCTTTATTCTACAACGATATCGTTTTTAATGCCTTCGAAGATTTTATCTCCGATACCATTGATTTTTTTGATATCTTCAATGCTAGTGAAATTTTGATCTTTTCGGTATTCTAAGATCGCTTTTGCTTTTGCATCTCCAATGCCTTTAAGGGTTTTTAACTCTTCAAGTGTTGCTGTATTGATATTAATAGCAGCAAAGACAAAACCTACCATACAAAATAATAAAAAGAAAATCTTTCTCATCACTTCTCCTTTAAAATAAAGTTAAAATATCATTATGAATAAATTTAACTTAATACCCACTTTCTAAAAAAGAATAATGATAAAAATAATAAAAAATGTTACTTTTTTGTTATTTTACTGTTTTTGAAATTCTAAAATTCATTAAAAATATTTTCCAAAGCATTAACAACATAACAAATTTCTTCTTCTTTGATAATATAAGGGGGCATAAAATAAATGGTATTTCCCAAAGGTCTTAACAAAAGCCCTTTTTCTAAAGCTTTTTGAAATACAAAAAGTCCTGCTCTTGAATGTTTGCTTTTTAAAATATCAAAGGCGTAGATCATTCCTTTTTGTCTGAAATTTCCTAAAAATTCAAACTGTTTTAGTCTTGAAAATTCTTTTTTGATAAAAAGGGATAAAATTTTGTTTTTTTCTATAATATTTTCATTTTCAAAAATATCAAACGTAGCATTTGCAGCAGCGCAAGCTAGGGTATTTCCCGTATAACTGTGAGAATGTAAAAAAGCTTTTTGTTCTTCATAAGGCGCATAAAAAGCATTATAAATCTCATCCTTTGTAACTACAACAGATAAAGGCATATAGCCGCCCGTAATTCCTTTTGAAAGGCATAAAAAATCTGGTACAATGTCACATTGCTCTAAAGCAAATAATGTCCCACTACGCCCAAATCCAACCGCAATTTCATCAAAAATAATATCAATTCCAAATTCTTTACATAGTTTACAAGCTTCATTAATAAACTCTGCTTCATACATATGCATATTTCCTGCACATTGAATTAAGGGTTCAAGAATAAATGCGCAAATTTGTTCTCCTTGGGTGTTTAACAAATTTTTAAGAGCTTGCAATTCTTCACTAAAATCGCTACTTTTTGGCACAGGGGTGCTAAGACATTCTAAAAGTAAAGGCGTATAGGTTTTTTTATAAAGTTCCACATCTCCAATGCTTAATGCACCCAAAGTTTCTCCATGATAAGAATTGCTTAAAGAAAGAAATTTCGTTCTTTTAGTGTCTTTTTTATTAAGATGGCAATGAAAGCTCATTTTTAAAGCAACCTCTATAGCCGATGAGCCATTGTCTGCGTAAAAACATTTATTTAATTCCTTCGGCAAAAGCGCGCAAAGTCTTTTAGATAAAGAAATGATAGGCTCGTGTGTAAAGCCTGCTAAAATAACATGTTCTAAATTTTCTAGTTGTTCTTTAAGTTTTGCATTAATGTAATCATTGCTATGTCCAAAAAGATTTACCCACCATGAACCAATGCAATCTATATAAGAGTTAGAATTAAAATCATACAAATACACCCCTTTGCCTTTTTTAATGGGAATAAGAGGTAAATTTTCGTGATCTTTCATTTGAGTGCAAGGATGCCAGATGTGTTTAAGATCAAGTTCTTTAAGAGTGCGATTGTCCATCGAAATTCCTTAGAAATTTTTATTAATTATAAATCAAAATTATAGGATTTAGTGTATTTTTGGATAAAAAAGCATTAAAGTTGAGTTTATTTGATAATAAATTAAAATCAAATATAAAATTATAAAAGTTTGGAGTATAATAAAAGCATATTAAAGGTATAGATTGAAATATTAATTGATAAAATTTATTAATTAATAAATTTTATGCTATACTTTTAAAAATCAAAAAAAGGAGATAAAATGTCAGTAACAAAACAATTATTGCAAATGCAAGCGGATGCTCATCATTTATGGGTTAAATTTCATAATTATCATTGGAATGTAAAAGGATTGCAATTTTTCTCTATCCATGAATACACTGAAAAAGCTTATGAAGAAATGGCTGAGCTTTTTGATGATTGTGCCGAAAGAGTATTGCAACTCGGTGAGAAAGCTATAGTTTGTCAAAAAACTTTAATGGAACTTGCAAAAAGCCCAAAATTAGAGGATAAAAAAGATTGCTTTACTCCTATTGAAGTGATAGAGCTTATCAAAAAAGATTATGAGTATCTTTTAGCTGAATTTAAAAAGCTAAATAGCGAAGCTGAAAAAGCTAGTGATACTACAACAGCAGCTTTTGCACAAGAAAAAATTGCTAAGTATGAAAAAAGTCTTTGGATGCTTAGTTCAACTTTGCAAAATACTTGCAAAGCTTAAATTTGCGGAGCTACAAACTCCGCTATGATTTTTGATATACATACTTTTTTAAAACTACAAAATACAAAAATATTAAACGACGCTCAAGTAAAGATTTTGCAAAATTTACAAAATGTGTTTTTTCAAAATTTAGAATTTTTGGAAGATCTTAGAAAATACTCCTTGCTTTCTCATGCGGCTTATTTGAATTTAGATTGTAAGGAAATTTTGTTTGAAGATTTAGATCAGAAAAGATTATTTAGAGCACTTAGTAATAATATTTTGAAAAAAGAAAGCGTTAGCATTGGTAAAATCAAGCCTATGTTGGCTTTTTCTTTGGTCAAAAATTTTATTTTGAAAGCTCATATTAATGAGAGATGCAATGAATCTAAAATGGGTTTTAGGGCAAGTTTGTTTCAACAAAAGAATTCAAAAAAATTTATTTTAGCTATAGCGGGGAGTGATTTAAGACCTTTAAAATTTGATTTTTACGATGTTTGGAGCGATTTTTTGCTTTTAAATGGCAAAATACCCAAAGGGCAATTTGAGTCTTTAATTCAATTTTATAACCTAATTAAACAAAGATTTCAATTGGGTAAAATCACTTTAGTGGGACATTCTTTAGGCGGACATTTAGCACAATTGTTTGCTTTAAATTATCCTTTAGAAATTGATAGTATTTATACATTTCAAGCACCTGGGATTTATAATTTAACAAAAAGGTTAGAAATTCCTTATAAAGCTTGTCATATCTATACTTTGCATAATATGAATTTAAGGCATTTCAAGTGGTATAATTTTAATTTTGTGCAAAAATTGCATTCTAAAATAGGCGAGGAAATTTTATTAAATTTAGGTACAAGGATTCATCATCCTAGTGTTAGCGCCAAAGGTTTAAATGAGCTTTTAAAGAATTTAAAAGCTTAATAATCAAATTCTTCTAAATCTTTAGTAGTTCCAAGTAAGATCACCATATCTCCCACATAAGCGACTGTGGTTTCAAAATCTGGAAACAAAGTCCAATCTTCTGAAGCTTTTTTATATGCAATGATGCCCATATTTTGCGCTATGTGCTTTAAGCTGTTTCCAGCAAGTTTTTCGTTTATGGTGAGTTTTACAGCTCTAATGGTATTAGCCGAGAGATCAAATACTTCAAATTCAGGATGAGATAAGAATTCCTTTGCAAGTCTTTTTGCGCTTTCTCTTTCAGGTGAAATAACTTTGGTTGCACCGAGTTTTGAAAGAATTTGTCCGTGTATTGACGAGCTTGCTTTTGCTATGATGTTTTTTACACCTATGTCTTTTAGTGCCATTAGAGTTAAAATGCTTTTTTCAACGTTTTGTCCTATGCTGACAATTACAATATCAACATTGTGAAAACCTGCTTCTTTTAGGGCTATGGTATTGGTAGAGTCTAAAATATATGCGCTTGAAGCCAAGTCTTGCAAGCCTTTTAAAGAGTCTTCATTTTTATCTGCAATGATAACTGTTTTTCCTTGCATTAAAAGTTCGTTCGCTAAAACAGATCCAAATTTTCCAAGTCCTATAATTCCATAACTTTTGTTCATAAATACACCTTTCCTTCTGGATATCTTATATATTTTTCTTTTTCTTGGATAAAAATAGAAAGCAGAAAAGCAAAAATTCCTATCCTACCACTAATCATCATAATAATGATGATTAGTTTACTTTCGCTTCCAAATAAAGCACTTAAAGATAGAGTTCCTCCATCGCCAACGGAAACACCTACTGTTGCAAATGCGGATGAAGTTTCAAATAAAAGCGTTAAAAACGGATGATCGGATTCAAGTAAAGATAAAAGCATAACGCATAGTATCATGTAAATACTAGATCCTATGCTAATAACAAAAGCTTTGCTAATAACATCTTGAGAAAGTTCATATTTAAAAATGCGTATTCTTCCGCCCCTAATAGTCCAGTATGCGTAAATAAGCAAGATAGCCACCGTAGTAACTTTTATACCCCCTGATGTGCCTCCTGGACTTCCTCCAATTACCATAAATAAGGATCCAAAAAATAAACTCGCATCCTTAAAAGTACTAAAATCTAATGTGTTAAAGCCAGCAGTGCGATAATTTACAGCAGTAAAATAAGAGCTCAAAATTTTATCAAATAAAGAAAAAGAGCCTATGCTTTTAATATTATTATACTCTAATAGGAAAATAACTAATGTTGCAAATATAATCAAAGTAAATGTCATTGTGAGAACTATTTTAGTGTGTAGACTTAAAGTTGCTAAGCGTTTTTTTTGGAAAAAATAAACTTCAAGTAAGACAAAATATCCAATTCCTCCAATGATGATTAAAGAGGTGATAACTAAGTTGATCCAAATATCTTGTCTATAAGACATTAGACCTGTTTCAAAAATACTAAAACCTGCATTGTTAAAAGCTGAAATGGAATGAAAAATTCCACTCCAAACAGCATGTTTAATATCCATTTCAAGCATAAAGCGTAGGCTAAGCAGTATTGCTCCGCAAAGTTCTATTATAAAAACAAAGAGAAAAACTTTTTTTAAAAATCCTAAAAGTCCATCCATAGTTGGATAAATCATAGATTCTTTAAGTAAATTTTTACCACTGAAGCCTATTTTTTTGCGTATTAAAAGATAGACAAAAAGTCCTAAACCCATATACCCAAATCCACCGATTTTTATAAGGCACAAAATAACAAACTGACCCCAAAAAGTAAAATCATTGGCGGTATTTTTAACGATAAGTCCAGTCATGCTAATAGCTGAAGTACTAGTAAATAGAGCATCAATAAAACTAATGGGATTTTTATGCATTCCTTTTAAAGTTAAAATGAATGCTCCAGCAAGTGCGATAAAAATATACCCTAAAAATAACATTCTTAAGGTGTTTCTATTAAAATGTGTTTGTTTCAAATTAATCCTAATATTAAAAATTTTGATTAATGGAAAATTGTATCTTAAAAAACTTCAAAAAAAATAAATTTATTTTTTTGAATTTAAACTTAATTTAAAAAAATATATGTATAATTTTAGTTTTTGAAAATGGTTGGATAGCTCAGTCGGTAGAGCAGCAGACTGAAAATCTGCGTGTCGGCAGTTCGATTCTGCCTCTAACCACCATTTTTATGCTTCGACTTCTATATTTTATTTATTATTAAACAAAATTCGAACAAAGGTTTTATTTTCTAAGTTGATAGTCATCTTATGTTATTAAAATGAATTTTATTGACTTAATTTTTAAGTCAATAAAAGATAATTTTACCTAATTTACCAAATTCCCTTTAACTTTTTCGAATAAATCCATGACATTTTTTTGAATTTCCCCAGCTTTTTCAAGACTTGTCGCTTCAAAACGCGTGATCAAATAAGGACTGGTATTAGAAGCCCTTAAAAGCGCCCAGCCATATCCAAAGTCTATCCTTGCACCATCTATTTCACACAGCGCTTTGACATCTTTTAATCCTCCTTGTTCCACAGCTTTTTTAAAGGCATCAACGAGTTTAAATTTTTCTTCTTCACTTGCTGGAATTTTAATTTCTTCTGTGGTGTAAAGTTTTGGAAGTTCTTCTATCATAGCACTAAGATCAAAGCCTTTGTGAATGAGTTCTAGCGTTCTTAAAAAGGCATAAATTCCATCATCATATCCAAAATAACGATGTTTAAAAAAAATGTGTCCGCTTACCTCAGCAGCCAGATCGATATTTTGCTCTTTCATCATCTTTTTAATGTTTGAATGTCCTGTTTTTCCCATAAAAATAGTCCCAAATTTTGTCACCTCATCAAAGAGATTTTTAGAGCATTTAACTTCTCCTAAAACGCGAGGATTAGGGATATTTTTGGCGAAAAGATAGCAAAGCTCATCACCGCAAAAAACGTGCGAAGTGTTTAAGGCAACCAATCTATCAGCATCACCATCAAAAGCAAAGCCAATTTTAAGATTTTGATCTTCATTAAGAATGCTTTGTATATCTTTTAAATTTTCTCTTTCTGTCGGATCTGGAGAATGATTTGGAAAATTTCCATCAGGATTTGCAAAAAGTATTTTAGGTTTTAAATTTAAAGCCTGCATTAAGGGCTCTATAACAACTCCAGCAGCCCCATTAGCACAATCAATAGCAAAGTTAAAATTCCAATCCTTTAAATGCTTAAATTGCTCACTCATGAAAGCAATATAAAGACTTAAAATATCATAATTTTCGCAACTTACATCATCTTCAATCACATCATCTAAGTGTTTATAAACTTCTTTGCAAAGCTCTTTTAAATCTTGTCCAAAAAAACTTTCCTTACCTATAGTAATCTTAAAGCCATTATAATCTTTTGGATTGTGCGAGCCTGTAATCATAATATTTGCATCAAATTTCAAACCCTCATAAAGACTGAAATACCCTAACGGAGTAGGCACAAGACCTATGTTATAAATTTTAATTCCTGCTTTATTAAGCCCACTTAATAAGTAATGAAATAAAGCATTAGCGCTATATCTTGCATCATATCCTACGCTAACATTTTTGCAATTTTTTTCAAGCATTTTTTTACCCAAGCAATATCCTATAGCCTTTACACTTTTTTCATTGAGTTCTTTTTCGTAAATTCCGCGTATGTCGTATTCTCTAAAAATCACTTCAAGTTGCACGATTTATCCTTAATAAAATTAAAATATAAGAAAAATTTGTTAAAATTGTAAATCATTTATCTAAATACAAAGGAAAGATTATGGAAGAAGAAGTAGAAAAACAAGAAAAAACGAGTAAAAAGGGTAATTTTCTTATTATTATCATTGTGGCAATTTTGGCGGTTTTATTGCTTGTGATTGTTGGAATTATAGGTTATTTATTTATGTCTTCTCCAAGTGATGAAGCTAACGCACCTACTCAGGCTGCTCCAGTAAGTAAAAACGCTAAAGCCAATGTTGTACCAAGTCAAAGGGGAAGTGATTTTGCTAATATAGGACAAATGTTTGCTTTGGCACCATTTACTTTAAATTTATTAAGCGATAGTGGGGCAAGATATGTTAAATGTACCATTCAACTTGAACAAAATACCGAGTTACTTACTCCGGAGCTTGAGAAAAAAATTCCTGTAATTCGCGATATTATCATTCGTACCTTGACTTCAAAAACCTTTGAAGAAGTTAGCACTACCAAAGGAAAAGAAAGACTTAAAGATGAGTTAGTGGGAAAAATTAATGAAGTTTTAACTGATGGTTTTATTAAAAATATTTATTTTATGGACTTTGTGGTATCTTGATAAAAATAGGTTGTGATATAGTTGCCATTTCTAGGATGGAAAAAATTTACCAAAAACACAATGCAAATTTCTTAAATAAATTTTTAAATTTAAAAGAGCAAATTTTAGTTAAAAATCCTGCCACTTTAGCGGGATTTTGGGCTGCCAAAGAGGCTGCGAGTAAGGCTTTGGGTGTTGGCATTAGCAAGGAGTGTGGTTTTTTTGATCTTGAAATTTCAAAGGATTTTAAAAATGCTCCTTATTTTAATTTTTCTTCAAAACTTTTAAATTCTTTTAAAATCAATTCTGCTTCACTTAGTATTTCGCATGATGGAGGTTTTGCAATCGCCGTTGTTGTGATGGATTTAGAGGCTTGAGTTAAATTCTTTTTTGATTTTTTTTAATATCAAAATAAAATTTCAAGTATCCACATTTATACCAAGTTTTATGTGCCTTAATTAAGGCATTTCCTAGTTTATAGGAAAGATGATTTTTGCATTTTAAAGCTTTTTCATGATCACTAAAATCTTCTAAATTTGCATTATTTTTAGCTAAATTTTTATGTTCTTTAGCAATTTTGTTAAGCGCGAAAGGCATTTTAAAATACCCTTTAAAGCTTTTTGAATGATCTATCATCGCAAAACCTAGTTTATAGCAGAGTTACTAAATTCACAGCTCCTGTGGGCTTTTTAACTTCTTTGATTTCTTTTGGAATTTCTTGTCTAGATTCTTCTTTTGGTTTTGGGGTTTCAAAT
The DNA here is from genome assembly GCF_004378855.1 of Campylobacter sp. US33a. Taxonomy (GTDB): domain Bacteria; phylum Campylobacterota; class Campylobacteria; order Campylobacterales; family Campylobacteraceae; genus Campylobacter_D. The sequence continues at coordinate 34,035 of NZ_RYYL01000007.1, forward strand.
TTAAGTTTTGAAAAAGGAATTTTATTTTCATCTTTATATAATTTACATTCGCTTCTATCGCTATCTTTAAACAATGCAAAGCGATTTTTGTGCGTGTTATTATAAATATAATCATACACAAACTCAAGCTTTTGTCCTGCACTCTCAAGCTTTTCAAGCTCATTTTTAAGTAAGCTTGGATCTAAGAAAATATCTTTTTCAAAGCTAAATTTAAAATCTTCTTTTTGTATGGTTGAAAGCTCTTTAATTTTTTCTTTACTCCAACTTCCATCAGTAGGATCTTCTCTACTCCAAAAATGATTTTCTTTGATTAATCTACTAGGGTTTCCTGCATAAATTGAATTTGAAAATTTAACTCCACTATTTACACTTTTTGCACCTAAAATACTCCCACTTGCTACAAAACCTCCTTTTAAAATAGCTGCTTCTTGAGCACACCAAACATGATCTCCTATATAAATACTTTTACCAAGATTTATTCTTTTGTAAGTATTGCTATCAAAAATGAGATGATGATCAGTGGGCGAGAGCCAAATTCCCCAAGAAAACATACAATCATTGCCCAAAATAAGATTTTTGCCTTCGCTAACACGAAAAGAAGTTCCATTGGAAGTAGAATTTTTACCAATATAGCAAAGTCCATTGCTATGAATATTAAAATTTCCATTAGTTCTACTTGTATTGCCAATAAAAAGCAAAGAATTGTTTCCGTTAAAACAGCATTTACATTCGCACTACTTCCAGCAAAAAAGACTATATTATTACTCCCTTTAAATTCAAGTTTTAAATTCTTTTGTAAGGATAAATCCCCATAAATAATATTACCTTTTTCGTCTATAGTTTTTAGCATTCTTAACCTTAAATTTAAAAACTTGTTTTCTTTTAAAGGCTTTATTGCTAAATTAAGAAAAAAATTTGGATTTTTAATGACTCAAAGAGATATAGCAGGAAAATTAGATATCAATGTCAAAACTTTGCATAAATGGAAAAAAGATCGCCCAAAGGTTTATGAGCTTTTGATGCTAGGTTTAAAGGTACAAGAGATATTAGATAAACTTAAAAAAGAATGTGAAGATTTAGAAAATTCACTTGATGTTAAAAATTTGCAAAAGTGCTAAGTTCCCACATAGGTAAAAAAATCCCCAAAGCCAATAAAAGTACCATTATAGCGACCATTAAAGTGAGTGCAGGCTCTAAGAAAATGAAAAATTTTTCTACCAAATTTTCTTGTTTATTCTGATAATATAAAGCGATTTTTTCACACATAAAATCAAGCTTAGAGCTTTTCATCGCAACGCTTAACATTTGCACTATCATTCCTTCGAAAAGCCTTGTCTTATTAAAAGCTTCATCAAATTCCAATCCTTGTTTGCAAAGATCATCAATTTGTTTATATTCTTGAGATAAAAATTTATTTTCAACGCCCATACAAGCTAAATTTAAAGCTTTACTTGCATCGATACCCACACGCAACAAAAGCCCCAAAATAAGGAAAAAATAATAAGCTTGAGTGTAAAAAATGATTTTGCCGATGATGGGAATTTTAAGGATAAAACGATCGCTTTTGTAGGCAAAATTTGCATTGTATTTATAAATGGTGAAAAATCCTATAAAAGTGCTTAAAAGACTTGGAATTAAAATCATATAATAAGAATCTAAAAATTCATACAAACCTAAAATAATTTGCGTAATTAAAGGTAGATTGACATTAAAATCATCAAATATGGTTTTAAATTGTGGCACAACAAAAAGCATGAGTGATAAAAAGGCTATAAACAATGCCACAAGCACGATTATAGGATAATTTAGCGCCTTTTTTAGTCGTTTTTTAGTTATAAGTTTTTTTTCGTGAATTTCAGAAATTTTTGCAAATACAAAGGCTAGATCGCCCATATTTTCGCCCATTTTAATTAAAGCCAAATCGCTTTGCGTGATATGCACCGAAGAATTTTCTAAGGCCTTATGAAGACTTTGACCGCTGGCTATATTTCCACGAACTTTGTTTAAAAAAGCATCGATGTTTTTATTGTATTTGTGCTTGCAAAGCTCATTAAGAGCTTGTTCTATGCTAAGCCCTACTTCAAGAAGCAAAGATAATTCTTTAAAAATATGACTGATTTCTTTATTTAAATTTCTGCTGTAATAATTTGTTTTGCTAAGTTCTTTAAATTCAAGAATTTTAAAACCTTGTTTTAGAATTTGGCTTTGTGCTTCAAATCTCGTATGAGCTTTGGTAATCAGCTTTTTAGTGTGATTGTTTTTTGAGATTAAAAATTCATATTTTTTCACCGCGTAACCCTTAAAATTTCTCCAAGACTTGTAATGCCTTCTCTAGCTTTTTCTATGCCCATTTCAAACATGGTTTGAAAACCGTTGTTTTGCAGATAGGCTAAAATTTCGCTTTTATTAGCATTGCGTCTGATTAATTCCCGCATATCATCATCTATATTAAGCGCTTCGCAAATTAATTCTCTGCCTAAAAAACCTGTATTAGAGCAATAAATACAACCCTTGCTTTCATAAAATTTGCCTTGAATTTTTTCATCTTCATAAGAAATTTCATAACAACAATGCGTGCAAAGTTTTCTTACAAGTCTTTGTGCGATGATTAAATTTAGGGCCGATGAGAGTAAATAAGGCTTGGCTTTCATATCTAGCATTCTAACTATCGCAGAAATGGAATCATTGGTGTGTAGAGTACTTAGCATTAAATGTCCTGTAAGTGCTGATTTTATAGCAATATCAAGACTTTCTTCATCACGAATTTCCCCTACCATAATTACATCAGGATCTTGCCTTAAAATCGCTCTTAAAGCATTGTTAAAATCAAGTCCCGCCTTTGAATTTAGCATGGTTTGTTGCACGAGTGGAATTTTATATTCGATCGGATCTTCAAGAGTAATGATCTTTTTTTCTATAGATTTTATTTCATTGAGTATAGAGTATAAAGTAGTACTTTTCCCACTTCCTGTTGGACCTGTTAATAAAATCATTCCATAAGGTTGATTGATATTATTTTGAAGGTGTTTTAAATTTGTTTTTCCAAAATGTAAGTTTTGAAGGCTCGTAAAATCTTTTTTTCTTTCAAGTATTCTAATAACAATGCTTTCCCCATAAATTAAAGGCAAAGATGAAATTCTAAAATCAAATTCTAAATTTTGTATTTGCATACTAAAACTGCCGTCTTGAGCTTTTCTTTGTTCTGCAACATTTAAATGTGCACTTAGTTTGATGTAAAAAACTAAAGCCTGATAAAGTTCTTTTTCTAAAATAACAAATTCGCTTAAAATTCCATCTTTTCTAAAACGCACCAAAGCGTCATCATTTCTTGGTTCTATATGTATATCGCTTGCTTTTTGTTTGATGGCTTGGCTTAAGATAAGATCGTGAATTTTGGCAATGGCACTTTTTTGTTCGTTTTCTAGTTTCCCGCCCAATTCGGTTTTAAGTTTTTCTGCAAGTTTGGCAAGTTCAACTTGCAAAGAAAGCCTTTCTAGGATAGTTTTGATTTTTAAAGGATTTGCAATGCATAATTGTATAAATTTGTCTTTAGATCCATTTTGCAATTTATCTATAAGTTCAAAAGAACAAGGTTTAGTGCAAGCTAGGTAAATATTATTTTCATCTTCTTTAAAGGGTAAAATTTGATACGTTTGTAAAATTTGGCTATTAAAGCATTTAAAAAGTGTAAGGTTGGCTAAAGGTTCTTGTATGAAATTTAATTTTTTATACAGAGCAAAACCTTGCAAAAAACTGTCTAAATTTTGCTTAAAATAAGCACAAAGTTCAAAAATATCTAAAATATCTTTTTCATAAAGTTTATAAACACACTCTTTAATGAGAGAAAAATCTAAATTTGAAAAATCGCATTCGGGATTTAATAAGCCTTGTTCTTTGAGTTTAGAGTGTAAAATTTCTATGTTTTTCATTTGATTTGACTTAAGAATTGATCAATATTATTTGAATCATAAAAACTCATATAATTAGAAAGTGCTTTTATAGCCTCTTCTTTTTGACCTAGAGCAATTTTTGCTTTTGCAAACATTAGCCACGATTCTTGGTTATTTTTATTAAGTTCGTTTGCTTTTAAGGACCAAAAAATAGATTTTTTATAATCTTTATTTTGATAATAAATTTTTGAAAGTTTAATAGCGCTTTTATAATTAGGATGTGCATAAAAATCACTTCTAAGCTCAGGAATGCTTGCTTCATAGCTTTGCACTATGATTTTTGGCTCATTTGTTGTGCTTAAATTTATGGTTTGAATATGTGGTGTTTCTTGGGCATTAAGCGTGGTTTTGTTTTGTAAAATTTTATTTTTTTCTTGGATAATTTTTGCATCTTGAAGTTTATTTTGTAAATTCTTTTTTTCTTTTAGGGCTAAATTCAAAGTATGCTGTTGATTTTGCAAATATTTGAAAAGCATAAAACTTGCAAAGCATAAACAAAATACTAAAACACCTAAAAGACTGAATTTTATATAACGTTTTTGTTTAAATTTTTTATGTTTGAGTTCGAGTTCTTGAATTTGAATTTTATTCATTTTACAACCTTAGATTATGATGTAATGCGCAAAGTTCGAGTAAAAATTTAGAGCTTTTTTCAAGTTTTTGTTTTTCGTAATATGCGTAAAGTGCGATAAAAGTATGTAGAATTTGATCTATTGTTCTTAAATTATTTAAACTGATTTTTTGTAGTAATTTTAATTCTTTATCTACAAAAGGCTTTTTTAGTTGAAATTTTGTGTTAATGTAAAATGATAATTCTTCTTTGGATAATTCATTTAAGACGATAATATTTCCAATGCGGCTTTTAAAATGCTCTTTTTCAAATATTTTGTGAATTTTATGTGTACTTAGAATAAAGACGAAATTTTTGAAATCACTTAAAATTCTGATTTTTTCAAGTAAAGCCTCTTCATACATTCCTGCTTCATCAAGTAAAATAAGATAATGCTCTTTGCTATTTTTTGCAAAAGAAATAAAATCTTGAAGTGATGGGGTTTGTTTGTTTAGAATTACGCTTCCAAGAGTATTTAAAAAATTTATTTCATCAAAAAACGGTTCTGAAAATAAAAAAGTTCTTGATGTTTTAGTAAGTTGCTTGAGTAAAAAACTTTTTCCACTACCACTTTTCCCAAGCAAGATGATGATTTGTTGATTTGATGTATTTTGTATTATTTCAAGGGCATTAGTATGCTGTTTTAATGGAACAAAATCAGAGTTCATAGTGCTTAAATCCTAGATCTTTTAAGGAAGGATGGGTGTTTTGATTATCAACAATTACTGGGGTTATGATGAAAACAATTTCTGTAGCATTATCGACACTTTGATCGCCTTGAAATAAAGCTCCTAGGAGTGGAATTTTAGATAAAAAATTAACAGAACTCTCATCAAATTGGTTGTTTCTGCTAATAAGTCCACCCAAAATTAGACTTTGGTTGTTTTCAACTTGCACAACGGTAGATAACTTTTTTTGTATGGTATCGGGCGCTATAGTGCGCGGAGTATTTTGACGACGATTATCTTGGGCGTATTTAAAATTACTAAG
>NZ_RYYL01000007.1:39679-49392 GCF_004378855.1 Campylobacter sp. US33a
AACTTTTTTGTATGGTATCGGGCGCTATAGTGCGCGGAGTATTTTGACGACGATTATCTTGGGCGTATTTAAAATTACTAAGACTTGGGTTGATACGCAGCATGATTTTTCCATCATCTGAAATTTCAGGTAAGATATTGAGTAAAATGCCTACAAAAATAGAATAATTATTATAAGTTTCACTCACTGTTGTGCCATTTTCTGTGCCTTTTGAACTTTCTTTAACTTGATAATTGATTGTATCGCCTATCGAAATAATAGCCTGTTGGTTATTCAGTGCCATTAATTTTGGATTTGATAAAACTTGTGTTTTTCCGCTTTGGGACAAGAAATTTAAAACCGAACTAAAGTCCATATCTACTCTAAAACCTAAATTTTTAACAAATACCCCTTTGTCTTTATAATCAAATTGTATAGATGAATTTTTTCCATCGCTAGTTGTTGTAGCAAAATTGAGATTGAAATTTTGCCAGTTAATTCCACTTGTGTGTTTATTATCCAAATTTACAGCAATAATGCTTACATCGATAATAACTTGCTTTTTAAGTCTTTGCTCTAGTTCTTTAAGATAGACATTGGCTCTTGCAATTTGAGAATTTGTACCTGTGATGGTTATAATACCTGCATTTGAATTTATGATGGGATTTTTTACTTCATAAACTTCGCGACCATTGTTAAGTAGGGCAAGTAGTTCTTTTTCTATGGTGATCCAAAAGTCAAATTTTTCAGAGGTTTTAATCATATTATCTTCTAAATCCCCATCTCTAATACTGTATTCTGCTTGTTTTGGTTTTGCATCTACGGATGCTTTTGTAATGCTTTGTCCTTCTCTGACTGAAGTAATATAGTTGATTTTAAAGCTTTGAGTAATTAGTCCTGAAATTTTTAGAATTTTGCCATCAAATTCGTAGTTTAAGTTATTTTCTTTAATTAAAAGGTCAAAAATTTCATCCAAGCTCATTTGACTAACATTGATATTTTTTTGCATTTTTAGCAATTTATCTTTAGCCAAATCATCTTTTACAACTATGCTAAAGGAGCATAAATTCGAAAAATGTTCCAAACTCTCTTCTATGCTTACTGCTTCCATTATACGCATATCAAAAAGCTTTTTTTGGCATTCATTGGCTTTTGAGGCACTAAGAAAAAATATTATTAATAAAACTACTCTAAAAATTAACATTAATTTTACTTTCTTTTTTAAATTTCAGATACATCTGATCCCCATTATAATGCTCTAAAAGTACATAATCTTTGTAAATGTCTAAAATTTTATAGTTTTTTAAAAAATCACCTTTTTTGTACCATATATTATTAATTTTAGCTTGATTGGCAAAAATAGCTTGCAGTTTAAATCCTTGATCTGAAATTTCGTTATTTTTAAAAGGACTTTGCAGGGAAGAAAAATCATAATGGGTTTTTCTCTCTAAAAAATTGACATCAAGCAAGATGTTTGCTGATAGTGAAGTGACACATATCAGCAAAATGATTATCAATAAACTTTTATCCTTCTTTTTCATTGCTAAAATCAGCTAAAGCAATGCGTTTAAGTTGTCTGTAACGGCGTTGAGCGTCTTTTTTGTTGCGTTCAAAAAGTTCTTTTGCGTGCTCTGGATTTGATTTTTTCAAAGAATTATAACGCACCTCATTCATCAAAAAGCTTTCATAAAGATCCCAATCAGGCTCTTTTCCTACCATAGTTAGAGGATTTTTACCTTCTTCTTCTAATCTTGGATCAAAAGTGTAAAGTGGCCAATAACCGCATTTTGTCGCAAGTTCTCCTTGTTCTCCTGAGTATCCAAGTCCACCTTTAATACCGTGTGCAATACAAGGTGAGTAACAGATGATTAAAGAAGGGCCATCATAAGCTTCAGCAGCTATCATGGCTTTGATTAGGTGATTATAATTTGCTGTAGAATTAACTTGTGCCACAAAAATATAACCATAAGTCATGGCAATTTGTCCCAAGTCTTTTTTCTGCAAAGGCTTTCCTGCTGCAGCAAATTGAGCCACTGCGCCTGTGCGCGAAGATTTCGAGCTTTGACCACCAGTGTTTGAATAAACCTCAGTATCAAGCACTAAAATATTAACATTTTCCCCACTTGCCAAAACATGGTCAAGTCCGCCATAGCCGATATCATAAGCCCAGCCATCTCCACCAAATATCCAATGAGATTTTTTGGTTAAGAAGTGTTTTAAATTTAATATATCATTAACGCCTTTAATGTTAGAGTTTTGCTCTAAAATAGGCAACATTTTATCTCTGATTTCTACAGATTTTACACCATTGTCTTTATTTGCTATCCAATCTTTAAAAAGTGCAGATAAGGCATTTGGAACGCTTTGCATATTTTCATTCATAATATGCTCTATTCTGTGTCTTGTATTTTCAGTAGCCACTTTCATACCAAGTCCAAATTCTGCATTGTCTTCAAAAAGTGAATTCGCCCATGCAGGTCCATGTCCGTTTTTCACACTTTTTCTATATGGAGTTGAAGGAGCTGAACCACCATAAATTGAGCTACAACCTGTAGCATTAGCGATAATCATTCTTTCACCAAATAATCTTGTAACCAATGTAATATAAGGAGTTTCACCACATCCAGGGCATGCGCCGTGGAATTCAAAAAGCGGTTGAGAAAATTGAGCACCTTTGACACTTTCTTTATTTAAAATATCATCTTTGTAGCTAACTTGTTTAAATAAATAATCTGCATTTTCTTGTTCCCCAAAGTCCATCTCCTCTTGAAGTGGAACCATAACTAAAGATTTTTCCTTAGTTGGACACTCATGCACACAAAGCTCACAACCGGTGCAATCAAGCGGAGAAATTTGAATTTTAAAGCTTAATTTTTCACCTTTAGTTCCTTTAGCCTCTAGTGCGTGATCTTTTACTCCGCGTGGTGCTTTTGCCATTTCATCGTCATTAATTAAAAATGGTCTAATTACCGCATGTGGACAAACAGAGGCACATTGATTACACTGAATACAATTTGCTTCTATCCATCTTGGAACCATTACTCCAACACCACGTTTTTCATACTCTGTTGTGCCATGTTCAAAACTTCCATCTTCATAGCCCAAAAACGCAGAAACAGGTAAATCATCGCCTTTTGCGGCATTCATAGGTTTGACAATTTTTTCAACAAATTCAGTGCCTTTATAAACATTAACTTGTTCTTTTTTGCTTGGTTCTAAATTTTTCCAATTTGGATCCACTTCGACTTTTACAAGCCCATCTGCACCCACATCAATGGCTTTATAATTCATTTCTACAATCGCATCACCTTTTTTACTATAGGACTTATAAGCAAGCTCTTTCATGTATTTTTGTGCTTCTTCGTAAGGAATGATATTGGCAAGTTTGAAAAATGCTGATTGCATGATGGTATTTGTGCGGTTTCCAAGTCCTATATCACGGGCTAATTTAGTCGCATTAATGATATAAAAATTTACTTCTTTTTCAGCTAAAACTTTTTTGACTTCATTTGGAATTTGTTTAATGGTTTCTTCTGCACTCCAAATGCTATTTAAAAGGAAAGTTCCACATTTGCGAATTCCTGCCAATACATCATAAATTTCAAGATAAGCGGCCACTGAACAGGCAATAAAATGCGGAGTAGAAACAAGATAGGTCGAGCGAATAGGTTTTTTAGAAAAACGCAAATGACTTCTTGTGTAACCACCTGATTTTTTAGAATCATAAGCAAAATAAGCTTGTGCGTAATAATCTGTATTATCTCCGATGATTTTAATGGAATTTTTATTTGCTCCTACAGTTCCATCAGCACCAAGTCCATAAAATAAGCATTCTATCGTGCTTTCATCACCAAGTGAAATTTTTTCACCTACGCTTAAAGAAGTATGGGTAACATCATCGATAATGCCCACTGTAAAGCCATCTTTTGGTTCATCAAGTTTTAAATTTTCAAACACCGCTATCATTTGAGCCGGATCAACATCTTTTGAAGAAAGTCCATATCTACCGCCTACAATGATAGGACAATTTTCTCTTCCATAAAAGGCTGTTTTAACATCAAGATAAAGCGGTTCCCCAAGACTTCCTGGTTCTTTTGTTCTGTCTAAAACAGCAATTTTTTTCACAGATTTTGGCATTACATCAAAGAAATATTTTAAACTAAATGGACGATAAAGATAAACTTTAAAAACTCCGACTTTTTCACCTTTGGAATTTAAATGGTCGACAACTTCTTCAAGGGTTTGAGTCACTGAACCCATAGCAATGATAATTCTTTCAGGTTCTTTATGTCCGTAATATACAAAAGGTTTGTATTCTCTACCAGTGATTTTTGAAATTTCTTGCATGTATTCATTGACAATATCAGGTATAGCGTTATAGAATTTATTTGAAATTTCGCGAGTTTGGAAATAAATATCATCATTTTGTGCTGTTCCTCGTGTTTTAGGATTTTCTGGAGTAAGACAGGAATTTCTAAAATCTAAAAGAGCTTTTCTATCAAGCAAACGATCAAAGTGTTCATAATCCATCACTTCGATTTTTTGAATTTCATGACTTGTTCTAAAGCCATCAAAAAAATGTAAAAATGGCACACGACCTTTAATAGCTGCTAAGTGAGCTATTCCTGCCAAATCCATACTCTCTTGAACTGAGTGTGAGCATAACATAGCAAAGCCAATCTGTCTTGCAGCATAAATATCTTGATGATCTCCAAATATAGACAATGCTTGAGAAGCTAGAGATCTTGCAGCAACATGGATAACGCCTGGCAAGAGTTGTCCAGCGATTTTGTACATATTAGGTATTTTAAGTAAAAGTCCTTGAGAGGCTGTGTAGGTTGTAGTTAAAGAGCCTGCTTGAAGTGATCCATGCACTGTTCCAGCCGCTCCGGCCTCACTTTGCATTTCGATAATTTTTACAGGAATACCAAAAAGATTTTTTTTACCAGCTGCAGCCCATATATCGGTATAATCGGCCATAGGAGAACTTGGGGTAATAGGATAAATTCCAGCAACTTCAGTGAAAGCATACGAAGCATAAGCGGTAGCTTCGTTACCGTCCATGGTTTTCATATTTTTTTTCATTAGTATTTCCTTAATTAGTAATTATTTTGTAATTTTAAACTATATCATAATTCTCTTAAAAGATAGTTAATTGCAAAAATTTATAAAGACTTTATAAATAAAACCGCATCGTAAGCATCTTGCTTGACAAAAGAAGTTTCAAGAAGTAAGCTTTCTTTTTTTTCATAACCACAGCTTACTGCAACGGCATTGATATTTGCATTTTTCGCCGCTAAAATATCAAGTTTTGTATCTCCTATCATAAAAGCATTATCTTTTGGTTTATTGAGTTGCAAAAGAGCTTTTTCAATAGGTTCTTTGTGTGGCTTTGGATAAACTACATCATTGCGCCCTATAATGACTTGAAAGAAATTTCCTATACCTAAAAAATCCAATAAAGGTTTAGTAAATTGACTTCCTTTTGTTGTAACAATGCCTAAATCTGCAAATTTGCTAGCTAAATTTAGAGCTTCTTTTACTCTGGCTAATAGGGTGGTTTGTTCAAGATAAATTGTATGATATTTCTCGCGGTAAAATTCTATGAAATTTTGAGCTAGTTCTTTTTTATTGCCATAAAGTTTAATAAACATTTCATCTAAAGGATATCCAATTAATGCTTTAATGTCTTCATCCAAAGCAGGAGTTAAATCAAGTTTTTCAAAGGCGTTTTTGCAGGAATTTAAAATGGCTGGAGTTGAGTCTATAAGCGTTCCATCAAGGTCAAATAAAATAGTCTTTTTTTGCATTTTTTTGCCTTAAATTATAAGGAAAACCCTTATAATTTAATTGTTTTGTTTAAGAAAGAATTTTGCTTCAACTCTTCTATTATCAGCTCTACCTTCTTTTGTTGCATTGCTTGATCTTGGTTTGCTTTCACCATAACCTTTTGTTTTAATACGATTTTTTTCTATACCTTGTTTATTAAGCTCTTTAGCCACGGCATTTGCGCGACGTTCTGATAATTTTTGATTATAATTTGCATCACCTATACTATCAGTATGTCCTTCTAATAAAGTGTTATAACTCGGATTTTCTTTTAGAATATCTGCTACTTCTTGAATTTTCATTTCAAAATTTGGATTAATATTGATTTTATCAAAAGCAAAGTGACCTTCTAGGTGAATCACTTTTTCGCAACCTTGCTCATCCAATAATGCACCTTCTCTTGGTGGAGTTGGACAATTTGAAGTTTGTTTTGTCGGTTGTGGTTCAACTTGTGGTTCTGGTTTAATTTCTGGTTCTTGTATGTTTTCTTCCACTTGAGTTTGTGTGATTTGCACGGGCTGTTCTTTTGGCGCACCAAAACCAAAACTAATGCCTACACTTGAAACCCAATTGTGATTGGCATTATTAAAATTAATTTGATCTCTGGTTTCAAGTCTTAATGCCACAGAATCACTAAGGCGAATTTTCAAACCTGCGCCGTATTGTCCAAAACCACCACTTTTATTATCATAAGCACCATTTGAAAAATCCTCATATCCAGCACCAGCTAAACCATAAAGATAAAAAGTTTTGCTTAAGTCAATACCTTTTATCGCGTTTAAGTAAGTTCTGGTGATATTGGTATTTCCGCCTAAATCATATTTTACTCCGCTGTAATGTTCCAATCCAAGCTCCACTTGGTCGATAAAATAATCAAAATGATATCCAAATTTAATGCCAGGAGCACCACGATCATTAAGATCTAAATTTCCTTCAAAAACATTGTAGTTAAAAGTCGGAGTGATTTCAAATTTTACATTAGAATCAGCAGCAAATAAAGCTGTAGCCAAGCTTATTCCAAGGAGTAGTTTTTTCATTATCAAGCCTTTATTTTAAAATCGAGTGTAAATTATAACATATTTGTATTATAAAAACAAAAATTATTTTAGAGAGATTTAAAGATAAGATTAAACCTAGAAAAACTAGGTTTAATGATACATTAGCGTTTAGAGAATTGTGGGCTTCTTCTTGCTTTACGGCGTCCGTATTTTTTACGCTCAACTGTTCTACTATCTCTAGTAAGAAGTCCTTTTGGTTTTAGCAATGCTCTAAAGTCAGCGTCCATAGCGGCTAAAGCTCTTGAAATTCCATGTCTTAAAGCTTCTGCTTGAGCGCTATAACCACCACCTAGAGTTGTAGCTGTGATATCCATTGAAGTTTCTTGTTTTGTTACAAGTAATGGTTGAACTACTTTAAGTTTTATCGCTTCGTGTCCACCAAGCCAAGTATTTAGATCAACGCCATTAACGCTTATTTTTCCGCTACCTGATTTGATCCAAACCTTTGCAATAGCGGTTTTTCTTTTACCTGTTGCATATGTTGTTGCCATGATTATTTTCCTTCTTTAGCAATTTGCGCAGTGTGTGGATGCTCGCTACCTGCATAAATTTTGAGTTTTTTAAGCATTGCTCTACCTAAATTTGTTTTAGGAAGCATACCTCTAACTGCTAATTTATATAATTTAGCAGGATTTTTTTCGAGTAAATCTCCGAATTTTTCACTTTTTACACTTCCAAAATATCCTGAATGTCTGTGATAAAGTTTATCTTCAGCTTTATTAGCGCCTGTAAATACTGCTTTTGAAGCATTGATAATCACTACATAATCACCGCAATCAACATTAGGAGTAAAGCAAGGCTTGTTTTTGCCTCTTAAAATTGTTGCTACTTCAGTTAAAAGACGGCCGAAGCGTTTGCCTTCCGCGTCTAAAACGATCCATTCTCGTTTTACTTCGTTTGGCTTTGTTATCTTTGTCATAATATTTTACCTTTTGCCAAAAAATTTTTAAAAATGTGATTATAGTTATTTTAGCTTAATTAATACTTAATTTAAGAATATTTAAAGTTTATTGCAAAACTTTTACCCTCTTTAAAAATACAAAATCTCACTATGCTTTAAATTAGTTTTTGTAAAATTACTTTTTGTTATATTAAAAATAAGGTTTCATTGTGTTTTCTTTCGTAAATTTTAAATTTCAAAAGGATTATTTAACTTGCAAATTTTGTAATAATCTCAATCTAGAAAATGATGCTAAATTTTGCATATATTGTGGAAGGGAGTTAAACCACCCTGCTAAGTAAAGATTGGACTATATCTACGATAAAAATCCCGCCATTGTCGTTGCACTCTTGGCAAAAATGTCAAAAGTTGAAGGTAAAGTCATCACAAAAGATTTATCCAAATTTATCTCTTCTTTACTCGATAAAATCGATATTTTTTATGCTAAGGATTATGAGGGTTTTAGAGAAACTTATGCGAAAATTTTCATCATCGAAAAAAATAACGGCAGAAGTATTAATGAGCTTTGCTCTAGTATGTGCATTTATAGAAAAGAGGAGGCGGATTTTTTGATTTGTTTGTTGCTTGATCTTATTTATTATGATAAAAAAATAACTCCAGCGCAAAATGCCTTAATGGAAAATATCATCATAGCTCTTGGGCTTAATCTCATAGCCTTTAGAGAAATCAAGCTTCGATACGAGCAAATTTCGCGTTTTAATCAAGAAAACGAGCGAGAAAATGAGCGAGAAAACTATCAAGAGCAAAGAAGACAAGAATTTGATATCAGTTTAGAGCAAGCTTATGAAATTTTGCAAAGCAAGGAAAATGATAGTTTTGAGAGCATAAAGAAAAATTACAGAAGGTTGGCTAAGGAGTATCATTATGATAGTCTTCATTCTAAAGATCTTCCGCCTGAGCTTTTAAAAATCGCTCAAGAAATGATGAAAAAGATCAATCTAGCCTATGAAATCATCAAAGAAGCAAGGGGGATATAATGCTTATATGTAAGCGTTGCAATCAAGAAAATTTAGATATAGCCAAATTTTGTAAGGAATGCGGAAGTAGCGATTTATATGATCCGCAAGCCCAAGAAAAGCTAGAAAAAGAAAGAAAAATACAAGAAGAGTTAAAAAAGTGGGAAGAAGAAAGAAAAAGACAAATAGAAGAAGAGAGAAAAATAGCCCAAGAAGAAAGAGAAAAAAGAGCTAAAGAAAGAAAAGAATTCATTAAAAAGCATAAAAAGAAATTTATCCTTGCTTTATCAAGTATGGCTGTAGTGATTTTTATATTTTTTGTGGACTTTGTGTATGATTATTATTATGGTGGAAAATACAGCAGGGTTTATATAAGCAAGCTTGAGAAAAAATGCCGTGAAGATGAAGCAAGTTGTAAAATACTTCAAAATATTTACAAAGAAAAATGCGATGAGGGTGATGGAAAAGCTTGTCTTGCTAGCATGTTTATGTCTGATAATTTAATAAAAGTAAAGCTAAATGGCAAATGGAGCTTTATAGGCAAAAATGGAGAACTTATAACTGAATCTAAATTTGATGAGGCTTTTGGTTTTAGCGAAGGTCTTGCTGCAGTAAAAATAAATGGCAAATATGGTTTTATAGACAAAAATGGAAATTTTGTCATCGAAGCTAAATTTGATTGGGTTGATTGGGTTGATGGTTTTAGCGAAGGTCTTGCTGTAGTAGAAATAAATGGCAAATATGGTTTTATAGACAAAAATGGAAAAATCATCATCGAAGCTAAATTTGATGATGTTGGTGGTTTTAGCGAAGGTCTTGCTGCAGTAAAAATAAATGGCAAATGGGGTTTTATAGACAAAAATGGAAATTTTGTCATTGAACCTAAATTTGATTGGGTTCTGTGGAGTTTCAGCGAAGGTCTTGCTAGGG
>NZ_RYYL01000007.1:49397-158352 GCF_004378855.1 Campylobacter sp. US33a
TTTATAGACAAAAATGGAAATTTTGTCATTGAACCTAAATTTGATTGGGTTCTGTGGAGTTTCAGCGAAGGTCTTGCTGCAGTAAAAATAAATGGCAAATATGGTTTTATAGACAAAAATGGAAATTTTGTCATTGAACCTAAATTTGATTGGGTTCTGTGGAGTTTCAGCGAAGGTCTTGCTAGGGTAAAAATAAATGGCAAATATGGTTTTATAGACAAAAGTGGAAATTTTGTCATTGAACCTAAATTTGATGAGATTGAAAGGTTAGGCTAAGTGGATCAATAAGCCCTTATATAACTTGGGTGAATTTTATCTTTCTCGCCTAAAATTTTGGCCGCTTGGTAAGCAAAATTTGGATTTCTAAGTAGCTCTCTGCCATAGCAAACCAAATCACAAACCTCGCCTAAAAGCAAGGCTTCACCTTCGCTAGCGCTTGTGATGAGTCCCACGCAAGAGACGGGAATTTTAAGAATGCGTTTTAATTCTTTTGCGTAATTTGCTTGATACAAAGGTGCGACATTAGGCACTAAGGATGGTTTGTTGATATTTCCACCCGCTGAGATATCAAGCATATAAATTCCTAAATTTTCAAGCACAAGAGCGAGTTTTTTACTCTGTTCTAAGTCCCAGCCCTTCTCTTCCCACTCGCTTGCAGAAATTCGCACAAAAATAGGAATATCAACTCGCTCTTTGATGCCTTTTACTATATCGCATAAAAGGCGAATTCTGTTTTCAAAACTTCCACCAAACTCATCAGTTCTTTGATTAGAAAGTGGGGATAAAAAAGATGAGATAAGATAGCCATGCGCTGCGTGAATTTCAACTGCGTCGTAGTTTGCCAACTTCGCTCTTTTAGCCGCTTCGCAAAAATCTTGGCAAATTTTTTCTATATCTTTTTTGTCCAAAACCTTTAAATTTGCAAAATTATCACTGTATTTTATATCGCTAGGTGCAAGCTGTGTGGCGTTTTTACAACCATTTTTTCTACCGCTGTGATTAAGCTGCAAAGCAATTTTTGCACCAAAATGATGGCATATATCAGTGATGCTTTTATGCTTTGTGATATGCTCATCGCTGTAAATTCCCAAGTCTTGATCTGAAATTTTACCTTCAGCACAAATGGCATTTGCTTCAACGATGATAAGTCCAACTCCGCCCATAGCTCTAGCGCCATAATGATTTAGATGAAAAACATTTGGCATACCATCTTGAGCTTGGTAAGTGTCCATAGGGGGCATTACGATACGGTTTTTGACTGTAAAATTTGCGATTTTCAAAGGGCTTAGCAGTAAAGACATAAAAATCCTTTTTGTTTTGATTATAACTAAGTTATCTTAAATGATAGGCAATGGGGATTTGTAGTCTGATATTTTTGTGGTGTTTTGGGAAATTTGAGGACGCTAGGTGGATGGTTTCAATGGCATTTTTGTCTAAAATTTGATGGCCTGAGCTTTTGATGATTTTAATCTCTTCAAGAGTGGAGTTAGTATTCCATAAAAATTCAAGCAAAACCTCTCCTTGCATTCTCATTCTTTGTGCCTGACGAGGATAAATTCTTGCATTATCAATGGCTTTTTTTATGGCTTTTAAGAGCGGATTGTCGCTTTGACCAAAGCTTATGATTTCAGTTTGCAGGGCTTGATTTGGGCTTGATTGTGCGTTTTGCATTGCTTGGAGTGGTTGGGTTTGCTCGCTTTTTTGAAGGCTTTGAGTTATTGTTTTTTTATTTGGATTTTCTTTTTGAATTTTTTTATCGGCTTTTGCTTGATGATTTTCTTCGACGCGTTTTTTGATCTTTTTTGTTTCTTCTTGTGCTAAAGGTGCTGCGCTGGAGCTTTGCATAGCAAATTGTTTTATTGCTAAGGTGAATTGACTTTCGCTTTTTAACTCTACTTTTAGCCAATTTGGCGCGATAATGAAAAGCAAAAACAAAGGCGTAAAGCATATAAAGGTCAGATAAAATGCTTGATATTTGTGGTTAAAATAGTTTTTCATCGTTGTTGCTCCGTGATAATCTGAAAATTTTCGTGGTTTTTGCTTTTTAATATATCAATGACTTGTATGAAGCTTTCAAATTTAGCATTTTTGTCGCTTTTAAGTTCTATGAGCGTGTCTTTGCTTAGGGTGTTGATTTGAGTTTTAAGATCTTCAAAATTTGTTATTTTATCTTGAGCGTAAAAAACATTGTTTTCATCAATGACAATAAGAAATTTATCTTGCTTTTCAGAAAGCGTTAGCGCTGAGTTGGTTTTGGGTAGGTTGATTTTAATTTGACCGTGTGCAATAAAAGTTGAAATGCTTAAAACAATAGCCAGTAAAACCAAAACAATATCAATGAAAGGAATGATATTTAAACCCTCATTTTTTGGTAGTTTTAGCATTGTTTTTCTTTTTTGACTTTGAAATTTGAGCTTAAAAGGTTGATTTTTCTTAATAATGCATTATAGGCCATTAAGCTTGGTATGGCTACGACTAAGCCTAGTGCAGTTGCTTTTAAGGCTAAGGATAAGCCTATAACTATGGATTTTACATCGATATTTCCGTTTATACCCATATCATAAAAAGTAATCATAATGCCTATTACTGTGCCTAATAATCCCACATAAGGAGCATTTGAGTAAATGATATAAAGTGTGGTTAAATTTTCACTTAAAACATTGTCTAATTCTTCTTGATTTTGAAAATCATCTATTTTAATTTTTCTTAAAAATAATATTCTTTCTATAATACACCAAAGAGCAATAAAAGCCATCAATCCAAGTATAATAAATATAATACAATCAATATATTCTTTTAAAAATTCCAAATTTTGCCTTTCAATTTTTTCGTATTATATTTGATAAAAACTAAAATTAATATTAATTATCAAAATATTATATGTTGCGGAAATTTAGATTTATTTTTGGAAATTGAATTTAATTTTTATTTCACTTTCACTTCACATTTGTTAAATACTATTTCACTCGATAATTTATTAAAGGAGAAAAAATGAAAATTAAATTAGCTTTAGCAGGATTGTTTTGTGCAAGCGTTATGTCAGCAGATATGATAGTAGGTGTGGATCAATTACCACAAAATGCAAAAAGTTTTATCAGTACTTATTTTAAAGGTACACAAATTGGTCTAGTTAAAAAAGATCTCGATTCTTATGATGTGACTTTAAGTGATGGAACTGAAATTGACTTTATTATCACTGGAGAGTGGAAAGATGTTGATGGAAAATACAAAGCTATACCAACTAATTTCTTACCTGCTGCAGTTGTAAGCAAAGCTCAAGCTGCTCAACCTAATGCACAAATTTTTGAAGTTGATAAAAAAATCAATGGGTATAAATTTAAATTTAATAATATGATGGAAGTTTATACTGATTTTAATGGCAATGTTTTGGGCCAACAATTTGATGATTAATCGTAGTATCCAGTTTTGGATACTCGTTTTTATGTATTTTTTTCAAAATTTTTATTTTTAAACCGCGTTAAAATTTTACTTGCATGCATTAAATCTTTAGCTATACTTCTTGCAAGAGCCGTATCATTCATAATTGATGTAGCCATAGAGTCTGTAATTCTTTTATAGCGGATAAGACTGTCTAAAGAATGCGAAGAAATGGCATCATATTTTTTGACATTGAGTTCTAAATCACTATTGATTTGATTTAAATGATCAATGTCAGAGCTTTCTATCATATCCTTTAAAAGTCTTAGCATTCTTAAAAGATTGCGTCTTAAATGCGAATATTCATTTTTGATGATTTCATTGTTTGAAAATGCAAATTTGAGTATGTTTTCTTGTAGATCTTTCGCATCTTTTACTGCTGTTGCCATAAATAAATTCGCTCTTCTAATATCCATAAATTGGGTAGTATGTTTTGAATTCTCGCCTTCGTTGGTGGCTCTGACTGCAAAGTCGATAATTTCAGAGTAAATATTTTTAAAACGATTATGATAAAGCGTTTCAAAAGACTCTTCTAGGGGCTTATTTCTTTGCTCTATAATAGCCTTAACTTCATCTTTACTATAAATGTCTGCCGGTTCTAAGCTGATCATTTTTGCGACAATGCTAAAAGCATTATTTAATAAATGCTTGGACTCTAAATACAAAACCTCCAAGGCACTGTCGCTAAATTCTAAAGCGCTATTATTAAGATATTTGGTTTTATCGCCAGAGCTTTTTTTAGGATTTTCTTTAACAATATAATTTAAAAAAGCACACATTTGCGAGATGAAAGGGTAGAGTAAAACAACCCCTATGACATTAAAAATTGTTGTAAAAACGGCAAGTTTTAAAACATAGTCATTTTCTAATATTCCAAGCCATAAAGACAAAATATCTGTAAATTCTAGGTAGTATTTGATAAAAATAATGGATAAAACAGCAGCGATAAGATTAAAAAGCACATGTGTAACAGTGAGTTTTTTGCCTTCTATATTCGAATTTAATGAGCCAATAATTGTCATCATCGTGCTACCTACATTTGCGCCAATTGCTAGTGCAATGGAGTTTTCATAAGAAATTTGTCCTACGCTTAGTGCGGTTATGGCTAAAGTTAGCGTAGCGTGGGAAGATTGGGTGATGACTGTAATTATAAGTCCTATAAAAACATAAGTGATTAAGCCTAGAAAGCCTTGCATTTGGTATTTTGAAATATCTATGCTATCTTTGAAATTTCCAAACCCTTCTTTCATATAAGAAATTCCCAAAAATAAAAATCCTAGCGAGAGTAAAAATAAACCAAAGCCTTTGATTTTTTTATGCTTATTTAAGAAAAAAATCACTCCAAAGACAATTAAAGGCATAGCAAAAAGAGATATTTGGCTTTTAACACCCAAATATCCAACTATCCAAGCACTTCCTGCAGTTGATAAATTAACCCCATAAATCATCGCTATGCCTGCTGCTAGTGTGATGAGTTTAGCACTTAAAAATGAAATGGCAATGATGCTTACAAGGCCGCTTGATTGCACTAAAGTGCTTAAAGTTAGTCCAAAAAGGAAAGATTTGTAATTTTTATCTGTCATTTTGCTTACAAAAATATCCAAAAAACTTCCAGAAAGTATTTTAAAACTTTCTTGCAAAAGCATCATGGCAAATAAAAAAATGCAAATTCCGGTGCAAAGAGTTAAAAAGTTGATATTTTTAATAAGAATAAAAAGTAAAATTAGAGCTAAGATAATACTTAAGCTTATTCTAAATAAAAGTGGACTTTGCGATTGTTTTATCATTTATTTGCACCTTCTTAATAAAATTTAAGATTTTTTGGGTATTATTTTATTTGCCTTTTCTCAGACCTGTGCAATGCTATTTTTAGGCATCGCTTCAGGGTGGGAACACAGCAGAGCACTTAATTTTAGTGTGTGCCGCAGTCATCTGGGAAAGGGTTTTGTAATTTTATATCAAAATATTTTATCAACTCTTCGCAGATTGCAAAATAATTTACTCCGTCAATCGTTTTATTTTGTTTAAAGAAATTTAACATATCTTTAAAGCCGCTTTCAAGCTCTTTTGATTTTACGCCATAACTAATGCTAAGCCCTGCTTCTATAAATGCTGCGATTTTATCGCAGTATTTTAAAGCCTTGCCATCAATCGCCCCAAATTCATTTTCATTAAAAGAACTCAAACTTCCACTACAAAGCTCTATTTTGCCATTTTTATAAGTGCGATTTTCAAATTCATTTTTTACAAAATTAGCTTCATCGTTTCTACCTTCTCTAATGCCCAAAATATAAGAAAATTCATCACGCAAATTTTCAGGCACAAAAGGTAAAATTCTATCGTTTATGAGTTTCATTTCATAATCACTGATTATGTCGTGAAGTCCTTCAATGCCATATTTTACTGGACTTATAATGTCTCTTGTTAAAGACTCTGGTAAATCATGGAATAAAGCACAATAAAAATTATTTTCCAATCTTTTATCACAAGCTTTGATTTTCAAAGAATGAAAATAGCCCAAAATCGCAACCACAAGCATATGTCCTAAAACTGCAGTTTCTGGAATTCTTGGAGTTTGCGCCCAACGCTTTTGAAAGCGAAGTCTGCCGCTTAGATCGATGATTTTAGCGATTTTTTGATTAAGTGCGATTTTTCTAGCACCTATTAATTCGTAATAATCTTCAAGCTCTTCTTCGACTTTATTTTTGATTTCATCAATGTTATTTAAAAAAGCTGAGGTTTGATAAACTATGTTAAATTCCCATCTTGTAGCAAAATACGATGCAGCTTTTAAAATAAGTCTTTCTTTTGCGTAAGAATTGCTTTTTAAATACTCTTCAAAACGCTTTAAAAACTTGCCTTCATCGATATTTTCTATCATAGGTTCAATTTTACTTAAAACCCAAGAATTGACTTCATTTTTCTTTTGACGCACGATTTCATGATACACATCAGGACGGATATCGGTAACAACAACGCGACTTAAAAATTCAAAAATTCCCCCTTCGATAATCACACGCATATTGATATCTTTTTCCATTTTAGCGATAAAATAAGCAATGATGAATTTATGTGCTTGTTTGTCAAGCTCGACTAAATTTGCCATTCTTGGATAATCATTCCAACGGCTGATTGATGCGGCTTTAAAAATATGTTCTATTAATTTTATATTTATCATTTTTTTCCTTAATTAAATTAAAGGAAAATTGTAGCATAAATTTAAGTTAAACTATTTTCTATAAACTTCATTTTTTACTTCAATGCATTTAAAACCATCTTTATTAAGAGTTAATACGCGCAAATATCCCCCAGCATCGACTTTGCCTTCGCACAAAAACACACGCGAAGCAATTTGCATAGGAAGTTTTGCTTTATTTCTATGACCAAAAACTTCAAAAACATTTTCCGCACTATTTTTACAGAATTCTTCCGCAATAGCTTGAGAATCCTCGTAGCCATCTATACCGTTAATAAGATGATAACTAGAAACAAAACTTAAGTCTTGATATTTCTTGGGAGCAAAATTTAAACCCGCGTGCGAGCAAAGAATTTTTTTTCTGCCATATTTGTAAAAAAGACATTCTTTAAAAAAAGGATAGAGCTTTTTTGCATCTTTTGGGTTTAATTTTTCTTTGTAAAAATCTTTTAGGGTATTTTCATTGAACTCTTTGGAAGTGCTTACTTCGCCATTTGCCCATTTTATCAAATGTCTTTCGTGATTTCCTTCAAGCAAGCAAACATTTTCTTTCTCACAAATTTTAAGTAAGAATTTTAAAACTTTGCCATTTTCTATGCCTCTATTGATATAATCACCCAAAAATATATAATACTCATCATCTTTCATAGACTTAAGGTATTTTTTAAGCACACTATAGCAACCTTGAATATCCCCTATGTGATGAATTTTTTTATAAGCGCTTAAATTTGGCATTTCATAAAGAATTTGTTGCCAATTATTTGGACTTAATACTTCATATTTTTTAGGTATTTTCTTTAAAGAATTGGCCGTATTTTCAAGCAAATAAAAAGGGGTAAGATAGCCAGTAGATGAGGCTTGTTTGAGATTGTTTGCCATGCATTGCTCTAAATTGGCATTAAATTCAATCACAAACATTTTATAGCGATATAAATTTGCTAAATCTTTATAAGTTTTTAGGTGTTCATTGTAAGCATTAATAACGCAGAATTCCCCTCTTTTCATACGCATTTGTAAAAAATCTAACATAAGCTTATAAAGCTCATTATCGTACTTATAATTAAGGCTTTTTTGATGATTAGGCAAGGGATTAGCACAGCCGGTTAAAGAACGCAAATCATTAATATCTAAAGTGAAATTTTTAAGATGATTATGATGCACAAATTCTTCTTGTCCGGCGTGGTAATTTCCGCGTAGTATTAGTAAAATTCGCAAATTGTAGCCTTGAATTTATTTTGGCACAACCATATCACTACGGCATTCTATCACTGTATGTACATTTCCGCGTGGGTTAAAATCCCCTACGACTTTTATCCATTTTGGTTTTAATTTATCTTTTAAAGTATTATAAATTTCATTGATACTTGCTTCATGCGAAACATTTCTGTACATAAAAGTATTGATATAAAGTTTTATCGCCTTAAGCTCAACCACAAATTTATCAGGCATATACTCAAGATAAATTGTTGCAAAATCAGGATAACCAGAACGCGGACAACAACACATAAATTCAGGCAAAGTGATTTTAATGATATAGTCATTTTTCGCATCATTTGGCCAAATTTCCATATTTTCTACATCAAATTCTTTGATTTCTTTTTCACCGTAACGCATTATTTTCCTTTACTATTTGAAACATTAAAAAGCGAAATTATATAATATTTTTTTTAATCAAACTTTTTTAAAATATATTCTCATAGAATATACAAAATTTTTAAAAAGGTTTCATATGAAAAAATCAATTACAATCATAGGCGGCAGTATCGCAGGACTTAGTGCGGCTTTATTTTTTGCTTCGGCTAAAAATAATGAGCTTGATTTTGATATCACTATTTTTGATGATGGTAAGGCTGATTTGAAAGCGGCTGCAATTTATAATGTGCCATTTTTCCCAAAAGGCGCTCAAGCAAGCGAAATTTATGCGCATATCAAAGAGCAAATCGCTTCTATGCTAGAGGTTAAGTATATAGACTCAACTGTGGTAAGCATCAGTGGAGAAAAAGGAGATTTTACCATAACCGATGAGCAAGGTTTGGGTGTGAAGTCAGATTATATCATCGTTGCAACGGGTGCGAGTCAATGTAATATTAAAGGGCTTGAAAATTTTGTTATACCTCATACTTTAATGCCAAAACCAAATAAAATTTGCTTAAGATGTGGCGAAAGACAAATGGTTAAAGAGGGAATTTATGCTGCAGGGCTTGTTTCTGGCGTGACAACTATGGTTGCTTGCGCTATGGGAAGTGCTAATGAAGCTGCTTGTGCGATTTTAAGTGATATAAAAGGCACGCTAAGCGTGTATCATGATACTCCAAGCACAAGATCTTAAATTAAAGCAAGAGCAAATCTTGCTTTATTCTCCTTTATACAAACAATGCTCAAAAATAAACTGATGATCTTGCGGTAAAACATTAAATAAAGCATTGGCTAAATTTCTAATCTCCCAAAGGGCTGATTTTGAACTTCTTAGAGAAATGAAATTTTGCAAACTTCTGGCATTAATTGTTAGTGTGAGTTCTGTTTTATAGCTTTCTGGTAAGCAGTATTTTGCTATATCTAAACTTATGCTATCTTGTAAAATAAGGCGTAAATTTTCTAAGGCTTTAATGCTTGCATTATCTACTTTTTCATTTCCGGTTAAAACTAAATACCTTTTGGCATTTTCAAAGTCATTTTCTCTAAATTCGCTTTCATTGCGTAATTCTTTTAAAGTATATCTTGTGCTTTTTACACTTGGACTTGTATGGCGGTGTCTTGCTACTTCTTGTAAGCAAGCTCTTGAAATTCCTTGTATATAAAAAGTATAATTTAGATGTTCTAAGGTTGAAGCGTGTTTGAATTTATTCCCAACACGGTCAATTAATTCTTTGTCTTTTTCTCCGCCGCAATCGCCTTTATCAAAACTTTGCCAACAAGTTCTTGTCGCGTGTGAGCATACAGAAAGTGGAGTGTGGTTTAATAGTGTGATTTTCATTTAATTTTTCCTTGCAAAAATAATCGAAATTTTACACCAATGTTTATAAAAATAAAATTTTATATTGGCTATAATTTCGAAAAAAATTTAAGGCATTTTTATGAAATTAAAGCAAACAAAATACATTTTCGTAACTGGTGGAGTGCTAAGCTCTTTGGGTAAAGGAATTGCAGCAGCTTCTATTGCTACGATTTTAAAAAATTCAGGCTTAAAAGTTAGTATATTAAAAGCCGATCCTTATATCAATGTCGATCCAGGCACTATGAGTCCTTTTGAACATGGCGAAGTTTTTGTGACTGATGATGGGGCAGAAACTGATCTTGATTTAGGACATTATGAGAGATTTTTAGATGAAAATTTATCGCAAGATAATAATTTCACCACAGGACGCGTTTATCAAAGCGTGATTGAAAAAGAAAGAAGAGGAGATTATCTTGGAAAAACCATACAAGTTATACCTCATATAGTCGATGAAATAAAAGATCGCATTAAAAAAGCGAGCGTTGGTAAAGATATACTTATAGTAGAGATTGGTGGAACGGTTGGAGATATTGAGGGTTTGCCATTTTTAGAAGCAATCAGGGCTTTAAAACTTGAAATGGGCAAAAACAATGCGATGAATATCCATTTAACTCTAGTGCCTTTCATCAAAGCCGCAGGAGAGCTTAAAACCAAGCCAACCCAGCACAGTGTGGGAGAATTAAGACGCATAGGTATTAGCCCTGATATGATTATTTGTCGTAGCGAAAAAGCACTTGATAGAGATTTAAAAGATAAAATAGCAATTTCATGTGGAGTAGAGAAAAATTGCGTGATAGAAAGTGTTGATGCACAAAGCATTTATCAAATTCCACTTAATTTTCTCAAACAAGATATTTTAAGCGCCATTGCAAATTCTCTTGAACTTAAAGATTTAAAACCAAATATGGAAATTTGGGATTCTTTGGTTAAAAGAGTGATCGCACCTAATGATGAGGTTAAAATCGCTTTTGTAGGCAAATATGTGGATTTAAAAGAAAGCTATAAGAGTCTTACTGAAGCCATTATCCACGCAGGTGCGGCTTTGGATACGAGAGTGAATTTAAAATGGATAGATAGCGAAAAGCTTGAAAATTCAGATATAGAAGAAAATTTAAAAGATGTGAGCGGAATTTTAGTTGCTGGTGGATTTGGCTATCGTGGAGTGGAAGGCAAGATCAAGGCTATTAATTATGCCAGAGAAAATAAGATTCCATTTTTAGGAATTTGTCTTGGTATGCAACTGGCCTTGATAGAATTTGCAAGAAATGTTTTAAAGCTAAAAGATGCTAATTCTAACGAATTTGATCCTAAGTGTGAAAATCCTATTGTGTATTTAATCGATGAATTTATGGATGCTAGTGGACAAAAGCAAATCAGAACTCAAACCAGTCCTTTGGGTGGAACAATGCGTTTGGGTGCTTATGAATGCAAAATCAAAAAAGACACTCTTTTAAGTAAGGTTTATGAAGGTAAAAAGTTTGTCAAAGAACGCCATCGTCATCGTTATGAAGCCAATCCAAAATATAAAAATGCTTTTGAAGAAAAGGGACTTATTGTAAGTGGAGAAAGTCAAGGACTTATCGAGGTTATTGAGCTAAAAAATCATCCTTTTTTCTTAGCGGTGCAATTTCATCCTGAATTTACATCAAGATTAATTCATGTCAATCCTGTAATTTTAAATTTTATTAAAGCAGCACTTGATCATGAACATGCTAAGTAAAAATGATATTAAAAAGATCTTAAAATTAAGATTTGAAAACGATCTTCATGTAAAGCTTTGTGATCTACCTTTACCTTGTTGTTTAAAAGATACCTACAAGGCGGCAAATCGTATTAAAGAAGCTATAGAAAAAGATCAAAAAATCGCCATAGTGGGCGATTATGATGTTGATGGCATCATTTCTTGCGTGATTATGGCTGAATTTTTTGATGATATAGGTTTTGATTATGTAGTAAGAATTCCTAATCGTTTCAAAGATGGCTATGGGCTTAATGAAGAAATTATTAATGAGCTTGATGTAGATTTAATCATTACTGTGGATAATGGCATAGCAGCGCATAAAGCGGCCGAGCTTTGCAAGCAAAAAAATATCGATCTTATCATCACAGATCATCATATGCCTCAAGATATTTTACCTGATGCCTTTGCGATCATTAACCCTAAGCAAAAAGATTGTGAATTTCCAGATATTGAAATTTGTGGAGCGCAAGTGGCTTGGTATTTAATCGCAGCGTTAAAAGAAGTGTGTAAGTTAAAATACGATATGTGTAAATTTATCGAGCTTTTAGCCATAGCAATTATTGCTGATATGATGGAGCTTAGAGATTTAAATAGGGCTTTAGTTAGAAGAGGTATAGAAAGTATTAATAAATCAAACCGTGCTGCTTTTAAAGCCATAAAGTATTATTATCAAAAAGATAAATTTGAAGTGGATAATATTAGTTTTTTAATTGCTCCTTTGATTAACAGTGCAGGAAGAATGGACGATGCTATGCTTTCTTATGAATTTTTGCACACTAAAGATTACAAAAAAGCAGTGGAGTATCTAGAACAAATCATCGCTTTTAATAATAACCGCAAAGATGAGGAAAAGCAGCTTTTTGAAGAAAGTTTATTGCAGATTAAAGACGAAGATGCGTGCATTATTGTAGCTGGGCAAAATTGGCACGAAGGAGTTTTGGGTATAGTTGCAAGTCGTTTGGCAAAACATTTTAATAAACCTTCTTTTGTTTTTTCACAAAATGAAGAAAATAGACTCAAAGGAAGTGCTAGAAGCGTGGGTAGGATTAATATCTTAGCCTTGATTGAAAAAGCTGCAGAAGTTGTTGGAAATTACGGTGGACACAAAGGTGCTGCAGGGCTTAGTTTGGATGCAAATTCTTTGTCTGCTTTTAAGGATATAGTTTTTAATGAATGCGCCCTTTTAGAAGAGAGTGAATTTTTAGATCCTGATGAAATTTTAGGCGAGTTGGATCCAAATGAAATTGATTTTGAAATGCTTGAGATTTTAGAATCCTTCGAGCCTTTTGGTCATAAAAACCCAAGACCATTTTTTATGCTAAGTAATTTATGTGTAAAAAATAAAAGATTTTTGGGTAAGGAAGAAAAGCATTTAAAGCTGATTTTAACAAAAAATAACAAAACTTTAGAGGCTTTGTTTTTTAATTTTGATAAAGAACCTAATATTGGCGATAAGATCACTTTGGTTAGCAGTATTTCTAAGAATGAATTTCATGGTCTCATTACACCGCAGCTTATTGTCAGAGAAATTTTGTAGATGTCAAAGCAAGATTTTGTGCTTAAAAAAACGACCCCGCAAAAATTTCTAAAAGTGCTTGAAATTCACTTGGCTGAGCATTGTAACTTACACTGTTTTTCTTGTTCGCATTTTTCACAGCTTGCAAAAGAAGCTTATTATGATTTAAAAGAATTTGAGCAAGATATCAAAAGATTAAAAGTTTTAACAAAAGGCAACATAGAGCGCTTTCATTTGCTAGGCGGTGAGCCTTTGTTAAATCCTGATGTTTTAAAATATTTTGCTTTGCTTAGAGAAAATTTTACCCATTCTCATATTTGGTTGATTACTAATGGTATTTTATTGCCAAAGCAAGATGAGAGTTTTTTTCAAACTTGTTCTAAGCTAAATATAGAACTTCATCCCACAAAATATCCCATCGAGATTGATTGGCAAAGGGTTGATGAGCTTTGTAAGCGATATAAAGTAACTTTGAAATTTTACAATAATGCCAAAATAGAAAAAAATTCTATGAAATTTGTTTTGAATTTAGAAAAACAAAATGATATCTATGAAAGCTTTACTCGGTGTTTTATGTCGAATTTTTGTGTGCAGTTAAAAGAGGGTAAAATCTATACTTGTAATATTTGCGCTAATATTGAGCATTTTAATGCTAAATTTAAAACTACTTTAATGCCAAGTGATGAGGATTGTATCGATATTTATAAGGCAAAAAATTATGAGGAAATTTTGGAATTTTTGGCCAAGCCAATCCCTTTTTGTACGTATTGTGATGTTAAAAATTGGAAGAGTATTGGCAAGTGGAAAAGATCTGAAAAAAGCATTAATGAATATTTAATTTAGGACAAAAAAACTACTAATTTACCATACTTCACACTGATTTTTTTATCAATTATTTTAATGAATTTAAGGAGAATTTTTGGAGTATAATGTTTTTAGGTTTCATTGCGAAACAAATTTGAAAAAAGGAGTATTATATGAAGAAATTATTGCTTTGTATAATGGTGTTTTTGTTTGTAGGAGCGAGCATGGCAGAGGCTAAGCCAAAAGTGGCTATTTTAGCAACAGGTGGGACAATTGCAGGATCGATTGATAGTGCGGTTGCAACGACTGGATATACAGCAGGAGTAGTGGGCGTTGATGTTTTAATCAAAGCAGTGCCACAAATTAAAGATCTAGCTGATATTAGCGGACAACAAATCGCAAATATCGATAGTTCCAATATGCGTGATGAAATTCAGCTCAAACTCGCAAAAGAGATTAACAAGCTTTTTGCAAGTGGGGTTGATGGAGTGGTGATCACTCACGGTACTGATACTATGGAAGAGACTGCGTATTTTCTAAATTTAACCGTTAAAAGCGATAAACCTGTGGTTTTAGTGGGTGCAATGCGTCCTTCAACTGCTATGAGCGCAGATGGCCCTAAAAATCTTTATAATGCAGTTGCTCTAGCGGCAGATAAAAATGCAAAAGGCAAAGGCGTTATGGTTGCTATGAATGATAAAATTTTAAGTGCAAGAGGTGTTGTTAAAACTCATAGTTTAAATGTTGATGCTTTTTCTTCACCTGATTTTGGAGATTTGGGTTATATTGTAGATGGTAAAGTCTTTTTCTATAACAATGTAGCCAAAGTTCACACTAAAAACACTCCTTTTGATGTAAGTAAATTAGATAAATTACCAAAAGTTGATATTCTTTATACTTATTCAAATGATGGCAATGGCGTGGCTGCTAAAGCTTTGTTCGAAAATGGAACCAAAGGCATAGTAGTGGCTGGAAGTGGTGCAGGAAGCATACATGAAGATCAAAAAAATGTTTTAAAAGAGCTTTTAAAGCAAGGACTTAGCGTTGCTGTGAGTTCTCGTGTAGTAGCAGGTCGTGTGGCAGTGAGTGAAACAGATCAAAAGCTTGGTTTTATTTCAGCTGAGGACTTAAATCCACAAAAAGCTAGAATTCTTTTAATGTTAGCACTCACCAAAACAAATGATGCTAAAAAAATTCAAGAATATTTTTTGAAATATTAAAAAAGAGGGGTTTATATAGCCCCTTTATTTCATCATTCTGAGCAACGCGAAGAATCTCTATATTAAACCCCTAAAATTTCCAAAAACCTCTAAGCTTGATACTCACCCCTTCTCTTTTGCCTGTATAAGCTTTTAAAGCGGAGTATAATTCTAAATTTTGCATTAAATATTTAAAGCCTAATTCTGAAATCAAAGAATCTCCTTGTAAATCAGGCTCTGCAATATTAAAATAATTTTGTGTATTAAAATCCATAATGCTTCCCTTAGCCTTGGCACTTAAGACATTTTCATAAGCTAAACCTATGAAAGGATAAGCGTCCAAGAAAGTCTTAATCCGCTTTGAATTCTATGAGTATTTAAAGCATTATAATCAAATTTAGCATTATCGCTAGTATTAACCTCTCCGCCTTGTATATAATCATAAAAATATCTCACATAAAGATCCACTAAAATATTTTCTTTTAACTCTTTAATATAACCAAGTCCCAAACTTGTCCCAAAATACGCAGAGCTAAGATCTAAGTCAAGATTGTAAATGCTAGTATTTACGCTAAATTCGTTTTTAATAACACCTGTTTTAAAATAACCTTGAGTGTATAAACCTTCTTGATTAAATAAATCATTTTTCTTTGCAAAATAACCCAAGCCTAAATACCTATGCTTGCCATTGCTAAACACAGAGCCTAAATAAGTATCATTAAAACTTGTGTATTCGCTAAAACCTGTTTCTATGAATAAAGAATTTTCCAAATTCCATTTTTCAAGTTCTTTTACATAACCAAATACAGACGATAAGGTATTAATATCTATATAAGAACCTGTGTTGTATTTGATAAAACTTCCTTTAGTATTGGCAAAGAATCTTGTATCCGAATCAAGTCTGAAATGTTTTTCATCTGCTTGTATTGTGGAAGTGATTAAATCATCACTATGGATTAAGGTTGTATACATAGATAAAGTGCTTTCTAAAAAGCTTTTGGTTTGAGGATTAACATCTGTGTCAATGTCTGGAATTCACCATTTGGGATATTAATCACCAATTCTTCATCAATACCATCTTGATCCGTGTCTTTTACCATGATTTCATAGTCGCTTGAATTTAGAGTTTCTAAGCTATAAAAAGATCTTAAATTTCTCACACTGCCTTGTTCTTTTAAAGAGTCAAGTTGCTCTTGAGTGAAATTCTTTCCATCAGGGCTACTAATGCCTTTTTCATTGGAAATTAAAATCAAATCTTGCCCACTAAAACTCTCTAAACCTTCTTTTATATTTACATAGAAGAGTGATATTGGTATTTGCACTCTCTTTTGCATTGCCAAATTCGCTATTATTTACATTGCTGTGAAGCTTCGTGGAATTTTCGCCTGTTATACTTATAAAGGCTTGGCCATTTTTTAAATCATCAAGTATATTATCGTTGATGAAAAAATTTAAATTCTGAAAACCACCAAAATTTTTGGTTTTTACCAAAGAATGTGGATTTAGAGTGTTGCCAAGATAAGCTTTAGACATATCCTTAGCAAAGCCCTCATAAAGATTATTAAGATCTAAAATACTTCCATCTGTTTTTGTGACATTTTCGCCTATGGTTACGGTGTTATACTGACCATAGCCTTCATAGCCCGTAAAACTATCATCACTTGCGCTATAAGTGCATATCCTTACACCGAATATATCTGTGCCATCAAATTTAGAATTTGAAATTTCAACGCTATTGTGCTCGTAGGGAGCATTAGAAAGATCACCGGCATTTGCTTCGTTATGAGAATATCTTACCGCCATTATTGATCCGCCAGAGATCTCGGAGTCTCTTACAATAAAAGAATTATTAGATGCTCCTTTTACATTTGGCTGAGAGCCTTGAGGTTCTTCATATGAGTAAATTGAAGTATCAATATTTACAGCCATAAAGGCGCCAAATAAAGCAGAATCACCAATAATCTTTGAACCAATAATATTTACACTATTATTGTTTGATTCCACTCTACTTCTGCTACCACCAATTGCAAATGTAGAGTTTGCATTACCATCAGTATCACTCACATTTATTGTAGAGTTACTAATGTTTACACTATTATTATAAGATGCATTTCCATATCTTACTGAGTATACTTAAAATGCGGTTGAATCCATCTCAATATTTAAAGTTGAATTATTTACCGCAACATTATTATTTTGAGATATGCTTTTATTACCAGAATCTTGACCACCATATAAACCATAGTTTGCACCAAAACCTTCATATTTGAAGTTTACTATGCTGTTGTTTATTGTAAAAAGGTTATTTTTTGACCCATAATGACCTTTTTCTCCTGTATTGGCTACAGACCATGAATATGCTGCACCGATACATCTGCGTCTATTGCAGAATTGTTTATGATAACCTTGTTATCATTTAACTTTGATACATAGTCCTTGTCATTATTTTGGATACCTAAATAAGTATACGCACCAAAGATTCCAAAACTATATGCAGTATCTGATTTTTGAATAACAGCATTGTCAATTAAAACACTATTTCCACTGAGCGAGGTTTCCTTTTGAGCATCTGCTCCTACATTAGATGATCCTCCAGTTATTAATCCTGTTTTTAGCACACCAGCACTTCCAATATTGTTAATATTCTTTAAATTTCCTTTGATTATAACGGTATTGTTATCTATTACACCTGATGTGGAACTAGCCGCAGAGATCTCTCCACCATAGTTGTATAAAGAAAACTCATCTGCTGCAACTTCAATTGTCGTGTTATCTGCTAGATTAATTTCAAGAACATTGTTAGTTAATACAGCATCATTTACTTCAAAATTTTCCCCAGCATCTGCTGATGCAGCACGCATCACATTTACTTTCTTATCTTGTGTAAAATTTACAGTAACTTTTTGCCCATCTATTTCTTTTTGGTTTGGTGTATATATGCCGACAGCATTGGTAAACTTAGATGCATAATTTTGTGTAGCAATATTTAAATCAATTAAAGCGGTTTCATTTGTAAATATTACTTCTTTTGAATTTTTTTCTGTGTTTTTTTATAAAAGGATTTTTTGTATTTTCATTTAAGCTTTGTTTGTTTTTGGTGTTAAGATTTTGTGAAGTGTTTTGATCTAAAAATTTTCTTTCTATTTCAATTTCGCTTTGCGAATAAAGACTTTGAGCAAGTATTAATGAGCTGGCGATAAAGGTAAAATTTCTCAATACCCCCCCCCGTGATTTTGTTTATATTTGTATCCATAATTAAGCTTTCTTTGAAAATTTTTAAAATCGTGATTTTATCAAAATATTTAATAATACACAAAATTGATAAAACAAATGGGTAGAGATGTTTCGCTATGCTCAACATGACGAGGGGTTTAATATAACAAAAAGGTGGCCCAGCATCCACTTTATCTTTTCATAACATAGCAAGCAGTAAGTTCAAATGTTAATTTTAATCAATGCAAAACACAAATTTTATTTATTTTAGCCCCATTTAATCAAGTTTTTTTTAAAATTAAAATTTTTGAATTTTAAAGGATGCAAATGACTTTACTAACTAATCCCATCATCATTAGTGTTGTGGTGATGACTTTACTTTGCTTGTTCCGTTTTAATGTGCTTTTAAGCCTTTTGGTTGCAGCTTTAGTTGCTGGATTTTTGTCTGATTTTACCATGCTTCATACTATGGATGTTTTGATTGAGGGTATGAAGGGGAATTTAAAAACAGCCTTAAGTTATATCTTACTTGGTGCAATAGCTGCTGCGATTTCAAAAACGCATTTAACTGCTTATTTAATCAAGCTTGTAAGTCATCTCATTTCACATAAAAAATATTTACTTATTTTATCTTTGGCTTTACTTTCTTGTTTTTCTCAGAATTTAGTGCCTATCCATGTGGCTTTTGTGCCGATTTTAATTCCACCTTTGCTTGCTTTGTTTAACAAGCTTAAAATCGATCGTAGAGCTGTAGCTTGCGCTTTGACTTTTGGGCTTACAACGCCTTATATGATTTTACCTTTGGGTTATGGTTTGATTTTTCAAAATTTACTTGTTGAAAATTTGGTAAAAAATGGCGTTTTAGTTGAGCTTAAAGATGTTACTAATACCATGTATTTTGCTGTTATTTGTATGCTTGTGGGGCTTTTTTTGGCGGTTTTTGTTTTTTATAGAAAACCAAGAGAATACAAAGAAACACAAATTGCAAATATGGATTTTGATAAACTGGCTATGACGCGCAAAGAATGGGCTGTTTTAGCTGGGCTTGTTTTAACCTTAGTGTGTCAAATCATCACTTTAAATTTACCACTTTCAGGACTTTTGGGCTTTTTGCTAATGGTAATTTTGGGTGGAGTCGAGTATAAAAAAGTTAATTTTGTTTTTGATGATGGCATTAAAATGATGGGCTTTATAGCCTTTGTAATGCTTGTGGCTGCGGGTTATGGTGAGGTTTTAAATCAAAGCAAAGCTATGGATGTTTTGGTAAGCTCTGTTGTGCCTTGGATGGAGTATTCTAAATTTTTAGCTATTTTTTTTATGCTTATTATAGGTCTTATCATTACTATGGGTATAGGAACTTCTTTTGGGACAATTCCTATCATTGCAACACTTTTTTGCCCTATTTGCTTACAACTTGGTTTTAATCCAGCTTTAATCATTTTTATTTTAGGCGTTGCAGGAGCTTTAGGAGATGCAGGAAGCCCAGCAAGCGAAACCACTTTAGGTGTTAGTGTGGGTTTAAATGCTGATAATAACCACGATCATATTAAGGATACTTGTATTCCTACTTTTATTTTTTACAATGGTTCTTTACTCTTTGTGGGCTCATTGATTGCGCTGTTTTTATAAGTCTTAAATTTAAGACTTATAAATACTCATATCTAAGGTTTTTAAATTTTTAGCAGTGCAAAGGGCTGAAGTCATAGCTCCTGAAACATTGCTTGCGGTGCGTGCCATATCAATGATAGGGTCGATAGCTAAAATAAGACTTAGCATCACAAAATGATCCCCAAAACCAATCCCACTTAGCATAATAGAAGCAGCCATAGTGGCACTTCCAGGCACTCCGGCAATTCCCAAAGAGCCTAAAATCGCTACTAGTACAACCATCAAGGCAAAACTAAGATCAATTTCCACTCCAAGCCCTAAAGCCACAAATACAGCAGCCATAGCAGGAAAATACCCCGCACAACCATTAAGTCCTGTTGTAGTACCTATAGAAGCGACAAAATTCGCAACTGCGGAATTTACGCCGAATTTATTTTGCAAGGTTGAAACCGTTAAAGGCAAAGTGCCTAAAGAAGATCTTGAGCTAAAGGCAAAAAGCCAAACGCTAAAGGCTTTTCGTGCGTAAATTATAGGGTTTAAACCTTGTGAAAGAAGAAGTAAAAAATGCACCCCAAACATGATCAACATTGCTGTATAAATGAGTATGATGAAAATTCCTGCTGTTTTAATCGCTTCAAAGCCATTACTTAGTAAAACATTACTCATCATACAAACTACCGCATAAGGCATAAAGCGTATAACAATGGCTGTCATACTCATCATCAAACCATAAAAAGCTAGGATAAAATTCTCAAAGCTTTTAAATACTTGTTCGTATTCTTCTTTTTTGGAAATTTTTTTCGCGCAAATTCCGATAAAAAAAGCAAAAATCACGATGGCAATGATATTTTCTTTATTCATTGCAGTAATGATATTGCTAGGGATTAATCCTAAAATAATGCTTGAAAAGCTTTGAATTTCTCTGATTTTGCTTGTATTTTCACTGTGAGTAAAAGCACTTCCTAAATCAAAATAAAAAGCCAAAGCAACTCCCAAAGCTGCAGCAATGGCGGTGCTAAAAAGTATCCAAAAAAGACTAATGCTAAGCAGAGATGAAATTTTAATATTTTTATCAATTTCTATAATAACCTTCACAATACACACACTTACCAGTGGAATCACAAGCATTTTGATAAAGGCTACAAACACAGCACTAAAAAATGAAAGCCAATGTTTGACTTCATTATACCAAATGATATCTGTGTTTTTTTGCGGAAAATCAGCTAAAAATTGTAAAATAAAACCAAGACCAATACCTATAATAAGAGCTATAAGCATTCTTAATGAAAAATTTATTTTATAATCTCTCATTTTTTTAAGAAAATAAAAGATAACAAAAATAATAGCTAAAACGACTAAAGTTTGGGGCTTAGAAATCATTAAAAAATGTCCGAAGAATGATTCATTCATAAAAGTCCTTTCAAGAAACTATAAATTAAGCAAAAAATATTTCAAATATTTTCTTTAAGCTTAAAAATTAGGATAATATCATAACTTTGTTTAATTAAGATAAAAAAAGTATGATTTGTTTTTCAAATTTTCACACGAAAAATAATGCCTGAATTTTTCTTTATTTTTTAAGATTAAATTAATATTTACACAAGTATAATCTGATTTAAGTTTAATTTTAGAAAAGGAGAAAAAATGAGTTTATCAATTTTAAAAACTATTGTTTGCTTCGTTTCTAATCTATCTTCTATGATGTGCGCCTTGTGCGCTTGATTCTACATTTATTTCTATCACATTTTGATAACTGTTTTCGTCTTTTGTTGGGCTTAAGCCTCAAGCTGTATTAATTTTCATAGAAGGAAAAATAATGTCAAATCATACACAAAATTACTCACAAAATACTTTAGCATTGCACGCAGGATACGAGTTTGATACTCAAAGAACTATTAGCGTGCCTATTTATCAAAACACAGCTTTTAGTTTTGAAAGCTCCGAGCAGGCCGCGGCAAGATTTTCTTTGCAAGAATTAGGCAATATTTATGCAAGAGTCAGTAGTCCTACTGTCGATATTTTGCAAAATCGTCTAGCTGCGGTTGAAGGTGGAGAATTTGGGGTTTGTACGGCAAGTGGAACAGCTGCGGTATTTTATTCTTTGGTTAATTGTGCGCAAAATGGGGATAATATTTTGTATTCAAATAAAATTTATGGAGGCTCTCAAACTTTGATACAATATACACTTAAGCGTTTTGGCATTGAAGCGAGAGAATTTGATATTGATAATTTAAACACGCTAGAGGAAAAAATAGATCAAAACACCAAAGCTATATTTTTTGAAAGCCTTTCAAATCCGCAGATTGCTGTTGCTGATGTGGAAAAAATTGTTGCCATTGCTAAAAAATACAATATCATTACTATTTGTGATAATACAGTCGCAACTCCATTTTTGCATAAACCTTTTGAATTTGGAGTTGATGTGATTGTCCATAGTTTAAGCAAATACATTAACGGCCAAGGCAATGCTTTAGGTGGTGTGGTGATTGAGAGAAAAAATTTAAATGCTTTGCTTAAAAATAATCCAAGATATCCCGCTTTTAACACACCAGATCCTAGCTATCATGGTTTAATTTATGCGAATTTAAACTTGCCAAATTTTAGCATACGCATTCTTACTGAATGGCTAAGAAATATCGGTGCGACCTTGTCTCCACAAAATGCATGGCTAATTTTACAAGGACTTGAAACTTTGAATTTAAGGATCATTAAACACAGCCAAAATGCCTTAGAAATCGCTCAATTTTTAAATTCGCACAGTGAGGTTAAAAGCGTGAGTTATCCCGCTTTAGAAACAAATATTTATCATTCTTTGCTTAAAAAATATTTTACAAATTCTTATGCTAGTGGGCTTTTAAGCTTTGAAGCAAGAGATTTCGAACATGCTAAAAAAATTTGCAATAGCACAAAAATTTTTAAAATTGTCGCTAATTTGGGCGATTCTAAATCTTTGCTTATCCACCCTGCTAGTACTACGCATTCTCAGCTTAACGAAGAGGAATTAAAAGCCGCAGGTATCACAAAATCAACCATTCGCCTAAGCATAGGTCTTGAAGATGCAAAAGATCTTATTAGCGATTTAAAACAAGCCATTGAGAGTTAAATTTAACAAATCAATTTTTTATAAAAGGAGTTACGATGCCATTAATCATTCCAAAAGAAATGCCTGCTTTTGAAGTACTTAAAAACAGTATTTTTGTGATGGACACACAAAGAGCAAATTCGCAAGATATCAGACCTTTAGAAATTTTGATTTTAAATTTGATGCCAACAAAAATTCAAACCGAAAATCAACTTTTATCTTTGCTGGCAAATTCGCCTTTGCAAATTAATATCACTTTTATTTCAACCCAAAGTTATGTGGGTAAGAATACCCCTTTATCTCATCTTGAAAAATTTTATCTAGGTTTAGACAAAATTAAAACTAGAAGATTTGATGGGGCCATCGTAACGGGTGCTCCTGTGGAACAGATGAGCTTTGAAGAGGTGAAGTATTGGGATGAATTGGTGGAAATTTTTAATTTTCTAAAGTACAATGTAACAAGCACAATGTATCTTTGCTGGGGTGCAATGAGTGGGCTTTATTATTTTTATGGTATAGAAAAAAAGCCTTTGAAACAAAAATGTTTTGGTGTTTTTGAACATAATATTGTGGATAAGGATTTAATTTTAACAAATTTAGATGAAAGAGTAGAATTTCCGCATTCTAGGCATTCTATAATGGATGAGAAACAAATTAAATCTTGTAAAGATTTAAAAATTTTGCTTAGAAGTGATGAAGTTGGCGTGGGCATAGCAAGGGATAAAAAAGATATTTTCATTTTAGGGCATCCTGAATACAGCAAAGATACTTTGGATTTTGAATTTAAACGAGATGGAAAGAAACAAAAACCAAAAAATTATTATGATACTAAAGGAGAAATTGTTTTTAAATGGCGTTCTTGTGCTAATACAATTTTTCAAAATTGGCTTAATTACGATGTTTATCAAAGCACACCCTATGTCTTGTAAGATTTTGAATTTTTGGTAAATAAATTTAAGAAATGAATTGTTATAATGTTTAAGATTTTAGTCAAGGAAAGATTATGCTAAAAGAAATGCTTGAGATTAAAAAGGAAATGGAGCCTATCATACATGAGGCAAATGTAAAGCTTAATGTTATAGCAAGAGAAGTTATAATTAGACGCAGAGAGTATGAAATTTATGGTCCTATGATTGATAGAATTTATCTTGATAATGCCATTTATGTTAAAGTTATGTCTGGTGGAAGAGATGCAAAAAGCGATAAAGTTGATATAAAAAATGGTTTTTACATGGTTTTTGTTGCACCGGAAAAAGGCAGCAGTGAGGAGATTAAAACCAAGTTAAAAATTGCCTATGAAAACTTCGAAGATCGATTTATTCGTGATCTTATTAGACTTTATCAAAGATTTAAAGAAATCATCTCAAAAACCCAAGCAACTCTGTCTAAAGCATCTCAAATGAATGTTGT
Source organism: Campylobacter sp. US33a (assembly GCF_004378855.1). GTDB lineage: Bacteria > Campylobacterota > Campylobacteria > Campylobacterales > Campylobacteraceae > Campylobacter_D. The sequence continues at coordinate 73,600 of NZ_RYYL01000007.1, forward strand.
GGTTGAAACAAATTTAGGAGAGGCCACTTCGGTATTTAAATTTAATATTAATATCAAATACACCAAAGAAGGTCAAAAACTTGAAAGAGATAATGTCAAATCTGCCGGAAGTTTTAGGGATACAAAAACTTATATCAATCTTATCGTTGAAAAAAACACAGATTCTAAAATATGTGAAAAACTACTTAATGATGTTGAAAGATATTTTGTTGGCGGTGGAACTTTATAAAATTCTGATTTATGATTTAGAAATCCTTAAGCTTAAATTATAGTTTTTTAGTTACACTTACGCCTTTAAAAAAGGAGGAAAAAATGGAATTTTTAGAGCTTTTATTAATCTTAATCGCTATTATTCTTATGATAGCAAAACCTGAAAAAGAAAAATTTGCTTTTTCTTTGATAGTAATTGCTTGGTGTATTATGGTTTTTGATTATTTGGGTCGAAAATCGGGTGCAATTTTAGGTTTAATGAATTTATAAGGATAGACTATGTGTGATGTTAATAAAACTAGAATTTTTTATTTTTTAATGTGTATGGCAGGACTTTTGATTATTTTGTTGCCTGTTGGAATTGCAAATTTAGTTTTTGGTTATATGATGGGCGATAGTCCTTGTACTTCTTGTTGGGGACAAAGAGAATCTATGATTTTTATAGGTGTGGCTGCTCTGTTTATTGTTCGCTATGGTTTAAAAGGTAAATTTTTAGCGTTTTTACTAATCGCTACTGCTTTTGGTTTGTGGCAGTCTTTTAATCACATAAGCTCTCATGCACATAGGGACTTAGATCAAGGTTTTGGTATGGCGGTTTTTGGGCTTCATACTTATTTCTGGGCTGAAGTAGTATTTTGGGCTGTAATATTACTTTTAGGCGTAATTTTTGCTTTTGCTCCTAAATTTGCTTGCTTTGATAAAGAATTAAATGGAGAAAAATTTAGAAAATTTAATAAATTGAGTTTATCTGCCATGGTTATTGTTGCTTTCATTGTAGCTTCAAATGTTTTTCAAGCTTTTGTAAGTACAGGTATTCCTCCTTATAGCGGACAAGGCGATCCGGTAAGATTTAGCTTAAATCCAAAATATATCATTTGGTCAGATGCGGGTTGGAGTAAAAGCTGGCAAGAAATTTCTTTCTTAGGAAAACGCGATGTTAAAGCTCCTGATTATGCTTTTGCGCCTGCAAGTGAAAAATTAGGCATTAGTTTTGATAATGATATAAACAATGCTCCATTTGCAAAAATTAATGATGAGCTAGAAATTGTTAGTGAGCAAACCATTAATTTTGATAAAGCTATCAATACGCTTGATTATATCAATGATGAATTTGTAGCGAGTTCAAAATGGGATGTGGTATTTTTAAATGATGAATTTAAGGTAAAAGAAAGCTTTGTGCTTGATCCTTATTTTTCAGCAACTATTGATCCAATTATAGGTATTATCCCTTATATGGGAGATAAATTCATTCTTATGGGATCAAATAAATCTTTCTTAAGATTTGCAAAAAATCCAAATGCCGATGAAGCTTTACAATATGCAGATTTTATAAAAGGAAATGGTAAATTTGAAGGTCAAGGAAAAGACTTGGGTCGTGGAAGACTTGATACTGTTAGAGCCAAATTTAACCATGTAGCAAGTATGACTACAGATGATAATTATCTTTATCTTGCAACCGTGCCAAATAATAAAGATGCGAAAACTTTTGTAATCTCTAAAGTTTCTCTAAAAGACCGCGTTCTTTCAGCGGAATTTACTCCAAAAGCGGACTTAAAAGAAGGTAAAACTTTGGGTGATCTTTATGTAACTTCTATGACTTATAAAGATGGTAAAATTTATGCATTAAGTAAAAATCACAATGTAATTGCAGTGATTGATATAGCTAAAGAAGCGGTAGTAAAAACCATAGCTTTCCCAAGTTCTATCACTAATGCAAGAAGTATTTTCTTTAAAGATGGAAAAATTAATATACTTTCTTATCAAAATAATGAAAATAAACTTTATGTTTTGGACTGATTAAAAATCCTAGATTTTCTAGGATTTTTGATTCTCGGTATTGTTAAATTTCTTCATAAAATAAATATTTTAAAGTTTTAAATTTTTATCATAAAATAAAAAAACAAATGTTAGAATTTTAATTTTTACAATAGAGGGAACTAATGATAAATATAGGAATTTACGGTGCCAATGGGCGTATGGGAAAGCAAATTGAAGAATGTTTAAAAAACGAAAGCGAAGCAAAAGCAACTGTGCTTTTTGATAAAGGGGGAAATTTAGAGGAGCTTTTTGAAAAAAGCGATGTGATTATTGATTTTTCATCTTCAAGTGGTACACATGAGCTTTTAAATTATGCAAGAACAATGCCGAAACCTTTAGTGATTGGCACAACGGGACTTGATGAAAAAACCATGAGTTTAATGCAAAGTGCGAGTGAAGTGATGCCTGTTTTTTATGCGACCAATATGTCTTTGGGAGTTGCGGTTTTAAATTATCTTGCAAGCAAGGCAAGTGCTATGCTTAAAAATTTTGATATAGAAATTTTAGAAATGCACCATCGTCATAAAAAAGATGCGCCAAGTGGAACGGCAATGACTTTGGCTACAAGCGTTGCAAAGGCTAGGAATTTGGATTTGGAAAAAGTAAGGATAAGTGGAAGAGATGGCATTATAGGAGAGAGAAAAAAAGATGAAATTGCAGTGATGAGTTTAAGGGGTGGTGATATAGTAGGATGCCACACTGTAGGCTTTTATGAAGATGGTGAGTTTTTGGAATTAAATCACACTGCAACTTCAAGAGCCACTTTTGCTAAAGGTGCAATAAAAATTGCGATTTGGCTTAATAAGCAGGAGCCGAAATTTTATTCAATTAATGATTTTTTAGGAATTTAAAATGTGTGCAGTTGTAGGAATTATTAACTCAAAAAATGCAAGCACTTATGCGTATTACGCTCTTTTTGCTATGCAGCACCGCGGACAAGAAGCAAGTGGAATTAGTGTAAGTAATGGTAAAAACATTAAAACCATTAAAGCCAAAGGCGAAGTGAGCCAAATTTTCAACCCTGATAATTTAAAAACCCTTGAAGGTGAAATTGCTATAGGCCATAATCGTTATTCTACAGCAGGAAATTCAAGTTTAAATGATGCTCAACCTGTGGCGGCAAATTGTGTTTTAGGCGATATTGCTTTAGTGCATAATGGAAATTTAGTTAATAAAGAAGAAATAAGAAAAAAACTCATTCAAGATGGAGCAATTTTTCAAACCAATATGGATACAGAAAATGTTATCCATTTAATCGCAAGAAGCAAAAAAGAAAGCTTGAAAGATAGATTTATTGAAAGTTTGAAAGAGAGCATAGGAGCGTATTGTTTTATCCTAGCAAGTAAAGATAAGCTTTATGTGGCTAGAGATCCTTATGGGGTTCGTCCTTTATCTTTAGGGCGTTTAAAAGATGGTGGATATATAGTTGCGAGTGAAACTTGTGCTTTTGATTTGATAGAAGCTGAGTTTATACGTGATGTAAAGCCTGGAGAAATGCTTATTTTTACACAAGGAAATGATAAATTTGAAAGCATAGAGCTTTTTAAACAAGAACCTAGAATTTGTGCTTTTGAATACATTTATTTTGCTAGACCTGATAGCATTATCGAAGGCAAAAGTGTGTATGAAATACGCAAAAAAATGGGCGAAGCTTTGGCGAAAAAATTCATACATAAGGCTGATTTTGTTGTGCCTGTGCCAGATAGTGGAGTGAGTGCTGCAATTGGCTTTTCACAGTATTTAAAAATTCCACTTGAAATGGCGATAGTTAGAAATCACTATGTAGGAAGAACTTTCATTGAGCCCACTCAAGAACTCAGAAATTTAAAAGTAAAATTAAAGCTTAATCCTATGCATAAGGTTTTAGAAGGTAAAGAAATTGTTGTTGTGGATGATAGCTTGGTGCGTGGAACAACTTCTAAAAAAATCATCTCTTTGCTTCGTGCTGCAGGGGCAAGTAAAATTCATTTAGCTATTGCATGCCCTGAAATTAAATTTCCAGATATCTATGGTATTGATACGCCTACTTTTGAAGAACTTATTAGTGCAAATAAAAATGCTGAAGAGGTGCGTGAGTATGTGGAAGCTGATACGCTAAGTTTTTTAAGTATAGAAGAACTTACACAAAGTATTGGAGATGAAAGGGAGTATTCTTTAATTAGTTTTAATGGGGATTATTTTATCAAATGATTTTTTAATATTTTTATACAATAATTGTATAATTAATCAATTTTATTTTAATGCTATTTGTTAAAATTTTTGTTTCATCAGCTTAATGTAAATTTTATACCCATTTTAAGTTTTTATATTTTAGAATATATTTTTTATCTGTATATAAAAATTTTTAAATAAGGACAAAGTAATGTTTTTTAAATCTTTAAACATTGGTTCAAAGTTAGTTTTATCTGTTGTTGCAGTTGTTTTCATAGGGATTATAGCCTTTGTTATGATTGTAACTTCTCAAGTTGCTTCAAATATGGAAAGAGAAGCTAAAAGCGTAATTTCAGTAGCATCCAAACGATATGTTAATTATATAAGTGCGGCTTTTAATGAAACAGTTGTTTTAACTCAAGGAGTTGGAAACACTCTAAATAAACTTTTAGAGGAAGAAGATTCTTTGGATTTAAGAACTGTTGAAACTATAATGAAAAATACTTTTGACAGTACCGCAGAGTATTCTACTTATACTTTTTTATATCTTACTGATCCTTCTGTTTTATCAGGCGCAGAATCCATGGATAAGAAATATAAAAGTCCAAGTGGAAGTTTTGGTATAATGTTTGCCGATGAAGCTACAGGTGCATATAGTGGTATAGTATCGGTACAATTTAATGACAATTTTAAAAATTACAAAGTTGTAAAAGAAATCGAGGAAAAAGCCAAGTACAATGACCATTCAACTGTATATTTTGGTGCTCCTGTGAAAATGAATTTTAACGGTAAAGAATTTTTGGGTATCAATGTTGGCTTTCCGGTTTTTACTAAACACGGTAAGTATGTAGGTATCTTTGGTTATACTATAGATCTTACAAAAATTTCCGAAGTTTTTCTTGATAAGAAATTAGATCTTTATGAAGGGGATTTAAGAGTTTTATTAACCGATGAAGCAATAGTTGCTATTCATAAAGACTCTTCATATATCCTAAAGAATATGGGAGAGTTAAATAATACACCAAGTATAAAACCTGTATTAGAAGCTATCAAAGGGCAAAAAGATGAAATTTTTGATAATTACACTACTATAGCAGGCGTACCTGGCTATGCCAGCGTTGCTTCATTTGCTACTTATGGAAATTCAAGCAAATGGAGTGTTTTAGTTACCGCACCTAAAGAATCAGTATTAGCTCCGCTATATAAATTACAGCAACTTATTTTACTTGCAGCTGTTGTATTTTTGATTATTGTTGGCGTAGTTGTTTATTATTTTGTTAAGGTTATTGTAGGCAATAGACTTCCTATTGTATTACATTCTCTGCAAACTTTCTTCCGTTTTTTAAATCACGAAAAGGTAGAAGTTAAACCTATAAAAATTAGAGCTAATGATGAATTGGGTTCAATGGGACAAATGATTAATGAAAACATTCAACGAACTCAGTCTGGTTTTGAGAAAGATAATCAAGCTGTAAAAGAGTCAGTAGATACTGTTCGTATTGTAGAGAGAGGGGATTTAACTGCGAGAATTACAGCAGAACCTAGCAACCCGCAACTTATGGAACTTAAAAAAGTACTCAATGAAATGCTTAGTGTTTTTGAACATAAAATTGGATCTGATACAAATGAAATTCATAGAGTTTTTGAGTCTTATAAAGCACTTGACTTTAGCACAGAGGTAAAAAATGCTAAAGGGAATGTAGAGGTCACAACAAATATTTTAGGTAGCGAAATCCGCAAAATGCTTCAAGCATCTCTAAATTTTGCAAATCTTTTATCTGTTGAGTCTGAAAAACTTCAAAAAGCCGTAGAAACATTAAATCAAAGCTCTAGTTCTCAAGCCGCATCTTTAGAAGAAACAGCTGCTGCTTTAGAAGAAATTACTTCTTCAATGCAAAATGTGTCACAAAAAACAAGTGATGTTATTACTCAAAGTGAAGAAATTAAAAATGTTACAAGTATTATTGGAGATATAGCTGATCAAATTAATCTTTTAGCATTAAATGCTGCTATAGAAGCCGCAAGAGCTGGAGAACACGGAAGAGGTTTTGCAGTTGTGGCCGATGAGGTTAGAAAACTAGCAGAGAGAACTCAAAAATCTTTAAGTGAAATAGAAGCAAGTGCAAATTTACTTGTTCAATCAATTAATGATATGGCAGAAAGTATTAAAGAACAAACCATAGGCATTACTCAAATTAATGATGCAGTTGCTCACATAGAAAATGTTACTCAAGAAAATGTAAAGATTGCTAATGATTCTTCTATTATTTCTAATAGTGTTAGTACGATTGCAAATAATATTTTAGAGGATGCAAAAACTAAAAAAATCTGATTTTAAGAATAAAGGAGCTCTGTTCCTTTATTCTTTGATATTTCTCAATATTTAAAAATTCTAGTTTAAAATCCCATTTTTACTTTATTTTAGCATTTTTGCGATGAAAACTACAGCTTTTTCACCTAAGCTTGATGAAAAACTAAAATTGACGGTATTATATTTGATGATCTTTTGGCAAATTAAGTATTTGGATAAATTTGAAAACACAAACTAAATCATATCTTAGCTACAAAAAACAATCTTGGCATAGACAAAAGCACATTATTATCTTTTTGTGGTGGAAAAAAGGTGCAAGTTTTACTTTTAATTCTTTGTTTTTCTAAATATGGACGAAGTCCAGAGCCTTTATACCACTTAATCACTTCATCGAAATTCTATAAAATATGATAATAAGTGCTTTGCCAAATTTCAACTTCTTTAAAATAATTTTGTAAAATATCATAATACTCATAAGGCTCTAAAGCATAAAATATCCTAGAATTTAAGCCATATTTTTGTGTAAGTGTTTCTAAATTTTGATGAAAAATCGAATTTTTGATCAAAGGAAGTTGTGCTGCAAAAATACCATTTTTATTTAAAAGCTCTGAAAGTTCTTTGAAAAGCTTGTTTTGATTTTCTATCCAATGGATACTCGCATTAGCAAATATAGGATCAAATTTAGTCTGTATATTTAAAAGTTCGTAGTTAATATCAAACTTAGCAAAATCATAATTTTTAAGATTCTTGCTTTTTCAAGCATATCCAAAGAATTATCAATGCCTAAAATTTGAGCATTTTAAAAGAATTTTGTAAAATTTGAGTGCTATTTGCAGGACTACAGCCTAAATCCAAAATATTATTAATATTGCTTTGATTTTCAAATTTATTAATCAAATCAAAAACTGCCACATTGCGTTCTTGTTCAAATTTTAAATATTGAGTTGCATCCCACTGCATTTTGTTTCTTTTTTCCTATTTAATCTATTTTAATAAAAACAATCTTTAAAATTTTTAAGGTTTTATATTTATTTTTATATGAAAAAATTTATTACTTAATATTTTAATTTATAAAAATGTAATATAATTGTTTTTGGTTTTTGTATGAAATAATCGAGGAGAAATATTATGAAACAAAGAAGTGTAAAAAGTAAGTTGATTTTACTTATTGTAATCGTTTTTGTTGTAATTATAGGTGTATTAAGTACCTTTAATTATAAATCCACTTCAAATGAAGTTATGAATCTATATGGAAGTATACAAAGAGGGGTTTTGGATGCCTCATATACAACTGTAAATATTTCTATGAATATTGAAGCTCAACAGCATTTAGAAGCCATTGCAAAAGAAATTTTAGCTATGGATCATCAAAATATTATTGCTCAAAGACAAATTCTTCTTACAACTCAAAATCTTATTAAATATCCAACAATGTTTATTGCTTATGAAAATGGAGATATTATTATACAAGATGAAGGACAACGCAAAGAGCTTTCTAATAACTGGGATCGTACTGCTACTGATTTTAGACAAAGAGATTGGTATAAACAAACCAAACAAAGCTTAAAAAGTATAGTTACCCCTGTTTATGAATCAAATTCTGGAGCGAATGCTGGAAAAAGTGTTGCCACTATCACTTATCCTTTGATAAAAAATGGACAATTTATTGGAGTTTTGGGTTTTGATATTTTTATTGAAGGTTTTCAGGAAAGATTTGTAAATTTCAAAAGAAGACAACTTCCTAGCTTGGATGTATATATCACCGATACTACGGGTAGAATTATTTCTCATGCAGATCCTAAGGTTGTTGCGCATAAAGAATTGTATCCACAAGAAATTCAACTTCAAAAACTTCTTCAAACTTCACAAAAAGGTAGTTTTGAATATATTGATATGACAGGATATGAAAGAATAGGTTATTACAAACAATTTCCTTTTGGCTGGACTATAGTAGCTTCTGTAGCAAAGAAAGATTATGTTGGTGGCATCAGAGATAATTTCTTATATGCTACAAGTATATCGATAACTTTACTTTTGATTGGTTTGATTATATTATTTTTCTTTATTAAAAAACTCATTAGTCCCTTAGAAAAAATTAAAGATGTTTTATTGCACTTCTTTAATTATTTGAATCATGAAACCAAAGAGAATCCAAAATTGCTTAATATATCGAGTAATGATGAATTTGGTGTGATAGCTAAGGCTATTAATAATAATATAGAAAAAACAGAAAGTAATTTAAAACAAGATGAAGAATTAGTAAAAAATGCTCTTGAGGTTATTGAAATTACTAAGTCAGGTGATCCAACAAAAAGAATTACTCCAACAGGTTCAAATCCTCAATTAAATCAACTTAGAAATTCAGTTAATGAGTTGCTAGATCTTATTTGTTCTGCTGTATGCAAGGATTTACCAGCTCTTAATAAGGTATTTGATTCTTATACAAATTTAGATTTTACCACAAGCATTGATAATGCTCAAGGTAGAGTTGAGATTGTAACTAATATACTTGGCGATGAAATCCGCAAAATGCTAAAAGCTTCTTTAGAATTTGCTCATTTACTTTCTAGTGAGTCTGAAAAACTTCAACAAGCGGTTGGGGATTTAAATAAAAGTTCAAATGTTCAAGCCGCATCTTTAGAAGAAACAGCTGCTGCTTTAGAAGAAATTACTTCTTCAATGCAAAATGTGTCACAAAAAACAAGTGATGTTATTACTCAAAGTGAAGAAATTAAAAATGTTACAAGTATTATTGGAGATATAGCTGATCAAATTAATCTTTTAGCATTAAATGCTGCTATAGAAGCCGCAAGAGCTGGAGAACACGGAAGAGGTTTTGCGGTTGTGGCCGATGAGGTTAGAAAACTAGCAGAGAGAACTCAAAAATCTTTAAGTGAAATAGAAGCAAATGCAAATTTACTTGTTCAATCAATTAATGATATGGCAGAAAGTATTAAAGAACAAACCATAGGCATTACTCAAATTAATGATGCAGTTGCTCACATAGAAAATGTTACTCAAGAAAATGTAAAGATTGCTAATGATTCTTCTATTATTTCTAATAGTGTTAGTACGATTGCAAATAATATTTTAGAGGATGCAAAGAAAAAGAAATTTTAAAATAAAAAAGAAGGATTAATTTCCTTCTTTACTTCAAATTTTTTAAATTCTTTTTTATTTTTTAAATAAAATTCCATAGGTTTTCCTATATTTTCTTCTTTTTAATCATCTGTGTGCAATAGCAATTTTATGAGATATTTTTTAAGCAATTTGCAAAATATTATGAAATTTCTATTTAATCACTCATCAACTCATCCAATCTTTTTAAAACTTCTTCTATGATTTCCTCGCTTTCGCTTTTACTTAAATCACTTTGCTTTTTAGAGATGAAAACATAATTTTGATTAAAAGTTTTCCAGTATAAATCATCTTTATAAAGATATAAACCTATGCTTGGAATTTTAATATTAGAAGCTAGGTGAATAGTTCCTGTGCTAGGACTTATCAAGCATTTTGAAAAATAAAGCAAAGCAAGTAAATTTAGAATATCATCATCATTTTTAAAAATATAAATTTGATTTTTATCTGCATTTTTAAAAGAATTTAGATTATCAATGAAATTTTGATGCACTGCTTCAAAGGTTGGGATAACTATTTTGTATTTTAAACTAGCTTTACAAATTAATTTTATATAGCAATTTATGCTTAAATTATAAGGCGTAGTGATAGCAAAGGGATTGATAATGAGAAAATCTTTTTCTTTTAAATTATGGCTCATTAGAAATTCTTTAATTATATTTTTATTTTTTAATGGAATTGGAATTTGATTATTAAATGTTAAAGTATTGATTTTTTTATCATAAAGTTTTGGATTTATTTTTCTTGCATAATAAAGCATTTTTGCTCTTATGGTTTTATCTTTAAAAAATTTCTTAATAAAACTATCATTAATTGTAATACACCTAAAGTTTAAAAAACTCAACCATTTAAGACGAATTATAATGCGTTTGGCATTGCTTTGAAGTAAAAATTTGATCAAAAAACTTTTAGAATGAAAAGCTATCAAATAATCGCAATGATGAGCATTGATTTGTTTTATAATTTGGGGATAATTTTCTTTTGCAGATGAAGAAATGAGTTCAAAATTATCTATAAAGTCAAAATTTTGTAATAATTTTTGAGTATTTTTTGCACCAAATACAACAAGTTTTGCTTTAAAAATAGTTTTGATCGCATAAAGCATATCTAAGCTTGCAACCATATCTCCTATAGAATGTGGGCAATAATATCCTACACAAAGACGATTGCCCCCCCCCTAAAATTTCATTTAAATTTCGCATTTTTACCTTTATTTATTTGTATAAATTTCGCTTTTGCTATCTTAACAAATTTTAACACTTTTTTGTCCTTTTAATTTAAGCCAAAAAATTAAAAATGAAATGAAATAAGCAACTTGAAAAAGTATTATACCTACTAAGAATAATTTTTCAAATACAAGATGATTAAGCGTTATAAGCAAGGATGTATAACATATTGCTACAAATCCATTGCAAGTAAAAAATATAAAAACAAGATAGAAAAGCTTTTCTTTTGTAATTTGAACTAAAGTTTTAAAGAATAAAAAGGCGAGGATAATACAGCATAGGTTTAATACTATTATCAAACTTCCATGTGCAGTTTTAGACATTATAATAGAAGGAGGAGTAAAAAGAATATAGTCACAAAAAACACTTAAGCCTTGCCATATGAGAAAATAAATAAAAAGTTTGTAAGTTTTTAACTTTTTACAAAACAAAAACACGCTAAGCAAAGCTAAAATTGTTGCTATATAAAATAAAGTTCTTCTTATATAAAGCTCTGCGTTATAATCAAGGCCAACAAAAGATATAAAATATTGAAAAATTATAAATACTAGAACAAGCAAATTTAAAATTATAAATGAAGCCATTGTGATTTTAATCCATTTTAAATCGAAAACCTTTTTTTGTTCTTTAGCCAATCTTTCTTCTAAATTTACAATTTCTTGCTCGTCAAATTCTTTAAATTTTATCCATGCTACAAGCTTTAAAATATAGCCTATTAACACTCCTATAGCACCCAAACCAAATAAAGGTAAAGTACAAATTCCTATAAAATAAGCCCAAAAAGCATTAATAAAATACTTTTGCTTCGTTACTCTTGCAATTTCATAATAAAAGGCTTTAAAAAAAGGAAAAATTAAAGCCAAAGTAATATAAAAAAGCACGCAAAAAGTGCCTATGGCCAAAAATGCATTATCTTCATTAAAATAAAGTCCACCAAAAATATCGATTCTAGGCTTTAGAATTGCAAATAAAACACTTACATTAATAAGAATTCCAAAAAATCCAATTCCTGCAACGATAAACAAATTTTTAAATAAATTCTTAGTGCCACCATAAATTTTTAAATCATAAAGCACAATAAAAAATAAAATCCAACTTGCAAGAGCAAATAAAACTCCAAGATAAGGAATGATACTTAAAAAGCCACAAACAATACTCGCTATGGCTTTGAAGCGAATTTCTTTTATCTTTTTTTGAAGTAAAATTTCATTTAAGCTTTGCATTTTTATCCTTTACTTAATACATTCACACAAAAACATTTCGCTTTTATCATCTTTAGCAATTTTTTTATCAAAAGAAGAATAAATAAAAAAACGCTCAAATTCAAGTTCTTTTAAAATATTTTTAATTTCTTTTAAATCATAAAGATGAATTTTAAAGTCCATCTTTTCACTTTGCAAAAGCTTATCTTTATCATATAATTCATAAATAGAAGGCGAAAATTGTGTTTTAGAAAATTCATCATAATGATTTTTATTCTTTAAAATGAGATCAAAATTTTGTTCTGTTTTGACTTTAACACTTATTTTATAATCATTATCATCTTTGTATCTAGTCATAATAGTATCAAGTGCAAAGACTAATTTTCCACCTTTTTTCAAAAAAGATTTTAAATTTCTTAAAAGCCTTTTGCACTCATTTATATCAGTAATCAAGCATAAAGAACCTGAACTAATAAAAATATAATCAAAACTCTCATCGCTTTTAAAATCTAAAATATCACATTTTGTGATTTTTGCATTAGGGGTTTTTTCTTTGAGTTTTTCTAACATACTAGCAGAATTATCCACTCCGCTAATATCAAAACCTTGCTCCACAAAGGGCAATAAAAACCGCCCACTTCCACACATTAACTCTAAAATTTTTTCTTCCTTTTTTGCATAAGAAAGATAAAAATCTAATTCATCCTTAGGGGCTTTTGCATGCAAAATTTCATACATTTTCGTACATAAAAAATCATAATAATTTGCTCTCACTCTAAAACAACGCCTTCATTAATCGTGATTTCACCGATGATAAACGCGTCTGAATTTTCTAAAACTTTGCTTACACTAGAAGGATCAACGACTAAAACCAAACCAACTCCCATATTAAAACTTCTATACATTTCGCTTTCTTCTACTGCTTCGCTTATATGGTAAAAAATTTCCGGAGTTTTTAGATGATGTTTGCGTATGATTGCACCCATTCCGCGAGGTAAAACGCGTGGTAAATTTTCCACCAAACCTCCGCCAGTAATGTGTGCTAAGGCTGATATATAAGGCTTTAAAGCAAGAAAATCACGCACATAAATCCTTGTAGGCTCTAATAAAACATCGATTAAATTTTTACCTTCTATCTTATCATCAAATTTAAGTTTTAAGCTTTCAAAAAGCACTTTTCTAGCTAAAGAATAGCCATTTGAATGAAGTCCAGAGCTAGGAAGTGCTAGCAAAATATCGCCATTTTTTACAAATTTACTTCTATCGATTTCATCTTCTTCTGCCACTCCCACTGCAAAACCGGCTAAATCAAAATCATCTTTTGCATACATTCCAGGCATTTCAGCAGTCTCTCCGCCAATTAAAGCACAATTTGCCATTTTACATCCATTAGCAATACCTGCCACAACGGCTTTTGCTACTTCTACTTCAAGTTTAGCCGTAGCATAATAATCCAAAAAAAACAAAGGCGTAGCAAAATTACAAATTAAATCATTAACACACATTGCAACCAAATCTTGCCCTATGGTGTCGTATTTTTTTGCATCAATAGCTAAGCGAAGTTTAGTGCCAACGCCATCAGTTGCACCTAAAATTACAGGATTTTTAAAGCCACTTGGCATTCTAAAAGCACCTGCAAAAGAGCCAATCCCTCCTACAACACTATCATTAAAAGTTTCTTTTACTAAAGGTTTTATTGCCTCTACAAAGGCATTGCCATTGTCTATACTTACTCCAGCATCTTCATATGAAATTTTCATTTATTTTCCTTTAAGAATTAAAAAGGTATTTTATCTAAAATATCTAAAGGTTAAATTATGAAAAATGCCTATTTTGTAACAGCTTCCATTGCTTGTGGCAAAAGTACTTTTATACAAATAGCCAATTCTTTAGGCTTTAAAAGCCTTAGTGCGGATGCGATTGCACATCAAATTTTGGATGAAAACGCTTTAGAGCTCGCACAAATTTTTTCTCAATTTAGCACACTGAATTTATTAAAAAAAGATGGGAAAATAGACAGAAAAATTCTTGGAGAAATTATTTTTTCAAATAAAGAAGCTAAAAAAACTTTAGAAAATTTCACTCATCCAAAAATAAGGGCAAAAATTCTAGAACAAATGCAAATTTTGGATAGAGAAAACAAGCCTTTTTTTGTTGAAATTCCGCTTTTTTTTGAAAGTGGTGCTTATGATAATCTTGGTAAAGTGATTTTGATTTATGCTCCAAAAGAACTTAGTTTAAAAAGGATAATGCAAAGGGATAATTTAAGCTTAGAAGCTGCAAAATTAAGACTTGATTCTCAAATGGATATTGAAGAAAAATTTAAAAAAGCGGATATAGTCATTAAAAATACCCTTTCTTATGCTGATTTTAGGCAAGAATGTGTTAGAGTAATAGAAAATATTTCCAAAGGAAAAGCGTGAAATTTTATAAATATTGTGCAAGTGGTAATGATTTTATCATAACAAATGCTGATGAAAAAAAAGACAGAAGCGCTTTAGCTAAAGAGCTTTGCAACCGCTATAAAGGCATAGGAGCAGATGGTTTTATTGCAATCTTACCGCATGAAAAATACGATTTTGAATGGGAATTTTATAATAATGACGGCTCAAGAGCCTCAATGTGCGGCAATGGCTCAAGGGCTGCGGCGCATTTTGCACACCATATCAATAAAATACAAAATAAAATGGCTTTTTTAACCGGTGCTGGCATCATAAAAGCGGAAGTAAATAACAATATTGTCGAAGTTTCTTTGGGTGAGGTAAAGAATGTGGAAAATGCTTTTGATGAATTTGGAAAAACTTGGCAAATTTGCGATACTGGGGTTCCACATTTAGTACATTTTTGCGAAAATTTAGATGATTTCGATCTTAGACTTTGTAAAAAAATGAGAGAAAAGTATAATGCAAATGTGAATTTTGCACAAATTATTGATGAAAACACTTTAAAAGTTCGCACTTTTGAAAGAGGAGTAGAGGACGAAACACAAGCATGTGGCACCGGAATGGGAGCTTGTTTTTATCTTGCTTTTTTAAATAAATTAGTTAAAAATGAAGTAAAAATTTTTCCAAAAAGTGGCGAGGAAGTGGGTTTTAAATTTGAAAATGAAGAATTATTTTTTAAAGGAAAGGTGAGATACTGTTTTGAGGCAAATTATAATTTTTCTTAGTTTGTTTCCTTTGATGCTTTTTAGCATAGAAAAAAATGGTTTTGGGGAAAATTACTATCAATTAAATATCAAGGAAAAGCAACAAGTCTTTTTTGAAAAAATGAATCAAATGTTCGATATTTCTTTTGGGAAACTTCAAAAAGAATTAGAATTTGTAGAGTCCTTTTTAAAAGAGGGTGCAAAAAGTGGTTTTAGGGATTTAAATCCAGTGCAGTTTTCAAGACTTATTGAGATTAAAAATAAGTATCGTGTAGAGAAAATTTTTGATTTAGAAGATTATCAAAAGCGCATCGGCGTAATTCCAAAATCTATGGGCATAGCGCAAGCTTTAGTAGAAAGTGGTACAGGTACTAGTCGCTTTGCAAGAGAGGCTAATAATCTTTTTGGAGAATGGACTTGGAGTGAAAAAGGTTTGACTCCAAATGCTAGATTAGAAGGAAAGACTCACAAAATTCGCATTTTTGATACTTTACAAGAAAGCGTGGATTCTTATGTTTTAAATTTGAATCGTCACGCTGCTTATGCTGATTTTAGAAAGGCTAGAGAAGAATTTGCAAAGCAAGGTAAAATGATTGATGGAATTAGTGCCATACAAACTTTAGATAAGTATTCAGAAACGGGCAAACATTACATAGAAGTTATTACTAAAATCATCAAAAAACATAATTTAGAAAAATACGACTATAATTAAAAGCCTAAAGCCCATTTGTCAAAGGGCAGAATTTCAAATTTTATCCCTTGATCAAAAAAGCTATCTTCATTGGAAAGAGTGATAAAAAAAATGTGAAAGATATGAAGTTCTAGAGCCTTTGGTAAAATTTTCTTGGCTTTAATTTTAATGAGATCAATGTCTAAAGTAGGACTTGAAATATAAGCAGTTTGTGTTTCTTTATTATAAAAATTAAAAAATTTATTATAAAAAAAATCTTTTTTAAATTTAAATAATTCGCTAAAAATTAAATTTTCAAACAAGGCGTTAAAATCTTTTTGTATACATAGGGCATTTTTCATTGCAAAATCTCTAAAATAAATTTTTTGTAGTCTTTTTTCATCATGATTTAGATTTTTGATAATAAAAGTATTTTCTAAATTTTTAATGCTTTGATAAACGCTATCTTTTGAAGTTTTGATTTTTGTTTTAAGCTCTAAAAAAATTTGAGAGATGCTAATTTGTTGCCCAAGATTTAATGCAAGGTATTTAAGAATTTCAAGCTCAAGTAAGGAAAAATCTTGCTTTAATAGCTCATTATTTTCACTAAATTTTGATCGTCCTATTTGCAAAAAAAGTCCAACCAAATGATTTATAGGAAGGTTTTTATTGATACTTATAAATTCTTCAAAATCAAAATAATCAAGTTCTAGTTCTTCAAATCCTTCAATATACAAATTTTTCTTATTTGTGCTTAATATAATAGGAATGTTTATTTTGTCAAATTTAGGCACGAAATCTAAATCACAAATGCAAAGAATTTTAATCTGTGGGTGTGTTTGTAAAAAAGCTTCTAAATTCAACAAACTATTTTTTTCAAAGCGTATATCATTTGTGTTTAAAAATAAAACTTCATTGTTTTTAAAAGAAGATAAAAAATTAAAAATTAATTTTTTCTTACCGCAGTGTTTTGGGCCTTTGATGATAATATTTGTTTTTGTAATCTGTGTTTTTCTTTCATTGCTTGCTTCAAATTTGGGATGATTTTCATAAAAAAATTGGAGTATTTTCATTTTTTATCCTTTTATAAAGGACAATTATAGCATTAAATTTTTATTAAAATGAAAATTTATAAATTACATAGAAATTATAAATTAGGTAAAGCTTTCGCTCTACCGTTATTATAAGCTTAAATATCCAAGAATTAAAGTGATAGCAATACCGCAAACCAATACTGCTATTTGCTTATCACGATCTTTTTTAATAGCAAAAAGCGTGATGATTAATCCCGAAAGATATAAAAGCATTAAGGCTATTCCAAAACCTATTCCTAAGATAGAGAAATACCACTCGCCTTTATTTTTATGAAGCATTATCATATCGCCCAATATACTTCTTGTTTTTGTTGTAAGTGTAGATTTTTCTATAGATAAGCTTACGCTATAATGCGATGCACCCATGGTTAATTCTTTGCTTTTTGCATTCATTTTTAAGTTTGTGTTGGAAGGAATTTTTAAACCATTTTCTTTTAAGAAATTGAGTACAAAATCTTGCTCTTTGCCTTGTTCTGGAAGAGTTTTGAGTGTATAGCTTTTTATGTCTGCACCTGTATCTTGATCCGCGCCCAATATATAAGCAATACCGGATATGGCATACAAAAGTGCTAAAGGCAAGAAAAATAAACTCACATAAATGTGAATTTGCCTAAAAAGTTTGTTTTTGTTTATCATTGTGACTCCTTAATGAAAAATAGGTCGTAATCATAAAATATGAAAGTGAAGTAAAAATAAAGTCCTATGATAACAAAAATCAAAATAATTTTAAATATTTTTTAATAAAATATAAAGTTGCTCATTGACATAAAGGCTACGATTTCTTAGGTTTCTACTTGCTTTGAAAGTATTGTATTTTTGTTCAATAATATTACATTTTCCAAGTTTTTCAAGTCGTTTTAAGAACTTTTCTTTTTTGATAAAACCTTCACAATTATAAGAGAGTAAAATAACTTTTGCTTTGAGATTAAAAATGAGTTCAAATAAAGCATCTTCAGCTTTTTTTGCTTTATTAAAGTCGCTACGATTCCAATTTTTTGGAATTCCAGAAATTTTTGAAATTTCTTTTGGCTTTTGGTAACTTGCTATTAAATTTAACATAAAATAATTAGAACTATAAGGATGCTGGTTATATGGGGGATCTAAGTATGCCACATCGATTTTATCTAATTCCTTAGCTAAATCGTTTGCATCTTTTTGTGTGACTTCAAAATCACAGCAAAAATTTGAAAAAATAGGCAGAGATAAACTCATTTCTCCTTTAATACGCTTTAAGGCATTTTGTGCTTCTCCGCCAAATTTACCGATTCCATTTTTTCCTTTGTAAAAGCCTTTAAACACACCGCTAGTATTTGAATGCACGCTTGCTTCATAAATGAGTGGGGCTATAAAAAAATGCTTTAAATTTTGAGGAATTTCTTGCTCGATTTTTTGTCTGATTGTGTCCAAAAACATTGCATTTTTTAGGGTGTAAAAAACGCGTTCATTTTTTTTGATATTATTTTCATCTTTTGGAGCATAAAGTTTGCTAATAAAGCCTTTTTCTAGCTCTAAATCGCTTAAAAGTTTTTTATGATAATGTTTTAAATCTTTAATGAGTGAGGAATTTTTGTTGCTAAGATAGCATTCATTGATGATTTTAGAATAAAGCTCTAAGTCATTTGCAACTAAAAAATCACAGTGCGCTTTTGCAAAACGCGAAACTATACCCGAACCGCTAAAAACATCGCAAAAACTGAATTTTTCTTTATTAAGCTCTGTTTTGGCAAAATCAAAACCTTGTTTTAAAAAATGCAATAAAGTGCGTTTATTTCCAAGATAAGTGATGATTTGTTCTTTTAAAAATTTAGTATTTTCTTGCATATAAGCTCCACTTGAATCGATCTTTTTGAACTAATAAATGAATAATTTCAATCAATTAAAATAATTTTCTTTGTTTGTCTGAGTCCATTTGATAAATTCATCAGGGAAATTTTCTTCTTTGTGAATGGTTGGGTTTTTATCATTGCGTTTGAGATGAAAAAGCTTGAAAGGGTCATTTTTTTTCAAAATATAGCGAAGTTCTATTGATCTTGGATGTATGACTTTAAATTTAATCAAATTATCATTTCCTTCATTATTATAAATCATAATTTTTGCATTAAAAGCTACTCCATAAATTTCGTCAAGTTTTGTGTCCAATACATAGGCAAAGCATACTAATTCTTGATAATTTTCGAATAGTTTTTTATATCTTACAAGGGAATTTTCATAGTTCTGTATAAGTTTAAGATGAGTGGGGTTGTTTGAATTGATATTTTTAAAATAATGCACTTTGTTTTGGTTTTTGAAGATAAAGTCGTAAGATTCTTTCATTTGGGCGTTAATATGAGAAATTTTATTATGCAATTCTTTGGCAAGTACCATATCCTCATAAAATTCATTATTAGCAGTAACGACATGGTTAGGACTTACGCTAAATTCATTCATATCGCCATTAATATTATCTACTAATAGAAATTTTTTTGGATGAATGCAATTATAGCTTAGAGCATTTTTAACATAAATTTTATCTGCTTTAATGGTTGCACCCATGCAAGTGTTAATAATAACAGTATTGGCAATTACGGTTCCATTTTCTAAATTATCAATAAAAGCAATATCAGCCTCTAAATAACCTTTATGCGTATTAATATAAGCATTTTTAGCATATAGCTTTGATTTAGAATGTGTTTTTCCACCTATAGACAAAAATTCTGATTTTACGCTAGCTATATCAACATTTCCTGCTATTTTTACATTATAGGCTTCGACTTTTACACCGGCCTTGATGCTTTCATCTAAATAGTTATTATTTGTGATTTCGACACTAATTTCTTCGAGAGTATTTGATTTTATAGAGCCTGTATTTTTAAGGCTGACATTATACAAAATCAACTCATCAATAATAGAATAATTAGAACCTATTTTTTTTAAATAACCATAAGAACTTGCATAATAAGAAATTTTTTCCCTTGTGTCTTTGGTAATAATATTTTTATCAATTTTTAATGTATTTCCATTATTTTGTAAAGGTTTTGGCTTTAAAATTTTACCTTTTAAATTTCTTCCTATTTTGCCTTCTATGGGTTTAATGTATTCAAAAAGCAATTCATTTTTTTCTATAGGCTTAGCATAGGATTTTTGATCGTAAGAAATTTTCCCTTCGTTTAAATTTTTTACATTTTCAATGCTTTTGTAAAAAATAATTTCATCCGCTTTTCCTTGTTTGGGCTCAACTCCATTCGCTACGCTAAATATAGCTTTTTTGGAGGTGGTATTATTTTTTAATTGAGCAATGATTGTATCAATGTCATTAAAAAATTCTTTTTTAAGTCTAATACCTATTAAATAGTGTTCTTTAAGCATATTTTTGAAGACTTCTTGGATTAAATCTTCTTTGAAATTATCATAAAATCGTAGGAAATTTTCGCCTTCGAATAGTATTTTTATAGAGCTAGAATTTTCATTTGAGCTAAGTACGGTTTTGAAATTTAATGCAAGTTGTTCTTTTGGGAAAAGTTCTATAATGAATTTTTGTTCAATCTTTTTGATTTTATTGACAAAGAAATTATCATCATTAAAAATTGATAATTCATCACTTGAGTACTCTTGAATTTCATCTTCATTGCTTGTGCAGATGGTTTTAAAATCTAAAATTCTAAAATTTTTATTTGTTTGTTTTTGTAATAAAATATAAGGATCTTCTGATTCTATAATTTGTGAATTTGCATATCTGGCTTTAAAATTAAACATTGCTTGTTCCAAAAAATTTGAGTTTGAAATTTTTTAAAGCCTTTTCATTTAAATCTTTATTTTCAAGATAAACTAAAGGTTGTTTGCAAACTTTGCACCTAATAAAACTATTTTCCTTTAATAAATACTCATGTAGGGTTTGACAAATTTTATGAGTTTTTAACATACACGAGCAGACATAGCTATATTGGCTTTCTTTTTCAATATCTTTATTCATCGCTAAAATTTTGTTATATTGTTCTAAACTATAATGAATTTCTTTAATATCTAAAGCGGTTTCAGCATAGTGCTTGATGAGCATATCTTCACCAATAATATGCTTTAAAATCCATTTTTTGGTTAATAGTGCAAGTTCTTTGGATAAAATTTGAGTGTCGCTGATATTTTTAAGTATGTTTTTAACCTTTTCTATAAGCTCTCTATGAGATTGTTTATGTTCTTTTAGTAAAGGAAAATTTATGTTTTGCATAAAAATTTCTTCTTCTTTAAAATGTGTGTTAATGTAATCAAGTAAGTGCAAAATAATTTGCTTAAGCTTTTGTTGTTCTTTTGAACTTGGTTGCGTTGGTATGTCTTTTGCAATCAACCAAGCTTCGTTTGCGATATCAAATATCTTTTTATGTTGAGCGTCAATTTGCATATTTTTAACGCTAAATTCTTTGCTCCATTCAAATAATATTTGTTTATTATCCATCTAGCTTTATCTTTTTGGAGTTACGAGCATATTGACATAACGGCCTTCAAAATTTGGCTCTTTGTCGCGATTAGCTTCATTTTCTATCATAGTCCAAATTTTTTCAAGCAAAGCTACACCCGCTTCAGGGCTTGCCATCTCACGCCCTTTTAAAAATACACGAAATCTCACATGCTTTCCTTGTTCTAAAAATTCTAAAGCATGTTTTACCTTGTAATTAATATCATTTTGTGCGATTTTTACAGAAAGTTTAATCTCTTTTATATCAATTACTTTTTGTTTTTTCTTAGCTTCTTTTTGTTTTTTCTCTTGTTGATAGCGGAATTTTCCAAAATCCATTATCTTACAAACCGGTGGTTTGGCATCAGGAGCTATCATAACAAGATCAAGTCCTAAGCGATTTGCAATCTCTAAGCCTTCGTCACTACTGATGATACCATAAACCTTGCCATCATCACCTATACATCTGATTTCGTCCGCTCTAATCTCTTCGTTGAGCAATACTTCTTTTTCTTTACTCAAAAATGTACCTCACTCATTTTCTCCTTGACTAAATTAATAAATTCATCTAAACTAAGATTTTTTTGTTCCTTAGCCCTTCTATCTCTTAAAGCAACTCCGCGTTTTGCTACCTCTTCATCACCCAAAACTAAAATCATAGGCAATTTTTGCTTTTCAGCAGTGCGAATCTTTTTGTTTAAGCTTTCATTTTTTTCATACACCTCGCTATCTACACCCAAATTCAAAAGTTCTCTTTGAATTTCTTTAGCATAGGCTAAATGTGCTTCACCAATAGGCACAATCCCCACTGCTGTTGGCGCGATGAAAAATGGAAATTCTCCTGCACAATGTTCAGTTAAAATGCCTATAAATCTTTCAAAAGATCCCAAAATAGCACGATGAAGCATTACAGGTTGTTTTTTCTCGTTATTACTATCTGTGTATTCTAATTTAAAGCGTTCTGGGAGATTAAAATCCACTTGTATGGTACCACATTGCCATTTTCTCTTTAGTGCGTCAGTAATTTTAATGTCAATTTTTGGCCCATAAAAAGCTCCACCACCTTCATCGATGCCATATTTTAAACCTTGTTCATCAAGCGCTTCTTTTAAAGCTTTTGTGGCGCTGTCCCAAATTTCATCATCACCTATAGCTTTAGCGGGTTTAGTTGAAATTTCCATTTCATAACTAAAGTCAAATAATTTCATTAAATTATCCACAAAGGCTAAAATTTCAAGCACTTGTTCTTTGATTTGACTTGGCATACAAAAGATATGCGCATCATCTTGAGTAAATTCTCTTACTCTAAAAAGTCCGTGTAAAACACCACTCTTTTCGTGTCTATGTACCACGCCGTATTCAAAGAATTTCAAAGGCAAATCACGATAGCTTCTCACATCACTTTGATAAATTTTAATATGTCCCACGCAGTTCATCGGCTTAATGCCGTATTCTTGTTCATCAATTTGCGTAAAATACATATTTTCTTTATAGTTTGCATAATGTCCGCTAATCTTCCATGCATCAGCTTTTAAAAGCTCTGGCCCACGCACAGGCTCATAGCCACGCAAACGATGGATTTTATAAAGCATTTGTTCAAGTTTTGATCTAAGTCTTGCACCATTGCTTAGCCAAATAGGAAGTCCGCCACCTATTTCATCATCAAAAGTAAAAAGCTTAAGCTCGGTTCCTAGCTTTCTATGATCGCGTTTTTTGGCTTCTTCTATAATTCTTAAATGTTCTTTTAAGCTCTCTTTATCCGCAAAAGCTGTGCCATAAATGCGTGTGAGCATTTCTCTTTTTTCATCGCCACCAAGATAAGCTCCCGCTACGCGAGTGAGTGCGAAATTGCGTAAAAACTTGGTATTCGGTACATGAGGGCCACGGCATAAATCTTCAAATTCACCTTGCTTATAAATGCTAACTTTTCCATCAGGAATTCGTAATAAGACTTCTTGTTTTAAATCATCATCTTTAAATTTAGCTATTGCTTCGCTTTTTGTGATTTCGTATTTTTCTATTGTCTGTTTAGCTTCGGCAAATTCTTTCATCTTTTTTTCAATTTTTACTAGATCTTCTTCGCCGATTTTTGAATTCACACGAAAATCATAATAAAAGCCATCTTCTATCACAGGGCCTACGAAAAATTTCGCCTCCGGATATAAACTTTTAATCGCTTGTGCCATCAAATGCGCACAAGAATGCCTAATAACTTCTAAACTGTGCTTGGAATTGTCAAAGTAAATTTCTTTTAAATTTGCAGAATTCTTACTTTGAGAATCAACTATTTTTTCATTATCTAGATATGCAATGATTTCTTTTTCCATATTAGTTTTTACCTTAAATTGCTCACGGACTTTGTGAGTGTTTATAGAGTTCTAATTTTAACTTTGTGGGGCTTAAATTAATTTTAAATTTAAGAAATTTTTAACAAATCTTAAAAATTTCTTTTTATTTACATTTTAAATTCACTTCCCACATCTAAAGTGCCTGAAAAATAAAGATAGAAAAATAAGATTCCTAAGATAATTCTATAAATTCCAAAAGGAATAAAA
Source organism: Campylobacter sp. US33a (assembly GCF_004378855.1). Classification (GTDB taxonomy): domain Bacteria; phylum Campylobacterota; class Campylobacteria; order Campylobacterales; family Campylobacteraceae; genus Campylobacter_D. The sequence continues at coordinate 97,549 of NZ_RYYL01000007.1, forward strand.
TCAAATTTTGAAATGAATTTTAAAAAGAATTTAATGACAAAAACCGCTACAACAAAAGCTGTTATAAAACCTATGCTTAAAGGCAATAAAGAACTAGTATCACTTAATAAAATAGGTTCTTTATAAATGCTATAAGCGGTTGCAGCTATCATTGTCGGAATGGCTAGCAAAAAACTAAATTCAGCAGCCACTTTCCTATCAAGCCCAAGCAAGAGTCCTCCAATGATACTTGCTCCGCTTCTTGAAGTGCCTGGTATGATGGCTAAAGCTTGCATTGTGCCTATTAAAAAAGCTTGCAAATAGCTTATTTTATCTAAAGAATGGATATTATAATCTTTTTTTCTGTGTTTAAGTTCTATAGCAATAAAAACAATACCACCTAAAATGAGCATAGTGGCAACGGTATATCCATTGAAAAGTTCTTTTAAAAATTTATAGGCTATAAGACCTATGATGCCAGCAGGGATAAATCCAACTGCTAATTTAAGCCAAATGTCAATTCCTTGAAAAAGTTTGCGCCAAAAGACAAAAAGCACTGCTAAAATAGATCCGAGTTGAATGATGATGACAAAATTTCTTAAAAAATCATCAATATTAAGCCCTAAAACCGTTGCGCCTAAAATCATATGTCCGGTTGAGGAAACGGGCAAAAATTCAGTTAAACCTTCGATTATTCCGAGTATTAACGCATGTAAAATTTCCATAATGTTCCTTAAATATTAAAATAAGAATTCTACATATTTTTTTTAAACCAAATCAAAGTATGAGAAAGAAAAATTTACTTTTAGCTTAAAAAAGGAGTTGTTTGGGGTTGTGGATGAGTTTTATTCATAAAAAGAAAATAAAGAATAACTTTATTTTCTTGATGTTTATTGACAACCTTCGCACTCTATACTGCGATCAGCTACATTTACTTTTTCACTATCAGGACTTTCACTTCTTAGGTAATAAGTTGATTTTAATCCAAGCTCCCAAGCAAGTTGATAAATTTCATTTAAGTATCCACCTGTGGCCTTGTCAAGCGAGATGAAAATATTCATCGATTGTCCTTGATCAATCCATTTCCCACGCACTGCTGCGGCTTTAACTAAGATTTTTTGATCAAGCTCATAAGCTGGGGTGTAATACTGCCAAGTATCAAGGCTTAAGTTTGGCACTACAACAGGTATCATACCGCTTAAATTTTGCTCAAACCATTTGCGTTTATAAACAGGTTCAATCGTTTGGGTTGTCCCTACTAAAATAGAAATAGAAGAAGTTGGTGCAATAGCCATTAAATAGCCATTTCTCATACCATCTTTTTGAATTTTTTCTCTAAGTCTTGCCCAATCACACTCACTTTGATCAAAAAGTCCTTCTCTAAGAGTGAGCTTTTTGGCATTTTCATTTGCTAAGTCTATAGGTACTATGCCCTTACTCCAATTTGAACCTTCAAAATCAGGATAAGAGCCTTTTTCTAAAGCTAAATTTGAACTAGCTTGTATGGCTTCAAAGCTGATAAATTCCATAATTTCATCGATTTTATGTAAATGCTCATCGCTTCCCCAGTGAATTTTGGCTTCTGCAAGCATTTGTGCTTCGCCCATAATGCCAAGTCCTATACTTCTTGATTTTAAATTCGTATCTTTAACTTTGACATGGGGATAAAAATTTAAATCAATGACATTATCAAGCATACGAATGGCAATTGGTACAACTCTTTGGATATCTTCTTTGGTGTTGATTTTGCTTAAATTAATGCTAGCAAGGTTGCAAACTGCGGTTTTGCCATCATTTTTATATTTTTCAACTATATAAACTTTTTTACTGTTAATACTATCTAAGGTAGAAATCTTTTTGGCAAGTTTTTTATATCCTCCATCAATGATAATTTCTTCCATTTCATTTAAATGCAACTCAGTTTTATCTTCAAATACAACTTTAATTTGATAATAATTCGGTTCTGTATTTTGAAAGATTTCTGTACATAAATTTGAGCTTCTAATGAGTCCTGCATGAGAATTTGGGTTGGCTTTGTTTGCATTATCTTTAAAACATAAAAATGGCATACCTGATTCAAAATAATTTAATAAAACTTTCTTCCAAAGTTCTTTTGCATCAACGATTTCTTTAACTATATTTTCATCTTTTTCGTATTCTTCATATCGTTTTTCAAAAGCTTCCCCATATAAATCACACAAATCAGCTGTATCAGCAGGATCAAAAAGAGTCCATTTATCATTTGCCCTAACTCTTTTCATAAATAAATCATTGATCCATAAAGCTGGAAAAAGCTCATGCGTCCTCCTTCTTTCTTCACCTGAATTTTTGCGTAAATCAAGAAAATCATTAATATCCATATGCCATGGTTCTATATAAACCGCAATTGCCCCTTTTCTGGTACCTAACTGATCTACTGCTACTGCAATATCATTTGTGATTTTTAGAAATGGTATTATCCCACCTGCGGCATTTTTGTGCCCATCTATGCTTCCACCCATAGCGCGTACTTTAGACCAATCCCAGCCTATACCACCACCAAATTTAGAAAGCAATGCCATTTCTTTGTAAGAGTCAAAAATACCTTCGATATTATCAGGAGTGCTTCCTATATAACAAGAACTAAGTTGATGACGCGTTGTTCTTGCATTTGATAGGGTAGGAGTTGCAAGCATAAGTTCAAATTTTGAAATAAGATCATAGAATTTTTTCGCCCAAGTTTGACAATCAAGTTCGTTTTGTGCCAAAAACATTGCAATAGCCATAAACATATGCTGCGGAAGCTCTATTGGTATGCCTTTACTATCTTTGATTAAGTATCTATCATATAAGGTTTTTATACCTAGATAATTAAATTGCAAGTCTCTTTCAGGCTTTATATAGTCATTTAAATCATCTAAGTCGTATTTTTCTTTAAGACCGAGTAAAATTCGACCTTCTTTTTCGCCTTTTTCAAAATACTCTCTTAAATGATTATAACGATTCATACCATTGACTTTTTTATACAAATCATAAAGAAATAATCTTGCGGCAACAAAAGTCCAATTAGGACAATCAATATCTATCTTATCCACAGCAGTTTTAATTAAAGTTTTTTGTATTTCTTCTGTTGTAATTCCGTCTCTAAATTGAATTTTTGCATCAAGTTCAAGCTCACTTAAATTTACCCCACTTAACCCCACAACGGCTTCGCTAGTGCATTTTTTGATTTTAGAAACATCTAATTCTTCAGTGCGACCATTTCTTTTTAATACCTTCATCTTAACGCTCCTAGCTTATTTAAAAGTTCTTGCAAAAATTGCATCAACATTTTTTGTGTAATAATCATAATCAAAGCACTTTCTAATATCTTCTTCGCTTAAACTTTTTCTTAAATCTTCATCATCTAATAACGCAAGCAAAAATAAACTCTCATTTTTCTCATTTATCGCCGCTTTTCCATTTTGCAGATCGCTCCATACTTTCATCGCATTTCTTTGCACGATTTTATAAGCTTCTTCACGACTAATTCCTTTAAATGGAAGCTCTAACAAAACGCGTTGTGAAAACACAAGTCCACCGGTGAGATTTAAATTTTTCATCATATTTTCAGGATAGATTAAAAGATTTTCAATTAAATTAGTAAGTCTTGCAAGCATAAAATCAGCTGTTATAAAAGCATCAGGCAGTATAAATCTCTCAACACTAGAATGGCTTATATCTCTTTCATGCCATAAAGCTACATTTTCTAAAGCTGGAGTTACGAAAGATCTTAATACCCTACAAAGTCCCGTGATATTTTCACTTAAAACCGGATTTCTTTTATGTGGCATAGCAGAACTTCCCTTTTGACCTGCACTAAAATACTCCTCAGTCTCATAAACTTCAGTTCTTTGAAAATGTCTTATTGCAACTGCAATTTGCTCACAAGATGAAGCTAAAATCGCAATGGCTGAAATGACTTGCGCGTAACGATCTCTTTGAATAACTTGATTTGAAATCGGTGCAGGTTTAAGATTTAAATTTTTACATACTTCTTCTTCAAATTCTAAAGGTGCGTGAGCAAAATTTCCCATAGCACCACTTATTTTTCCATAACTTATCACTTCTTTTGCATGTTTTAAAAGCTCTTTTGCGTGTAGTATTTCATCATACCAAATACCCATCACAAGTCCAAAAGTTATAGGCTCACCATGAATTCCATGACTTCTTCCTACCATTAAGGTATTTTTATGCTCCATAGCGCGTTTTTTTATCGCTTCTAAAAGCTTTTCTATATCTTCTAAAATAAGCTCTAAACTTTCTTTTATCTGTAAGGCTACGGCAGTATCGATACAATCAGAACTAGTCATTGCATAATGTACAAAACGACTCTCTTCTCCCAAGCTCTCACTCACGCTTGTAAGAAAAGCAATAACATCGTGTTTGGTTGTTTTTTCTATTTCATCAATTCTAGCTATATCAAATTTAGCATTTTTTAGAATTTTTTCACAATCACTATCGTTAATAAGACCTAGCTTATTCCAAGCTTTTACGGCGGCAAGTTCGACTTTAAGCCACGCATCGTATTTTGCTTGCATATCCCATTTTTTAGCCATGATTTCTCTGCTATATCTTTCAACCATTTTTTAAAACCTTTTTAGCTATAATTTTTAAAAAAAGAAATGAGATTTTAGCTAAAAAAATTTTATACTTTGGTTAAAAAAAGGTTAAAGTTGGCTTATATAAAAAAGAAACTCTCAAACAATGGAAAAAAGGCGTTTTGTGTACTTATGGAAAACTTAAAAATTTCTATGAGTGAAGCACAAAAACTCATTGACAAAAAAAGATTGTTTTGTGATGGAAAATTGGTAGAAGAAAAAAACAAAATTTTAAACGGTTTAGTGGAATTAATCGTTTATGAAAACAATCCCAAAGGAGTAGATATTGTTTTCGAAAATGAAGATTTTGCTGTCATTGAAAAACCAAGCGGAGTGCTTACACATCCTAATGGAAGAAATTGTGTTTATAGTCTTTGTGATGAAATTTGGCATTTATGGGGAAAAGAAGCCTGTGTAGCTCATAGACTCGATAAAGAAACAAGCGGACTTTTACTCGTAGCTAAACATAAAAAATCACAAATTGAGTTTAAAACTATGTTTGAAAAAAAACAAATTCAAAAAGAATATTTAGCTTTAGTCGAAGGGTGTGTAAAAGAAAATTTTATCGTAGATAAGGCTATGGATTTAGTGAAAAATTATGATGACATCAAAACAAGAATGCAAATTTGCGAAGATGGCAAAAAAGCAATCACTGAATTTGAAATTTTAGAATTTCACCCTGATTTAAATGCTACGCTTTTGCTTTGCAAACCACTCACAGGAAGACAACATCAAATCAGACTTCATTTGTTTCATGTGAAACATAAAATTTTAGGCGATCCGCTTTATGGCTTAGAAAAAGATAAAATTGAAAGAATTTTAGATGAAAAAATGAGTAAAAAAGAACGCATACAAATAAGCGGTGCTAAACGCTTATGCTTGCATTCAAATTGCTTAAGATTTATTCATAAAAATGAAAAATTTGAGATAAAATCAAACGCAGATATAAAAAAAGAATTTTTTGATTAATTTGATTTTGTTTTCATAAATAAAAAAATCATACCAACAAAATAAATCATCACAGCCCAGACCAAAAAGGCATTAATAAGTCCTATTTGTCTAACGATAGGTTGAGAAATAATAGGGCTTAAAAATTGCCCTAAAAACATACAACTCGCTAAAATGCCATAAGCCCTTGCCCTAGCATTTTCAGGACAGATTGAAAAAAGATAGGCCGAATTATTTACAAGCATTATCCCGCCACCCATTCCAAGTAAAGCTAAAGCCATCAAAACGGCTAAAAAATCATGGATAAAATACAAAAGTAAAAAAGCACTTGCCACAATTAAAAGCGTTAAGATATAAATAGTTTTAATATTAATCCTTTTGACAATACTTTTATAACTTAGAGAAAAAATACCATAGCAAAATGCAGAAATTGACATAGAAATTCCTATGTATTTTGGATCAAGTCCTAGATGATTTTCTATATAATAAGGCAATTGTGTAGGCGATATATAATATACAACCATAATGAAAAAACCTATAAAATATATAGGTAAAAATTGCCAATAATTCGTTTTTGCTTCTACTTTTGTGTGATTGTAAAATTTAAATTTCCTTGGTTCAAAAAGATAAAAAAATGCCAAAAGTGTGATTAAAATTCCAAGTAAATAAACTAAAAAAGGATAACGCCAAGAATAACTTGAAACATAACCAGCTATGGAGATAAAAATCGCCCCACCCACAGCACAATAAAACCCTTGCCAAGAAAGTGCATTTTCTCTTCGGTTAAATCCTCCTCTACTATAATAATCCCCAAGCAAAGCCGAAGCACCTGTCATAATAAAAGCTGTAGCCATCCCAAAAATCGATCTAGAAATAAGTATGGCATAAATATCATTGAGAAAAAATCCAGAAATTCCAGCCAAAGTCCAAATAACCATCGCAGGAAAAATGAATTTTAATTTACCAAATTTATCCATAAGTAAGCCAGCAATAGGCGATAAAATCACAACAAAAATCGCCGGTATGGTTAACACCAAACGCGTTAAAATATCTAAATGTTCCAAAGTAAAATTAGCTATTATTCCACTTTGATTTTGCAGTATTTCTTCAAAATGTTTATTGATAGCAGGTAGAGCCGAGGCTATCACCACACTTCCTAAAACCGTCATGGCTGCCATAGAAAAAAGGGCTATTTTAAAGCCGCCCCGTTCTGTAAGTTCAACCATTTTTTTATCTAATTTTGTGTCATTTATATGAAATTTGTATTGTTTTTTTCTCATGTGTATCGCTTTTGTATTGTTTTAGAATGTTATATTCTAGTAGAATAAAAATTAATGTTTTATAATTTTTGATAAAATTAAATCTATGATACAATATTAGTTTTAAAAATTTATAAGGAAAAACTATGCGAAAATTACCAAACAGGGGGGGTATAGGCTTAGAATAGGTTATTATTGCCCAGATGCCCTAGGCGATATGATAGCAAGCTTAGATATGCTTTACGCAATCAAACACATATATAACGCAAAAATCATTGTCTTTGCAAAAAATAATACTTTTAGTCTCTTAAAAAATTTAACTTTTATCGACACAATTGAAATTTTAAAAAATCCTACAAGCAAAGATAATATAGCAAAAATCAATCAACACAATTTAGATTATATTCTTTCTTATAAAGCCAATACTTTTTTAATTAAACAATTTATCAAAAGCAATGCCAAAAAGATCATTACTAGATTAAAAATCAGAAGCTTTTTTTCTATAAAATGTAGAACAATTTGGATAAAACTCATCACTCGCCTTTATAAAAAAAGAACAGAAAGGGATAGATTGCTTTTTTATGCTAGAAAAATAAATACTAAGATTTTTGATGAAAAAATCAAAAATTTAGAGTTTAAAACACAAATTCAAAGCAATTTAACACATAAAAATCTAATCACAAATTTTTTAAATCAAAGCAAAATTAAAGATTTTATAATACTCAATCCTTTCAGTATCACTTCAAATTCTACCTTAGACACAATTTCTTTTTTGAAATTAGCCAAAAATATCAAGCAAAATTATCCAAAAATCAGCATTATTGTGCCTACTTATGATCTAGTTCATGATGATTTTATGGATAAACTTTTAGGATATGATAAAAATTTACTCAAAGAAATTGTGATTTTTAAAAATAATGATGATATTTTAAACTTAGCAGAGCTAATTTCAAGATCAATTTGCGTGATAAGCCCAAGCACGGGTCTCATACATATCGCTACAAATTTGAAGATTTCTAGTATAGCGCTTTATCCGCCAAAAGATGAGATATTTTGGCCTACCTATAATAATGATTATGTTTTTATAAAAAAATCTAAAGATGAGTTAAGTGAAGATGAAAAACGAGAACTTATCGTAGATATCACAAGAAAACTAGAAAAATATCTCTAGTCTTCTTTTTCTAGTTTTAAAACCTTGTTAGTTTGTATAGCTATTGGGATTTTTTTATAAGGTTTGCTAAAATCTCTACAATAATCACAGGCTTTGTAAAAATCTTGGGTATAAAATTCAAAAAATCTTTCTTTATCGTCATCTAAATTTAAAAAATCACCCGCAAATTCATCTAAGCCTTTAAGCCTTGTTAGAGAGCTTGAAATTGGACATACAAAAATTGCTCCATTTGGGGCTAGTTCTTTGCCTTTTAGATTTTCTCCTTCACTTGTCATTAAGCTTACGCAAGGCATTTTGCAATGATGATAATTTTTGATAATCTCTTCTTTGCTACGTCCTCTTTTGTAAATTTTTTCAGTATCATACCAATGATCGGTTGTATTATAAGAAAATGCGATTTTATTTTCTTTAAGTTTTTTGAGTATGCTTTCTTGTTTTAGTGGAATTTTTAAATTTGGGGCTTGTCTATAATCTGAAATACTTATCTTTCTCACTTTTTTAGATTTTTTAAATCTTTGCACTAATTCATCTTTAAAATCAATAGTAGCATTGGTTAAAATATCAAAGGTTAAAATCTTTTTTTGTAAATCTAAATAATCCACAAGTTGTGGTAAGTCTTTAAATAACAAAGGCTCACCACCTATAATCCTAACCCTTGCTATGCTATCTACCTTAGAAAGTAAAAGCTCAAGGGATTTTTTAATGCCCTCAAGCGTGCAAGAGTATTGATTGCTTGGGGAGAAGTACTGCATTAAATTATTGCACGACTGACAACGCATAGTGCATTTTGTGGTTAAAACAAGCTCAAGATAAGGTATGTCGATAATTCCATTTTTAACGCGTTTTTCGAAATATTTTTGCAAGAAAAACTTTTTCATTAAGGCTGCGTAAGGGACTTTGTAAATTCTAGAAAGTCCTCTTTTTCCATTTAGATAAGAAAAATACCAAGCAATATTTGCTTTGATATATCTTTCTTGAAAAAGTTTATTTTCAAGTAATTTTGTCGTATCTATCATTTTTTATCCTCATTTTTTAAAACATAAATTATACCACCAATTCCCACCAAAACAACCGCACTTATAAAAATAATTTCTGCAATATCTAAAAAAGTCATTTTGCCCTTTCTTTAAGCTGCCCACAAGCTGCTGATATATCAAGCCCTTTGCTTTCTCTTATGGTGCAAGTTACACCTTTAGCACTTAGCAAATCTTGGAATTTAATCGCATTTTCAAGACTAGGACGCTTGTATAAACTGCCTTCGTGTGGATTAAAAAGTATTAAATTTACCTTTGCTTTTATACCATTTAAAAGTTTGACTAATTCTTTTGCATGTTCTATTTTATCATTAATACCATCGATTAAAAGGTATTCAAACATCACTCTTTTTCTTTGATCTATAGGAAATTCGTGCACTGCTTCCATAATCGCAGCGATATTATAGGCTTTATTGATTGGCATTAATTCGCTTCTTAGCTCATCATTTACTGCATGCAGTGAAATAGCAAGTAAAACGCCCAAATTCATCTGCCCTAGTTCTTTGATTTGTTTAGCCAAGCCACTTGTGCTTATGGTTTGTCTGCGTGGGCTTATAGCAAGTCCATCATTTTGCGCCAAGATTTTTACTGCTTTTGAGACATTTTTAAGATTATCTAACGGTTCGCCCATACCCATATAAACTATATTTACACGGCGTTCGTAAGGGATATTATTTTGTTTTTTGATCCACAAAATTTGTCCGACTATTTCTCCAGCGCTTAAATTTCTTTTTAATCCTCCTTTAGCAGTAAGGCAAAAACTACAACCACTTTTACAGCCAACTTGAGATGAAACGCAAATAGTATATCTTGTGTGCGAAATTCTTTTGCCTTCCTCATCGAATTTTTCTTCTTTCATCGGCAAAAGCACACTTTCTACTCTTAAACCATCGACAAGTTCAAAAAGATACTTTATGCTTCCATCTTTACTTTGCTCATTTTTAACGCATTTAAGGGGTGCAAAATGATAAATTTGTGCAAGCTCTAAACGCAAATCCTTAGGCAAACTTGACATATTAGAAAAATTGCTTGCGTATTTTTGGTATATCCATTGATAAATTTGTTTCACGCGAAACATTGGTTTAATTTTTTCTTCTAATTCTTGGGGCAAAAAATCTAAAATATTAATGAGTTCTTTCAAAAAATTTCCTTTTTTAAATATAATTATTTTCTTTTAAATAAAATTCTAATTTTTCTTTGGCTTTTTGATGATTTTTTATAAAATCTTGATGTGCGTTTTCATCACAAAAATTTGTAGCACACAAAATACACTCTGCGTCAATTCCAAAATTTTTAGCCACACTTAACACAGCAAAGGCTTCCATATTTTCAGCAAACAATCCAAGTTTTGCGAATTCTTTGGCTGCATTTTTGTTTTGACAGATATAATTTGATGAATTGATTTTGATTGTTTCACGAGAAACATTTTTATTTTCTATATAAATTTCATCTTTTGCAGGTGTGTAAAAAGCACTTGAAATTTTTGAAAATTCTATATTAAAAGTATGAGAGCTTTTGTAAATTTCTAAAATTTCACCCCTATCATAAAGCCCACAAGTCCCTATAAATACTATATTTGAAGGCTTTTGATTTTGACAAATTTTAGTTAAATTACAAGCCGCTTCTACAAGCCCTATACCTATGGCTTTTGCAAAATAAAAATTTTCATTTCCACCTGCACAAACTATCATTTTGTTACATCCTGCATTTTTTTGGTTTAAAAATGAGAATTTTAGCTAAAAAGACTTAAAATTAAGATTTTTTTGCTACAATAAAATCCGATGATTAAGGCAAAGAAACAATATGGACAAAATTTTTTAAACAACAAAAGTGTTTTAATAAAAATCACTCAAGCCATACCCAAAGATACAAAAAATATTGTAGAGATTGGGCCTGGCTTAGGTGATTTAACGCAAGAACTTTTAAAAATTTCAAAGGTAAAAGCTTATGAGATTGATGATGATCTTATACCTATTTTACAAAAGAAATTTCAAAAAGAACTTGAATGTGGAAAATTAAATTTGCTTCATCAAGATGCAAGCGAGCTTGTATGTTTTGATGAAAATAAGTATTTTTTGGTTGCAAATTTGCCTTATTATGTTGCAAGCCATTTGATATTACAAGCTTTAGAAGATGAAAATTGTCAAGGGCTTATAGTAATGGTACAAAAAGAAATGGCTTTAAAATTTTGTGCTAATAGCGGAGATAGCGATTTTTCAGCTCTTGGGGTTTTAAGCGCAATGATTTGCGAAAGAAAAATACTTTTCGATGTTGAGCCTTCTTGTTTTAATCCACCACCAAAGGTGATGTCTTCGGTGATGTATCTAAACAAAAAGGGCGAATTTAAGGATTTTTGTAATTTAAATGGATTTAAAATTTTATTACGAGATTGTTTTAAAGCTCCTAGAAAACAACTAATTAGTAATTTAAAACAACACAAAAGTATAATTTTAAAACTTCTCAAAGATCTTGATTTAAAAGACAATGTCAGACCACATGAACTTTGCGTTGATTCATACCTTAAAATTTATGAAAAATTAAAGGATTATTATGAATATGGAAGAGAATGTAAATATTGAATCGCAAGAACAAAATCCAAACGCGAATTCTAAAAATAACAAGAAATATAAGTATAAAAATAGAAGAAAAAAACTTTCTAATTCAATAAATAATAATGGAAAGCAAGAAAATATTGACAATTCCGCACAAGAAAATGCAGAAGTATCCCAAAAAAGTGAAAAGAAAAAGAAAAAAAATCGCAATCTTCCTTCAAAGCTTACTGGCAATGAAGACTGGCAAATTGCACTTGCACAGTGTATAGAAGCAAATCGTGTTTCACATGAAAACCGCTTGCACCCTTTAAAATATAACAATTCTAGCGAGCATAAAATCCGCATTACTCCACTAGGTGGCTTAGGAGAAATTGGCGGAAATATCAGCGTATTTGAGACAAATAACGATGCAGTAATTATTGATATTGGTATGAGTTTCCCAGATGGGACTATGCATGGGGTGGATATTATTATCCCTGATTTTGATTATGTGAGAAAAATCAAAGATAAAATTCGTGGTATCATCATCACTCACGCACATGAAGATCATATTGGTGCGGTGCCGTATTTTTTCAAAGAATTTCAATTCCCTATTTATGCTACGCCTTTAGCACTAGGTATGATTTCAAACAAATTTGAAGAACACGGCTTAAAAGCAGAACGCAAATGGTTTCGTCCAGTAGAAAAACGCAAGGTTTATGAGATAGGAGAATTTGATATAGAATGGATCCATATCACGCACTCTATTATAGATGCTTCTGCACTTGCTATTAAAACTAAAGCAGGGACTATCATACACACAGGAGATTTTAAGATAGATCAAACTCCAATCGATGGCTATCCGACTGATTTAGGGCGTTTAGCACATTATGGCGAAGAAGGGGTTTTGTGTCTTTTAAGCGACAGTACCAATTCTTACAAAGAAGGCTATACTAAAAGCGAAAGCTCCGTAGGGCCTACTTTTGATCAAATTTTTGCCAAAACCAAAGGTAGAGTGATAATGAGTACTTTTAGCTCTAATATACACCGCGTTTATCAAGCTATTACTTATGGTTTAAAATATGGTAGAAAGGTTTGCGTGATCGGTCGTTCCATGGAAAGAAATCTTTATACGACTATGGAGCTAGGATATATAAAGCTCGATAGAAAGATTTTCATTGATGCAGATGAGGTTAGCAAGTATAAAGATAATGAAGTTTTAATCGTTACCACAGGAAGTCAAGGCGAAACGATGAGTGCGCTTTATAGAATGGCAACCGATGAGCATAAATTCATAAAAATTAAACCTACAGATCAAATCATCATTTCAGCCAAAGCTATCCCAGGTAATGAGGCAAGCGTTTCTGCGGTGCTTGATTATCTTTTAAAAGCGGGCGCTAAAGTAGCGTATCAAGAATTTAGTGAAATTCATGTAAGCGGTCATGCGAGTATAGAAGAGCAAAAATTAATGCTGACTTTGGTTAAGCCTAAATTTTTCTTACCAGTGCATGGAGAATACAATCACATTAACAAACATAAAGAAACCGCTATAAAATGTGGAATTCCTGAAAGGAATATTTATCTTATGAGCGATGGCGATCAAGTCGAGCTTTGTCAAAAATATGTAAAACGCGTTAAAACTGTTAAAACCGGCAAAGTTTTTGTGGATAATCAAATCAACAAACAAATCGCTGATGATGTGGTAATCGATCGTCAAAAATTAGCCGATAGTGGTATAGTTGTCATCATCGCACAGCTTGATAAAACAACAAAAACACTCATCAACAAGCCAAGAGTATTTAGCTATGGTCTTGTAGCGGATAAACAAGATCACGCATTTTCTAAAGAAATGGCAGAAGTTTTGGGACAATTTTTCATCAATGTTAAAGATGAAGTGCTTAATGATCCAAAATTTTTAGAAAATCAAATTCGCCAAGTGCTAAGAAAACATATTTTTAGAAAAATCAAAAAATATCCAACCATAGTTCCAACTATTTTTGTGATGTAAAAATAAGGCGATTTTTCGCCTTAAATTTTTAGGAAGTCAAATGAGAATCAATAAATTCATATCACATAATACTCGTTATTCTCGTCGTGAAGCGGATGAGCTGATTAAACAAGGCTTAGTTAAAATAAATAATAAAATAGCTCTTCTAAGTGATGAAGTAAAATTTGATGATAAAGTTTTTATCAAGGGTAAAAGAATTCAAAAAAGAACTCAATTTAGTGTGATTATTTATCATAAACAAAAAGGTGAAATTGTTAGTAAAAAAGATGATCGTGGAAGAAAAACCATCTATGATACTTTGCCAAGACAATTTAGTACTTGGCTAAGTGTTGGTAGGCTTGATTTTGCTAGTGAAGGTTTGCTTTTACTAACTGATTCTCCTGTGATCGCACATGCTTTGATGAATAGCGACTTAGAAAGAGAATATTATTTAAAAGTTAAAGGCATAGTAACAAAGCAAGTTATAGAAGCTATGCAAAATGGACTTGAAATTAAAAATGAAAAAAAAGGTGCGCATGCGAAAACAAAAATTACTTCTATGAGTTTTGCTCCTTTTATAGACTTTGAAATTTTTGGCTCAAGTGGTGGATATACTAAACTTAGAGTTATTATAAATGAAGGTAAAAACAGAGAACTTAGACGCTTTTTTGGGCATTTTGATTTAGAAGTGATGGACTTAAAACGTGTGGCTTTTGGGGCTTTAGATCTTGGAATGCTAAAAGCAGGAAAATACCGCTATTTGGAAAATGGAGAATATGAAAAATTAAGAGATTTTTTAAAAATGAATGAAATAAGGTATTAAATTTTTAAAATCATTTTAGTTTTTCTTACTTAAATTTGAAATTGTTTCGTTTAAATCTTTGTTGTTTAAAAGACTAAAAACACTTTTTTTATCCAAAGAAAAGGTATTGTTTTCACCGTTTTTAATCAAATAACTTTCTCCAATATTTGAAAGTATATGCAAATCTTTTACAATCAAAGTTGCATTGTTTTCTTTAAAAATAGGAATATGATTAAAGTCTAGTAATTCTTTAACTTCGGTTTTATTATAAAACATAAAACTTTGGTTGTAATTGCCTATTTTGCTTATTCTAACAATATAAGGATTCAGCATGATAAACATTAATATAAAAATGAGTATGCTACTAGTTAGTAAAATTTTTAAAAAATTATATTTTTTAAAAATAAAATAATAAATTATACAAAGAGCTACATAATAAATAATACATGCAATTATAGAAATGTAGAAATCTTCTATTTTAAAAAACACAATAATAAAGCAAAAACTAACAAACAAAAGACATAAATTTAGAAAAAATAGCACCATGCTGAAAATAAAATCTTTTATAAAAAATTTCTTTATACCGAATAAAAATAATGTAGCAATGATAATAGGCAAAAAATAGCTATAATGCGTATGAAAGATTTTAAATTTGGAAAGAAACTAGTAATATCATCCACAAAATAAATAATTAAAAAAGTCCCAATACTAGATGATACCATAGGTAAAAATACGAAACATACATTTTTCCAAGTTTTGATATTGTAAATATTTTTAAAAATTTCCTTAAAAAGGAATAAGGGCATAACATAAAATAACAAAAAATGAAATAAATATAAATCCCATCCAAGAAACTAAAAAAATATTAGAAATGATCAAATCTTTACTAAAATCAGGGATAAAATTAATAGTAAAAAGAAAATATTGGGTTAAAATCAAAGTTCCTAAAGCAAAACTTATAAAAATACTACTAGTGCTTATCACTACTAAATATTACTTTAAAAAATCCATTATCAGAAAAAATTGTTGCTTAAAATTTTCAAATTCATTTATATTTTCTTCATTCATCCATTTATCTTTTAAAAATTTTATAAAAGATGATTGTATAAGAAAAAATGCTTTTTTAAATCTTTAAGCGGTGTCTAAATCAAAAAAAATAAAAGATTTTCAAGGGTTTAAAGCCCTTGAATTTTCCTTAATTTCCAAACACTTTTAATAAATGTTCTTTATAATCTTTGATATACTTTTCCACTTGTAGATTTTTAATCACATCATTGCAGATAAAAGTTGGTAATGCACTCATCCCCAAAAATTGATTTGCCTTGTGTAGATGTAAATATACTCCATCTACGCCTACATCTTCAAAAAACTCATTTTGTCTTTTTTCATCATCAAAGTCCCAAGTATAAATAATACACCAACAAGTAATTCTCGTAATATTGCGAGTTCAAACGCTATAGGACTTGAAAGCACGGGCTTAATATCCCATAACATAATAGCTAATACTATGTTAATAAACAACAAACCTGCATAAATATATGCAATAATCTTAAAAGGCTCTACTTGAGTAATTTTGCTAAGATGTAGAAAAAACAAGATTGTAGCAATATTGGCTAACACAGAAAACCACTCAAAATGCAATCCATAATAAGCAATAAGAATTGGAGGTAAAAATGAAAGTATCCAATACAATACCAAAAGCCATTTTTTAGTATTTTTAGCAAATAAAACACAAGCTATAAGCCCAGCAATCTCTATTGGAAAGACAAAAATCCCCAAGTAATATCTAAATATAGGTAAGGCATTACACACAAACAAGATCCCAACTAAAGCAAAAAGTATTTTTACAAAAGCCAAATTGCCTTTATAGGTTTGATACTCTTTTATCTCTTTAAGCTCATAAGAAAGCTCTTTTACCTTACTCCAAGCAACGATATAAAAAATCGCACTTATAAATAGTAAAGATAATGCTACAAATTCTAATCTATACATAATCTCATAACGAATTCTTGCAAAGAATGAAAAAGCTATCAAAAGAAAAATCGCTATAGGATAATACCAAAAAGCATAGATAAAAGTTTTTTGAGAGCTTACTCTTGCAAGCTCATAATGCAGATTTTTAAATGGTATAAAAATCGCACAAGCAAACATAAATAACAACATAATGGTATGGGGAGCAAAATACTTTATGTCTGCTAAACCAAGCTCCATAATAAAAAAGGTTACAAAAACAATAACAATACAAGCAATGATAAAAAAATTAACCAATAAATCCTTTGCACTCGAATGCTTTGCAACCCCATAAATAGCGAATAAAAAACTTGCTACAGATGCCAAGAAAAGCACACCAAAAATAAAACCCCATGTAATACCTACAAAAAAGGCCAACAAATAAAGCCCTATACTACTTAACGCTGCCATCTTTATGAATTTAATATACTTTTGTGTATTATCTGGCACTTTTTCTCCTTGTGAAAATATAGATTATAGCATCCTCTAAATTGATTTTAAAATATTTTTCCAAAAAGGTGGTTAATTGCCCTTTAGATTTGAAATACTTTTAATAAATGTTCTTTATAATCTTTGATATAATCTTGTACTTGTGGATTTTTAATCACATCATTGCAGATAAAAGTTGGTAATGCACTCATCCCCAAAAATTGATTTGCCTTGTGTAGATGTAAATACACTCCATCTACGCCCACACCTTCGAAAAATTGATCCTTTTTATTAAATGCTTCAAGCGGTGCATTCCAAGTAAGAGAAAACATATATTTTTTATCTCTTATAAGCCCACCGCTGCCGTATTTTTTACTTGTATCTTCTCTACTTCTGCCATCATTTGCATAAAGTTTTCCATGTCCTGCAGTAAATACCTCATCAATGTATTTTTTCACTATCCAAGGCTCACCCATCCACCAGCTGGGCATTTGATAGATGATTGCATCGGAATTTAAGATTTTTGCGACTTCTTTTTCTATGTCATAGCCTTTATCAATATGCGTTTCATCAACATTTAATCCTAAACTTAAAAGACTTTCTTTTGCCACTTCGTGTAAGGTATCATTTAGCTTCCCACCAGAATGCCCAAAACTTTTAGCTCCATTTAATAAAAGTATATTTTTCATCTTTTCTCCTATAATTTTTTGATAAAACAAACAATTCTATTTGCCTCACTAAAGCCCAAAGCTTTGTGAAAACTAAGACTTTTTTGGTTTTCTAATTCACAATCACTTGCGAATTCCTTTGCACCTTGCTTTTTTGCCCATTTTTCGCAAAACTCTAATAATTCTTTAGCAAAACCGCGTTTGCGAAATTCTTCTTTTATAAAAATCCCTTCTAAATATCCTACAGGAGAGCTAGAAGATCCCTCTACATAATCATTTCTTAAACTCACATAGGCAAAGCCTATTGCCTCTATACCCATATATTTTAGAAAAATAACAGATTTTTTATCTTCTAAAATTTCTAAAAATTCTTGCTCCAAATCTTTTAAATTATGATTTGGCCAAAGCAAAAGGGCTAAATTTGCTATTGTTTCGTTATCATTTTTGTTAGCTTTTTTTACCATAATAAACCTAAATTTTCAACCTTTTATCTTCTAATTTCATCCTAACCAATACCAAAATAAGCCCTAAACCCACCATGATAATAGAACTTATCGCAATATATTTAGTTTCTTTTATAGAAATGACTAAACCACAAAGAGTAGCACCCACACTGATAGAAATATTTGAAACGCTTATAAAAAGCCCGTTGGTAAAATCTTTTGCCCTAGGGAAAGGAAAAGTAATGATATAATGCATTGCATTATTCATAACTCCATTTAAAATTCCCAAAACCAAGCTCAATGTAAGCATGATTGCAAATTGCACTGCATTTGCAAAAATCAAAGCATATATCAAAATCATCGCCATAGAAGTAAATATAAGCGTTTGATTTGAATGATTGACTAAAGTTTTACCTGCGATATTATTGCCGATAATACTTGCAAAGCCATAAATAAAAAGCGCTAAACTAATATTTGTGAAGCTCATTTTACTTACACTAAACAAAAATTCAGAATAATAAGAATAAAAACCCAAATACCCCGTCGAAATACAAAAAACAGCAAGCATAGAAACCCACAAAAGCGCATATCTTAGACTTAAAAGCTGTTTTCCTACCTTTATCCTACTTGTCTTTTTAAAATTAGGCATAAAAAACAAAGTAATAAAAAACGCTAAAGAATTGATCGCCACATAAAAAGCCATCGCCATTTCAAAGCTAAAATTCCCACCAAAATAGCTACTCAGTGGTACACCAAGAACCAACCCCGCACTAATAGCCATAAAAATCTTTGCAACTATATGAGGCACTTTGCTTTTATCATCTGCTAAATTTGCAGTTGTGCTAAAAGCAAGTGCTAGATAAATAGGATGAAAAAAAGCGGGGATAGCTCTTAAAATCAAATGTAACCAAAAATCATTTACAAACATACTTGCCAAAGAGCTAAGAGAAAAAATAGCCAAACAAAAAAGCATAAGTTTTTTAGGATTAAAATTCGCACAAAGCATAGGTGCAATAGGTGCACAACACATTACAATAAGTGCAAATATACTCACGCTCCACCCCGCATCGCTGACGCTCACGCCAAATTTCTCCGATATAAGCGGTATGATCCCCATCACCCCAAGCTCCATACTGATAAGCCCAAACACACCTAGACAAAGTGTGATTAAGATCTTGATTTGATAAGTATTGTTTATAGTTATACTTGATTGTTGCATTAAAAAAAACCTTTTTTCGAAAAATTAAACTCGCAATTTTAATTTATGCAAGCTATAATGTCAATACGCAAAATAAAGCTAGATACTATCTAAAAGTAAAGTATAAATACTAAACATATTTAAACGATTGGAGGAAAATATGCAAAATACCAAAAATTCAAGTTGTAATTATCAAGAATGTGGGTTTCACTACACACTATCGCTTATTGCAGGTAAATACAAAATGAGTGTGCTTTATTGCCTTTACAAAGAAAGCATTGTGCGTTATAATGAGCTAAATAGAATCCTCTCTCCCATATCATTTAAAACCTTAACCAATGTCTTGCGTGGGCTAGAGAATGATGGGCTTATTATCCGTAAAGAATATCCACAAATCCCACCAAAGGTAGAATATAGCCTATCACCTAAAGGAAAAAGCTTTATTCCTATTTTAGAAGCGATGTGTAATTGGGGTGAAGAGTATAAAAGTGGCAATACTATCAAAGAATAAACTATAGCATTTTTGTGATTTACTAAGCTCTCTTAAATTGTGCCTCCAAAAGTAGTCAGGCCTTAGTATTCAACCTCTTTCTTTGTCGCTTTTAAAATTATCAAGCAACTTCTAAAGCATTAATACCCTCTTGCAAAGTTTCTATAAACTTTGATACATGATAACCATCGCAAATAGCGTGATTGACATTAATATTTAGCAAAATTTTAGAATCTTTTATTTTAGAAAGTGTAAAGATAGGTGCATAAAACTTGCTTCTATCAATTTGCAAATTAAAATCCTTAAAATCAATCCAAGGAAGCGAAGAGACAAAAAAGATGTTTGGAAGTTGATGTATCTTTGCTTGATAGCTTAGATTCTCACCAAACTCCGCTTTATCATTTAAAAAATTTTCATTAAATTTTTTAAAATCTTCATCATACTCACTCCAAAGAGAGCTAAAAGTCTCGCTATTTTTATGAAAAATAGTATAGCTTGGGTGAGAGATTTCATAATAGCCTAAAACCCCATCTTTACAATCAATTCTAAACTCTACTATCTCATTCACACTCCTAGAAATACAATAAAGAATAAGATTAAAAAAGCTATATCCCTTTTGCTTTTGATTTAGTAAATTTTGCACTT
This sequence comes from Campylobacter sp. US33a, assembly GCF_004378855.1. GTDB lineage: Bacteria > Campylobacterota > Campylobacteria > Campylobacterales > Campylobacteraceae > Campylobacter_D. Next base: position 117,762 of record NZ_RYYL01000007.1, read on the forward strand.
CAAGTTCCACACTTAGCGAAAAGCCACAAGGATTTGCACTAAAAAACCTAAAATGCTCCGCTCTTAAATAAGATTCAAAATCAATAGGGATAAAATCATAATCTTTCACAAAATGCCTTTCATATAAATTTATATAAAGATGTATAAATAGCATATCCGCCAAACATTTTTTAGATATGAAAGTGACATCAATGCAAGTTTGTATTAAATTATTTTGTAATAGCTTTAATTATCGTATAAGGTAAATGAATTCAAGGCTCCTTAAGAGCCCTAAATTTACTCATCTCTCATATCGATCACATAGCGGAATTTTGCTTTTCCTGAAGTCAAGTTTTCATAAGCTTTATCGATGTCTTTTGAGGTGATGAGTTCAGTTTCTGGATAAATTTGATTTTTAAGTGAAAAATCAAGCATTTCTTGAGTCTCTGCGATCCCGCCAATTAGCGAACCATAGACTTTTTTACCTGCTTTATGCACAAAGGTTGTTACGCTAATACTTGGAGCAACTTCGTGAGGTGGTAAGCCTACTATTGCCATTTCACCGCCAAATTTAAGCAAATCCATATAAGCACTTGGATCATAAGGAGTTGGAATTGTTGAGATGATAAGATCAAAGCGTTCTTTTACGGCGTTTTTGTCTGTGCTTGTGTAAAAAGAACTAACTCTCATAGCCAAAGCATCGGCTTTTTTGTTTTCATTTCTAGCAAAAACACTTACTTTTGCACCCATTTTCACAGCGTATTTAACCGCCATCATTCCAAGTCCGCCAAAACCTGCCACTGCGACACTTGAGCCTTCTTTAATGTTTGAAAATTTAAGCGGCGAATAAGTCGTAATGCCTGCACAAAGTAGGGGTGCAACTTTTTCCATCGGTGCATCTTTTGGCACACAAACAGCGAATTTCTCGCTTACGACTATGTTATTTGAGTAGCCTCCATAAGTGTTTTCGTTGCCATGAAAAATATCGCAACTATTGTAAGTATAGATGGTTTGTCCTTTTTCGCAAAATTGCTCTTGTGATTTTTTGCACGCTTCACATTCTCCGCACGAATTTACCATGCATCCAACCCCAGCGTAATCGCCCACTTTAAATTTGCTTACATTTTTACCTACAGCGATGACTTCACCGGCTATCTCATGCCCTGGCACACAAGGATAAGTAGCTTCTCCCCATTCGCTTCTTGCAGTGTGTATATCGCTATGACAAATCCCTGCGTATAAAATTTTAATCAAAATATCATTATCGCCTATGGCATGACGAGTGAATTCAAAAGGTGTAAATTTCGCATCTTTACTAAGCATGGCATAGCCTTTACTTTTAATGCGACCATTTTCTAAAAAGATTTTAGAATCCATTTTTCTCTCCTTGTTTTTGATTTTTATAATTATAAAGCATTAGAGTAGCTATAAGTCAAGAGGAAAGTTTAAATTTTTAGAAATTTTAGTATAAATGCTATAATATTAACTATTTATTTTATTTGAGGTAAAAATGCAAGATTTATATTCAGAAGATGATACAAGGGTTAAGCTTATAGATGCAAAGCTTTATGCTAGTTCTTGGAAAGAAGAAAATATCATAAGAAATTATTATTTTACCGATGGGCGTAAGCTTATAGGAAATAAAAGAGGCGAAAGAAAATTTGCAGATTATTTGCTTAAATTTCAAAATAACAATCTTGCCATCATAGAAGTCAAAAAACAAAGCAAAGATGTTTTAGATGGCTTATCTCAAGGTATAGAATACGCTAAAACTTTAAATGTGCCTTTTGTTTATAGCACTAATGGCGATAAAATTTATGAGTATGATTTAAGGGTTTCAAGGGGCGAGTATATAGAAAATTTTCCAAGCCCTAGCGAACTTTTTGCAAGAATTTATGGGAATTTAAAAGAATGGCAATACAAACTTTTAACTCAAAGAGAACTATATATACCTCAAAAAAAACTAAGATATTATCAAAAGATCGCAGTTGATAAAGTCATAGAAGCTTTAATCAATAATAAAAATAGAATTTTACTTACCCTTGCTACTGGCACAGGTAAAACAACCATAGCTTTTGTTTTGTGCTATCGCTTGCTTGAAGCAAGATGGAATAAAGAAAACAAAGATCAAAAACCAAAGATATTGTTTTTATGCAATAGAGTGAGCTTAAGAGATCAGGCTTTGGGAGAATTTAACGCAGTAGAAAGCGATTGTAAAATAATCAGCGCAGAAGAGATTAGAAAAAATGATGGAAAAATCATCACCAACGCAAATGTTTTCTTTGGAATTTATCAAAGTCTGGCTGCAAATTCTAAAGATCAAGAAAATACCCAAGAAGAGCAAGAGAGTAAGTTTTACTTACAATATCCAAAAGATTTTTTTGATCTTGTTATTATCGATGAGTGTCACAGAGGCGGGGCAAATGAAGAAGGAAGCTGGGTGTGTGCTAGAACACTTTTCATCAGCTACTCATTTAGGACTTACTGCCACACCTAAAAAGAGTGATAATGTAGACACTTACAGGTATTTTGGTGAAAGTGCGTATGAGTATAGTCTAAAAGAGGGTATAGAAGATGGCTTTTTAACCCCTTATAAAATAAAACGCATCACCACCACACTTAGCGAAGGCTATGTGTACAATCCTGATGATATCATAGAAGGAGAGTTAGAAAAAGGCTTTTATAAAATGGGTGAATTTGAAAGAAATATCCATATACCTCAATATAATGATTTTCTAGCTAAAGAAATTTTAAAACTTATAGATCCTATGGATAAAACCATCATCTTTTGTGCCAATCAAGCTCATGCAAGCGATATAAAAAGGGCTATTGATAAATTTAAAAGTATTAAAAGAGATGATTATTGTGTAAGGGTTACAAGCGATGAGGGTAAGATAGGACTTGAGTATTTAAAACAATTTCAAGATAACGATAAAAGCTATCCTGTAATCCTTACAAGCTCTAAAATGCTAACCACAGGCGTAGATGCTAGAAATGTACGCAACATAGTGCTTTTAGCAAATATAGGCTCTATCATAGAATTTAAACAAATCATAGGGCGAGGCACTAGAGTGTATGAAGGAAAAGACTTTTTTACCATCATAGATTTTATGGGTGTAACAAGACTATTTTATGATCCAAAATGGGATGGCGAGCAAATCAAAGATGAAGATAAAGAAGATAAAAGCGAAATTTGGGGCAAGCAAAATAAAAAAGAATCAGATAAAACAAAAGAAATAGAAAGCAAAAAAGTAATCATCGTGCATTTAAAAGGCACAAAAGTAAAAGTGCTTGACATAAATACAAGCTATCTAGGAAGTAGTGGCAAACCGCTTAGTACTAAAGAATTTTTAGAATTTTTGATAGGCAAGCTAGCAGAATACTACGACGATGAAGTAAAACTTCGTGAAATTTGGAGCAAGCAAGAAACTAGGCTAAATTTCTTAAAAACCCTTGAAAAAGATGGAGTGGATGAAAATGCCTTGAAAGATTTGGGTGAAATTTTTGATAAAAAGGATTGTGATATATATGATGTTTTGGCGCATTTGAGTTTTAATGCCAAGATCAAAACAAGACAAGAACGCGTTTTGCAAGTAGAAAGGGGTGAATTTTTAAAACGCTTCCAAAAAGAAAAAGCTCTGAAATTCATAGAATTTTTACTCGGTAGATATCAACAATACGGCATACAAGAATTTGATGAAGGCTTAACCCCTTTGATAGAGCTTAGCTCTTTAGGCAATGTAAAAGAAATAGTCAGTGAATTTGGCGGAGTAGAGAATTTAATACAAAGTGTGAGTGATTTACAAAGGGAGATTTATGCGAGGTGAAAAATGAAAATCTTAAAATTTGATGAAATAAATTTTGGCTCTTATGAAAATTTTAAATGGGATAATAATCTTGAAGAATTTAAAACAATTAATATTTTTTATGGTAGAAATTATTCAGGTAAAACTACACTTTCAAGGATAGCTAGAAGTTTTGAGCTTAAAAAATATAATGAAGATTTTTTGGATGGAAATTTTAAAATAAAATTAGAAGATGGTAATTTTTTAACCCAAAATGATGTTATAAATTCTAATCTAGATATTAGGGTTTATAATAGTGATTTTGTAAAGGAAAATTTAAATTATTTATATGATAAAAAAGGAAATATAAAAGGTTTTAAAAGCATAGGGGAGGAGCAAAAAAATATAAAAGAAATAATTGAAAAGAGAGAAGAGATTTTAGAAAAAAGACTTGAGAAATTAGAAAACATACAAAATAATCAAAAAAAGATTTCTAAAACACAACAAGATAAGATAAAAACTTTAAATGAAAATTTTACAAATAAAGCTAAGGTTATAAAACGTAGTTCAAACTTGATAAAGCAAGGTAATGAATATAATAAAAAACATTTAGAAAACGATTTAAACAAAATTAAAAACAATATAGACACTTATTTTCTTAATGACGAAGCACAAAATCGATTTATAAAAACATTAGAAGATAAAGAAAAACAAAATATAAATTTCAAAAATACTTTTAACAAGGATAATTTTCAAAATATTTTAAAACGCTCATTAGGGATTCTTGAAAAAGAAGTTATCATTAAAGAAAATTTAACAAGCGAATTGAGAAAATGGCTAGAAGAGGGTTTGGAATTTCACAAGGAGCATTCATCTAAACAGCAATGTAAATTTTGTAATAATCCCTTAACACTAGAAAGAATAGCTTGGATTGAAAATAATATAAAAGATGATAGTGGGGAAAAAGAACAAATTGAAAAAGAATTAAAAGAATTATTAGATGGCTTTAAAAGTTATAAACTAGAATTAAAAAATTTATTACAAGATGTTAAATATGAAGATTTTTATTCTAATTATAAAGATAGTTTTATTGTTGCAAAAGAACACCTAGAAACAAGTATTGATAACTACAATAAAGAACTGTTAAAAATAGAAGAAAAATTAAAACAAAAGCAAAAAGATGTTTTTACTTCTATGAAATTAGAAAACATAAATGATTTTTCAGATGAGGTATTATCAAGATTAAATCAAATTGAAAATTTATGTAAAGAAAATAATGAATACACAAAAAATTTATTAACAAATCAAAATGAGGCAAGAGAAAGATTAAGATTAAATGAAGTAGCAAAGTTTCTCAAAAATATAGATTATTTTACCTTACAAGATGAAATTGAAATTCTGCAAAAAAATATAAATACTTTGGAGGAAAGTATTAAAACACAAAATAACAAAATAGATCTTTTAGAAAGTAGAATAGGAAAATATAAGGCAAAACTTAGTAATTTTGAAACTTCTACAAGCAATATAAACAAATATTTAAAATCATATTTTGGACACAATCTATTGGAATTAAAAGCAAAAAAAGATGACAAAGGACAATTAAATGGAGAATTTGAGATTTTAAGAAATGGCAAACAAGCTAAGAATTTAAGCGAGGGTGAGTGTAGTTTGGTAGCCTTTTGCTATTTTGTGGCAAGTTTGGAAGATGCAAAAACTAAAGATAAAAATCCTATAATATGGATAGATGACCCTATATCTAGCCTAGATAACAATCATATATTTTTTATCTTCTCTTTAATAGAAGCTAAAATTGCAAAAAAGATTAAAGATAATAAATATTCTCAACTTTTTATATCTACTCATAATTTGGATTTTTTAAAATATCTAAAAAGTTTAACAGGATATGATAAAAATGATAAAAAAAGTTTTATGTATTTGATAGAAAAAACAAATAATAGTAATATTAAAAATTTACCTAATTATATTCGTAAGTATGTAACTGAATTTAATTATCTATTTGAGCAAATTTTTAAAAACCATAACAACACAAATATTACTATAGATTCATATTATAGTCTAGCAAATAATATTAGAAAATTTTTAGATACTTATATGTATTTTAAATATCCAAATAATGATAATCCAATGACAAAATATTATAATTTTTTTGGAGAAGAGAACGCTATCTTAATCAATAGAGTTATTAATGAAATATCTCATTTAGAAAATATTGAAAGAGCTAAAATGCCTTTAGATTTATTAGAAATACGTACAGTTGCTAATATTATTATTGAAAATATTAAAAGTAAAGACAAAGAACAATTTGAGGCATTATTAAAAAGCCTTGATATAGAAGAAAATAATAATGCAAAATAACAAAATGACAAATTTACCGCAGGGTTGGGAAGTAAAAAAGCTTGGTGAAATAAGTGAAATTGTTACAGGTTCAACTCCTAGTAAAAGTAATTTAGATTTTTATGGAAAAGATTATCCATTTTTTAAGCCAAGTGATTTTGAGCAAGGGTATTTTTTAGAAAATGCTGGGGATAATCTATCAAAATTAGGCTTTGATAAAGCCAGACAGCTTCCGCCTAAAACAATCCTTGTAGTTTGTATAGGTTCTTTGGGTAAAGTAGCACTAACTAGAGTTATTGGGAGTTGTAATCAACAAATAAACGCAATTATCCCTCACAAAAATATAATTGCCGAGTATATTTATTATTATTGCATATCTTCTAAATTTCAGTCTATATTATTTTCAAAAGCACCCCAAACAACTTTAGCTATTTTAAATAAGACTGAATTTTCTAAACTCGAAATTATTTATCCAAAAGACATAAAAGAGCAAGAAAGGATAGTGGGAATTTTAGATGAGAGTTTTGCAAAGATAGATGAGAGTATAAAAATCTTAGAGCAAGATTTGCTAAATTTAGACGAGTTAATGCAAAGTACCTTGCAAAAAGCTTTCAATCCTTTAAAAGACAATACTAAAGAAAACTACCAACTCCCACAAGGTTGGGAATGGAAAAGCTTAGGGGAAATTGCAAATGTCAAAGGAGGTAAAAGACTTCCCAAAGGTGAAAATTTATTAGATAATAATACAAAATTTGCCTATATAAGAGTTGCTGATTTTCAGGATAATGGCACTATAAATTTACAAAATATTAAATTTATCAATGAAAATACTTATAATATTCTAAAAAATTATAAAATTTATGATGATAATCTATATATTAGCATTGCTGGGACTATTGGAAAAAGCGGTATTATCCCCAAAGAATTAAACGGAGCTATTCTAACAGAAAATGCTGTAAAGCTAGAATATATTCAAAACAATATTTCCAATAAATTTATGTATTTTTTTACATTATCAAATGTATTTAAAACACAAATACAAACTTCTACAAAAATAGTTGCTCAACCAAAATTGGCAATTACAAGATTAAAACAAATTCAAATCCCCCTACCGCCTTTACAAGAGCAAGAGCAAATCGCTTCGCATTTAGATGAGCTTTCTTTAAATATAAAAAATTTAAAGCAAAACTATCAAGCACAGATAAAAGACTTGCAAGAGCTTAAAAATTCATTACTAGATAAAGCTTTTAAAGGAAATTTATAATGTTAAAAAATTTTAGAAATTTTAACACATTAGCTAGATATGTTAAAAATTTTTGATTTTTTTAACATATTTTTTTATAATGTTAAAAATTTTTAGAAATTTTAACATATGGAAAAATCATGAAAGAATTCATACCACCAAAACTACCTCTAAATATAGAGTTAAATGCAAATATTTACAGTCTTATCATCAAAGCTTCAAGAAAATTATCGGAGTTAAATGGGTTTAGTAAAAGCATACCTAATCCAAACATTTTAATCAATGCTTTAATCTTGCAAGAAGCAAAAGATTCTAGCGAGATAGAAAATATTATTACCACTCACGATGAACTTTTTTTATCTCAAATCGATGAAAGTAAACTTACAAGAGCGGCAAAAGAAGTAAAAGACTATGAAAGTGCTTTAAAAAAGGGGTATGAGCTTTTAAAAAAAGAGCAATTATTAAGAAACGCACATATTTTAGAAATTCAAAAAAGACTAGAAAGAAACAATGCTGGCTTTAGACAACAAAGTGGAACTATGCTTAAAAACCCTATCACAGGAGAAATCAAGCACATTCCCCCACAAAATCCTAGCGATATAAAAGAGCTTATGGTAAATTTAGAGCGATACATTAATGATGATAGTTTGGATGAGCTTGATTTTTTAGTAAAAATGGCAATTATTCATTATCAATTTGAAAGTATTCATCCATTTTATGATGGCAATGGTAGAACGGGTAGGATTATCAATATACTTTATTTAGTTTATAAAGGCTTGCTTGATTTGCCTATCTTGTATTTAAGTGCTTATATTGTAAAAAATAAAGGGGAATATTATAGACTTTTACAAAAAGTGCGTGATGAAGGGGCTATTTTGGAATGGATAGAATACATACTAAAAGGCGTAGAACAAACTGCTATAAAAACGATAAAAACTATTCTCATAATAGAAAAAATGATGCTAAATGTAAGCGAAATTTTGCAAAATAAAACAAATTTTTATAGTAAAGACTTTGTAGAGCTTTTATTTTCTCATCCTTATACAAAGATAGATTTTTTGATAAAAAAATTAGATATTTCTAGGCAAAGTGCTTCAAAATATCTTAAAATTTGTGAAAATTTAGGGGTACTAGAGTGCATTAAAATGGGTAGAAATAATTATTATATTAATATAGAACTTTTAAGACTTTTTAGAAAAGGAATTTTTTAAATGCAAAATAAAATCGATAAAATCACAGACATACTAAGACGCGATGATGGTATAAGTGGCGCTATGCATTATAGTGAGCAGATTAGTTGGGTGCTTTTTTTGAAATTTTTAGATGATTATGAAGAAGAATTAAAGCTAGAAGCTATCTTAAATGCAAAAGCATATAAAAGCATTTTGGAAGAAAAATTCAGCTGGAAAGTGTGGGCAGCTCCCAAAACAAGCGAAGGTAAGCTTGATGTGAAAAATGCTTTAAGTGGGAGTGATTTGCTTAGCTTTGTCAATAACGAGCTTTTTCCTTATCTAAAAAGTTTTAAAGATAATGAAAATTTCAAAAGCATAGAGTATAAAATAGGCGGAATCTTTGAGTTTATAGACAATCGCATAGCCAATGGTCATACTTTAAGAGAGGTTATAAATTTAGTCGATGAGCTTAGTTTTAGCAAAGAAAGCGATGTATTTGCTTTGGGTGAAGTTTATGAAAAACTTTTAAAAGATATGGGAAGTGATGGGGGAAATAGTGGGGAGTTTTACACACCACGCCCATTAATAAGAGCTATGGTAGAAGTGATAGATCCTAAGGCAAAAGAAAGGATTTATGATCCTGCGTGTGGGAGTTGTGGGTTTTTAGTAGAAAGCTTTTTGCATATCTTGTATGAAGATAGGACTAAAAACAAAAAAGCAAATTTAAGTGTGGAAGAGCTTGAATTTTTACAAAATGATGCATTATTTGGCAAGGAAAAAACTCCGCTAAGCTATGCAATGGGTGTGATGAATATGATCTTACACGAGGTAAAATCTCCAAATATCATCAAAACAAACACTCTAAATAAAAAAATCACAGATATTACAGAAAATGAAAAATACGAAGTGATTTTGGCAAATCCACCCTTTGGAGGCAAGGAAAAAGAACAAATTCAAAACAACTTTCCTATAAAATCGAACGCTACCGAGCTTTTATTTTTACAACATATCTTAAAATCTTTAAAAAATAATGGTAGATGTGCTATCATCGTGCCTGAAGGCGTGCTTTTTCAAAACTCTAATGCCTTTGTAAGCGTGAAAAAAGATTTGCTAGAAAATTTTAATCTTGAATGCGTTTTAAGCTTGCCAAGTGGGGTATTTTTACCTTATAGTGCAGTAAAAACCAATGTGCTTTTTTTCTCAAAAGGAAAAAGAAGTATTTGCGGTGAAAGTGATGAGAATGTGTACTATTATGAGCTTATACCGCCTTTTAAACTCACCAAAAACAAGCCTTTGGAATACGCGCATTTTGAGGAATTTTTAAAATGCTACAAAGAAAGAAAAATCACTTCTCATTCTTACCTAGTCAGTATAAAAGAACTTGAAGAAAGAAACTACGATCTAAGTGCTAAAAATCCAAATTTAAAAGAAGAAAAAACCTTGCGTGAAGTAGAAGAAATTCTAAGCACTTTAAAAGAAAATCAAGAAAAAGCCAACGAGCTTTTGCAAAAAATACAAAGCATTGTTTAAAACATAAAACTTTACAAAGGAAAACCTATGCAAAATCAAGAAAAAATTCTAAGAAAAATCAAAAATTTTGCCCTTTCGTGTGAGCAAATTCGTCTTGCTACGCTTGAGGGATCAAGGGTTAATAAAAGAGCAAAAAAGGATAAATATCAAGACTATGATATTTCGTTTTTTCTAAAAACTAAGCATTTGAGAAAATTTTTAAATTTAAATAATAACGAAGCGATCAAAAAAGCGAAATTACCTAAATTTGTCAAAGAATTTGGAAAAGTTTTGTTTTATCAAGCACCGGAGGGCTTTGACTTTTATAAGGGCGGTTTGCCAAAAGATTGGGTGAGTTTTTTGGTGATTTTTGAAAGTGGAGTAAGGATAGATTTTAAATTTATCCCTTTAAAAGCATTGAAAAATTACTATAAATTTGAGCCTTTAAGCAAAGTACTTGTGGATAAAGATAAAAGATTTAAAAAAATACAAAATGATAATGCTTTTTGCATAAAAAAGCCGACAAAAAAGGAAATTGATGAAGTAGCTAATGAGTTTTATTGGACTTTTGTAAATTTAGAAAAGGCACTTTTAAGAAAGCAATTTATCTTAGCAAATTCTTTGTTAAATTCTATGCGTCAAACGCTTTTTGATATGCTTAGTTTTAAAGTAGGATTTAAATTTAGTTTTGAAATTTGGCTGGGTAAAGAAAATACTGATATTTTAAATTTTTTACAGCAAAAAGAAACAAATTTTATCTTAAATTCTTTTAACACTGCTTCGCTAAAACAAATCAAAAAAGCAAGAAAAAAGCTTGAAATTTTATTTCACAAAAATGCCAAATTTGTAGCAAAAAAGAGTGATTTTAAGCTTTTTCCTTACCAAAAACTTGCGAAAAAATACTGCAAGATTTTAAGAAAATTGTAAAAATTAATTATTTTTTTCTATTTTTACTTTAAAATCACCATTTTGTGCTTTTAAAGCTTCCAAATTCCCTTGCACTTTACCTAAAAATACCAAATCATCGCTTGCATTTTGAAGTTCATAGAAGATTCCTATATTTCCCCAAGGCACATAATAAAACAAATCCCCAATTTGAGGCTTATACGCACTGCTTCCTTTTGCATTTAGCGCTTTAGACAAATGTGCAATCTTTTCCTTCCTTGCAAAATCGCTAAATTCTAGCTCCATAGGAAGAGAGTTATAAAACTCTCTTGAAGCTTTATTTTCATCTAAATTTACAAGCAATTCCTTATCATTAAAAAGTAATTTTATTTGCATGTCTGCTCCTAAGCGATTTACAGATTCTTTAATCTTCTTGTATTTTTTTATATTTTTTTCTAAAAGCTTCTTGCGTCTAGGCACGGTTTCAAGCCCTTTTGGGAAAAGATATGCATGCTCTTAATATCCTTAATGCTTATACAATTTGGTGGCAACAATCCACCCAAAGCACCCATTGCAAATATTTTTCACTAAAATACTGCATGCCATTTTATCTTTCTCTACATAAGGAAACACGCCCTTATCTGCCCAAAATCTTATTGTCTTGCTAGGGATACCGGTTTTTCTTTCTACTTCTATAATTGTGTAAGCTGTATTGCTCTTTTATAGATTATTATTGCCACTGTTTATCTAGCTCATTTTTGATTTGTTCTTTTTCGCTGCTACCAATGGTATACAATCGCAGCAAAGATATATTGCACTTTTTGCAAATATTATTTTTTATTATATCTCTTTGATATTGCTTGCTTTTTTTATTATGAAAAGCATAGCCATCTACTTCTATAGCAAGTAAAAATTCTTTATTCATTGTATGATAAATAACAAAATCAACATGCGTAAGCGCAGAGCTAAGATAGTTTTGCTCTTGTTCATTTAAAGATGAGGTATCTTTGATAAGCAATCCAAGTCGGACATGAGTAGCAACTTTTAAACTTGGATAATCTTTTAAAACTTCTAAAATTGCATGATAAGCAAGATTTTCAGAATCATATATAGAAATTCTCTTTTTGTTTTTTAGGTAGGCTTCCCTTGCTTCTTTGTTGGCATTATAAAGCAAATCAAAAATTGAATTTATACTACTTTGAGTAACTTCAAAATTATTATATTGGATATAACGCATAAAATCAGCCACATTGCTTTGTGTATTGAGAATCTCGCTATTAGCTACAAGATACAAAAAATTCTTTGCCCTCGTGATTGAGACATTGAGCATTTTGGGGTCATCTACAAAATTACTAAGTTGATTATCAACAAGGCTAATAATAACGCATTCTTTTTCTCTGCCTTGATATTTATGCACTGTATCTACTTGTATATCCTTACTATCTTTGTCAAGATGTCGCTCTAATTCTTCTTTTTGTCTCACATAAGGCGTTATAATACCTATATCTTTAGAAGAAGCTTTGTGGCGTAGTGCAGGGATAAGCTCTTTTGTAATAACTTCAATTTCCCTTAGATTGTAATGGTCTCGTGCATGATTGCCTTTAGGCGTAAGTATTGCTTTTATGGCATCTTTTTGGTTTTTATCTTCAGAAAAGATAAGTAATTCATCGTTATAGAATTTTTTATTACAAAATCCAATAATTTTTGGGTGACAACGATAATGCTCTTTCAGTAAAACTCTTGGAGCATTACTTAGGGTTTTTGTTATTGAATCCAAAAAGCTATGGGTAAGATAATTATAAGCTTCTTCAATTTTAAATTCTTTATTGAGTTTTTCTACCTCTTCTATGATATTAGTATCAACAATGCAAGAGAGCTGCTTTTTATCACCGACAATAACAGCATTTTTAGCAATACTTAAAGCCAATATGCCCGTGAGTATATCTACCTGTGAGCTTTCGTCCATAATGATGTAATCAAATAAAGCATTCTTCATATTCAATGAATTTACAATAGAATGTGTCGTGCTAAAAACAATAGGATATGTTTGCAAAAAATCAGCACTATTTGCATATAGATCTTCAAAAGTAAAAATTTTTCTCTCTTTTTTGTATTGTAAGGCTAAAACATTTTTAAAAAATTTCATAGAATAATCTTGTAAGTCTTTTATTGTCTTTTTAGCGTTTAAATTGACAAGCTTTTTTGTGCATAAATCAATGCTTTTTTCTAACTCATGAATTGAATTAGTATAAAAGTAAGATTCTAAAGTTTGCAAAATGCTCTCTTTTGTATTTTTAAAAAAGCTAAAATTAGCCAATCGCTCTAAAAACACAAGTTTTAGTTTGTGAAAGAAAGAAATATTTGGCACTTCTTCAATTGCGATTTTTATTTTTAAAAGTTTTAGAGCTAATGTATTTGAAAGCTTTGGAAGAGTTTTGGCATGCGTAAAATTAGCGTGCTTAGCTTGTGTTTTAAAATCATCCAAAAGCTCTTTTTCTTTGGCTTTTTTATTTTGCAAGAAAAATATTTCTTGAATGTTAGAATTAAGGCTTTTTATATGGCACAAAAGAGTGTTGTTTTCTTCTGTAGTATTAAGGTGTTTGGGTATTTTTGGTTGATTGTTTATAAAAGATTCTTTATTGTCTTTATTGCCCAATGTGGCGCACAAATAATCAAGCTCATAATTTTGTAATTTTTCAAAAACATTTTGTGTTGCTGCATTGTTATTAGAAACCACAGCAATACTTTTACTTTGCACAATAAGATTGGCAATAATATTTAAAATGGTTTGTGTTTTGCCGGTGCCAGGAGGTCCTTCTATTATACTAATTTGAGAATTTAGTGCATTTTGAAGGGCAGTGTATTGAGATTGATTAGTGCCAAATGGAAATAAGAGGTAATCATTTTTATTAGATATGCCATTATTTTGCTTTGTCAAATACGCGTATAGCGCAGAATCTTTTTTAATATTTTTAATTTTTCTATAGTGGCGTTCAAGCAAGGAAGTGTCGTTTTCCGGCATTATGATTTTTTGTGCAATGCGTTGGCAATAACCAAAAATATCAGCTTTATTTGACATCTCTTTATCTTTATTGGCAAGAAACAATTCGTTACTTCCATCATTAAAAAATACTTTAACATATTTTCCAAATTGTATAATAAGTTCAGCATTGCACACTATCGCATCATTAACATGATGTGTAGATAATAATTTTGGCTTGTCAAAAATTTCACAATTATTTAAACTATAACTATAAACTTTTTCTGATTCATTAAAAGTAATCAATATTGTATTATCTTGTTTTTGAAATGAGGTAACTTCATGTGTTTTGTCTTTTTCTTTAATAAGAATTAGAAATTTTTTCACATCCATGTTATATCCTCATTTCTTAGTTAAATGAAAATTATAACATTTTTTCATATGGCAATTCATCTTAAAAACTATACCTTTTTCAATAAAATTTCATCTAATATACTTATCGCATTTAAAGCCCTTGGATAGCCAATATAAGGTGTAAGTGCAGCGATGATATTTAGCAAATCTTCTCTGCTTTGTCCCATATTAAGATTGCCTTGCATATGAGCTTTTACTTGGATTTCTGCTCCGCCAAGTGAGATAAGATACACAAGTGTTAAAAGCTCTCTTGTTTTTAGATCAAGTCCTGTGCGTGTGTAGTAGTCTCCAAAACAATTTGCACTTAAAAAATCATTCATAAAGGCTTTATCTTTTGGTGTAGATTCTATCATTTTAGCGATATTTTCTTTGCCAAAGATCGCATTTTGCATTTCTCTACCTTTTTCTTTGCGATTTTCTTCTGTGGTTGTGCCTTGCGGTGCTAAAGGCATTTTAATCCCTAATTTTTTAAATACTTCATTGCAAATATTTAAAAAATCACGCACCTTAATAAAGCCTACATAAGACGTAGCTTGATAAATCACTTCTTTTATAGCAATGGGGCTTATATCGTGATTTATCGCTCCTTTAAGTAAAGTTTTAAACTCCATTTTTCCACCCGCTGCCAAAGTAGAAGCAAGTGTGATTAAAAAATACTTTTCTTTAGGTAAATTTGCCTTTGCAAAGCTTTCACCAAAAGTAAAATTAATGTGATTAGTAAAAAACTCCTTATCACTTGCAAAAAGCGGATCCTTTTTTGCTCCACCCAAAAGCTCTTCATAAATTTCTTTTGCCTTTTGTTTTAATTGCATAGTTTTTTTCCTTAATTTGATTTTGAGTTGTTTTTAAAGTTTGCGAAAAAAGAGTGCTTGACATTGCACTTAAAAATATAAAAGTTTTTATGCTTAGATTTAAAAAACTTCTGCGTTTCATTGCAAAAATCCTTTAATTTCTTGCTTCTTTTAGGGCTTTTTCATACTCTTCATCGCTTACAAGTTCAAGCCACTCTACATTTTTACCATTTATTTCACTTGTTAGGGCTATGTGTGCTCCAGCGCTTGTATCGCTTGCTCCGTGAAAATGCTTCACTCCCACAGGACAGCTTATCACATCGCCTTTTTTAGCAATTATCGCTTTTTGTCCTTCTGCTTTTGTGATGATTTCGCCTTCTGTTACGATCAAGGTTTGTCCTTTAGGGTGAGTATGCCACGCACTTCTAGCACCTTTACTAAATTCTACCAAGCCACCGCTAAAATTTCTCCATTCGTTTGCCTTAAACATCATTTCTACTTTAACTTCTCCGCTAAAGATTTTAGCATCTCCTTTAAAGCTTCCGTGAGTTCCTGCTTTTTCTACTATTTGCATATTTTCTCCTTCACTAGCAAGGGCAAAAGCCCCGCTAAGCATTAATAAACATAAAATCTTTTTCATTCTTTTGCTTTATTTTAAATTCGTTTTAAAAAATTGCGCAATTTTGCTAAAAGGGATTTTCTTCGCATTATCATATAAATCCACATGATTGGCATTTTTTACGATAAAAAGCTCTTTATTATCGCCTTTTAGATTTTTAAAAGCATCTTCGCTAAAATACCTACTATGTGCGTTTTCTCCGTGAATAAGAAGCACCGCTGAATTTATTTCATCGCTAAATTTAAGAATAGGAGCGTTGATAAAGCCAAGCGATGAGGTGATATTCCATGCACCATTTGAATTAATCGATCTTTTATGAAAACCTCTTTTGGTTTTGTAGTATTCCCAATATTCTTTTACAAATTTTGGTTCATTTCCACTAAGTTTATCCGGTAATGGAGTTGACATGTTAAAAGTGCCATTTTTAAAATCTTGTGTGCGAATTTCATTTAGTTTTTTCTTTAGCTCGTATCTTGCTTGTTTGTCTAAGCTATCATTATATCCATAGGCATTAACTCTACTCATATCATACATTGTAGAAGTTACAATGGCTTTTATCCTTGTATCCATAGAGCCTACATTTAGTGCAAAACCGCCAAAACCACAAATGCCTAAAACGCCTATTTTATTAGGATCCACTTTTTCGTGATTGCTTAGAAAATCAATTGCCGCGCTAAAATCTTCTGTATTAATATCAGGACTTGCCGCATTTCTTGGTTCCCCGCTACTTTCGCCCGTAAAAGAAGGATCGAAAGCTAGAGTGATAAAGCCAAATTCGGCTAAAGTTTGCGCATAAAAGCCTGAAGCTTGCTCTTTTACCGCACCAAAAGGACCACTAATAGCAATAGCACCAAGCTTTTTAGAATCTGCGTTTTTTGGGATATATAAATCCCCAACCAAAGTAATGCCATAGCGATTTTTAAAGCTAACTTTTTGCACACTCACTTTATCACTTTTAGAAAAAACCTTGTCCCAAGTATTTGCCTCTAGCATACTCACACCTCCAAAAAGTAAAATCACAAAAATTTTAAGAAATTTGCTCATCATAAAATCTCCTTTTAAAAAATTTTTGCAATTATAAAAGATGAGAGTAGCTCTAAGTCAAGAGTAAATTTCGAATTTTTTCTAAAATTTCATTTGGTTCTATGCAATTTATTTCAAAATCATCACTCTTAGAAACCACATAATTATTTCCAAGTAAAACCCTTTCTAGTTTTGTATTTCTCATATTTTTTCCGCTACTTTTATTTGAATTTCCATATAAAGTAATGGTTTTAGAATTTAGTGCCCAAGCAAGGTGTGTTACACCAGTGTCAGGACCTACAACTAAGTCCATATTGCTAAGCGTGAATTTAAGTTCATTGAAATTAAGTCTTGGAAGTTTAAGGGCTTTGATTTTTTTGCTTTCTAAAAGCTTTAAAAACTCATCAGCTATATTTTCATAATCATTAAAAACAACATAAACGCAAATTTTTTGCTTTATCATACTAACTAATTTTGCGTATTTTTCCGCAGGATACATTTTTTGTTTTATGGACGCTTCTAAGACAAAAAGTATTTTTAAACTTTTTTCTTCTTTTATTTCTTTTAAATTTGTTGGAATTTTTTCTTCATCTATGCCTAAAGTTTTTGCTTTGATTATTTCGCTAAATTTAGGTTTTTCACTAAAAAAATCATACAAAACCGCATAATTTCTTTTTAAGATATTTTCATCATAAGCGATTTTTACTTTATGTGTATAAAACAAACTTGCTAAGCTTTCTCTAGCGCTTTTATAAGAAAAACCTACAAAATTATCACTTTGTAAAAATTTCCCTATAAGTGCGGATTTTAAAAGCCCTTGCATATCAACAACCACATCAAATTTAGCACAATTTTTACAATACGCTCTAATTTGCATGATACCTTTGGGACTTTTAAGTAGTTTTTTGAAATTTAAAGAGTGGATTTCGTCTATAAAAGGGGAGTTTTCTATGATGCCTTTAAATCTTTCATCGATGAAAAATTCTACTTGACAATTTTGCGTTTGCCCCCCCCCCAATTAAGTGTTTTAAGACCTGCTAAAAGCTTTGAAGATATCACCACATCGCCAAAAGCTGAAAGTCTAATGATAGCTATTCTCATTTTTTTCCTTTCGTTTTGATTTTGCTAATTTTAACAAAATTTATTAAAATCTTAATTTCATACTTTGAATTTTGCCTCTTAAGAAAATCATTAATATCCCAACACTCAATAATACAATAGAACTAATCGCAATAAAACGCGTATCGCTCAAAGAAATCACAAGCCCACAAATAGCAGTCCCAATGCTAAGACCTATATTTGCAACGCTTATAAAAAGCCCATTGGTAAAATCTTTGGCTTTAGGGAAAGGATGGCTTATTAAAAAATGAGTTCCATTATTCATCACTCCACCTAAAACGCCTAAAATAAAAGCTAGAAGCATCAAAATAGCATTTTTGGAATAAAAATTAAAAATCAACACATAAAACGCTATCATCAATAAAAGCGTAAAAATCAAATTTAAATTGACATTTTTTATAAGTAATTTTGGTGCAAGATTATTACCTATGATATTTGCAAAACCATAAAGGGCAAGTATAATGCTAATTATTTCAAAATCTATTTTTGCAATACTTAATAAAAAATCTGAAAAATAAGAATAAAATCCCCAAATTCCAGCATTAATATAAACAACACAAAGCACACTTATCCATAAAAGTGGATACCTTAAAATGAGTAATTGTTTGCCTATTTTAACTTTATTTTCTTTTTTTAAATTTGGTACTAAAAATAAAGTGGCGATAAAAGATAAAAAATTTAAAAACACAAACAATAGCATTGAAATTTCAAAGCCAAATTTTCCACCTAAATAGCTAGTCAGTGGCACTCCTAAAACCATACCCGCACTCACAGCGGCAAAAATTTTGCCTACATTTTTTGGAATATCTTTTTTATCTAGGGCTAAATTTGCAGCCATACTTAAAGCTAAGGCTATATAAATAGGATGAAAAAATGCAGGAATAGCTCTAAAAATTAAAAGTTGCCAAAACTCACTCACAAAAGCACCAATTAAGGAGCTTAAAACAAATATTAAAAGACAAATAAGCATAAGTTTTTTAGGATTAAAATTCGCACAAAGTAGTGGAACAATAGGAGCACAAAAGGTAATTACTAATGCAAAAACACTCACACTCCACCCAGCATCTGAAATGCTTACGCTAAAATTTTGCGAAACAATAGGAATGATCCCCATCATACCAAGTTCTGTGCTTAAAATTCCAAATACGCCTAGACAAAGCACAAAAATAATTTTTTCGCTAGAAAAAGATTTTAATTTTTCTTGATATAAATTTTGCATTTTTTCCTCTCAACTAAAAAATTTTTGCAATTATAAAAGATGAGAGTAGCTCTAAGTCAAGAGTAAAAAATTACAAAATTAATATATAAAGATATATTGATATATTAATAAATTTATGTTATGCTCCCACAAAAAATATTTTTAAGGAAAAATAATGCAAGTATTTTTGGATACTTTTAAAGAATTTTTGTATTTATTTGTTGAACTTTCTGTGCTTTTTGTGGGGATTTCTTTTTTAATTTTCATTATCAATCAAAAATATGAAGGAATTTTTAAAAAGCAACTAGGTAGTGATAAAATTTCAAGCTATTTTAAAGCCATATTTTTAGGCGCTTTAACGCCTTTTTGTTCTTGTTCTACAATACCGCTTTTAAAAGCGTTTTTAGAAGCTAGGGTAAAGCTTAGTGTGTGTTTGGCTTATCTTTTTACTTCACCACTCATTAATCCTATTATTTTTACTATGCTTTTTGTTACTTTTGGATTAAAACTTAGTTTGATTTATGTGGTTTTTTTAGTTGTTTTGATTTTTATCATTTCTTTTGTCTTTTCTAAATTTAAAGAAGAAAGTTTTTTAAAAATTACGAAAAATTCAAAACCAGCTATTTTTACTCAAAATATCAAAAATCCAAGCAATATTGTTTTTAAACCAAAAACTTGTTGCGCCAATGCCCAAAAAAGCGATAAGCAAAAAATAGATTTTAAAATGCTTTTCAAAGAAAGTTTAAAATCTTATAAAAAATTATTGCCTTATATTACTATTGCAGTGCTTATAGGGGCTTTCATCCATGATTTTATACCGCAAGAAATTTTACAAAAATATTTAAGTGGTAATGAAATTTTAAGTATTATTTTGGCGGCATTCTTTGGAGTTTTGCTTTATTTAAGAGTAGAAACCATCATTCCCATAGGTTTGGTGCTCTTGCAAATGGGAATTTCTCAAGGAGTGATTATGAGTTTTTTAATCGCGGGAGCGGGGTGTTCTTTGCCGGAGCTTATTTTACTCAAACAAATGTTTAAGATGAAATTTTTATTGTTATTTGTAGCTATTATTTTAAGCGTAGCCATATCTTTTGGAATTTTAATCAGTTTTATATAAAGGAGTTTTTATGCAAAAATTTTTAACCATTATTTCAGCGGTAAATGATGAAAGCAGAGTGCTTATTTTATATCATCTTTTAAAGCATAAAGAACTTTGCGTGTGCAATCTACAAGAACTTTTAAATATGGGTCAATCAAGACTTTCAAGGCATTTAAAAATTTTAAAAGATGCAGGATTTTTATATGTTAAACGCAAGGGAACTTGGGCTTATTATGGTATTAGCGATGAGCTTTTAAAACTTCATTTAGATCTTTTTGAAAATATTAAAAATTTAGATATTAAAAATGCTATTTTGGAAAAAATATGTAAGTATGAGGATAAAGAATGAAGATAGCATTTATCTGCGTACATAATAGTTGTCGCTCTCAAATGGCAGAAGCGCTAGCTAGATATAAAGCTAAAAATATGGGAATAGATATCGAAGTATTTTCCGCAGGAAGTGATATTTCTAAAGGTATTAATCCGCAAGCCATTAAACTCATGTATGAAATTTATCAAATTAATATGAAAAAACATTATCCAAAATTGATAAATTCTTTGCCAAAAGATTTAGATATAGTCGTAAGTATGGGGTGTGGCGTGGCTTGTCCAAATTTAAAATCAAGATATTATTTTGATTTTAAATTAAGCGATCCAAGCGGAAGCTGTGATAATGAATTTAAGAAAATAATTCAAATTTTAGATTCTAAACTAACAGCTCTTTTGTGGACTATTAAGACAAATTCTCTTAAAGGTTTTGCATGCTAGGTTTTATCGATAGATTTCTTACGCTTTGGATATTTTTAGCTATTTTTTCGGGACTTATTTTGGGTGTTATTTTTCCTGATATTGCTTTATTTTGGAATTTATTTGCATATAAAGAAATAAATGTATTGTTAAGCCTTTGTCTTATTTTGATGATGTATCCACCTTTGGCAAAAGTTGATTATACAAAGCTTTCAAAGGTGTTTGATTCTAAAAAGATTATTTTACTTTCTATGGTTTTAAATTGGCTTGTTGGACCTTTGCTTATGTTTATTTTAGCTTTTATTTTTTTAAAAGATGAGCCTTTGTATATGCAAGGAGTTGTTATCATAGGCTTAGCAAGATGCATTGCAATGGTGGTTGTGTGGAGTGATTTAGCAAAAGGCGATATGGAATACACTAGTGCTTTAGTGGCGATGAATAGTATTTTTCAAATTTTCTTTTTTTCTGCTTTGGCTTATGTTTATTTAGACTTTTTACCAAGCCTTTTTGATAAAAATTTAGCGACTAATTTAAATATTAATTTTTCTATGATTAGTGAAAATGTTTTGATTTATTTAGGAATTCCTTTTTTAATGGGCTTTATAACGAGATTTTTACTTTTAAAATACAAAAACAAACAATGGTATGAAAATACTTTTTTGCCAAAAATCAGTCCCATAACACTTATAACTTTGCTTTTAACCATCATAATTATGTGTTCTTTAAAAGGCGATAAAGTGTTTGAGTTGCCTTTGGAAGCTTTGAAAATCGCCTTTGTTTTGGTAATGTATTTTGTTATTATGTTTTTTATAACTTGGTTTATTTCTAAGAAAAATAAAATTCCTTATTCTAAAACTTGTTCTTTATGCTTTAGTGCAAGTGGGAATAATTTTGAATTAGCTATCATTGTTTGCATTGCTACTTTTGGACTCAATTCAGAGCAAGCTTTTGCAAGTATTATAGGGCCTTTAGTAGAAGTGCCTGTGCTTATTTTACTTGTGAAATGGGCTTTGATGAAGAAAGAAATTTCAAGATTTTAATTTATATAATATATTATTGTTAAATTATAGAATTATTTATTATTTATAAAAAAATAATAAATAATTTATTTTATAAATGATAAAATACTAAGTTTTAAATCATTTTTAGGAGAAATTATGCAGTGTTATTCTACAGCGTATTTTTTAAGATTATCTAAAATCATCATCTTGCTTACTGTGGCTTCTTTGGGTGGTATTGTCGTGTTTGGAAATGTGACAGATTATAATTCTAATTTCCAATTTGTTTCTCATGTCATGAGTATGGATACTAAACCTGATTATTTAGGTGAGGCTATCGTTTATAGAGCTATTACTTCGCCAATTATCCATCATATTGGCTATATAGGCATCATTTGTTTTGAGACTTTTATCACGCTGACTGCTTTAAAGGGTGCTTGGGATATGTTTAAGGCAAGAAAGCTTGATGCTAAAGTGTTTCATGAAGCTAAAAAATGGGGAATTGTAGCTTTAACTTGTTGTTGTATTCTTTGGTTTTTTGCTTTTCAAGTAGTGGCTGCTGAGTGGTTTGGAATGTGGATGAGCAAGACTTGGAATGGCTTACCAGATGCTACAAGATTAGTAACTTATATGTTTATAGCTTTAATTTATATTAGCTTAAAAAATGATGATTGATTTTATTTGCTAAAAGTATTTTATACTTTTAGCTTTTTAAGCTTTGCAAAATTTATCACAAGGTGTATAATCTTTACTTTGCGGATTAAAACCATCTATTTCATTTTTTAACATATCTTCATAAATTTTGATTTTTTTGCTTAAGACTTTTTCGCTTTCTTTTAGAGTTTTGATTTGAATTTGTAGTTCTTTTTTTGCCCTTTTTAGCATATCTTGTCTTTCTTTGGCGGTTTTTATGCCCAAAGGACAAAGCATTATATAGTGTTTTATTTGCTCACAACTCATGCCCGAAATTCTAAGCCATTCTATCCATTTTGCCCATTCTATATCGCTTTTTGCAAAATATTTAATTCCATTTTCATCTTTTTGGACAAAGGGAAACAAGCCTTTTTTAGCCCAAAATCTTAGCGTATGTGAGCTTATTTTTGTTTCTTTTTCTACATCTTTTATCGTATAAGCCATTTTTACTCCTTTTAAATTTGGTATTATAAAATATCAATAGTAATTTTCATTTAAATCTAAAAAAATTAATTTAACAAATTTAAGCATTAAAATTTTATTTTTTATCCTTTTTATAAGGAAAAAAAATAAATATTTTGCCAAATTCTCTTGACAATCAAAACACGAATTTACTATACTCTCATTTTTATTTTTAGTTAGTTTTAGCTAACAAGTTCTTTATAAAGGAAAAATTATGGAAAGAATTAGGCTTAAGCTTAAAGCTTATGACCATCGAGTACTAGATAGAACAGTTGCAGCAATTGTAGAAGCTGTCAAAAGAACAGGTGCGGATATCAGAGGTCCAGTGCCAATGCCTACTAAAATCAAACGCTATACAGTGTTAAAATCTCCACACATTAATAAAGATTCTCGTGAACAATTTGAGATGAGAATTCATGCGCGTATGCTTGATATTGTAGCGGCAACTCCAGACACAGTTGATTCTTTAACCAAGCTTGATTTAGCGCCAGAAGTAAGCGTTGAAGTAAGAGCAATGGGAAAATAAGGATAAAACATGGAATATATTGTAGAAAAAATTGGAATGAGTAGAACTATAAGCAATCCAAGTATCCCAGTGACTTTATTAAAACTCGTTGATACAAAAGTTTGTGAAGTGGTAAATGGTAAAGCTATTGTAGCCTATTCAAAAGGTAAAAATAAAAATAAATGTATTGTAGGTCAGCAAAAAAAATACAATCTTTCTGCAGAATTTAACAAATTTGCGACTTTAGAAGTAGCAAATAATGAAGCAGGCGATATTGATGTAAATCCTTTAAGTGAAGCAAAAATTCTAAAAGTAAGCTTTAATTCTAAAGGTAGAGGTTATAGCGGGGTTATGAAAAGACATAATTTTGCTGGTGGTCCTGCAAGTCATGGTTCAAGATTTCACAGACGCCATGGTTCTATTGGTAATAGAGAATGGCCAGGTCGCGTTCAACCAGGTATGAAAATGGCAGGACATTACGGAAATACAACTGTAACTGTAAAAAACGAAGTTGTATCTTATGATGCTGAAAATAAAATTTTAGTTGTAAAAGGTGCAGTGCCAGGATATAACGGTGCTATGGGTAGAATAAGGATTGCAAAATGAGTAAAGTAACGGTTTTAAATGATAAATTTGAAAAAACAAGCGAACTTGAACTTCCTGCAAGTTATGCAGAGGTAAATTCACACAATCTTTACCTTTATGTAAAATCTTATCTTGCAAGTCTTAGAGCAAATACAGCTCATACAAAAGGTAGAAGTGATGTAAGTGGTGGCGGTAAAAAGCCTTGGAGACAAAAAGGTCGTGGCGGCGCAAGAGCGGGATCAACCAGAACAAATGTTTGGGTTGGCGGTGCTGTGGCATTTGGACCTAAAAATAATCGTAATTATTTTCAAAAAGTAAATAAAAAGCAAAAAAGATTAGCGCTTGAAAGAGCTTTAATGGATAAAGCAAATAATAGTATGCTTTTTGCAGTTGAAAATTTAACGATTGAAAGTGGTAAAACAAAAGACGCAAACGCTGTAATTAAAAAG
Organism: Campylobacter sp. US33a; assembly: GCF_004378855.1. Lineage (GTDB taxonomy): Bacteria > Campylobacterota > Campylobacteria > Campylobacterales > Campylobacteraceae > Campylobacter_D. The sequence continues at coordinate 142,372 of NZ_RYYL01000007.1, forward strand.
CTTGGTGTAAAAGATGCGTTAATTGTTAAAGATTTACTAGATGAAAAAACACTTCTAGCTTACAGAAATTTAGCAAATTGCTATGTGGTTGATATAAGTGAAGTTAATGCTTATTTAGTATCTGTATTTAATGCTGTGATTATTGAAAAATCAGCATTAGAATCTATTACAAAAGAGGGATAATTATGGCAGATATTACTGATATTAAAACAATACTTTATACAGAAAAAAGTTTGAATTTGCAAGAGCAAGGTGTCGTAGTTATTCAAACTTCACCAAAAATGACTAAAACAGGTTTAAAAGCGGTTTTAAAAGAATATTTTGGTGTAACTCCGCAAAGCATCAATTCCTTAAGAATGGATGGAAAAGTAAAACGCTTTAGGGGTCGTTTAGGTCAAAGAAATGACTATAAAAAATTCTATGTTAAGCTACCAGAAGGTGTTAGCTTAGAAAATACGGAGGCTTAAAATGGCAATTAAAACTTATAAACCATATACTCCAAGTAGAAGATATATCACAGGTTTAAGTTCTGAAGATATTACAGCAAAACCAAGTGTTCGTTCGCTACTTATTAAACTTCCAGCTCATGCGGGTCGCAATAGTTATGGAAGAATTACAAGTCGTCATAAAGAAGCAGGTGCTAAAAAACTTTATAGAATTATCGATTTTAAACGCCGCAAATTTGGCATTGAAGGTAAAGTAGAGGCGATTGAGTATGATCCATATAGAAATTGTAGAATTGCTTTGATTTCTTATAAAGATGGAGAAAAAAGATATATTCTTCAACCACGCGGACTTGGTGTTGGTGATATCGTTGCAGCAGCTGAAAGTGGACTTGATATTAAGCCGGGTAATGCAATGAAGCTTAAAAACATTCCAGTGGGAACTATAGTTCATAATGTTGAGTTAAAACCAGGTAAAGGCGGTCAAATGATCCGTTCAGCAGGTGCTTATGCACAACTTATGGGTAAAGAAGATAAATATGTTATCTTAAGACTTGCAAGTGGTGAAATGAGACAGGTTTTAGCCGAATGTATGGCAAGTATAGGTGAAGTTGGAAATGAAGAATGGGCAAATGTGACTATCGGTAAAGCAGGTAGAAATAGATATAGAGGAATTCGTCCACAAACTCGTGGTTCTGCCATGAACCCAGTAGATCACCCACACGGTGGTGGTGAAGGTAAGAAAAATTCAGGTCGTCACCCAGTAACTCCATGGGGCAAACCAACCAAAGGTGCGAAAACTCGCCGTAAAAAAGCTAGTGATAAACTAATAATTTCAAGAAGAAAAGGAAAGTAAGATGGCTAGATCACTAAAAAAAGGTCCTTTTGTTGATGATCATGTAATGAAAAAAGTCATCGCTGCTAAAAAGGCTAATGATAATAAACCTATTAAAACTTGGTCTCGTAGAAGCACTATCATTCCTGATATGATAGGTTTAACTTTCAATGTTCATAATGGCAAAAGTTTTATTCCAGTTTATATCACTGAAAATCATATTGGCTATAAGCTTGGAGAATTTGCTCCAACTCGCACATTTAAAGGGCACAAAGGCTCTGTGCAAAAGAAAATTGGTAAGTAAGGGATAAGATATGAGTAGAGCATTAATTAAATTCATAAGATTATCTCCAACTAAAGCGAGATTAATTGCAAGAGAAGTTCAAGGAATGAATGCAGAATTAGCGATGGCTAGTTTAAAATTTATGCCAAATAAAGGTGCTAAATACATTGCCAATGCAATTTCAAGTGCAGTAGCAAATGGCGGTTTTGAAGCAAATGAAGTAATCGTAAAAAGTTGCCGCGTAGATGCAGGTGCAGTGTTAAAAAGATTTAGACCGCGTGCTAGAGGAAGTGCAAGTCGTATTAGAAAACCAACTTCACATATTTTGGTAGAAGTAAGCAAAGTAGAAGCAAAAGCAGATAAAAAAACTTCAGCTAAAGCGACAAGCACCAAAAAAGCAACAGCAAAAAAGGAAAACTAAATGGGACAAAAAGTAAATCCAATCGGTCTAAGACTAGGAATTAATAGAAATTGGGAATCAAGATGGTTTCCAACCAAAGCAAATTTAGTGGAAAATATTGGTGAAGATTATAAAATCAGAGCTTTCTTAAAAAGAAAACTTTACTATGCAGGAATCAGTCAAATTTTGGTTGAAAGAACAGCAAAAAAACTTCGTGTAACCGTTGTTGCTGCAAGACCAGGAATTATCATTGGTAAAAAAGGTAGTGATGTTGATATTTTAAGAAAAGAATTGCAAGATTTAATCGGTAAAGATGTAAATATCAATATTAAAGAAGAAAGAAAAGCAGGTGCTTCAGCTCAACTTGCTGCTGAAAGCGTTGCGACTCAACTTGAAAAAAGAATTGCTTTTAGAAGAGCGATGAAAAAAGTAATTCAAGGAGCACAAAAAGCAGGTGCTAAGGGTATTAAAGTTTCAGTTTCTGGTCGTTTAGGTGGTGCTGAAATGGCTAGAACTGAATGGTATCTTGAAGGTCGTGTACCACTTCATACTTTAAGAGCAAGAATTGATTATGGTTTTGCGGAAGCTAGAACTACTTATGGAAACATCGGTGTGAAAGTTTGGATCTTTAAAGGTGAAGTTTTACAAAAAGGTGTTCAACCTGAAAAAACAGAAGAAGCGGCTCCTGCTAAAAAACCAAGACGCACAAGAAGGAGTAAATAATCATGTTAATGCCAAAAAGAACAAAATATCGTAAGATGATGAAAGGGCGTAACAGAGGTTATGCTAATCGTGGAACTGAATTTACATTTGGTGATTATGCGTTAAAAGCAACTGAAGCAGGACGCATCAATTCACGCCAAATTGAAGCAGCTCGTATTGCTTTAACTCGTTTTGTTAAAAGACAAGGTAAAACTTGGATTAGAGTTTTCCCTGATAAGCCTTTAACCAAAAAGCCTTTAGAAACTCGTATGGGTAAAGGTAAAGGTGGAGTTGAAGAATGGGTAATGAATATTAAACCAGGTCGTATTATTTATGAAATGGCAGGTGTAAGCGAAGAAATGGCAAGAGAAGCTTTGACTTTAGCAATGCATAAATTACCATTTAAAACTAAGTTTGTTACAAGAGAGAGCCAAAATGAAATATACTGAGATTAAAGATAAAACAGCAGCTGAGCTTGCAACAATGTTAAAAGAAAAAAAGGTGCTTTTGTTTACTTTAAAACAAAAGCTAAAAACTATGCAACTAACTAATCCAAAAGAGATTAGTCAAGCAAAAAAAGACATTGCTAGAATCAATACAGCAATTAACGCTTTAAAATAAGGATCAAAAATGACATTTAAAAGAGAAATTCAGGGCGTTATTGTTCAAAAATCAGGTGATAAAACTGTAAGCGTATTAGTAGAAAGAAAAGTGGTTCATCCAAGATACAGAAAAATCGTAAAACGCTTTAAAAAATATCTAATCCATGATGAAAGAAATGAAGCTAAAGTGGGTGATGTGATCGTTGCGATAGAATGCAGACCACTTTCTAAAAGAAAATCATTTCGCTTAAAATCTGTATTAGCGACAGGAGTTGAGTAATGGTTCAAAGTTTTACAAGACTTGCAGTAGCTGATAACAGCGGTGCAAAAGAATTAATGTGTATTAAGGTTTTAGGAGGTAGCAAAAGAAGATATGCTACTGTAGGTGATGTAATTGTTGCATCTGTAAAAAAAGCTTTACCTAACGGTAAGGTTAAAAAAGGTCAAGTAGTAAAAGCAGTTATTGTTAGAACTAAAAAAGAAATTCATAGAGATAATGGTTCTTTGATTCGTTTTGATGAGAATGCCGCGGTTATTCTTGATGCTAAAAGAGAACCTATCGGAACTCGTATCTTTGGACCAGTGGGCAGAGAAGTTAGATATGGTGGCTTTATGAAAATCGTTTCACTAGCACCGGAGGTATTATAATGGCGGTTAAATTGAAAATTAAAAAAGGTGATAGCGTTAAGATTATCACCGGTGATGACAAAGGTAAAACAGGTAAGGTTTTAGCTGTATATCCAAAAACTCTTAAAGTAGTAGTTGAAGGATGTAAAATTGCTAAAAAAGCAGTTAAGCCTAGTGATAAAAACCCAAATGGTGGTTTTATAAATAAAGAAATGCCGATGGATATTTCCAATGTGGCAAAAGTTCAGGAGTAAGCAATGAGATTAAAAGAAAAATATGATTCACAAATCAAAGCTGCTTTGGTTAAAGAATTTGATATTAAAAATCCTATGCTTGTTCCTGCACTTGAAAAAGTAGTTATTAGTGTGGGCGCAGGTGAGCTTGCAAAAGATCAAAAAGTATTACAAAATGTTGCTGATACTATTTCTTTAATAGCGGGACAAAAAGCAGTAATTACTAAAGCTAAAAAATCTGTTGCAGGATTTAAGGTTCGTGAAGGTTTTCCTGTAGGAGTAATGGTAACTTTAAGAAAAGAAAATATGTTTGCTTTTCTTGATAAACTCATTACCATAGCTCTTCCTCGTGTGAAAGATTTTAGAGGTTTAAGTAGAGATGGTTTTGATGGACGCGGAAATTATAATTTCGGACTTGATGAGCAATTAATGTTCCCAGAAGTAGAATACGATAAAATTTTACGCACTCATGGTATGAATATTTCTATTGTTACAACAGCACAAAATGATAAAGAGGCACAAAAGTTATTAGAACTTATCGGTGTGCCATTTACAAAAGGAAAATAAGATGGCTAAAAAATCAATGATTGCAAAAGCAGCGCGTAAACCTAAATTTAGCGTGAGGGGATATACTAGATGCCAAATTTGTGGGCGTCCACATTCAGTTTATAGAGATTTTGGAATTTGCAGAGTTTGTTTAAGAAAAATGGCAAATGAAGGCTTAATTCCAGGTCTTAAGAAAGCAAGTTGGTAAGGATGAATAATGATAAATGATATAATTTCAGATTCACTCACAAGAATTCGTAATGCGGGAATGAGAAGACTTGAAACCACCAAGCTTTTACATTCTAAAGTTGTAGAAGCTTTAGTTGGAATTTTTCAAACTAAAGGTTATATTGAAAGTTTTGATGTAATTGAAGAAGACAAGAAAAAATTCATCAATGTTGTTTTAAAATACGATGAAAGAGGTAATAGTGTAATTAATGAAATTAAAAGAGTTTCTAAGCCTGGTCGTCGCGTTTATAAAGGAAAAGATGAAATTAAGCGTTTTAAAAATGGTTATGGTACTATCGTAGTTAGCACATCTCGTGGTGTTTTAGCAAACGATGAAGCTTATAAAGCTGGAGTTGGTGGCGAAATTTTATGCACCATTTGGTAAAAATCTGCTTTTTATGGCATTGGGTATCCATTCTTGAAAAAAGTAGAAATATCCTAGACAAATAAAAAGGAAAAATATGTCTCGTATAGGTAAACAACCAATTGCTATCCCAAATGGGGTAGAAGTAAAGTTAGAAGGAAATTTGCTGAAATTTAAAAAAGGTAATTTAGCAAAAGAACTTGATATTAAAGCAAATGTAAATGTTGAGATTAAAGATAACAATATTATCTTTGCTCCTAAAGGTGAAGATCGTCAAAGTAGAGCTTATTGGGGAACTTATAGAGCTTTAGCTTATAATATAGTTGTAGGTTTAACTCAAGGTTTTTCAAAAACTCTTGAAATTAATGGAGTGGGCTACAAGGCTGCTTTAAAAGGTAAAGTTTTAGAATTAAGTCTTGGTTTTTCACATCCTATTAACTACGATATTCCAGAAGGTATAGAAATTTCTGTAGATAAGAATACTATTGTTGTAAAAGGAAGCGATAAACAAGTTGTAGGTCAAGTAGCTGCTCAAATTCGTGAATTTAGACCACCTGAACCATATAAAGGAAAAGGTGTTAAATATGCCGATGAACGCATTATCCGTAAAGCCGGTAAAACATCTAAGAAATAAGGGTTAAATATGAGAGCGAATATATTAAAAAGAAAAATTAATTTAAGAATTAAAAGAAAAAAAAGAATCAGAGCAAAAATTTCAGGTTGTGAAACTTTGCCAAGAATTTCTGTATTTAAATCAAATAGAACCCTTTATATTCAAGCAATTGATGATATCAAAGCTGTAACTTTAGTAGCAGCAGATGGTCGTAAATTAGGTATTAAGGCAAATAAAGAAGGTGCTAAAAAAATTGCAGCTGAATTTGCAAAATCTTTAAAAGCTAAAAAAATCGAACAAGCTATTTTTGATAGAAATGGTTATGTATATCATGGCGTAATTGCAGCATTAGCTGAATCTTTAAGAGAAAATGGCATTAAGCTATAAAACCCGGAGGAGAATCGATGGAAAAATATAATAAAGAAGAATTTGAAGAAGTAATCGTCGATATTGGCAGGGTTACTAAAGTTGTAAAAGGTGGTAGAAGATTTAGATTTACTGCCTTGGTTATTGTTGGAAACCGCAAAGGTTTGGTTGGTGTTGGTTATGGCAAAGCTAAGGAAGTTCCAGATGCTATTCGTAAGGCAGTTGATGATGCATTTAAAAATATCGTTGAAGTCAAAACCAAAGGTTCGACTATTGCTCATGATGTAGAAGTAAAATACAATGCAAGTAGAATTTTACTTAAACCAGCTAGCGAAGGTACTGGTGTTATTGCGGGTGGTTCTACTCGTCCTATTGTAGAGCTTGCAGGTATTAAAGATATCTTGACTAAGTCTTTAGGATCAAATAACTCCGCTAATGTGGTTCGTGCTACAATTAAAGCTTTAACAATGTTAAAAGGATAAAAAATGAATTTACAAAAAGCAGCAGGATCAACTCATAAAACTAAAAGAATAGGTCGCGGACAAGGTAGTGGTATGGGCAAAACCTCTACCAAAGGTGGCAAAGGACAAACTGCAAGAAAAGGTTATAATGAAAAAAGAGGTTTTGAAGGTGGACAACAACCACTTCAAAGAAGATTGCCAAAAGTAGGTTTTACTTCAAAAATTTTGAAACCTTATGTGATTAATGTTGAAAAAATTACAGCCGTAAAAGAACTCAGTGAAATTACTCTTGAGAGCATAAAAAGTGTGCATAAAATTTCAAAGGCTGTTAGTAAAATCAAGCTAATTGGCGTAAGCGCAAAAGATTTAGCTTCTAAAATCAAAGACGAGAATATCAGCGTTACTGGAACAAAATAATGAATAAGGCATTAGTAAATAAAATCCTTATTACTCTAGCCTTTTTGTTGGCATATCGGGTATTAGCTTATGTAAGCGTACCCGGTGTGGATACTGGAGTTATTGCGGATTTTTTTAACAAACAGAGCAATAATGCTTTTGGTTTGTTTAATATGTTTAGTGGTGGTGCAGCTGAGAGATTTTCTATCATTGCTTTAGGCATTATGCCTTATATTACTGCTTCTATCATCATGGAATTGCTCGCTGCAACTTTCCCAAATATCGGCAAAATGAAAAAAGAACGCGACGGTATGCAAAAATATATGCAAATCATTCGTTATGCAACTATAGTTATAACTTTAGTGCAAAGTATAGGTGTAGCCATTGGACTTCAAAGTCTTTCAGGATCAACGGGCGGTAGTGCTATTGTTATCGAAGATATGAATGTTTTTATTGCCATTTCTGCTATTTCTATGCTTGGCGGAACCATGCTTTTGATGTGGATAGGTGAGCAAATCACACAAAGAGGTGTGGGTAATGGTATTTCTTTGATTATTTTTGCGGGTATTGTTTCAGGTATTCCTGCGGCAATTAGCGGAACTGTTGATCTTATCAACTCAGGCGAGATGAATTTCTTAGTAGCTTTTGCGATTTTATTGATTATCTTACTCACTATTGGGGTGATTATTTATGTAGAACTTGGTGAAAGAAGAATTCCTATTTCTTACTCACGCAAAGTTGTAATGCAAAATCAAAATAAACGCATTATGAATTATATTCCTATTAAGCTAAATTTGAGTGGAGTTATTCCCCCAATTTTTGCAAGTGCGATTTTAATGTTTCCAGCTACTATTTTACAAGCTAGTAATAATCAATATTTAAAAATCATCAACGACTATCTTAGTCCAAATGGTTATTTATTTCATATTTTAACTTTCTTGTTTGTGATTTTCTTTGCATATTTTTATGCTTCTATTGTGTTTAATGCTAAAGATATTTCTGAAAATCTTAAAAAACAAGGCGGTTTTATCCCTGGAATTCGTCCAGGAGAAGGCACAGCAAATTATCTTAATGAAATTGCTTCGCGCTTGACTCTATCTGGATCGATTTATTTAGGACTTGTGGCGACTTTGCCTTGGGTTTTAGTGAAATTTATGGGTGTGCCATTTTATTTTGGCGGAACTTCAGTGTTGATTGTAGTGCAAGTGGCACTTGATACTATGAGAAAAATTGAAGCCCAAATTTATATGAGTAAATATCAAACCTTAAGCGCGGTAGGTTTATAGAACCTTTCAATTCAATGCAAAAATTTAAGCAAGGAATTTTAAAATTTTTTCTTTTCTTGCTTGTTTTTGCTTATTTTAGAAAAATTATTTTTTTAGATTTGTCTAAAAATAATGATTTAGGTCAAATGGCTATTTTATCACATAGAAATGGCGCCATTGATGGTTTTTTATACGCTTTTATTTTCCCCAAAATTCAATTTTTACTAGCCAGAAATTTAAGACGCAGTTTTTTAGGAAAAATCTTCTTTCAAGGTATTGAAATTACAAGAGAAAAAGATAAAGAAAGGGCGTTGCAACAAGGTTTAAAAGTAAAAGAAAATGACAATTTTAGCGCCTTAAAACAATGCTTAAATTTGATGCAAAGAGGCGGTACTTTAGGGATATTCCCAGAAGGCACAAGTGCTTTAAACCCCAAGCATTTAAAATTTGCCAATGGAGCTTCTAAAATAGCGTATTTAATGTTGCAAAAAAATGCTTTAGAAATCACGCCTTTAAGTATCTTTTATGATGATCCTACTCAAATGGGTTCTAAAGTTTTTATTGTTAAAGGAAGGAATTTAAAATTTGATCATATTCAAGATAAGGAAATTTTATATACTCAAATTAGCGCCGCTTTAGAAAATATACTGATAGAATTTAAAGATGAAAAAGAACAAGAAAATTGTGAGAAGATAGCTATTTTTTCTTCTTTGTATAAAGATGAACTATATTTAAAAGTATTGAAAAATTCTAAAATTTCAAAATTACAAGAAAAATTGAAGTCCTATGAAATCAAAAGCTCTAAAGCTTTTTTGTATAAAAATTGTGCCATTTTTCCTAAGTCTTTTTTGCTCAGCCTTTGGGTATTTTTCATAACAGCAATTATTGTAATACCTACTTTTTTGTTTAATTTGCCTATTTTTCTAAGTTCTTTTATAGCAGCAAAATTTTCTAAAGAAAAGCATACCATAAGCCTTTATAAAATTTTATCAGGGACAAGTGCTTTTGTGATTTTTTATATGGCTTTAGCTTTATTTTTTCCGCTTATAGCTTTTTTGTGTTGCATTTTTAGTTTGTGGGGTTTTCATCTTTATGGGGCTTTTAAAAAGCATGGAATTTTTTTGCTTAATGCCTTATTTTTTAACAAATTAAAGCGAGATTATGATGATTTGCAAGAAGAGATTAATGAGTATTTTAAAAACCAAAATTCAGCTTTTTGAATTTTTGTGGTTTTGTTTTTTTGGTATTATGTTTATAAGGCTTATTTCCAACGCATTTTTTAGCATTTATACTTTAGTCATTATGGGTTATTTGGTAATTAGTTTTGTACTTTTCTTTCTTAAAAACTATCGTTTAAAATTTGGTATTTATGTGCTTTTTATGAATAGCATTTTTACTTTGCTAAGAGAAATATCGCCTTTAATAAATATGGATAAAAAAGATTCTTATCTTGCTTTAATTGATGCTTTTATTTTGGGAGATATTAAAAATCTATCTTTATTTTTAGAAAATTTTTCTAATATTTATTTGACAGAGCTTTTAAGTATTGCTTATTTACTTTTTATGGTACAACTTGCATTTTATTTCGTCTTTTATCTTTGCGCAGATGAAAAAATTTCAAAAGCCTTTTATAATGGAATCTTAAGCTTTTATGCCATTGGGTTTTTAGGATATATTTTTGTTCCAGCCATAGGGCCTTATTTTTATTATGCGAGTGAATTTAAAAATTCACTGAGTGGGTTTTTCTTTAGAGATTTTTTAGATAAAGCTTATCCAACTTTTAGTAATTTTAGTGATGTTTTTCCAAGTTTGCATTGCGGAATTTCTTTATTTATTTTGCTTTTTTTGCAATATTTTAATAAAAAACATTTTTATTTTTGGCTCATTCCTTGTATTTTACTTTGGTTTTCTACAATTTATTTGCGTTATCATTATTTGATTGATTGTGTTGTTGGTTTTGTTTTGGCATACTTTTTTTATCAACTTGCAAAAAGGACTTTTAATGCAAATTTTAAAATTCAGCGATGAAAAAGCTACAAATTTAGAGCTTTGTGGAGGCAAGGGGGCAAATTTAGCTAAGCTTACAAGAGCAGGTTTTAAAGTGCCTCAAGGTTTTATCATTAGTGTAAAAGCTTATAGGAAATTCATAGAAAATGACGAAAATATCAAAAATTTAATTGAAAATTTTGGTTATATTTTTGATTATCAAGATTTAGACAAATTAGAAAAACAAAGCAAAATTTTAAGAGAGGCTTTTTTAGAGCTTGATTTTGGCTCGGAATTTTTAAAAGAATTTGATGAAAATTTAAAAGAATTTGATGAAAATACGGCTTTTAGTGTGCGTTCTTCTTCTACAATGGAAGATTTAAATTCTGCAGCTTTTGCAGGAGCTCACGATACTTTTTTAAATATTTATGGCAGAGATGAAATTTTAAAACATATCAAGCATTGTTTTGCTTCTTTATGGCAAAGTCGTGCCATTTTATACCGCGAAGAAAAAAACTTTTTTCAAAACGAAGCTTGTATGGCTGTTGTGGTGCAAAAAATGGTAAATGCGGATTTTGCAGGAGTTAGCTTTTCTATCAATCCTGTCAAAAACCGCAATGATGAAATTTTAATCAATGCAAATTATGGTTTAGGTGAAAGTGTGGTAAATGGCGAATTTGAGGTGGATGAGTATTGTGTTTCAAAGAGTGATTTTTCTTTGCGTTCTAGTCATATAGCCACGAAAGAATTTTGTATTATTCAAGATAAATTTGGCACAAAAGAAGAAAAAATAAGCAAAGAAAAGCAAAACATTCCTTGTCTTAGCGAGGAAAAGCTAAAACAAATTGCAAAGTTAAATTGCGATGTGGAAAAATATTATGCTTTTGCACAAGATATAGAATGGGCCATAGAAAAAGATGAGCTTTATTTGCTTCAAGCAAGAGCAATCACGACTTTAGCAGAGAGATGGACGCGCGATGAGTCAGCAGAGCGTTATCCAAATGTGATCACGCCTTTTACTTGGGATTATGTAGATAAAGCTTTTCACATCTCTTTGGAATATTCTTTTGAAATGATGAATTTACCGAGCTTTAAAGGCAAATGGTTTGCAAGTTTTAACAATTATATCTATGGCAATCAAAATGCAGTTTGGCTTTATATGCAAAGCGGAAATTTAGGTATAGATTTTAAAAATTTAGATACAGCATTAGAGCAAATTTTACAAAAATATCCTCATATTTATGATTTACCAAAGCAATGGATGAGAGATTTGGATGATTATTTAAAAGGGATAGGGAGTTTAGAAAATAAAATGTTGTTAAATGATGAACAGGCTTTTGATTTTTTAGATGAAGTTGTAAATCTTGGCACAATATATTTTCGTCCAAATATTGCTATATCCATAACTCAAAGCTTACTTTATAGGATTTTAAAAACATTTTTAGAAAAATTAGTAGGGGAAAAATCGGGCTTTTATTTTGATATTTTAACGCGTTTTGATGAGAGTAAAACGGCGCAAGTAAATGAAGATTTACTTACTTTAGCAGAATTTATAGTCAAAGATCCATTTTTAAAGAGTGAATTTGAAAAATATAATTCGCAAGAGCTTGAAGAAAAAATGTTTAATTATAAAGTTTTAAGGCAGAAATTTTGGAGCTTTTTGGCTCATCACGGACACAGAGAAATAGATTTTGATCCTTATCATCCTACTTGGAGCGAAGCACCTAGTGTAGTTCTTGATAATATTAAGCTTTTATTAAATAGCGATTTTGAAAAGCTTGCAAATGAAAAACTTCACAAGAAAAAATTATATTTTAATACCAAAAATGAGCTTTTTGCATTGTTACCAAAGCAGTGGCATTTTGGCTTTGATGAGCTTTTAAATTTGGTAAAAACCTATACGCTTTTAGATGATTTGGAGCACTATGAAACAACGCGTTTGAGTATTTTAGTGAGAAAAGCTACTAAGGCTATAGGCGAGTATTTTGTAAAACTAGGCATTATAAAAGATCCTTTAGATGTGTTTTTTACTCATATGCAGACAATTTTAGATTATAAAGAAGGTAAAATAACAAGCCAAATGGTGCGTTTAGAGATAGAAAAAGAAAAAGTACAGTATCTTGAAAATTCTAAAAAAATCCCAGCTTGGAATTTGGGTGAAGAAGATGAGGTTCTTGAAGGCGACAGCGAGGTTTTAGAAGGTGTAGCAGGAAGTATGGGAGTTGCTATAGGAGAAGTTTATTTAGTGCATTCTAAAGATGATTTCGCTACTTTTCCAAAAGATGCGATTTTGGTTGCATGCACAACCAATCCAGCTTGGACGCCACTTTTTTACTCCGCAAAAGGCGTGATTACAGAAAGCGGAGGAGCTTTATCGCATGGAGCGGTTACCGCAAGAGAGATGAAACTTCCTGCAGTAATGAGCATAAGAAATGCAATGCAAATTCTTAAAAACGGTATGCAAGTTAAAATAGATGGCAATAAGGGAAAAGTGTATATTTTAGATTGAATTAAAATGAGTAGAAAACGGTTTATTTTTTAAAATCAATACAAAGTTTTTCCGAGTTTGTATAGTATTTATAAGTTTAAGATACAATGCTTAAATATTGAAATTTAGGATATTAAATGAGATTTTCTAGCTATTTTTTAAAAATTTTATTACCTTTTGTTTGTATAGGTTTTTTGGGTGCGAATATGAATGCAAAGCAAAGTGATCCAGAGGGTGAATTTTATTTATTAGAAGGTAAAATTGGACAGGATAAGCTTTTATTGTATTTAGAAATGCAAAAAACCGCTAAAGATTACTACACTATAAATGCTAAATTTTCAGATTCTGATTCGTATTTTATGGGGCAAATTTGGGAGCAAAATCTCAGCTTTGTTTTAAATGAAGAGAATGAAATAAAAAAAATCACAGGTAGTGTGAAATTTGATAAAAATCACTTCCCTATTTTAGAAACAAAAATTGATGAAAAAAAAGTTAATTTTTTGCCTTCAACACATAGACTTAATACTCTAAAATTTGTAAGAATAGAATTTAAAGAAAAGAAAAACATTGAAGATCGGTTTGGGCAAAGAGAGATTACTTATAAATTGGAAGATGAGATGTTTTTTATTCCAAAATCTTTAATAAACACACAAGCAAGGGAAAAAATCAACGATATTATAGCCTTAGGAGCTAAAGATTTTAAACATTTAAAACAAAAAATTCAAGAAAAGCATAATGAACAAAGAGCTAAAGAATGGGATAAGCTTTCTTTTAATACAGAATATGCTAGATATTTTGGGGTGGATTATTTAGATGACAAAATTTTAAGTTTTAAAATCACAAATTATCAATATTTTGGTGGCGCGCATGGAAATGTCAATATAAGCCCCTTGAGTTTTTCTTTAAAAGATGGCAGTATTTTGTCCAACAAAAGCGAGGATTTGTTTAAAGATGTAAGCGATCCTACTTTGCTGGATTTGATTTTACAAGCTTTAGTAAAGTATGACAAAGGCGAGGATGCAGCAAGATTTTTAGAATGGGGCGGTGAAAGCAGAAAAAATATTTCTCTACCGTCAGAATTTTACTTGAATGAGAAAGGAATTAAATTCATTTGGCAGCCATACGAAATCGCATCTTATGCTGAAGGATTCATCAGCGTTGTTTTGGATTTTGATTCTTTGAAACCCTTTGTAAAAGAAAATTCGGTTTATAGATATTTGTTTGAAAAATAATTGATTTTTTCTAATGATTGTAGTGTGAGTTAATATATATTGGAGTACAATACCAAAAAATTTATTTTTTGGAGCTTAAAATGCATTTAAAATTCGGAATTTCAACTAGATTATATTTGGGTTTTCTTTTGTTGATGGTTGCTATGTTGATAGTGGCTTTTTTCAGTATTATAAAAATCAAATTTTTGGATAATACCTTAACTACGGCTACAGGAGAGAATGCATTAGTTTCGCGTCAAGCTATTAATTATCGTGGTAGCATTCATGACCGTTCTATTTTAATAAGAGATATAATATTAATAAAAGATCCTAAAGATTTGGAGCATACTTTAAATCAAATTAAAAAATTGGAGCAAGATTATTTTGTTGCAGAAGAAAAGTTGGCAGAAATTTTAGCTCAAGGCAATGTGAGTAAAGAAGTAAAAATAATGGTTGAGGATATCGCTAAAATAAAGTTGTTGACAACTCAAACTTATGCAAAGATTATTGATTATATAGTAAATCAAAAAGATATTGAATCTGCTAGAGAGTTATTGCTAACTTCGGCTAGAGACCAGTTTATTTTATGGTTGGCTCAAACGAATAAATTAATTGATTATGAAGAGTTGGCAAATCAGCGTCTTACTGAATCTGCTCTAAATGAAACCAGATCATTTGAATTCACAATGATTGTTATAATAACTATAGCTTTAATTTTTTCTATAATTATTGCTTATTTCATTGTGCGCTATATCAAACAATCCGTAGGTGGAGAGCCAAGAGTTGTAAATGATATTATTACGGAAGTGGCTAATGGAAATTTAACTCAAAAAATTCATACAAATTACAATCAAAGTATTCTTTATGCGGTTTCAAAGATGCAGGAGCAGCTTCGTGGTATTGTTTATAAGGTAATGCTAATAGTAGAAGAGTTAAATTCTAAAGCTGATTTGGTAGCCGAGCGTATTAATGAAACAGAAAAATCAGTTTTATTTCAAGGACAAACTTCCAAAGAATCTGTTTTTAAAATTAGAGAAATCAGTCAAAAAACAAAAAATATTTCGCAAAATGCTTCAGAAACAGAGCAGAATTCAAAAAACACCACTGAAGTTTGTCAAAATAATAAAAAATCAGCAGAAGATACAGCATCACAGATGGAATATATAGCTAATAATTCTTCGCAAGTTTCAGAGCAAATTGCTTTATTGCGCGAACATACAAAAAATATTGATACAAGTACAGATTTGATTAGTGAAATAACAGATCAGACAAATTTGTTAGCTTTAAATGCAGCTATTGAAGCAGCAAGGGCTGGTGATATAGGAAGGGGCTTTGCTGTCGTTGCGGATGAAATTCGTAAACTTGCTGAAAAAACAGGAGGTGCTACAGATCAAATTGCAATCATTAATAAAAAAATTCAAGAAGAAACCATAGCTACTGTAAAGATGATTGAAG
The DNA here is from genome assembly GCF_004378855.1 of Campylobacter sp. US33a. Taxonomy (GTDB): domain Bacteria; phylum Campylobacterota; class Campylobacteria; order Campylobacterales; family Campylobacteraceae; genus Campylobacter_D. The sequence goes on from NZ_RYYL01000007.1 coordinate 157,876, forward strand.
AATCCATTCCGCTCATTGCTCAAGGAAAAAATTTAAGTGAAGGAATGCTTGATAGTGTTGAGCTTATTTATAAACAAGCCAATGATAGCCTTTTGAAAGCACGTGATGTGAATAAAGAAATTGCAGAGCAAGTAGAACTTATGAATGAAATTGAAGAAAAAATTATTTTGGTATCCGATATATCAGAAAAAACCCAAAAAGAAGTAAGTCAAAATAAAGATGCAATGAATGAGCTTAAAGTAATTTCTAATACTTTGAAAAAAGAGATTGAAATTTTTAGACTATAAAAACTTGGTAATTTTAAGTTTTTCATAGATATTGTAATAAATCTAGTATAAAAATTCTAGATTTATTATTTCTATATACAAGTTAAACAAATCAATTTAATATAGATATAAACCATTTCAATTTCCATCTTTCAGTCCCAACCAAAAATTCAAATCATTTCTTTGATTATTTCTTTAATCATTTCTTTAT
>NZ_RYYL01000008.1 GCF_004378855.1 Campylobacter sp. US33a
GAGCTTTTAAAGGAATTAAGCCATAATCTTTCTATGATCATGGTGACACACAATATGCAACAAGGCAAACGCGTGGCTGATTTTGTAGCATTTTTTCATTTAGGAGAGCTTGTAGAATTTGGTGAAAGCAAGGAATTTTTTGAAAATCCAAAAGAAGAAAAAACCAAGGCTTATTTAAGCGGTGCTTTTGGGTGAGATTTTTAATATTAATTTTTTTATTCCATCTATAAACCTTATTTGACAAAGACTTTTTTATAAAATAGGGGAGGGTAAGATAAATTTCTCTTTCCTTATTTTAAAGATAAAATAATATAAATTTAAATCCTTATTTTTTGAAAAATAAAATAAACTTAAAATTTGAAATTTAAAAATTTTTAAATTAAAAATTTATTGTTTTGATGTGTTTATAATAGCATTTGTTTTTATTGTATTAAAATTATTACTTGTAGTATATAATTTTGTTACTTGGAAATTTTTCAAATATTTGGAGAAACAAAATGAGCAAAAAAAGAATTACACGAAAAGCTAATATTTGCTATTGAGTGTCAAGATGTTGAAGGTGTCATTGAAGCTATTAGAGAGGGTGCTGAAGTAAATGATAAAGTCATTAATAGAGCTTATGCATTTTTAGAAAGTTTAGAAATAGAATATGCCGATGATAAAGCCCTTTATGCTGGCCGCACTGCTAAAAATTCAGATCAAGATTATATTTATAGAATTGTTACAAGATATGCTAAGGGGCAAAAGCTTGATACTATAATAAATACCATGTTTAATAGAAAAACTAACCCTCTTAAAAGTAAAGGGGAAATAATTACACCTAAAATAAAAGAGAACTCATAAAACTAATGAATAAGAAAAGACAGTATTTAGGTGATATTGATATTTCAAATATTAAAGATTTTTCAGAATTATTTACAGGTGTAAATAGAACAGATTTTGGTGGAATAGAACTTTGGGATACAAGCCATGTAGTAAATATGTATGGTATGTTTGAAGGGTTTGATTTTAGTGAAATTAAAAGCGACAGTCCTTTATTTGACTGGATAAGCAATATGGATACTTCCAATGTAAGTGATATGGGATATATGTTTTCTAAATCAACTGGTTTTGATACTGATATAAGCAAATGGAACACTTCCAAGGTATTAAATATGAGCTATATGTTTTTAGAAGCAGAAAGTTTTAATCAGGATATTAGTTCATGGGATACTTCTAATGTATTATGTATGGTACATATGTTTGATGGGGCAAAAAGCTTTAAACAAAATATAGATAACTGGGATATTAGTGGCATAAATAAAGATTACAGGAAAACTAATGAGAAAAAATATAATTTCTTAAATAATGAACAATTATGTGACTATAAACCATATGAAAATTGCCCTACACAGCCTAAATGGCTGAAACCATGTAAAAAAGAAAATGGTAAGTATAAACCTGATACAAAACTGGAATTAATAATACTTGTAAAAGATAAAAATATAAATCTTGGTGATATTGATATATCTAATATTGATGATTTATCCCTATTGTTTATAAACTGTGAAAGAGATTTTAGTGGCATAGAATCATGGAATACAAGCCATGTGGTAAATATGAGCCATATGTTTGCATATAGCAATATGAACCAGGATATTGGTATGTGGGATACATCAAAAGTAACATATATGGACGGTATGTTCCAAAATACACCTTTTAACCAAAATATAAATAACTGGAATATATCTAATGTAAAAGATTTGAGCTCTATGTTTTATTGTGCAGAAGATTTTAATCAGCCTCTTGATAAGTGGGATACAAGCTGTGTAGAAAGTATGCATGACATGTTTTGTAGAGCTGTAAAATTTAATCAAGATATTGGCTTGTGGAACACATCAAAAGTGAAAGATATGAGTGATATGTTTAGTAATGCAGTAAGCTTTAATCAAAATATTAATAACTGGAATGTATCTAATGTTAAAAATATGTCATCTATGTTTTTCTATACAAAACAGTTTAATCAGCCCCTTGATAAATGGAATACAGGCAAAGTTACAAATATGGAGTCAATGTTTCAATCAAGCAAAAGATTTAATCAAAATATCAGCTCATGGAATGTATCACATGTTAAAAATTTTTCATATATGTTTAGCGAAACAGAAGATTTTAACCAGCCTCTTAATGGGTGGGATATAACAGGTACAACATCATTGAGATATATGTTTAGTGAGGCAAAATCATTTAATTCACCACTTAATGAATGGGATACATCTAAAATAAAAGATATGACTGGCATGTTTCAACTAACTGAGAAATTTAACCAACCACTTAGTGACTGGGATGTATCAAATGTAGAAACTATGCATGCTATGTTTTCTGAAAGTAAAAGCTTTAATCAAGATATAAGCAGCTGGAATTTAAAAAGTATAAAAGATTTAAGCTATTTTTTACATAAAGCAGAAGCTTATACATACAGCCTTAAAAGCTGGCGACTTAATAAAAGAGTTGTTGATAAATATTATATAGTAGAAGGTACAAATATAGAAGAACCTACATGGTATTGATTTTAAAATAGATTTGTTGCACATAAATATTAATAAAATAACATAAAATGAAGATTGTATAAAAATTTTTATTACAATCTTTTATTTATTTTAAAACAATGTCAAGATTGTGGTGTTTAAATAAGATAAATATTTGTAAATTTATTTATGGACTATATGCAAAATTTCAAAAATGTTGACACTATTATCATAGCATTTAAAAAAAACATTCATAAAATTCTTAAAAAATTATTATAAAATCATCACTATAAAAAATAAATTTTTAAGCTAGAAAAGATACAACAATGCTTTTTTTCTTTTTAAGTTTTTAGCACATCTTTGAGTATAAAATTTGTCTAGATAAGTTTAAATTTGATATAATCTCAGATTTTAGAAAATTTATAAAGAATAATCATGGTAAAAAAACAACTTTCTCTAACAAGACTTAGTCTTCCTATTTTTGGAGATTTACTTTCAAAGTATTTAACTATCATCATCAATACCGCCATGGTTTCGCATTATTCGAATTTTTTAGTCGGTGCTATGGGGGCAGGAAATCAAATTTTAGATCTTTTTATAACGATTTTTAGCTTTTTAAGCGTGGGTTGTAGTGTAGTGATCGCCCAAGCTATCGGTGCAAGAGATTACGCATTAGCAAGAAAAGCTATTCATCAAAGTTTATTTTTAAATGCACTTTTGGGTTTTGTGTGCGGTAGTTTGATTTTATGGCACGGAGAGTATTTGCTTTATCTTTTAAAAATTCCACAAGAACTGCTTAAAGATAGTGAAATTTATTTACATATGCTTGCAATTTGTTTGTTTTTTGATGCGATAGGCATTGTATTAGCAGCTATTGTAAGGGTTTATAATATGGCTTATTGGGTTATGTTTATAGGCTTTTTGATGGATGTAGTTGTGATTGGGGGAAATTATTATGTCTTGCATTTTACAAATTTAGAGCTTTTTGGAGTAGGGCTTAGCAATATCGCAGCAAGAATAGTCGCCATCGTTGCTTTGTTTGTGATACTTTTTTATAAACTAAAAATTCATCTTAAAATCAAAGAAATGATAGCTTTAGAAAAGGCAGTTCTTAAGAAAATTTTAAATATAGGTGGCTTTTCAGCAGGAGAAAATTTACTCTGGATCGTGCAATACACCATAGCTTTTTCTTTTGTGGCAAGTTTAGGCAAAGAGAATTTAAGTGTGCAAACGATTTATTTTCAAATTTCTATGCTTATTATGTTAATAGGTCAGGCCATTAGCATTGCAAATGAAATTATTGTGGGTAAATTAGTTGGTGCAAGATATATAAATATCGCTTATAAACATGCTTGGCGTGCTTTATATTTTAGCGTGATAGCCAGTGCTTTGGTAGCGATAGCTAATTATGCTTTAAAAGATTTTACTATGGATTTTTTAGATCTAAAACAGGTGTTTAGAGAATTAATGCTTCCATTGTTCGCACTTTCTATTTTTCTTGAAATTTCACGCACTTTTAATATAGTAATGGTAAATGCCTTAAGAGCAAGCGGGGATGCTAAATTCCCATTTTTTAGCGGACTGGTTTTTATGATGGGTGTTTCTTTACCGGTGGGTTATGTGCTTTGTTTTTACGCAGGACTTGGAATTTTAGGAGTTTGGATAGGTTTTTGTGCAGATGAGTTTTTGCGTGGGCTTGTGAATGCTTATAGATGGAAAAGTAAGAAATGGCAAGGCAAAGCTCTGGTGTGAAAAGTTTTTATTTTTTAGATAAAGAGTTTTTTTATCAAGTAAAAAATATAAAATCTTTGCGTTTAAAACTTAACGAAAAAGGCGAATTTTACTTAAGTATTCCTAAATTTTATCCTTTAGAAAAGGTAAAAGAATTTTTAGCTAAAAATGAAGATTGGATACAAAAAACTTGGCAGAATTTTGAGAGCAAACAAAAAAATATAAACGAAAATGAAATTTATTTTTTAGGTAAAAAATATCTTTTAAATTTAAATGAAAATTTCAAAAAAACACAGATTTTAAAAGGTGAAATCAAAAGTGCCTCAAAAGAGGATTTTGAAAAATTTTTGCGTATGAATGCTAAGATTATTTTTTCTTTTTATCTTCAAAAATGGAGTGAAAAAACAGGACTTCATTATACGCATTTAAGCATTAAAAAAATGAAAACGCGTTGGGGGTCTTGTAACCATAAAAAAGGCTATATTAATCTAAATTTAAAACTTTTAGAAAAAAGCTTAAAAGCGATTGAATATGTGATTTTGCATGAACTAGCACATTTAAAATTTCCTAATCACAGCAAAGAATTTTATGGTTTTATTTTTGAATTTATGAGTGATTTTAAAGATAGAGAAAAAATGTTTAAAATAAGTTTTAAATAAATAAAAAATTGTTAAAATAAGCACTCAAAAATTTAGGAAGATAATCATGAAACGAAGAGAATTGTTAAAAATTGGAGCTTTAGGGCTTGGAGCTTTGGCTTTGCAAGGTTTTAGTATAGAAGCACAACGCAATGTTATCGATAGAAGCAAGGTAAATGCTTTATTGCTTTCGAGTTTATCTTATAATGGAATGGCTTATTTTGAGCACGCTAAAACTTGGTTTATAGATTTTGTTCAAAAAAATCAACTTCAAGGTAAAAAAATTACTTTTATCCCTTATGGTGTTTTGAGTGAAAATTTTTCAGCTTATGAGAAATTTATCCAACAACAACTTGCTTTTTTAAATGTTGAAATTAAAAGTATTCATCATGAAAATCCTATACAAAGCATTAAAAATGCTGATGCTATTGCTATTGGTGAAGGAAATTTGTTTGTTTTAATGCGTGATTTATATGATAGTGATATTATCCGTTTAATTAGAGAAAAAATTTTTTCAGGAACTCCTTATATTGGTTGGGGGACGGGTGCTGCAGCAGCTAGTGATACCATTAAAACTGCTACAGATATGCCTATTGTAGAAATCAAGACTTTTAATTGTTTAAAAATGCTTCCTTGTCAAATTACTCCGCATTTTTATTCTAAAACTATGGAATCAAATAGTGGACAAAAAAAACTAGAGGATTATTTAAATCAAAAATTTTCTTACAATATTACTTCTTATGTTTCAAATTCAAACACTCAAAATAACGAGCAAATCGGTACTTTGGATTATGAAGAAAAAATAGGTGAATTTTTAGCTTTAAATCAAGATGGTAAAGTTTATGCATTAAAGGATAGCGCAGGACTTTTAATAGAGGGTCTAAATGCTAAGGCTTTAAGTGCCGAAGATGCGGGTGTATTTAAATTTGAGCATAAAAAAGAAACTCAGGCTTTAGAGAACGAACAAGATTTTGTTTATTAAAATGACTCGAAAAAAGCATAAATTTTTTATGCTTTTTCATTTTCACTTAGCTTTTTGTTATCCATAAAAAACCATTCGTATTTAAAAATCCACTCCCCGTTTTGTGAATTTCTTAAATCTTTAAAATTTACCCAGCCAATGATTTGTAAGATAAGTCCCACTATGCCAATAATAACACCAATCAACGCGATAAAAATAAATAAAGATAAAAATGCAATACTTTCATTATTGTATATGTATGTAGCTAAAAATACAAACACAGATATTGTCATCAAACCAAAACCTAAAACGCTTAATATATAACCCAAAAATAAAAATTTTTGATTAGTAATAAAACTTAACTTTTTATAAACAAAATACAAAAAAATAGTAGCCATTAACAGTAAAATTAAAGCAAACATTATATAAAAAATCAGCATCGAAAGATCAAGATTGAAGATGATTCTTTCAAAATCAGTATCAAAACTTTCAGCATCAAAAGTTAAAGTAAAAACAATTCCAAGTAAGCTTAAAAAAGCATTACAAGCAAGAACAACAAGGGCATTTCTAAACAAACTTTTGCTTTGTGAAAGTTTACTTAAATCATAACAAAACATAAATTGTGCCACCATAGCACCTATAGCAAAGATAAAGCCAAGATAAGGCGTACCCGATAAAACACTTGAGACATAAAAAATTGCAACCTTTTGTTTTACCTTTTTGATGTTTGAATACATTGTTAATTTTTCATCCATTTATACTCCTTTTAAAAATAAAAAGCAAGATTATATCAAAAAATTAAGGTTTTTTAAGCACCGCACTCACTCTTTGAAATTTATCAAATTTGTTTAAGCTAAGTCTTATTATAGAATCTTCTAAAGCACTTAAAGAATGAGGCACATTAGCATTTAGACTTATCATATCTAGTGTATTTAATTCTAGTTTTTGATTCTCTACTTCGAAAATAATTTTTCCGCTTAAAACTTGCACATGGATAGAAAATGGGGCCTTATGCTCTTTCATTATACTTCCTTTGGCAAGTAAAATTTGGATTTCTTTACCACTCTTATTATCGATTAAAACATTGATTTTAACTTCATTTGGACTAAATTCGGCCTTGCTCCAATTTGTAATTTTCATTTCTTCCCTTTAATTTTGATAAAATAGGCTAAATTTTATCAAAATGGAAAAATAAATATATAGACTTGTGTTAATATTTTTTATATTTTTAAATTTAAATGTAAAAGATTTTACTTGCGATAAAGAGTTAAAAGCACATTCGCAAGAAAATATGCAAGAACAATTTGATTTTTATAAAAATTGTTTGAGCAAAAGGCTAAATTTAGATAAACATTATTATAAAGTATTGCTTTGCAAGAGTGATGAAGAGTGCTTGCAAAAAAAGGTAGAGACTCATATCATCCTATTGTCTTTAACATTAAAAAAGTTCGTGAAAAACAAATCGATTTTAAGCTTTTAGCTACAAATTTTAAAATCAGCGAAAACACAAAAACCATCGATATTTCCAATTTAGTTGCCACTAAAGGCGATAAAGAAAGTGTGAAAATATATGTATTTGATAAAAATACCAACAAGCTCTTTATACCGCTTGTTTTTTGATGAAAATTGTTATAATCTAACAGATATGGATAGAAAATTTCGTCTTATTCAAAAGATAAAATCAAATTTAGGAAATTTTGAGTTTGATAGCATAAAACTACCCAAAAAAGCAAAAAAACACTAGCATAGAAGAAATGATAAAAGATATTCCTCTTGGAGAAATTAAAGCCAATCTTAGCTCTTTAACAAAAAATAAAATAAGCAACGCAGATAGAATAAGTATGAAAATAACTTACAAATACTACCGATATTCTATGGATTATACTTACTACATAGAAGCTTTTAATTTAGAAAATCAAATTTATCTTATATATGTGAGCTTTAAGAGTAAAAATCACTCAAGGTATCGCCTGCTCTAATTTTGCGAAAATTCTTTTTAAGTTTTTTGCCTATTTTAACTTCTCCACCAAAAATCTTGCTCAAACTCACTTCCTATTTCATAAGCTTCACCCATTTTTGGCGTGATAAGTGGTAAATTTAGGTTTTCATAAAGAAATTTTACAACTTCATTCCACGCGTGAGTTCCTGCTAGAAATCTCCCCCAATGTATAGGCATTAAAGCTTTTGCATTAAGATCTTTAGCTTCTTTTAAAATTTGCTCAGGAAAAGAATGAGAATATGGCCAAGCAGTATTAAATTGTCCGCTTTCAAGGCAGACTAAATCAAAATCACCAAAAAAGGTGCCAATTTTTTCAAAATGCGTAAAATATCCTCCGTCCCCACTAAAAAATACTTTTTTATTTACGCTTAAAAATTCTATCACAAAAGAAGCCCAAAGGCTTTTGTTTTTGCCATCACCTCTACTTGAGTTGTGCTGTGCGGGTGTTGCGGTGATTTTTATATCATTAAACTCTATCCCACTCCACCAATCAAGCTCGATGATTTTTTTCTCACTCACTCCATAGCTTTTTAGATAATTTCCCACTTTTAAAGGTGTGATGAAAAATTGTGCTTTTTCTTTTAGGGCTTTTACGCTTTTTTCATCTAAATGATCAAAATGCGAATGCGTGATAATTACAGCGAAAATTTCATCAAAATCATTTGCGCAAAAAAGCGGTGCATTTTTAAAAGCCTTGTTGATAAAAGAAAAAGGCGAAGCATGGGTATTAAAGACAGGATCGATTAAAATTTTGTATTTTTTATAACTCACAAAAAGCGATGAGTGTCCAAGCCAAGTGATGTGTGGAGTATGAAAATGACTTAAATTGGGTTTTAAAAAAGGAAGTTTAAAAGTAGCAATAGCATCTTTTGGATAAAGATAATAATACTTTAAAACTTCTTTAAAAGACACTTTAAAATTATGAGAAAGCTCGTTTTCATTAAGAAATATTTCGTATTTTTTACCTTGTATTTTTTTGGCTTTTGGGCGTTCATTGCTAGAAAGATCGAATGATTTAAAATTCATTAATAGTCCTAAAAATATAATTTTTATAATAATAGATATATTTTATTAAAAAAATCTTGATTTCTACTTCAAATCATAAATAATAATTTTTATTAAATTAAAATAATAATTTTTAAATAAAATAAATTAAAATTAAAAATTTATTTAAATAGTTAAACTCATTAATTAACTATTTATATTAATTTAATATTTAAAATGATAAAATTATCTTTATATTCTATAAAAATGCTTTAGTATAGGGGCATATAAGCAATACCCCCCCCCATATTAATGTTAATGTAAATATTTAATTTTTATTTGGAGGATTTTATGCCAAAAAAACTAAATTTAAAAAGACATCTTATACTTAGCTTTGTAGCAAGCTCTATGCTTTACAGTCAAGCACTCGCTTTACCATCAGGTGGAAAATTCGTTCAAGGTGGTGGAAGCATCACTAGTGGTGGTGGAAATATGAATATCCACGGTAACGGCAAAGATCAAAATCATGTCATCAACTGGGGTGGTGGTTTTAACATTGGCAAAGATGAAAGCGTTAATTTTAGTGGACAAGGACACCACAAATTCTTAAATCTTGACTATAGCAAAAACGCATCTCAGATTTATGGTCAATTAAACGGAAATGGTCATGATATTTTCTTAGTTAATCCAAATGGAACAATTATTGGCAACGGCGCAGTGATTAATACGGGGAAATTTGGTATTTCAACTGGAGCGATGAATGAAGCACAAATCAAAGAATTTGCAACAAGTGGTAAATTCTCTCCGGTTTTTTCTCCGGCTCAAAAAGGCACTATCACTATACAAGGTGATGCGATTTTAAATGTTAGTAACCTTCAGCTTGTGGGCAATAAAATCGTATTGAAAAGCGAAGAGCAAAAAAGCCCAAATATCACAAGCAAAGAAAAATTTGAACTCTTTGCAAATTCTATAGAATTAAACTCTGGCAATATCAAAGCAAACACAGTAAATTTAAATACCAACTATAATGAAACCTTAAACGGACAGATTCGAATCAATGGTGCAAATTTTGATACCACAAGTATGGATTTAAACTCCAAACTCATCCATCTTGGCAATAGCACAGTTAAAAACGGCGATAATTTTGCAAAAGTAAATGCTAATGCCGAGCAAATCAATCTTAACGGCACATTTAGTGCAGGCGATACAAACTTAAAAGCCACAAATATCATTGGCGATAATAAGGGAAATTTTGATATAAAAGGCACCTTAAGTCTTGATGCAAGTCAAAATATTTCTTTGCTTAGTACTACTTTAAACGCTACAAATTTAAGTCTTTTAAACGCAAATTATATCGAGCTTGAAAATGCAACACTTAAAGCAAACGCCTTAACATTAAATGCTAGTGGAGATAGTAGTCTAATTCGCGTTATAGGTTCAAATTTAGAAAGCGCAAGTTCTTTGGATTTAAATGCAAATGAAATTAGATTTGGCAAGCATGAAAATCAAAATTCCACCATTAAACTTACAGGCGATGAAACTACGGCAAATATTAAAACCAACGATAAACTTGCTTTAGATGATACGCAAATCACAGTTTCAACAAAGGCTACTTTAAACCTTGAAGCAAATAGCCAGCTTTCGTTTTCAAATTCGAGTTTTAGTGGTGGAAATAATAGTGAATTTATGGCTAAAACTGCTGAAAACGGCGTTTTGATTTTAGAAAATTCAAAATTAGACAATCTAGCAAATTTAACTTTAACAGCAAATCAAATCAAAATTTCTAATGACAACACAGCACAAAATACCATAAAAACAAAAAATGCAACCCTTAATGCCACAGATAAAATCATCGCTAATAATGCAAATTTTGATATTTCAAGTGGTTTAAATTTTAGCGCAACAAATTACATTTATTTAAATGGTAGTAATTTTACACTCGGAAGCGATGGATCTTACATTTTTAGCGCAAATCAAACTAAAATTGATAATGCGAGTTTTAGTGCCACGGGGGGGGGCAATCAGAATTTAGAATTTAAATCAAATGCAGAAAATTCGCAAGATTCTGTAATCGAAGTTAATAATATTAATTTTAAAGATGAAAATATCGCAAATGTTAAATTTAATGCCCATTATCTAAACATTAAAAGTGGTAATATCAAAGCCGCTTCAAAGCTTGATTTTATAGGCGATAGAATCGATCTTGGTTCAAATGAAACTCTTAGCCTAAAAGCAAGCGAGTTAAAAGCAGATGCTAAGCAACTTTTTATCAATAATGCGAATTTAAGCGGCACAAGCATTACTTTGGATGCAGAAGAAGTTATAAGCATTGATGGAGAAAAAACCACGATAGGAAGTGATACCACGACGACTTTGCAATTACTTTCTAAAAATTTAATCGAACTTAAAAACGGCACTTTAAAAGGCACAAATATTACTCTAAAAGCCCTTAATGATGATAACACAAAGGGCGTGATTGATCTAAAAAGCGGAAGCATTGCAGCAAATGATAATGGCAAAATCGATCTTGATGCGATGGATATTAAATTTGAGGGTGCAAATTTATCTGCTAAAGAACTTGATGCGAATGCTTTAAATTTGCTTGCAATTTCAGGGCAAGGCGAGATTAAAGCCGAGACTTTGATCTTAAAAGGCACTAATAAAATTGCCATTAGTGGAAATTTAGGCGATGAAAATTCAAATATCACTTTGGATACTAATGGACTTTTTGCAGTGAGCGGCGGTTTACTAAAAGCGAAGACTTTTGGTGTAAATGCTGGGAAAATCGACTTTAAAAATGCAAATTTAAGTGCAAGTGGCAATATCGACTTTAAAGCGCAAAATAGCATTATCATTTCACAAGATGCGAATAGTCAAACAAGTATCACTAGCACAGGCGGAAGCTTAAATTTAGGTAAAAAAAGCTCAAGTAAAGCAAATGATGAAGCTGAAGTTGGCTTTGTGATCGATCTAAATGGCGGCACTCTAAGTTCTGTGGATACTAAGATAAACGCCGATGAGATCAATATAAATGGCGCGACTATAAATGGCGGTGCTTTAGAGCTTTTAGCTAAAAGAATTCTTGCAAGCAGTGGAAATATCAATGTAAACGGCGATGCGTATTTGCTAGCTACAAATTTGATAGAACTTGGAAGCGAAGATGCCAAACTAAATTTTGTGGCTAAAAATATCAAGATCAATGACAAAACAGGTGAAGCTTATAATGCGTTTAATGGCGCAACTTCGGCTGTGATTAGTATCAAAAACGCTACTTTAGAAGCCAAAGAAAATAATACTAAAGGCGATATTATCATCAAAGGCGCGGATATTAAAACCACTCACTCAAATTCCATTTTCAAAGCTAAGAATATCACTTTAGATGCAGAAAATAAAATTGAAATTATCAAAGGCGACTTGCAAGCTGATAGGACTTTAAGTTTAGATGGTAAAAAATTGGTCCAAGTGGGCCTAAAAGATGATAGTGGGGTAACTATGCCTGTTTTAAAAGGTACTAGCATAAGCCTTATAAGTGAAAATTTAATCGATCTTCAAGGTGGAAATTTTACAGCCACAAATAATATTAATTTAACCTCAAAAAATGGTAACAAAGGCACGATTTTATTAAGCGGTGCAAATTTAATAGCAAATGGAGAAAACGACGCAATCGCCATCAGCACTCAAGATTTTCTTATGTCTGGTGGAAGCCTAAAAGCTAAGAGTGGCAATATCAAAGCCGATGCGGATAATATCATAGAAATCACAAAAGGCGCTTTAGAAGCGAAAAAAATCACTCTTGATGGAGCAAATCTTGTAAGCGTAAGCGGTGGGGAAAATGGAGCAAGCATCACTTCAAGTGATATAGAATTCATTACAAATAAATTGCTCGAACTTACAGCTTTAAGTTTAAGTGGAGAAAATTTTAAATTTGAAGCCGATCAGATTAATATCAACGGTGGAAGCATTATAGCTACTGGCAAATTAGAACTTTTAGCTACAAAAGGAAGCGAGGCAAATAAAGGCGGAAAGTTAAATTTAAGTGACGGCGTAAATTTAAGCGCCAATGAACTTAACCTAAAAGCCAGAAACGATATCATCTTAAATAATGCAAATCTAAGTGCAACAACAAGTGCAAATTTACTTGCAAATAATTACATAGAAATGACAGGTGGTAAGATTAATTCCGCTAGCATTGTTTTAAAAGGCTTAGATGAGGGTAAAACACTAAAAGAAATTAAAATAAGCGGTGCAAAATTAGCAAAAAACGATAGCGAAAATGCCACTAACATTGATCTTAGCGCAAGTCAAATTACTATAGAAAATAGCAGTGATTTAAAAGCCAATACTATAACTCTTAATGCCAAAGATAGCGATGCAAGCAAAGGTGGCGTAAAGATAGATAATTCAAGCTTGAGTGCAAATGATTTGACTTTAAAAGGCGATAATCACATTGTATTAAGCGGAATAACTTTTACCATTACCAATGCTTTAAAACTTCTTGCGGATAATTATATACAAATGAATTCAGGCAGTATTAATGCAAAAAGTTTAACGATAAAAGATAGCAACGAAGGCGAGAATTTAAAATTTGTCGAGCTTATAAAAGGAGATATTACCTTAACAGGCACAACAGATAGTAAAGGTGCTTTTGATATCATCGCAGATCAAATCAATATCGGACAAGCAAGTGCAAAAGCGCAAGATAAAATTAACTTCACTTTAGAAAATATCACAGCAAATTTAAAAGCAAAAAATCAAATTTTAATTAATAACGCAGATTTTAGCTTACAAACAAGCACTTTTGATTTAAGCGCAGTAAATAAAATCGCCCTAGAAAGCACTAAATTCCAAAATGATACAAAAGATAGCACGCTAAAACTTAACACTACAAGTCAAGAAGATGGTAAAGGTATCATCGTAGTTAAAAATTCGCAAATTAGTGGCTCAAGTCTTGAGGTAGAGGCTAAAATCGTTGATTTGCAAGGTTTAAGCATAAATGCAAACAGTTTGGCTTTAAAAGCGCTTGATAAATTACTTATTCAAGCTTCAAGTAATTTCACTATAGAAAATACCATAGCACTAGAAGCAACAAATAATCTTTTCATCAAAAATTCCAATATCACTTTTAATTCTGCTTTGCAAAATGGTGATAATGATAAGTTTGAAATCAAAGCTGCCCAAGTGCTTTTAAATACAGCAAATCTTACTTCAAAAGGTGGAAAATTTAGCATCACAGCTACAGATACAAGCGGACTTTTTAAAGCTAACAATTCGCTTATTGATGTGCAAGGGGGAAGTTTTGATTTAAGTGGAAAGCAGATAGTTTTTACTGCTGATAAATTTAGTAAATTGCATGAAACATTCAAAACAAGCTCAGGTGTTGTGACAAATATTAGCGCAAGTGATTTTATTGGGCTAACAAATGTTAAATTTACTTTAGCAGGCAATGCAACATTTAAAGCCACAAATGATATCACCACAAATAATGTTTCGCTTATGGCTGATTCTCAAACACTCAGTTTTGATACTAAAATTTTTAATGCAACAAATGGGCTTGCGGTGACTAGTGATACTTTGGAAATCAAGGGCGCTGATGTAAATTTTGATGACTCTATGCATGGAATCACTGTAAATCATTTTAATATCGATGCTTCGAATAAAATTTCTATTAATGGTGGATGGTATGTGATTAATGAGTCTTTAAAATGGCTAGCGACTAATCATATCGAGGTAAAAGGTGGCTCTAGGTATGATAATGTAGAATTTGCCTTTGGTAATACTGGAAATTATATTTTCAGTGCAAAATATCAACAATACCAAAATACAAATTTTAATGGCGGCGTTATGTCGAGCCCAGATAGCAAAAATGCTAATGTAAAATTTGGTGTTTGGAGTGAAAATGGTGGTAGTGGCACTTTAACTCAAGCTGAATACATCAAGCTTGATAGTTCAAATATTTTTGGTGATATGGCAGATCTTAGCATTAAAGCTAAAACCATAGAATTTGGTGCACAAATGGGCGAAAGTTATGATCCAGCTAATATAGGTAATGTTGATTTGGAAGCTGATAGTTTGGCTTTAAATGGCTTTGATTTTAGCGGTATTGATAATTTTACCTTTAAGGGTACAAAAATGCTAAGTCTTAGCAATATCACTTTTACGGACATTACAAGCGGTAAATTTTTAAGTGATAATCTCATTAAATTAGAAAATATCACAGCCACTAACTCAAATATTGTTTTTGATAGTGCGAGAAATTTTGAATTAACGGGATATTTGGATATTAGTGGAGCTTCAACTCTTGATTTAAAAGCGGCAAATCTTTTCAAAGCAAATAATGCTAATATTATTGTAAATAATGGAAGCACCTTAAAAATCGATGGTGGTAAGCAAATTACTTTTAATACCAGTTCTTTAGCCGGAGAAGGCACTATAGAACTTAGCACAAGCAAGGCAAGCACAAGCGATCTTATAAGTGATGGTTTGATAGAATTTGTCAATACTTTTGGAACCATAGGAACGCTTAAAGTTAGCAATGCAAATCAATTTACTATTATAGGTGATAAATTTACTACTTTTGATATCGAGAATGCAGACTGGAATTTAAGAAATAAAATCAGACTTCAAGATACTAAGTTAAGTATTGGTAATAAATTTATAGCCAATGCCGGAAAAGATTTTATTATTAATAGTTCTAATATTGAGATGAATACCAAACAAGATTCAAACTTAAACGCAACAAATATCTATATGAATGATACGGTTTTTTCTTTACAAAATAGCACAGCTAAATTTACTTTAGGTAGTGATACAACAGAGCTTATTAAGTTAGAAAATGAAAATACTGAAGGCTTTCACGGTTCAAGTGATTTAACTGAGCTTAAGGCAAAATATATCCTTGCAAAAAATATGGATTTTAGTGGCGGTATGAAATTTAATGCTAGTGAAGCCATTAGTATGGAAAATGTTGATTTGTCAAATCCAACCATTAATGGTTCTTATGATTTTTATGCTAAAAATTATATTTCTTTGAAAAATTCTACCATTACGGCGGTGAGTGTAAAATTTGAAACTATGGCGGATGGCAATACAGGTTATGGAGTTATTAATTTTAATAATGTAGGCATAGATATAAATCAAGGTGATTTTACTATGCTTGCAAATGAGATTAATTTCGAAAATACTGATAAGAGTTATTCGGTTGATACTGCTAATATAAACTGGGAAGCTAAAAATAATATGACTTTAAAGGGCTTGGATATTTATGGTAATAGCGACTATACATTAAGCCTTAAGGCAGGCTCAAAACTTAGTGCTACAGATGTAGATTTTGGTAATAGTTTTGGTACATATGGGAATTTTAAATTTGATGCAAATTATTTGGTATTTGATAAAGTGCATATTGAAAATGGTAAGGTTGCAGGCAAAGAGCCTCAGACTGCTTTTAACAATGTCGCACAGCTAGACTTTAAAAATGTAAATTTTGAATTTGCTGGTAGAGTAAGTGGGCTTGATGAAAGTATCACAATTAGTAATAATATGACTACAGCTTGGGGAAATGGCGGAAAAGACACTGATACAAACTATACTTTCAATGAGCCAACTTGGAGTGATGGTACTTGGGATAAAGAGAAAAACGAATGGAGTGGCGGAACAAACGAAGACACTAAACATATCGTTGATGATGGCAATGGCGATATAGGCGATGGTGGTAAATGGGAAGTATCAACAGACACAGGTTCTTCAAAAGGTGAAGCCATACAAGAAGGCGATAAAAATTATAGTGATAATGTAAGTGATGGTGAAAAAGATAATATTGCTAATGACTCTAAAATTTCTATAGATAGTATCGAGAAAAAGGATATAGCAAAAGTGGGCTATGAAACAGCTAAAGACACTGGCTTTGGAAAAGATATCATTGCTGGCGAATTTGATCCATTTGAAAAAGAAACTGAGTCAGGATATGAAAAAATAGAAACAATTAACATTGCTCATAATGATGAAGTTGTGCTTGATAGTAATTTTGGCGCAAAAAGGGCTTTTGATACTATTGATTTTAATAATAATATCAGCGATGAGGTGATTTTAGATGCGAGTGATTTTGATGCTGCGGTGCTTGAAGCTATTTTGGGCGATATATTAAAAGAGCTTTATAAGCTTAATATCGCCGATCTTGAAAAAGCTTGGGGCTATATCAATAATAAAGAATACGAAAAACTTGGTGCTTTATTTGGCTTTGATAAGGAAAAAACCGAAAGTTTAAGACAGAGTTTTGATTTCTTAGATGCTTTTTATGGCAAGGGAGCTGGAGATAAACTTGCTGGTTTTGGCGGAGAATTAGCTAAATTTGATAGCAAGTATCAAGAGTTTAAAAAAGCAAGAGAGAGTGTGAAGGATGATACTTTTGGAAACGGTGGCATTATGGGTGAGTATAAAAATTTCGATGAACTATATAAAGCCTTTAGTAAGCAACTCGAGCAATTTAAACAGTATATCCAAGATCTAAAAGATGGTAAATATGGAGAACCTGGAAGTGTTGAGTATGATAATGCCTACGCAAAATATGAAAATATGCATGCTAATTTAGAAAAAATGAAAAATTCTTTAGTAAGTATGTCAGATGAAATTATCAGTAATATCAATAAAGTTTATAGCAATAGTGGCAATAAGTTTTTAATTACTTATGATGGAACTCAGATTGGCAAAGTAGGAGGCGTTGATATCCCAAGTTATGAAAAAGAACAAGGTGGTGGCGATGAAGGTCCAAATTCAAGAATTTTTGCTGAAGATAATATTTATGAAGAAGATGAAAATTCGGCACAAAATAGTAAAAAGGGTGAGATTAATGAGACTGCAGGTAAGCAAAAAGCAAGAATTTGCATAGTAAGTGATAACGCTAAAGCTATGAATCCTTGCTTGGCTCTAGGAGATTAAGGCGAGTTTTTCGCCTTTGGCTTTTTGCAAAATCAGCGGTATTTTTTTGTCATTTTTATCATACTGAAGCGCTTTTTTGTTATGCTGAGTGAAATTTACTGTCATATTGAGCGAAGCGAAATATCTCTATGTAACAAGAAAGCAAATTGATGAAATTGGCAGTAAATTCAATAAAGATTTTTTCATAGAGATTCTTCGCCTATGGCTCAGAATGACAGTTTTAATGAGTTGACTTAGAATGATAGATAAACTAACTATAAAATAAATAAAACTTAAATATTAAATTAAAAATAACAAGATATATCATCATTTGAGATGATGGTTAAAAAACCATCATTTTTTAGAAATAATATTTTCTGTGATTTTTGCAATTTGTAATTCTTCATCGGTAGGAATGATAAAGATTTTAACTTTGGAATTTGGTGTGCTAATTAGAGTTTCACCGTTTGCATTGTCATTTTTTTCTGTATCGATTTCAAAACCAAGATGCTTTAATCTTTCGCAAGTTAATTTTCTCACTATACTGGCATTTTCCCCAATACCTGCAGTGAAAATCAAAGCATCAGTGTGTGGTAAAATCGCAAAATAAGAGCCTATATATTTTGCCAAACGATAGCAATACATATCTAGAGCTAGCCTTGCTAAATCATTGCCGTTTTGAATTTCATCAATAATATCTCTAAAATCATTAAAACCACAAACCCCATAAAGTCCGCTTTGTTTATTCATCACAGCATCTAATTCATCAGGATTTAAATTTCTAGCTTTAGCGATAAAAGGCATGGTTGCAGGATCAATATCGCCGCATCTTGTACCCATCATCAAACCTTCAAGTGGAGTAAAGCCCATCGAAGTATCAATGCTTTTTCCATTTTCTATAACACAAACGCTTGCTCCATTACCTAAATGTGCACTAATGGCGTTAAATTCGTTATGATTTTTACCTAAAATTTCAGCAGCTTTAGCACTCACATACGAATGTGAAGTGCCGTGGAAACCGTATTTTCTGATATTATATTCAGCATAATAATCATAAGGCAAGGCATACATATAAGCATAATCAGGTAAGGTTTTATGAAATGCTGTGTCAAAAACCGTTACATTAGGCACTTTTGGTGCCGCTTTTATCATGGTTTTAATGCCTGCTAGGTGTGCTGGGTTATGAAGCGGAGCTATAGCACTTACGCGATCAATTTCTGCTAAAACAAAATCATCTACCAAGCAATGCTCGGTTAAATTTTTACCCCCATGGACTATCCTATGTCCGCATCCATCAATATCGTTTAAATCATGCAAAATACCAGATTCTTGAAATAATTCATTAATCAGCTTTAAGCCTTTTTCATGATCTGCGATATAAGTATCGCGTCTTAATTTTGTTCCTGTTTTGGCATTTTTGAGTTCGATTTTAGATTGGTTATTGCCAATTTTTTCAACCAAGCCACTTGCTATAGCGACTTGATCTTCAAAAAGTTTAAATTTAATAGATGAAGAGCCCGAATTTAAAACTAAAATTTTCATTTTTTCTCCTTTATTCTGCTTGAATTGCGCTTAAAATTACTGTATTTACAACATCATCAATCAAACAACCGCGACTTAAGTCATTAACAGGTTTTTTAAGTCCTTGTAAAACAGGACCCACAGCCAATGCGTTTGCAGTTCTTTGAACGGCTTTGTAGCAAATATTTGCCGCATTTAAATCTGGGAAAATATAAACATTTGCTTTTCCTGCTACTTCTGAATTTGGCATTTTGCTTTTGCCTGTTTTTTCATCATAAGCAGCATCAAATTGTATCGGTGCTTCGATTTTTAAGTCTTTATAGCGTTCCGTTGCGATTTTAAAAGCTTCTTTAATTGCATCTACACTTGGCCCACTTCCGCTATCTCCGCTTGAGTAAGAAAGCAAGGCGACTTTTGGATCTATACCGAAAGATTTGGCGGTATTTGCGCTCACATAGGCAATTTCTGCGATTTGTTCTGGTGTAGGATTTGGTGTTACAGCACAATCTGCAAAAACCAGTACCTTATCTTCTAAACACATAAAAAATACCCCAGAAACTAAGCTTACACCTTGTTTGGTTTTAATCAGTTGCAAAGCAGGACGCACAGTTTCAGCTGTGGTTGTAGAGGCCCCACTTACCATAGCATCAGCTTTTGCAGTATGTACAAGTAAAGTGCCATAATAAGTTCTATCACAGACTAATTTTTTTGCCTCTTCTTCGCTCATACCTTTTGCTTTTCTTGCTTCATAAAGGGTTTTAGCAAATTCATCATTATAGATAGAATTTTTAGGGTTTAGAATTTGCGCTCCTGTGATATTAAGATTTAGCACTTTGCATTTTTCTTTGATTTTATTTTCATCGCCAAGTAAAATGAGATTTACCACTTCGCTTTTAAGTAAAATTTCACTGGCTTTTAAAATTCTTTCATCATCACTTTCAGGTAAAACGATGGTTTTTTTATTTTGTTTTGCTTTGCAAATGAGTTCATAGCGAAACCTTGAAGGGGTTGTAAATTGATAGCTTTTTTCTAGCAAGTTCAAATTCTCATCAACGAAAGCAAAATTTTCATTTTTTAAAGCATTTTTAAGATAATTACTAAGCATTATTTTGTTTGAAATTTCGCAATCAACAACGATAAAAGCGTTAAATTCTTTTGCAAATTTGATATTGAGTTCTAAAGTTCCTAAAACTCCAAATTCATTAAGTCCTAAAACCACGACGCAAGAATTTTCTTTTTTAAATTTTTCAAAATCTTGTAAAATTTTATTAAAAAAAGCATTTTGATCTGTATTGTAAAGTTCAAAAGCTTGGTTTTGTGTTTCAAAACTACAAGAAATTTTATGCTTTGAAGAAAGGGTTTTGAGTAAATCTGAAACTACGACAGAGTAAAAATTTACCGAAGAATATTTCTTTTCAAGATAGTCCAAAAATTTTTGACTGACCGATTTTTCTTTATCTTGGATAAGATAGAATTGCATATTTTCTCCTTTATTTAATTTTGGAACTATAATTGCTTAAATGAAGCAGATTATTTTAAATTATAACCGAAAGAATAAAATATCATATGATAAAGGAGTTGATATGAAAAAAATTATATATTTTGCGTTACCTTTTGTATTTTTTGGTTGTAGTGCGAGTTTAGATCCTGAAATTTCTATGAAGCCGCCTGCTTATGTAGAGGAATTAGCGCCTAAGCAAAGCAATAACACTCAAGTTGCGCCAGGATCGCTTTTTGGTAAAGGTGATAATCCTTTGTTTTCTGATAAAAAGGCGATGAATGTTAATGATTTAGTCACTGTGGTAATACAAGAAAATACAAGCCAAAACACTCAAGCCGCAAGAACAACTGCAAGAACAAATAACGCAGCTTTAGGCGGTGGAACGCTAACTGGTGGTGCGGGGTTTGGCGGTGCTGTGGGAGAAATTAATAAATTTTCAAATTTGGGATTTCAAACTAATAGCACAACAAATTATAATGGTACCGGCACACAAAGTAGAAGTGAGAGTTTTAATACAACTATTTCTACACGCGTGATTAAAATTCTTTCCAATGGAAATTATTTCATAGAAGGCTCAAGAGAACTTTTAATCAATGGAGAGAAGCAAATCATACAATTAAGCGGTGTTATAAGACCTTATGATATAGGACAAGATAATACCATAGATAGTCGCTATATCGCTGATGCAAAAATTCTTTATAAGACTGAAGGCGATGTTGCAAAAAGCACTAAGAAACCTTGGGGAACAAGTTTATTTGAAAGTATTTGGCCTTTCTGATAATTTAAAATGCCTTTAAAAAAGGCATTTTAAATTTTTACTACTAAAAATTGATAATGTATCAAAATCACACAATAAAAGTGAGAAAGAAATGAAAAATATTATTTTACTTGGTGGAAGTACTTTTTTATGTTAAATGGTTTTTTAAAGGCATAAAATAGAAAGCCATATGGGTGGAGGCATTTAGAAGTTTATAATTTTGTTTTAAGGGGGAACTTCAAGCATACAAAATTTGTATGAAATCAAAAGAATATGCAATCAAGATATCATTTCAAACACAGAACTTATCATAACAAATTCAAATGTCAATAATATTCATATTAATCACTGTCAAAAAAGTGAGCTTTCATTAGATATGGTTCATAGGGATGCTTTTTGGCTGTATCAAGAGCTTTATTTTTTAAATAAAAAAGTTTTGGTTATTTTGCTTCCGTGCGAAATAGGGAATTTTAAAATTGTTAATAATATCCACAGAAGTTTTTGTCAAAAATTTGGTTTTAATATAATTGATATGCAAAAATACTATGAAAATAAAGATTTAAATTATTTTGATTTTACTTTTGATGGGGCTCATCAATTTCATTTTATCACTCAAGAATTAGCCAAAAATATCATTCAAAATATTGATAATTTTTATTTACCCAAAAAACTTCATATAAAAAATAATAATCCTAAAATTAAAATTTGTACTCCTAAGGAGATGAAATTTCAAGGACTATTACAGGAAAATCATCTTAAAAATTCAAAATACGATGAATCGTGTTATAAATTTTTATGATGGCACTAAACTTTATTTTAACGAGCAATTTAAGGACTATTATCTTATAGCTTTGCATACTTGGAATGATTATGATGTTGATCGGGTTTATTGTAATTTAGAAATTTACAATGCAGGCGTGGTAATTGAGAAAGAATGTGGCTTTCGTAATTTTGTTTTTAGTTTTTTTAATAAAATTAAAATCGATGATAAAACGATGCTAAGTCTTTCTAAAAATCAGCATGCAAAAATAAAAGAGTATTGCAGAGGCGTTTCGAGCGATGAAAAGGCTATGAAATTAAGCGAATGTAATCTCATCGCATTTTTCTTAGCTTCTTCGTATGGGCTTAGCAGTACGCAAAATTTTAGTTTTGAAAAATTTGTTAATGAAGAATTTATTATTTCAAAAGAATATGATTTTGACTTTCTTATACCACCCATTGATTTTTATGCAAGGATTATAGATACTTATATAAAGACACAAGAATTTAGAAATAAAGGTTTAAGTATCAAAACGAGGCAAGATTACATTAAGGCTTTAAAAAGAACTTACACTCTTATAGAATGGCTAGGAATTGCATTGATATATTCAAAAAGAATATGGTATAAAGGTGGTTTTATTTGGATATGGTTTGAAGCAAAAAGATTGAAAAGAAAATTCAAAAAAAGCTCCAAATAGAGCTTTTTTATTTTTAGCAAGAATAGCAGGTTTTGAATTCATAAGCTGTAGGTCTTGCTTCTACAGGCCAAACTTGGGTTTCAAATTTCATGTGCTGATAATCATCGATGAAAATATCAGTCATTACAGGTTTTAAGTAAGTATTGTGACGGATCAAAGCTTCAAGACTGCCTCTTAGAGTGTGTGGCAATTGTTCTATACCTTTTTCACGAATTTCATCTAAAGTAAGATCAAATAAATTTTCATCCATAGGTCCAACAGGAATGGTTTTGTTTTTAATGCCATCAAGTCCTGCCATTAAAAGAGAAACAAAAGCTAAATAAGGATTTGCAGTGCTATCTGGGAAACGAATTTCAACGCGAGCCGAGTTTTTACCTATGCCATAAGGCACGCGACAACTTGCGCTTCTGTTTTGGCAAGAATAGGTTAAAATACAAGGTGCCTCAAAGCCCGGAACGATTCTTTTGTATGAATTTGAACTAGGATTTGTAAAAGCTGCAACTGAGCGAGCGTTTTTTAAGATCCCACCTATATAATGTATAGCGCTTTGACTAAGTCCGCCATAGCCGTCTTTATCATAAAACAAATTTACTCCATCCTTCCATAAACTCATATGCACATGCATTCCGTTTCCATTATCCCCATAAAGAGGTTTTGGCATAAAGGTTGCGGTTTTGCCGTTTAAATGTGCTACCATTTTTACTACATATTTATAAATTTGCACATTATCAGCCGCTTCTACAAGAGTGCCAAAATTTACTCCAATTTCTGCTTGTCCTTGTGCGACTTCATGATGATGGACGAAAGTTTTAAGTCCTACTTTTTCAAGAGTTTGCACTATTTCGGAGCGAATATCCACTAAAGAATCAATTGGCTGGACTGGAAAATATCCCCCTTTATTCCTAGGACGATGACCGGTATTGTAGCTATCAACAAAGTCTTTATTGTCATTCCACTCACCTTCTTCGGTATCGACTTCATATTTGGAGCAATTAGAACTATCAACAATTTTTACACTATCGAAGATAAAAAATTCATTTTCAGGACCAAAATAAGCAGTATCGGCTATACCACTATTTTTAAGATATTCCATTGCTTTTTTAGCTATACTTCTTGGACATTTTTCATACATTTGTCCTTTATAAATATCATACACATCGCAAAATACTACAATAGTTTGGTCCGCAGTAAAAGGATCTAAAAAGGCACTATTTGCATCCGGTTTTAATATCATATCGGATTTTTCTATAGGTTGCCATCCATGAATTGAACTTCCATCGAACGGAATTCCATTTTCAAAACTCTCTTGATTGATAGCGTGAAGATTATAAGTAATATGATGCCAAGCACCTATCATATCCGTAAAGCGAAAATCTACAAAAAGCACTTCATTGTTTTTACAAAAATCAAAAAAATCATTAATACCATTGACAAATTTTCCCATTTTTTCTCCTTGGTTTAAAATAATTTTATTATTCTATCAAAAAATTATTAATTTAAGTTTTAGTTAATAAAAAAAAGTTAGTCAAATAAAAAATATAATATTTAAGCAAGTTTTATTCTATATTTGGCATTTTTTAAATATAATAAGCGAAGTTTTTATATTATTAAGGATAAAAAATGACTCAAGAAGAGCTAGATGCATTGATGAGTGGTGATCTTGATTTGGATGATGTCCAAGAAAATGAGCCAAAAACAGAGGAAGTTTCAAAAGATCAAGAGGATAGTCAATATGGAGAAATAGTAGATGGAATAAAGTCAAATGATTACACTCCATCACCAAATATCGCATGGCCGCCTCCACCGCCTAATAAAGAGCATAAAGTTGTTCATCAATTAGATGATGTAACAAGAGATAGTGAAGAAAAAGCTACTGAAATGATCGATAAATTAGAGTCTATAGGAGGAAATTTTTCAGATTCTGAAAAGATGATTAAGGAAGTAAATTTAGGTGTTGACAGAAATATAGAAATTTTTACTACTTTAAAAGAAAAATTTCCGCATGTAAAGACTTTTGAAGAAATTTTGGAAGCTAATCTTGAAATCAAGAAAAAAAATTCTCAAATTATAGAAAATTTACAAATAGGACAAGATGAAGTGATGATGGCAATGGATGCGATGCAATATCAAGATATTCATCGTCAAAAAATAGAACGCGTTATTAATGTTATGCGTGCTTTAAGTCGTTATATGAATTGTCTATTTGAAGGTAGGATTGATGATAAAAAACGCGTGGGTTCTGCGGTGCATATAGAAGGCGACACCACAACTGATGTGGTGAGTAATGATGATATCGAAGCTTTAATAGCAAGCTTAGGAAAAAAATGATTGTTCCTGAAATTGTGGCTCCTGCGGGAAATTTTACAAAATTAAAAATTGCTTTGGCTTATGGGGCTGATGCTGTTTATGCAGGAGTGAATAATTTTTCCTTGCGCTCTCGCACTGCTAGAGAATTTAATTATGAAACTTTTGAAGAAGCGATTAAATACACTCACGATAAGGGTAGGAAAATTTATGTTACCTTAAATGGTTTTCATTTAGGTGGGCAAATTGAAGGCTTAAAAAAACACATTTTAAAACTTAAAGAAATGAAGCCTGATGCTTTTATCGTGGCTTCTGTTGGCGCGATGAGCTTGGTAAGAGAATTGGCTCCTGAAATTGCTTTGCATGTTTCAACCCAAGCTAATGTTTTAAATTATCTTGATGCAAAAGTTTATAAAGATATGGGTGCAAAACGCGTAGTTATAGCTAGAGAATTAGGGCTTAAAGATGCAAAAAATTTAAAAGAAAATTGCGATATAGAATTAGAAGCTTTTGTGCATGGATCAATGTGCTTTGCTTATTCTGGGCGTTGTTTAATAAGTTCTGTTCAAAGCGGTAGAATGAGCAATCGTGGCTCTTGTGCGAATGATTGTAGATTTAATTATGAGCTTTATGCCAAAAATCCTGAAAATGGCACATTATTTCGCTTAGAAGAAGATGAAAATGGCACACATATATTTAATTCCAAAGATTTAAATTTGTGTTCTTATATAGAAAAAATTATGCAAGAAAATTGCATTAATGCTTTTAAAATAGAAGGACGCACAAAAAGTGAGTATTATGTAGCGCTTACAACAAGAACTTATAAAATGGCTATACAAGATGCTTTAGCAGGAAAATTTGATGCTATTAAATATGAAAAAGAGATTGCTACGCTTAAAAATCGTGGTTTTACCGATGGTTATTTGGTTTCTCGCCCTTTAGAAAAAACTAATACACAAAATCACGCTACGAGCATAGAAGAGGGCTCTCATCAAGTGCATGCTATTGTTGAAGATGGTGAGTATTTTAAATGCAAGGGCAAAGTTGTGTTAAATACTGCTTATGAGATTTTAAATCCTCTAGGAGAAGAGATTTTAGAATGTGATAATGAAATAGGTAAAATTTATCGCAAAGACAATAAAAATTTTGTGGAATTTAAAAAAATTATTGCTAAAAATAATAAAGAATTCAGCGAAATTCACAGTGGTAATGAAAATGAGATAAAAATGCCAAGTAAAATTAGTGAATTTAGCTTTTTAAGAAAGGAAATTTAAATGAAATTTGTTTCAATTTTAATGGGAAGTAAAAGTGATTATGATGTGATGAGTGAGTGTGCTAAAACTCTTGAAAAATTTGGTGTTCAATATGAGTTAATTATCACTTCAGCACATCGAAGTCCAAAGCGTACTAAAGATTATATTAAAGAGGCTGAGAAAAAAGGTGCGAGAGTTTTTATTGCAGCAGCGGGTATGGCGGCACATTTAGCAGGTGCGGTAGCAGCTTATACGACTAAGCCTGTTTTAGGAGTGCCTATGGCTGGAAGTAACTTAGCAAGTATGGATTCTTTATTTTCAACCGTACAAATGCCAAGTGGAATTCCTGTAGGAACTTTGGCTATAGGTAAAGCAGGTGCACAAAATGCGGCTTATTTGGCAATGCAAATTTTGGCCTTAGAGGATGAAAAATTATCTTTAGCACTTAAAGAAGATCGTAAAAATAAAGAAGAGAAATTAATCGCTGATTCTAAAAGCGTGGAAGTTTTATTATAAGGCGGAATTATGCAGACTTTTTTAGAGCTTAAGGAATTTTGCAAACTTGTGCATTTAAATGAAGATGTGGTTAAAGGTATGATGGCAAATGGTGCTTTAAATTTTAAAGAAGAAGAAGGTAAAATTTACATTGAAGCTAATCAAGGTACCTTTAGCGTTGTCCCAAGTGCTGTTAATTCAAAATCTGCCATGATAAATTCAATGACTTTAGCTGGCGAGAGTTTTATAGAAAAAACTATAGGAACCATTTTAAATTTACATGAAAAAGTTTTAGATGCAAAAGATGAGACTTTAGAAGCTTTAAAAAATGAAAATAAATTTTTAAAAGATGCACTTTATTCGATGCAAGAGCTTTATGAGCAAGATAGAAAAACCATAGAAGTTTTAAATGAGCAATTAAAAAATGCACGCGAAGATGCTGAATTTATGAAAAGAAAATATAAATTAATGTGGAACAAAACCATAGAAACTTTTGGTGATGCACGCAGTCAAAAAATTAATCAAGATAATTCACAAAAAGTAGATTAATAAGGATTTGAAATGACTTTTTCAAAAATGATTTTAACTTTACAAGAGTATTGGCAAAAACAAGGTTGCGCCATTATGCAGCCTTATGATATGCCAGCAGGAGCAGGAACTTTTCATCCGGCAACTTTTTTAAGAAGTTTAGGTAAAAAGCCTTGGGCGACAGCTTATGTAGCGCCAAGCAGAAGACCAACCGATGGAAGATACGGCGAAAATCCTAATCGCTTGGGGGCTTATTATCAATTTCAGGTTTTGATTAAACCAAGTCCTGATAATATCCAAGAGCTTTATTTAAAAAGCCTTGAAAATTTGGGTTTTGATTTAAAAAGCCATGATATCCGTTTTGTTGAAGATAATTGGGAAAGTCCAAGTTTAGGTGCGTGGGGGCTTGGCTGGGAAGTTTGGCTCGATGGTATGGAGGTGACTCAATTTACTTATTTTCAGCAAGTGGGCGGAATTGCAGTGGATTTAGTAAGTGCAGAGATTACTTATGGGCTTGAAAGAATTGCCATGTATCTTCAAAATGTTGATAATGTGTATGATATAGTTTGGAATGAATTTAATGGAGAAAAAATCAAATACGCTGATGTTCATAAACAAAGCGAATATGAATTCAGTAAATATAATTTTGAAGTAAGCGATGTGGCGGTATTAAATTCTCAATTTGAAAATGCTTACAAAGAATGCAAAAATATTTTAGAACAAGGTTTAGCTTTGCCAGCATATGATTATTGTATGCTTGCAGCACATACTTTTAATTTGCTTGATGCAAGAGGTGCAATTTCGGTAGCGCAAAGACAAGATTATATGCTAAAAATTCGCGAGCTTTCTAAGACTTGTGCTCAAATTTATAAGAAAAATTTAAATGAAACTGAGTGAAATTTATCATTTTTTAGACAAAATTAGTCCATTTGATACTCAAGAAAGTTGGGATAATAGTGGTCTTTTACTAGGAAATTTAAATGATGAAATCAGCAAAGTTTATGTGAGTTTGGATGTAGATAAGGATTTACTTTTAAACGCAGAGGAAAATTCTTTATTTATCACTCATCATCCACTTATTTTTAAAGGTTTGAAGCATTTAAGTGGAGAGAAATATCCTAACGAATTAATCACTTTGATGATTAAAAAAAATATAGCTTTAATTTGTATGCATACTAATTACGACTTAAGTCATTTAAATACTTATTTTGTTGAAGAAATTTTGGGTTTTAAAATCACTTATAGGGATAATTTTATTGCTTATGTAGATATGAATATTGATTTTTGGGATTTAGTATCTTGTATTAAACAAAGTTTGAAATTAGATGTCATAAAAACAAGTTTTTGTGGAAAAACACAAATTCAGCGTATAGGAATTTGCACTGGTAGTGGTGGAGATTTAATTTGTAATGTTGATGCTGATTGCTTCATAAGTGGAGATTTTAAATATCATCAAGCTTTTGAATGCTTGCATAATAATTTAAATCTTATTGATGTAGGACATTTTGAAAGTGAGAGATATTTTGCAAATTCTTTAGCAAAAGAGTTGCAAAATTTGTCGTTAAAAGCTATAATATCAGTTTCAAAAAATCCATTTCAATATTTTTAAGGAAATACCCCATGAATAAATATTTAGAACAAGTTGTGCTTTTATCAAAAATTGATCAAGAGATTGATAGTTTTGAACCAAAAATTGAAAATATTACCAAAACTCTTAAAGAAGCAGAAGGTAAAATTGCTAAATTAGAAGAGGAATTACGCCGTTGTGATAATGAAATTTCAGAGCTTCAAACCCAAAGAATGCAAAACAATGCTCATATTGCCGAATTTTCAGCAAAAATTAAAGAATTATCCAAAAAAACAAGTGCAATAAAAACAGAAAAAGAAGCTAATGCATTAAAAATAGAAGAAGATATTGCAAAAGAACAATTAGATTCTGCTAATGATGAAGTGATTAGGCTTGAAAAAATTTTAGATGCCAAAGAAAATTCCAAAAAAGAATTTCTTGAAGAAAAAGAAAAGCAAGAAGAAGCCTTGGTGGAAATTAATACTCAAATCCGTAAAGAAATGGAAGTTTTAGAAAAAGAAAGAATGGGTGTATATGATAAAAAGTCTAAGCTTGTTTCAGAAATGAATCAAAAAGTTTTAACTTTTTATGAAAAAATTCGTAAATGGGCTAAAAATACAGCTGTTGTTCCTGTGAAAAAACAAGCTTGTTATGGTTGCTTTATGAAAATTTATGATAAAACTTATTTAGCCATTGCTCGCGGTGAAGAGATTGTTACTTGTCCGCACTGTGGTAGAATTTTATACAAAGAGTTGCAAGAAGCGCAAAATTGATCATTTTATATTATTGTTTAGCTTGGATGATTTATCTCATTCAAGCTCTTCCTATTTTTATCCTTTCTTTTATTAAAGCAAAATACAAAATATCTTTAAAATCGAGATTTTTTTTATATAAAAATTTCTATCAAAAACCAGCTGATGTGCATTTTCATGCCTGTTCTTTTGGAGAAGTTAGAAGTATTGAAAATTTGGTTTTAGAATTTGATTCTAGAATTTCAGTGATTACTCAAACAGGCTTTGATGAGGCAAAAAAATATGTTTCTAAGGTTAATTTTTTGCCCTTTGAAATATTTTTGCCCTTTTGGTTTTCTCCTTGTAAAGTTTTGGTTATTTGCGAGGCGGAATATTGGCTTATGCTTGTTTTTATGGCAAAATTAAAAGGAGCAAAAGTTTTATTTATTAATGCTAGAATTTCGGATAAATCGTTAAAAAAATACCAGAGATTCGCTTTTTTTTATCGCAAAGTTTTTTCTTATGTTGATGAAGTTTTTGCACAAAGTGAGCAAGATAAGGAGCGTTTGAAAACTTTGGGTGCAAAGAATATACAAGTATGTAAAAGCACAAAAAGTCAGCTTATTATTAAAGTAAATAAAAATTATTCTAAACCGCAAGGGAAGTTGATTATTTTAGCAAGCACTCATGAAAAAGAAGAAGAGCTTTTATTGTCAAATTTAACACTGAAAGAAGACGAAAGGTTGATAGTTGCACCAAGGCATCCAGAGCGATTTAGCGAAGTTGAAAAAATTATTCATTCTTTTTGTGCGAAAAATCAATGCGATATGCAAAAATTTAGTGCAATGAAAGATAATGTAAATTTTAATGAAGAATTTAAAGCAAAAGTTTTATTGCTAGATATTTTGGGAGAACTTATAAATTTTTATGCTATTTCTGATATTGTGGTGCTTTGTGGATCTTTTGTTGAAAATATAGGCGGGCACAATCCCATTGAACCTGCAAGTTTTTGTAATAAAATTATTTCAGGTGTATTTATCCACAACCAAAAGAGTCTTTATCAAGAAGTAGAAAATATTGAATTTTGCGACGATGTAAGAAAAATTGATGAAAAAATTCATTTAAAAGACAAAATTTCAAAACTTAAAAATAAAAAAGAAAATTATATGATTTTAAATAGCATA
Organism: Campylobacter sp. US33a; assembly: GCF_004378855.1. Lineage (GTDB taxonomy): Bacteria > Campylobacterota > Campylobacteria > Campylobacterales > Campylobacteraceae > Campylobacter_D. The sequence continues at coordinate 31,026 of NZ_RYYL01000008.1, forward strand.
AAAAGGGGTATTGATGCAAGAAAAAGCTTATAAACTGCTCGCTTTGCAAGAAAAAATTTCTAATAATCGTGCCAAAGAATTAATTGATCAAGGCTGTGTTTTTGTTTCAGATAAAAAAGTATTGCTTGCCCGTGGTATGTTGGATACTAAAACTAAATTTAATATTATTTTTCCTAGAAAAAGCCATATTTTATTTGAAGACGAGAATCTCATCGCGGTAAATAAATCTTTTGCTACAATAAGTGAGGGTTTGGAAAAACAATTCAACGCAAAGCTTTTAAATCGCTTAGATAAGGGTACGAGTGGAGTATTGCTTTTATGTAAGAATGAGGAATTTCGTTTAAAATGTATTGAGGAATTTAAAAAGCAAAGGGTTTATAAAAGTTATTTGGCCATAGTAAGTGGAATTTTGGCTGAGGAAGTAGAAGTTAATGAGCCTATTTTAACTCTGAAAAACAAGCACGGTGCTGTGAGTAAAATCAGTAAAAATGGTTTAAGTGCAAATACTTTAATTACGCCTTTAATGGTGCAAGGTAAAAAAACCCTAGTTAAAGCCGTTATCAATACAGGTAGAACGCATCAAATTAGATTGCATTGTGCCCATATAAAACATGGTATTATAGGGGATGATAAATATGCTAAAATTGCAAGCAATAGAATGTTTTTGCATAGTTATGAAACACAGATTTTTAATTATTCTTTTAAGGCTTCATTAGATGAAAGTTTTAATCAATTTGGTTTTGATATCAAAAATTTAATTTTTTAAAGCCATTTAAAGAAAATATTTTATATAATTAGCATTTTGAAAATGATTTTGGGAAAGGATTCTAAGTGTTTGAGCTAGTTAGCGAGTCATTTAAAACAGCTGTTAATAAACTCCGTTTTGTTGATGATGAAAAAGCTTTAAAAAATGCTTTAGAAACCTTGAAAAAAACATTATTAAAAGCTGATGTGCATCATAAAGTTACTAAAGATTTACTTCTTGCAATTGAGGAAGAAGTTAAGAATGCAGGTATAGGACAAAAACAGTTTCTAAATGCTATCAAAAATAATTTAGAGAAAATTCTTATTGCACCAGGTAATCAAGGCTTTGTTTTTTCTTCTAAGCCTCCTACAGTTGTTTTAATGGCAGGACTACAAGGTGGTGGTAAAACAACGACTACGATGAAGTTAGCTAATTATCTTAAAGTTCGTAATAAAAAAGTTTTAGTTGCAGCTTGTGATTTGCAGCGTTTAGCTGCTGTGGAGCAATTAAGACAGCTTTGCGAAAGTAATGAAATAGAGCTTTTCTATATAGAAAATGAAACCAATCCTATTAAGGTAGCTACTGCAGCATTACAAAAAGCTAAAGATAGTTTATGTGATGTTTTGCTTGTGGATACTGCAGGGCGTTTAGCAATTGATCAAGCCTTAATGGAAGAGTTAAAAGAAATTAAAAATGTTTTAAATCCCGATGAGATTTTTTATGTTGCCGATGCAATGAGCGGACAAGATGGTGTGAAAACAGCGGCAAGTTTTAATGAAGCTTTGGGAATTACTGGAGTTATTTTATCTAAATTTGATGCTGATACTAAAGGTGGTATTGCTCTTGGCATTGCGAAACAAATTAATATTCCTTTAAGATTTATAGGAGTGGGCGAAAAAATTGCTGACTTGGAAGCTTTCATTCCTGATAGGATAGTAGGTCGTATCATGGGCGAAGGTGACTTGGCAACCTTGGCTGAAAAAACGGCTGCAATCATAGATGAAAAAGAGGCTAAAAAAATAGGACAAAAAATCAAAAAAGGCGAATTTAATTTCAATGATTTTTTATCTCAAATGGAAAGCATTAAAAAACTAGGAAGTATGAAATCCATCATTGGAATGATACCTGGGCTTTCTAATATGGCTTCTGCGGTTAAAGATCTGGATATGGAAAATTCAAAGGAAATTATCCATATTAAGGCCATGATTTCTTCTATGACTCCAAAAGAAAGAGAAAATCCAGATTTATTAAATAATTCAAGAAAACGCCGTATAGCTGAGGGAGCGGGTTTATCGCAAATGGAAGTCAATCGTTTTTTAAAGCAGTTTTCTAACGCTGCAAAATTAGCCAAAAGATTTTCAGGAAAAAAAGGTATGGAAAGTTTGACGCAGATGATGAATCAAGCTAGAAGACAATTTTAAATTTTATTTATGGGTATTAAAGAATATCCATAGCTAAAATTTAATTTTTTACAAGGAGATAAAAATGACAGTAGTGAGACTTACGAGAATGGGTCGTAAAAAAAGACCATTTTATCGCATAGTTGTAACAGATAGTAGAAAACGCCGTGATGGTGGTTGGATCGAAAGTATTGGGTATTATAATCCTATGTCAGAACCAGAGATGATTAAATTTGATGCTGAGCGTTTGGCCTATTGGAAAAGCGTAGGTGCTAAACTTAGCGATAAAGTTGCTTCAATTACTAGTAAATAACAAAAATGGTTGAAAAATTTTTAAAAGAATATGCAAAGTTAATCGCGGAGTATCCTGATAAAATTCAAATTCAAAGAAATGATTTGGGTGAGAATTTTTCTGAAATTATTATTTTTGCAGATAAAATTGACGCAGGAAGATTAATAGGAAAAAATGGAAAAATGATTAGTGCAATTAAAACCGTTATATTGGCTTGCAAGGTCAAAGATTCAACCTCTTATCGTGTGAGTATAAAAACTATTGAATAAAAATGAAACAAGTTTAGTCCAAGTTGCAAAACTTGGAAAAACTTCAGGTTTAAAAGGTTTTGTAAAATTACATAGTGTTAGTGATTTTATAGAGCAGTTTAAAAAAGGAGCCGAGTTTTTTGATCATAGGAGAAATATTTATAAAATTAAAAATACAGATTTGAAGAATTCTTTGGTTTTATTTGAGAATTATGAAAGTATAGAATTGGCTAAAAAACTTACAAATTTAACACTTTTTCAAAGTATTGAAAATACTCGTAAAACTTGTAAATTAAAAAAAGATGAATATTTTTATTTTGATATTTTGGATTGCGATATTATTGAAGATGAAAAAAAATTAGGCAAGGTAATAGATATACTTGAAATTGGAAAAGGATATTTATTTTGTATTCAAACTGATGAAAAATTAGAAAACTTAAGTCATGAATTTTATATTCCTTATAATGATTATTATGTAAAAAACATCGATATTAATTGTAAGTGTATTTATACTCAAAATGCTTTTTTGATTTTAGAAAATTCATGAAAATTAGTTTTGTTACTTTATTTCCAGATCTTGTTAAATTTTATTTTAGTGAGTCTATACTTGCTAGAGCAATCGAGAAGCGATATATCGATATTGCTTTTATTAATCCAAGATTATATTCTACCAATATTTATAAAAAAGTTGATGATTATAAAATAGGTGGTGGAGCAGGACTGTTGATGCAGGCACAGCCTCTTTTTGACGCTTTAAATGAGCTTCAAATTCAAGATAAAGACATTCATTTTGTTTTTTTAACTCCCAGTGCTAAGACTTTTAATCAAATAGATGCTAAAAGATTAAGTAAAAAAAAGCACATTTGTTTTGTATGTGGAAGATATGAGGGGATAGATGAGAGGGTTATTGAAAATTTTGCGAATGAGGTTTTTAGTATAGGAGATTTTGTTTTAACAGGTGGAGAATTACCCGCTTTGGTAATGTGCGATGCTATTGCTCGTAATATAACAGGAGTCTTGGGAAATCCTCAGAGTTTAGAGGAAGAGAGTTTTGAAGAAAATTTACTCGAAGCTCCTTCATTTTCCAAGCCTTATGAATTTATTGCAAAAAATAAAAAAAAATATGCACCTTCAGAGTTTTTAAAGGGTAATCATGCTAAAATCACATCTTTAAAATTTATTTTGGCGTCTTGCAAAACGAAATTTTTTCGTCCTGATCTATATTTAAAGCATGAACGCAAATTGAGGAAAAACAATGAGAAATAAATACATAGAGCAGTTTGAAGCTAAGCAAATGGAAGGTAAAAGTGTTCCTGATTTTCGTGCGGGAGATACCATAAGACTTGCTATCCGCATTAAAGAAGGGGATAAAACGAGAATTCAAAATTTTGAAGGTATTTGTATTGCGCGTAGAGGAACAGGTGTTGGAGAGACTTTTATTGTTCGTAAAATTGGCGCTAATAATGTTGGAGTTGAGAGAATCTTCCCTATTTATAGCGAGAGTTTAGAAAGTATTACTCTTTTAAGAAGAGGTCGCGTTCGTCGTGCAAGATTATTTTATCTTAGAGATAGACGCGGTAAAGCTGCTCGTATCAAAGAACTTAAAAAATAAAATTTTCAAGTTCTTTAACTTAACTACAAAAAACCTTTGTTTTAGCAGAGGTTTTTAATCATCGTATCTTTCTTGAATTATTGTCCCATTATTATCGATATAAAGTTCCAAGCCATTTGAGAGTTTAATTTTATAATGATTAATTTTTCTTTCAATTTCTATTAAAAAAGCTTGAGGATATCTGTTTGTAATAATTGAGGCAATATGCGTTGGTAGTATTTTGAAACTTAAAGCTTTGTGTTTGCTTTCAATTTCTTTCCATAGTCCATCAATATCAAATTCAAGTTCTGTTCCATCACTTAAATATACTTCATAAGAATTTTTATCCTGCTGAACTATACCTATAGAAACTTGCTTGAAATGTTCTTCGAGGAAAGCCTTAATGGTTGTAGGTAAAGAATCTGGCGATACAATAATATCAGCTTTTAGTAAATTTGCAAGTAAAAGACTTAAGAGTAAAATAGAAAAATTTTTTTTATTCAACGATATTTCCTTGTTTTCTTTAGATTTTATTCTTTTTGTGTGAATTGTATGTGAATTTTATAATCATAAAAAGCTGGGTGCATCATTGGAAAATAATATTAAGTCACCATTTTTGGTATATTTACTCAAGACAGAAACCAATTCAGTTTTATCTTTGATGATGATTTTTTCCAAAACAATATGTCGATCTAATACATTTGCGTTACTTTGGCTTGTGATAATGACAAAATCAAAACATTCATTTATAATATCAGCAAGTTTTTGATTTTCTTCCTCACTTACTTCTAAAATTCCAGGAGTTACTAAAACTTTGCGTCCTTTGTAGTTTTTGCAAAGTTTATAACTTTGGCTCATTCCTTGAAAATTACCATTAAAGCCATCATCAATAATAAATTTTGGCTCCTTGGATATGATTTGTAAGCGATGTTCTACAGCTTTAAGTTGGGATATTCTTTGTTGAATTTTTTCTAAATTTATATTTAAATATAAAGCACATTGGATACATGCCGCTAAATTTTGTGCATTAAAAATTCCCAATAGCGGACTTTTAAAATGCTGCTTAGAATCATTTAATAAAAGTTCAAATTCTATGCCTTCAAGACTTTGAGAGCTTTGCGATAGCTTCTTGTCATAGATAATTTGATTTTCATTATCCTTTTTAAGCGTGCTACTATGCAAAAAAGCCTTTTGTAATCTGTTTGAATTCAATGCTTCTAGTTTTGTATTTCTAGTATTTTCTATATTTTTAAAATACTCTAAATGTGCATTCCCTATCTCTCCAATGATACAAATATGAGGATTTAAAAGCTCGGTAATTTGTAAAATGTCTCCTTTTTCTCTAGCACCTGCCTCGGCAATATAAATTTGCGTATCAGCTTGTACATTATCATTAATATCTTGTATGATACCCATAAGAGTATTAACGCTTCTTGGTGTTTTATAGCTTTTATAATCTTCTTTTATGAGCCCATATAAGAAATTTTTAATGCTTGTTTTTCCAAAACTTGCCGTAATAAGAATGATTTTAAGATCTTTCATATTTTGAATTTTATTTTTTGCTTGTTGATAGAAAAGATTATTTCTGTATTTTTCATAAGCAGATAGAATTATCAGACTAAAAAACAAGGCCAGTGGAGATAAGTTGTATAAATTATACAGAGATAAAATCCCAAAAACAATACTAAGAAAACTTAATATTGCAAAAAATTTTTTAATTTTAGCGGTGAAAACAAGTTTTTTATCTAGCTTTTTATACCATAAATACAAGGCGACAAGATTAAAAATGGCAAAAATTAAAAAATATTTTCCAAGAAACCAAAAAGCAATTAAAGGAATAAGAATAAAATAAATATGCCATAAAGGTTTAGCAAAATGAAACAATACGCGATTAATCTTATAAGAATACCATTGCAATGCACTAATGAGGTAAAATCCTAGACAGAAATTAATCAAAAGAGTGTTGATAAAAAATATTAAATTATTTAGCATGGTTATTCCTTATGATTTGAGTGATTTTTTGGGCATTTTGCAGAAAGAAAAAATGATCTCCTTCAAAAGTAAAAAATTGACTGTGGGAGATAAGTTTGTAAATTTTTTTCCCGCTTTCAAGAGGAGTTGCTTTATCTTCTATGCCCCAAAAAATCAAAGTTGGATTTTGAATTTTAGCAAAATCTAACTCACAATTTTCATCTACAACTTTTTTAAAAGTTTCATACATTAAAGGACTTAGATTTGCCCCGTCTTTACTGGCAAAATATTTATAAAGATGAGCAAAACCTAGTTTTTTAAGTATTTTAAAAAGCTTAATCTTACAACGAGTTTTAAAAGATTTTTTCGCTACTATACCTGCACTGGAAAGTAAAATGAGTAAAGAGCTTGGGTAAATATTTTTATTTAAAAGTAAAGTGCAAATTTTGCCACCAAAAGAATGCCCCATAAAAATATCTGGATGTAGGTTTTTATTTTTTAAAAAAGAAAGGACGATATTTGCATAATCTTTACTGTTTAAAATTTCTTCAATGGTTGAATTTCCAAATCCTGGAAGATCAAGATAAATTTGGTTAAAGTCTTTTAAGACTTTAGAAAAAGTTTGCTTCATTAATTCTTTATTAGCGCCCCAACCATGCAAAACTAAGATGCTTTTTATTTGATTGTTGTTGATGAGCTCATAAGAAATTTGATAATTTTTATTATTATAAGCAAGTGTGGTAAGTGCCATTTTTAAGCCTTTTGATTTTTATAAATGCTTTCTAAAAGCTGCACGGCATTTTGCAAACGCTCAAATTCTTGCATACTAAGCAATACGGCTTCAAATTTATTGTTTTTTAAAATCACTATTTTTCCGCTAGGACTTTTTTTGACTTTTTCAACTATGGGGCTAAAATTACGCACTACTTCAGTAGCAGTATAAATTTCATCTTGACTGAAAGATAACATAAAATTTTGTTTCCTTAAATACGCTAAATTTTATGTAAAATTTAGCGTATTAAGACTTAAAAAAACTTATAATTTCCCTTTTTGTCCATTGATGGAGTGTAAAAAGCTATAATTTATATTAATTTGCTTTTCATGTGGTAGATTTTGTGCAAGATTTTGAATGATTGAAGAAAAATCTTTAAATAAATAATTTGCTAAAGATCCGGGATTTGGATTGATTTCATTAAGGTAAATTTCATCATTATGTATGAAAAAATCACAGCGAATCAATGCGCCTTTAAATAAAGGATTATAAATTTTTTTGAAATTTTCTTTTAATTTTTCCTTTAATTCTTCGCTTAAATCTGCTTCTTGTACTTCTGAATGAGAACTAAAACAAAGATATTTTTGCTCAAAATCTAAAAATTTATTTTTATTTGGCTCTTCAATGATAGAAAAAACAAATTCATCTTTAATCATACAACCTGCTAGATTATACTCTTTGATATTGTCTATAAAAGGTTCTACTAAAAGTTCGTCATCAAATTCGAATGCCACATCCAAAGAATAATCTAATTGACTCGCTTCGCTTAAAATTTGTATGCCTATGCTACTACCCAGTCTTGTGGGCTTAAAAATGCAAGGATAATCTAATGGGCTTAATAAAGAAGTGGCGTCGTAGTTTTTTAATATTTTATATGGTAAGGTTTTAACACCAACTTTTTGTGCGTAAAGTTTTGTAAATTCTTTATTGTATGAAATAACGCTTGCTTCGAGTCTTGGGCCTATGTATTCAATATTAAAAAAATCAAATAAAGCTGCTATTTTCCCATCTTCTCCGTCTTTTCCATGCACGAGATTGATACAGCAATCACATTCTATCTTTTTGTCTGAAAATAAGGTTTTTTCGTAAAATCCACCTTGTTTTAAAATTAACCTTTTTTCTTTTTTATAAGCTAAAGAACTAAAGGTTTTAGCATTCATTTTTGCATTATCAATAAGATAAAAATCTCTATTTTTATCACAAAAAATAAATAAAAGTTTTGCTTTTAAAACTTTTTTTAAAACAATAGCACTCACTATACTGATTTCGTGTTCGTATGAATTTGCTCCAAAAATTATTGCGTAAATCATTTTTATCCTTATGAAAGTTTTTTTAATGCTTCTTTGATTAGCTCGCTTGTCTCATTGCTTTGGCATTGACTTAGAGCTTGCAAAGCTTTATCTTGCTTAAAGCCAAGCGAAATAAGAGCAGCAAGAGCCTGACTTTTACTATCATCTTGAGTATTTTCTAGTAGAATTTTATTATCACTTAATTCCACAATGATGCGTTTTGCACTTTTTGGCCCAATTCCAGGGATTTTTTTAAAGACATTTTCGTCATTAAGTTGCAAAGCTTTGTAAAAAGAATTTACATCAAGACTGGAACAAATTGCCATTGCGGTTGTTGCTCCTATACCGTTGATTTTTAACAATAATTCAAACATTTTTTGCTCATTTTTATCCAAAAAACCATAAAATTTATTTGAATCTTCTTTGATGATTTGAGAAATAAAAAGTTCTATTTTTTCATTTTTTTGCAATTTTGCGCTACAAAATAAGGAAACATAAATTCCATAACTTAAACCCGAATTTGTTTTAATGGTAATAAAAGTAGGTTCTTTTTGTGTAATCATTCCTTCGATTGCAACAACCATTCTAAATCCTTTTCGTTGTATTCATCCAATCTGTCGATTTTTGCGACTTCTTCGTTGTTTTCGACAGTTGTTCTTAAGGTAAAAACCTTAGTGTGTTCATCAAGCAGTGTTGAATGCAAAAGTTCTTGTTTGGGATAAATGAATTTAAATTTAATTTCATTCATATCAGTCCAAACCCCTTTTTTATTGATGATTTTTGCTTTAAAAAGTTCTTCTTGTGCAAGCTCAATTTTGTCTAAAATTTCTCTTTTTTCTAAAGTTAGATCTTTTTCTTTCTGGTTTAAATTTTCGTAAAATTCTAAATGATTTTGGTATTCTTTAACTTTTTCAAGATAACTTGCAGGAATTTGTTGTTTATTTTGCTTAAAATTATCAATTTCATTTAAGAGTAAATTTATACCCTCTTTGCTATTTTGCATACTTGTTTTCAAAGGTTCTAATTCTAAATTTAATTCATGAATTTGTTTAGTGAGTTGATTTAATTGTTCTTCAAAATCCACTTCATTTTTTGAAATTTGTGCTAAAAATTTATTATTATTGCCTTCGCAAATTTCAAAAATAACACTTTTGTTGAAAGCAATCGTATTGTTACTCATTAAGGTAGTAATAAAAATATTTTCCGCTTCTATAGTGCCTCCAAGGCTTTTGTTTATTTTAACGGTTTTGGCTTTAATATGTCCATTTTCCAATAAGTCTATTTCAACATTTTCCCCTTCAAAATAACCTCTATGTGTGTTGATTTTTGCATCTTTTGCAAAAATTTTAGTTTGAGTATGGGTTGTACCTCTAAGGGCAAGTTTTTTGGCGTTTAAGATCGTATTTTGCGCGACGCTTCCGTCAATATTTAATTCTTCGCATTTTATGCTAACTCCTGATTTTACAGCATCGTCTAATTCAGAAAGATTTTTAATATTAATGGTAATTTTGCTATCAATTCCCACATTGATACAACCTACATTTTTTAAATCCACTGTATTAAATTCAGCTACATTAGCTATATCGAATTTATCACCGTTTTGTATTATGTAACCTTTTTGTTTAGCGATATATTCATCAGCAAATTCTTTTTCTCTTAATTCAAATTTATCCGAGCAGGAGAAGTGAATTTTTTTCTTTTTCTCTTCTTCTTTGATTTCGATAAAATTTAAATGCAAATCCCTTCCTCTTCGACCTTGTTTTGCTTTAAGATGCCTAAGCGCAATTTCACCTTCATTAATGGCAATAATAGGGGTATTTTGAGTCAAGGGGCTATTTTTTAATTTTTCTTTATAAGTTAGTTCTAATGTTTCGTTTTGTGGAAAAATTGCATTCACTCCTTTACATACAATCAATTGAAATTCTTGTTGTTTTTTGTTTTGAATTTGTTTATTTATTAAAAGTAATTGTTTTTTAAAATCAAAAATTCGAATTCCTATAAATAGGTTATTTTTAAGCAATTTTTTATAGATGGTTTGAAGCATCTGCATAGGTAATTTTTCGTGATATTCCAAATTTTTTGCATCAATATTAGCAATGATTTTTGTGAGATTTTTATTGGCAATGAGTTTAATTTTATCTTCCAAAGTATTTTCTTTTTTTTGAAAAATTTCAATTTTATATTCTTGGGTGATTTTTAAATTTGGGTTTAAAAATATTTCATCTTGATCAAAAATATTTAAATCTTTCTCGTTAAGTCTTTGCCATTCCGTATTATCAATAGAATAAAGGGTAGAAAAATAAAGTATATTAAAATCTAAATTTGTCACCTCCAGTGAAGTTCTTGAGGCAACATTAAGAAGTTCTTTATAAGGGTGATTGGTTTGGGTGATAATTAAGTCTTCATTCATCCTTAAAGCTCCTTGTGTTATTAAATTAAAAAGCTAATTATAATCGAATTTTAATCAAAATTAGTTAAAATAAAACTCCAAACTTCAAAAATACAACTTTTCAAGAGAAAAAATGAATAAAAAAAATATAATTTTTAAAAATTTTATTGTCAATGCTTTGGGGATTTTATTTTCTAGAATTTTAGGTTTAGCTAGAGATATGCTTTTGGCTTTGTTTTTGGGAGCTGGGCTTTATAGTGATATTTTTTTTGTAGCTTTAAAAATGCCTGCTTTTTTTAGAAGGATTTTTGCTGAAGGGGCTTTTGGACAAAGCTTCTTGCCTAATTTTGCTAATTCGAAGCAAAAAGGTGCATTTTGTGTTGTGGTTTTTAGTCATTTTACTTTAATTGTATTTTTGCTTTGTCTTTTAGTAAGCTTTTTTTCATCTTTTTTTACTAAAATTTTTGCCTTTGGTTTTGATGCTAAAACTATAGCTTTAGCATCTCCTTTGGTGGCGATAAATTTTTGGTATTTATTTTTTATTTTTATCGTAACTTTTTTAGGGGCTATTTTAAATTACAAGCAAAAATTCTTTATTACTTCCTTTTCGGCTTCTTTGTTTAATTTATGCATTGTAATTGCTGCGTTTTTTGTGGATAAAAATGATCCAGCTACAACGATGTATTATTTTTCTTACGCTACGGTTTTAAGTGGTGTAGCTCAACTTATCTTGCATATTTTTGCCTTGAAAAATAACAAAACTATCAAAGCAATGTTTGCAAGTATTAAGCTCAAAAGAGCTAAGGTTAAACTGGATCGTTTTTATAGTAATTTTTTTCACGGAGTTTTAGGCTCTTCTGCAACACAGATTAGCTCTTTGTTAGATACTACAATAGCGAGTTTTTTAATTACAGGTAGTATTTCTTATCTTTATTATGCTAACCGTGTTTTTCAGCTTCCTCTAGCACTTTTTGCCATTGCTTTAACTCAGGTTTCTTTTCCTAAAATTTTAAAGCATTTAAAACTCAACGAAGAAGAGCAAGCTTTAAATTTTATGAAAAAAGCTTTTGAGCTTTTGACTTTTTTGTTGTTAATATCTAGTATTGTAGGCATTATTTTTTCAGTAGAAATTTCAAAACTTTTATTTGAACATGGAAATTTTACTCATCAAGACAGTGTAATTACCGCTTATGTGTTAATTGCTTATTTAATAGGACTTTTGCCTTTTGGTTTGCAAAAATTATTTTCCCTTTGGCTTTATGCTAAATTTAAACAAAAACTTGCCGCCAAAATGGCGTTTATCGCCTTATTTATCAGTGTTGTTTTTTCTTTATTATGTATTTATCTTATAAAAGAAGATTATTTTAAAGTTTTAGGAGTGGCCTTATCTTCATCTTTATCTGCTTTTTATCTGCTTTTTGCCAATATCAAAGAATTTGGTTTTCGTAAATTTTTACTTTTATTTTCGCCTAGATTTTTTGTTTTTAATATCCTTGTGTTAGGAATTTTTACTTTAATTTTGCTAGAATTCAAAGTTTATATTGTTTTATTTTTTAATAATATTTATCAATTTATATTAGGGTTATTTTGATGATGAAATTATTTGATAGTGTTAAGAAAGAAAAATTAGATTTTATTCCAAAAAAAGAAAATGAAGTTTGCATTTATCTTTGTGGTCCTACAACTTACGATGATGCTCATTTGGGACATGCAAGAAGTAGCGTGTGCTTTGATTTATTACACCGTGTTTTTATAGCGCTTGGTTTTAGGGTTAAATTTGCTAGAAACTATACCGATATCGATGATAAAATTTTAAAAAAAATGAAAGAAAGTGGTAGAAATTTAAGTGAGCTGACTGACTTTTATATCGCTGCTTATGAAAGAGATATGAAGGCTTTAAATGTTTTAGATCCTGATTTTAAGCCAAGAGCGACGCATTTTATTAGAGAGATGATTTCTTTGATTGCTCATTTACAAAAGCAAGGTTTTGCTTATGTTTTAGAAGATGGGGTGTATTTTGATACGAGCAAAGACAAGTCTTATTTGTCTTTATCCAAAAGAGGTTTAGAGGAAAATATCACAAGGCTTGAAAATGAGGTAGCAAAGAAAAATGAAAGCGATTTTGTGTTATGGAAATTTGATGAAAACTTTTACGATGCGCCTTTTGGTAAAGGAAGACCAGGGTGGCATACTGAATGTGTTGCGATGATAAATTCGCTTTTTAACGAAGGTTTGGATATTCATGCTGGGGGTATTGATTTGCTTTTTCCTCATCATGAAAATGAAGCTTCGCAGTGCCGATGTGCGAACAATTATGAGCTTGCAAGTTATTGGCTGCACAATGGTTTTGTAAATATTAATGGTGAAAAAATGAGTAAAAGTTTAAATAATAGTTTTTTCATTAAAGACGCGCTGAATGAATTTCATCCCGAACTTTTAAGATTTTATTTGCAAAGTTCGCATTATAGGGCTCATTTTAATTATTCTTTAGAAGATTTAGCTTTGAGTAAAAAAAGATTGGATAAATTTTATCGTCTTAAACAAAGACTTGATTTGAAAGAATTTAGTGATTTTGATAAAAATAAAATTTATTCTTTTGAAAGCGAGGTTGCAAATAGGGCTTTAAAAGATTTAAGCGATGAATTAAATATCTCAAAGGCCTTAGCAACTTTAGATGAGTTTATCGTAGAAGCAAATTTAGAACTTGACAAAGAGCCTAAAAATATTTCTTTAAAACTTGATTTAAAACAGGGTTTAGAAGAACTTGCCTTGCTTTTTGGTTTTGGCTTTTTGGCGTGGAACGAATATTTTCAATTTGGTGTGAGTAGGGAACAAAAAGAATTAATAATGCAAAAAATTCAAGAAAGAAATGAAGCTAAAAAAATGAAAGATTTTAGCACAGCAGATAAAATCAGAGCTGAGTTAGCGCAAATGAATATCGTGCTTTTAGATACCCCACAAGGCACTATTTGGGAAAAAAATAATGCATAAACAAATGAGTTTAAAAGATGTTTTAATCCGCTTTAAACCCTTTTATAAAAAATACAAAAAAGAATTTGCCATTGCTATTTTTGGAATGATGCTTACTAGCGTTGGAACTGCAGGAAGTTTTGCGTCTTTGAAGCCTATTTTGGACTATATTTTTGTAGAAAAAAACGAAACTTTGCTTTATACTTTGCCTTTTGTATTGGTAATAATTTATATTTTAAAAAATTTGGGCTTTTATTTGCAAACTTATTATTTAAGTTTTATTGGTACTGATACGCTAAGAATTTTGCGTTTTAAGGTTTTGACAAATCTTTTAAGACTTGATATGGATTTTTTTAAACGCAATAGAAATGGAGAGCTTATAAGCCGTTGTACCAATGATATTAACGCCCTTCAAAGCATAGTATCAAATATCATTCCTGATTTTTTTAGAGAATTTTTAACCATTGTTGGATTGTTAGCGGTTGTACTTTATCAAAGTCCAAAACTTGCTTTTTTCGCTTTAGTGGTACTTCCTTGTGCGATTTTTCCTTTGGTATGGTTTGCAAGAAAACTCAAAAAATATGCAAAAAGTATTCAAGAAACAAATTCAGATTTGCTTTCGAGACTCAGTGAGATTTTTTCAAATATCGAGCTTATTAGAGCAAGTAATAGTGAAAAAAAAGAAAGTGGTAAATTTGCCAAGCAAAATGATGAGCTTTGTCGCCTTAATTTAAAATCCACTCGCATTGATGCCCTCATTAGTCCTTTGATGGAAATTATTGGTTCTCTTGGGGTGGCTGCAGTGATTATTATAGGTGGGCGTGAAGTTATTCATGGAACGATGAGTGTGGGGAGTTTTTTTGCTTTTATTACCGCGCTTTTTGCGATTTACACACCCTTAAAAAGACTTTCTTCGCTTTATGGTAAATTGCAAGGCGCTATAGTGGCAAGTGAAAGGACTTTTTATTTACTTGATCTAGAACCGCAAATTAAAGGCGGAGATAAAGAGCTTAAAAAAATCGATCACATAGAATTTCAAGATGTATATTTTTCTTATGAAAATCCACATAAAAATGTTTTAAATGGCATTAATTTTGACTTTCAAAATGGGCAAATGCTTGCACTTGTTGGAACAAGCGGGAGCGGAAAATCATCTATTATCAATCTTTTGATGTATTTTTACGAAAAACAAAAGGGTCAAATTTTATTTAATGGTTTAGATATTAGCGAATTTAATATTCAAAGTTTGCGTGATAAAATAGGACTCGTAACACAAAATATTTATCTTTTTAATGATAGTTTTGCTCAAAATATAGCTTATAGTGAAGAATTAGATGAAGAAAAAATCATTAAGGTCTTAAAGTTAGCCAATGCTTATGAATTTGTTGAAGCAATGGGTGGAATTTATACAGAGGTAAAAGAACACGGTAAAAATTTAAGTGGGGGTCAAAAGCAACGCATTGCTATCGCTAGAGCTTTGTATAAAGATCCTGATTTACTCATTTTTGATGAGGCAACTTCAGCACTTGATAATGAGAGTGAAAAAGCCATTGTTAAAACTATAGAAAATTTAAAGCAAGATAGGCTGATTTTAGTGATTGCACACCGTTTAAGTACTATAGAAAATGCTGATAAAATCGCAGTTATAGATCAAGGAAAGGTTTTGGCAATAGGCAAGGACGCTCAGTTAATGCAAGAATGTGAATTGTATAAAAAATTCAAAGAAAAGAGTTTAAAGCATAAATAAAAGTTATTTTGCTAATATTTTACAAAAATTAAGGATATTCATGCTTGGTTACGAACAGATTAAACCTCTCTTGTTTAAATTAGATCCCGAAAATGCTCATTGGCTAGCCGAGCATAGTTTAAGGACTTTAAATACTGTTTTTCCTGGAGCTTTAAGTTTTTTAGCACATCAATATATCGTTAATGATGAGAGTTTAAAGCAAAATTTATTAGGACTTGATTTTCATAATCCTGTGGGCTTAGCAGGTGGCTTTGATAAAAATGCTACTATGATACGCCCTCTAGCAGCACTTGGTTTTGGCTTTTTAGAATTTGGTACTTTTACACCCAAGGCTCAGGAGGGCAATGAAAAACCAAGGCTTTTCCGTCTTGTAAAGCAAGAAAGTATACAAAATGCTATGGGTTTTAATAATGAAGGTGCTCAAAAAATCGCTTCTCGTCTAACTCAAATTTATCCCTTTGCCATCCCTTTGGCCGCAAATATAGGAAAAAATAAAATTACTCCTAATGAACAAGCTTTGGAGGATTATTTAATTTTATTAAAAGAGTTTGAAAATTTATGTGATTATTTTGTTGTGAATATTTCATCGCCAAATACTAAAAATTTAAGAGCTTTGCAAAGTGAAGATTTTATTAAAGAGCTTTTTAATAAAGCCAGAGAAATCACTCAAAAACCCATCTTGTTAAAAATAGCTCCTGATATGAGTGTAGATGCGGCACTTTCTTTGTGTGAGGTAGCTATAAATTCTAGCGCTAATGGCCTTATCATAGCCAATACGAGCGTGGATTATTCTTTACTTGATAATAATCGCACTTTTGGTGGCATTAGCGGAAGGCTTATTACAGAAAAAAGTGGAATTTTCTTTAAGGAGCTGGCTAAGGTTTTATTTGGTAGGACTTTGCTTATTGCAAGTGGGGGAATAGATAGTGCCGAGCTTGCATATGATCGTATTAAAAATGGAGCGAATTTAATACAGGTTTATACGGCTTTGATTTTTAAAGGTCCTTCTTTGGTTAAAAATATCAATGAAGGTCTTATAGAGCTTTTAAAGCAAGATGGATTTTTACACATTAGTCAAGCAGTGGGAGCTAATTTAAAATGATAAATTATGAAAAGATAAGTTTAAAAAATAAACTCGAAGTTTATGCTTTTGAAGTTAATAAAAATAGCGATGTGATTAGCGTTGATATTTTTTACAAAGTGGGTTCAAGAAATGAAGTGATGGGAAAAAGCGGTATAGCTCATATGCTCGAACATTTAAATTTTAAAAGCACCAAAAATTTAAAAGCAGGTGAATTTGATGAGATAGTAAAGGGCTTTGGTGGGGTTGATAATGCTAGCACGGGTTTTGATTATACGCATTATTATATAAAATGCTCTAAGAAAAATTTAGATAAAGCTTTAGAGCTTTTTGCTGAGCTTATGGCAAATTTAAATTTAAAAGATGAGGAATTTCAGCCAGAACGAGCTGTGGTTTTGGAAGAGCGCAGGTGGAGAACAGATAATAATCCTTTGGGATATTTGTATTTTAGACTTTTTAATCATGCTTTTATGTATCATCCTTATCATTGGACACCAATAGGTTTTTTTAAGGATATAGAAAATTGGAGTATTGAGGATATTAAAGAATTTCATAGTATTTATTATCAACCAAAAAATGCTATTTTGGTAGTGAGTGGAGATATTGAAAGCAAAGAAGTTTTCGAGCTTTCAAGGAAACATTTTGAAAAAATTAAAAACACAAGAGCTATTCCTAAAATTCATACCAAAGAGCCAAAACAAGAAGGAGCAAAGCGTATTTACTTAAAGAAAAAAACCGACACAGAGTTTTTGGCAATAGGCTTTAAAATTCCTGATTTTAAACACAAAGATATGCCGAGTTTAAATGTTTTAGGAGAGCTTTTGGGAAGTGGAAAGAGTTCTTTAATTAATGAAATTTTAATTGATAAGCTTAATTTAATTAACGATTATTATTCTTTTGCAAACGACTCTATTGATGAAAATTTATTTATACTTATTTTTAATTGCAATCCAGAAATCAAAGCCGAAATTGTAGAAGAAGAAATTTGGAAAATTCTTCAAGATATAAAAGATGTTAAAATTTCGCAACAGGATTTGCAAAAGGTTAAAAATAATATAAAAAGTGATTTTATTTTTTCTCTTGATACAGCTAGTGCGGTTTCAAATACTTATGGTTCCTATCTTGCTAAGGGCGATTTAAGGCCACTTTTAGAGTATGAAGATAGAGTGCAAAAATTACAAATGCAAGATTTGGTAAAATGTGCTAAAAAATACTTTACTAAGCAAAATTCAACCACTGTAATTTTAAGAAAGGATTAAGAATGGATAATCATACTATTATTGGAGCAATGACAGCACTTATCACTCCTTTTAAAAATGGAAATTTAGACGAGGAGTATTATTATAAACTCATACAAAGACAAATTAAAAATGGCATTGATGCCATTGTTCCTGTAGGCACAACAGGTGAAAGTGCAACCTTGACACATGAAGAGCATAGAATTTGTATAGAAATAGCGGTAGAAGCTTGTAAAAATACTAAAGTAAAGGTTTTAGCCGGAGCAGGAAGTAATGC
This sequence comes from Campylobacter sp. US33a, assembly GCF_004378855.1. Classification (GTDB taxonomy): domain Bacteria; phylum Campylobacterota; class Campylobacteria; order Campylobacterales; family Campylobacteraceae; genus Campylobacter_D. Next base: position 49,036 of record NZ_RYYL01000008.1, read on the forward strand.
AACCCATGAAGCAGTGGGTCTGGCAAAATTTGCACAAGAACATGGTGCTGATGGAATTTTGAGCGTGGCGCCTTATTATAATAAACCATCTCAAGAAGGACTTTATTTACACTATAAAGAAATTGCGCAAAGTGTGGATATTCCGGTGCTTTTATATAATGTGCCAGGAAGAACGGGTTGCGAGATTGCAACTGAAACCATTATCAAGCTTTTTAGAGATTGTAAAAATATTTATGGGGTAAAAGAAGCAAGCGGAAACATAGACAGAAGTGTTGATTTACTCGCACATGAGCCAAGAATGGTTTTGATTTCTGGCGATGATGCGATCAATTATCCAGTGCTTTCTAATGGTGGAAAGGGAGTGATTTCAGTAACTTCGAATTTATTGCCGGATATGATTAGTGAATTAACCCACTTGGCTTTAGAGGAGAATTACAAAGAAGCTAAAAAAATCAACGATGAGCTTTATAATATCAATAAAATTTTATTTTGTGAGGGTAATCCTATTCCTATTAAAGCAGCTATGTTTATTGCGGGTTTAATACCGACTTTAGAATACCGCTTACCTTTATGCCCTCCAAGTAAGGAAAATTTCGCTAAAATTGAAGCGGTGATGAAAAAATATAATATTAAAGGATTTTAATGAATACAGAATTTCAAGGAAAAACTCTAGTTATTAGCGGTGGAACGCGTGGAATTGGCAAGGCTATAGTTTATGAATTTGCAAAAGTGGGTGCAAATATAGCTTTTACTTATAATTCTAATGCAGAAATTGCTAATGAAATGATTAAAGATTTAGAAAATAACTATAAAATCAAAGCAAGAGCCTATGAATTTAATATTTTAGAACCAGAAAATTATAAAGAGCTTTTTGAAAAAATCGATGCCGATTTTGATAGGATTGATTATTTTATCTCAAACGCTATTATTTCAGGCCGTGCGGTTGTGGGTGGTTATACTAAATTTATGAAATTAAAACCAAAAGGGATTAATAATATTTTCACAGCTACAGTAAATGCCTTTGTTGTAGGAGCTCAAGAAGCAGCCAAAAGAATGGAAAAAGTAGGGGGTGGAAGCATTATTTCCATCTCATCTACTGGAAATTTAGTTTATATAGAAAATTACGCAGGGCATGGCACAGCAAAAGCTGCAGTGGAAGCTATGGCAAGATATGCAGCAACGGAGCTTGGAGAGAAAAATATCCGTGTGAATGTAGTAAGTGGTGGGCCGATTGAAACTGATGCTTTGAGAGCTTTTACAAATTATGAAGAAGTTAAACAGGCTACGATAAATTTAAGCCCTTTAAATCGTATGGGACAGCCTGAAGATCTAGCTGGTGCTTGTCTTTTTCTTTGCTCAAGCAAAGCAAGCTGGGTAACAGGTCATACTTTCATCGTTGATGGTGGAACGACTTTTAAATAATCATGGCAACGCTTTTTATATGCGTTGCTAAATTTTTGTGATTTTAAGTATTAAATTTGATATTTTTCTTTATCCAATTTACTATACCATCGCTAATTTTTAATCCCGATAAATCTTCTATCCATAGCCACTGTCCGCTATAATTAATTTCTAAAAAAATCCATTCATTTTGCAAATTTACTATAAAATCAAGTGCCCCATATTCTAAATTCATAATTTGTAGTAATTTTTCAACTTTTTCTTTGATATCTTGTGGCGGAGTTAGAGCTAAATGTGGTGTTTTGCCTAGATCATACCTTCGTCAATCTTCACAAGCGATTTTAGATTTTTGCGAATCTATCTTGCATGCAAAATGCTCTTTGCCAACCACCGTATAGCGCACTTCAAAGGATTTTTTAATATATTCTTGCAGCATAATGGGATTTTCACCTTTTAAAGCAAAGTTTTTTAAATGTGTATTATTAATACGATTGGCATATATGCCTTTGGCTTAATCTTGGTCTAATTTGTAAATTTCTTGATTTAAAAATCACATCTGATTTACATATTTTGCAAAATTGAAGTAGTTTTTCTTTTTCATTACTTACAATAGTTTTTGGTATTTTTAAACCCAGTTGTTTTGCTAAACTCATTTGATAATATTTATTATCGCCTTTAAAAGCGTGTGAAATAGGATTTAGCCAAGGTAGATCTTTTAAAGAATGAAAAAGACCTAAAAGAGTGGCGTTAAATTCATTGCGCCAAATTTTAAAGTCAATATCTTTTTCTTTACTTTCTTTTTCCTCTAAGCTTAATTCAACAAAAGATCTTCTAAGCCAAACGCAAGAGATATCATCGCTTTTTATGTTTGAAATTTCATTTTTTATATGCCAAGAATGATTTTGAAAGCTTATGAAAGTATTGTAAAGAGATTTTGTATCTAAATTTAATCTAAAATAGAGCAATTTTAAAGCATTTAATTTTTCCAACTACCCTATTTGCATGTGCATCAAAGCTATCGCTGAGTATGAGTAGCATTAGATAGCCATCAAACCTTCATTAGGTCTATCCGAATCGCTTCTATTGTCTCTTCCGTCAGCATAGGTGCTTTGCTGTGTTGAAGTAGGTGCTCCGCTTGCGTAAATTTCATATGCATTATTGCTTGCAGGTTGCCAATCCCAATTATTTTGATTTGGATGATTTTTATTCATTGACTCTAAAAATCTACTTGCAAATACTTTATTTTTTTGCATTTAAAACTCCTTCAGTTATTGAATTTGCGTCGGTATTATATATAAATTCTAACTTAATTGTGAGATAATTAAAGATGAAAAATTAAAAAATTCCAAAATAAAAGATAACTAAAATAATAATAGGTACTACAAATTTAACATAGTGATACCAAATATTTATCCATATGCTTTTAATTTTTCCATTATTTGAAAGTTCTTTAATGGCATCTTTTTTAAGTATCCAGCCCACATAAATGCAGCACAAAAATGCCGTTAAAACAAACAAAATATTTCCACTAACAAAATCAAAACTATCAAAAATATTTTTACCTCGAATCAAAGTCACATCTCTTAACGGCCCATAGGTTAAGATGCAAGGTAGATTTCCTAAGATGAAAATTGTTCCTAGAGTAAGATTAATGGCTAAATTTTTAGAAAGCTTGAATTTTTCCTCTAAAACGCTAATGATAACTTGATAGATTGGCAAGCTTGTAGTTAGTGCTGCAATGAGTAAAAGCATGAAAAATAAAGCACAAATAAGTCCGCCAAAATGAATATGCGAAAAGGCTATAGGTAGGGTTTCAAAAACCAAAGATGGTCCTTTATCGGGTTCAAGTCCAGCTGAAAAAAGTGCTGGAAATATCATAAAACCTGCCATCACAGCGATAACTGTGTTTAAAATTCCGGTATAAGTTGCAGTTTTGATTAAATTTTCTTTTTTATTGAGGTGAGAAGAAAGGGTGATCATCACGCCAAATCCCAAAGAAAGTGCAAAAAACACTTGTCCTAAAACATCAATAAAAAGTTTAGGGGTGATTTTCTTAAAATTAGGGTTTAAATAAAACTTAACTCCTTCTATTGCTCCATCTAAAGTGATATTACGCATCACAACAATGATAAGGCATAAAAAAAGCATAGGCATTAAGAATTTCACAGATTTTTCTATGCCATCAATTATGCCTTTTTTTAGTATGATCCAGTTGATAATCACAAAAATACTTGTAAAAATTCCTACAAATAGGGCATTGTGCTCTATATTTTGCGTATAAAAAGAATTGGTGTATTCTTTGCTCACAGGACTTGAGAGGTCAAAATTTCCAAATAATAAGCCAAAAATATAAACCAACACATAGCCGCCAAGCACCATATAATAAGCCATAATTCCAAAACTGCCCAAAAGTCCCATATAGCCAACGCCTTGCCATTTTCCTTTAAAGGCATCGACACTATTTTTCATCGCCCGTCTTCCTATGACATTTTCAACCAAAATAACAGGAATTCCTATGCAAATCATCGCAATGCAAAAAACTAATACATAGGCTCCACCGCCATTTTCTCCTACTAAATAAGGAAAACGCCAAGTTGCACCAAATCCTATGGTTGCTCCGGCGACAGTTAGGATATAGGTTAGGGTATTGCTCCATGTTTGTCTTTGCATTTATAAATCCTTTTTTAAGCGAAATTTTAAAAATTTAAATTTTGTCAAGAAAAGCTTAAATAAAAATTATAATTTTCTCATATATTCATCATCATAAGTTTGATTTAATCTTTTTTCTATGCTTTCAATCCAATTTTTGTTAATATTTTTGCAAGCAAGAAGTTTGTTAAATATGGTAAGATTTTCTTTGGGTTGATAAAAAAGCTTATTGAGTTCTAGCACACTTAAATTTGCTGAATCTTTTTGTAAAATTTTTATTCCATCTCCTAAGTTTATTGTTCCTTTTTGTAACACTTTGTAATACCAACCGCTCAAACCACTTTTGAAAATTTCGCGAGTAAAATTTTTATTATCATGCACAAGTGAAATTTTTACACAAGGTTTTCTTGGTTCGCTCACTTGTAAAATCGTATCTCCAATTTTGTGAATATCACCTATACAAACATTGCTTTCATGTAAATTGTCAATACTTAAATTTTCTCCCATTGTGCCAAAATTTAACTTTTTATTAAGAAAATTTTCCCATAAAATGTAATTCTGACAAGAATTAGCAAAAATCGCCTTATCTTTTCCGCCGTGGTGTTTTAAATCTGCAATTCCATCATCAACAATTCCTGAAATTTCAACCTTAGCAGAATTTAAATATATATCCTTAATAAAGCCACTTTTAAAATGAGTGTAATTTTTAACTTGCCCTATTTGCAAGCTTTGAATTTTCATTGATCTAACCTTTGCAATAAATCATTAGTATTTATGTAACCTGTGATTTTTAAATTTTCTTTTTGATTATCAAGGAAGATCAAAACTGGTGGTCCAAATACGCTAAATTCTTTCATTATTTTAATTTGTTCTTCATTATTTTGACTTACATCAACCTTAATGAGTGTGTAATTTTTAAGTTTTTCTTGAACTTTTTCATTGCTAAAAGTATATTCATCTAAAAGCTTGCAATTTTCACACCATGAAGCCGTAAAATAGACTAAAACTTTTTCGTTATCATTAATGATATTTTTTAAGTCACTAAGTTTTGTTATATGGTTGAAATTTAAATTTTTGTTTTCTATGGTTGAGGTTATATTAAAGGGTTTTAAGAAGTATTTTCCTCCAAATAAACCTCCTAAAAATAAGGCTAAACTATAACTTAAAATTAAAATCAAACAAGCTTTTTTGATTTTATTTAAAACCCCCAAGTCATTATCAAAAAGTCCCATAAATACACTAAAAAATACTCCCAATATACCAAATCCTATCAATATTAAAGAAGCGTCAAGAATGCGAGAGAGTATCCAAAGAGCCATTGCAAGCATTAAAAAAGCGAAGAAAAATTGAATTTTTTGCATCCAAATTCCAGCTTTTAAAAAACTTACTCCAAAACCTACTAAAAATAAAGGCAAACCCATGCCAAAACTCATAGTAAAAAGTGCTAATCCACCCAGCAATGCATCTTTTGAATTTGCGATATAAATCAAAGCTCCAGCCAAAGGAGCGGCGACACAAGGACCTACAATTAAAGCAGATAAAAAACCCATTGAAGCAACCCCTAAAACACCTTTGCCTTTATTGCTTTTTTTCTGTATAAAATTTTGGAATTTCAAAGGCAATTCGAGTCTAAAAAGTCCAAACAATGAAAGCGATAAGAACACAAAAATTAAAGCAAAAATGATCAAAACCAAAGGTTTTTGCAATAAACCTTGTAAGCTTGCACCTAAAAAACTTGCTATAACACCAGCTACTCCATAGGCTAAAGACATAAAAAATACATAGATAAAACACAACCATAAAGCGTATTTTTTAGAAGGCTTATATGTGCTTTTTGATAGGATTAAAGAGGATAAAATGGGGATCATTGGCAAAGTACAAGGCGTTAAGGATAGTAATAAACCGTATCCAAAAAAACTAAGTAAAACTAAAATAAAGGATTTTTTCTCCATATTATTAGCAATGTTTTGTTCTTCGCTTACATTGGTTTGGATATTTTGGGTTGCTGGTTTTATTTCATAATTTTGCTGATTTTTTTGAATTTCAAAATGTAAAATTTGAGGTTTATAACATAATCCTTGCTCGGAACATCCTTGAAAATAAATATCCAGCAAGGCTTTATCTTGCATTTCGTGCTCGAGTAAAATTTTAGGTAAAGATAAGTTAAGCTGATGATAAAAAACTTTTTCACCGTTTTTATTGATAGCTTTTGGCAAAGAGATTAAATCTGTAATATCTTGATTTGCTAAGAGTATTTTTAATTCCTTTTGATAAAGATAGATATCTTTTCCTAGTGTGATTTTAACGCTAACGCCTTGAGAATTAAAATTATAAGTATGCTTAAAGGCTTGCTCTAAACTAAGAGGATTTGCAAATAAAAAATTGATAAAAATAAACAAAAATAAACAAATGCGCATAAGTGTTCCTAATTTTAGAGTGAAAATTTTCGAAATTATATTTTATTTATGGTAAATTTATGGATATTTTTTAAGGGGATATTATGGATGCAATGACTTTAGAGCAGGTTAAGGAAGAAAAAGGTTGCACTTATATTAAGGTTAAAAAAAGTCTTATTGAATACGAGAAAGAATTGCAAATGCTTCAAATTGAGCTTTTGAAATTTCAAAATTATGTAAAAAAAGAAGGATTAAAGGTTTTAATCATAGTCGAAGGACGCGATGCGTCGGGTAAAGGTGGTTCAATTAAAAGATTGGTTGAGCATTTAAATCCAAGAGGGTGTCGTGTGGTAGCACTTGAAAAGCCTAGTGAAGTTGAAAGGACACAGTGGTATTTTCAACGCTATGTAGCACATTTGCCAAGCGCTGGTGAGATAGTGATTTTTGATAGATCGTGGTATAACCGTGCAGGAGTAGAGCCTGTGATGGGTTTTTGCACTCCAAAAGAGCACGAGCGTTTTTTAAAAGAAGTGCCTTTGTTTGAGGAAATGGTAGTAAAAAGTGGAATTATTTTTTTCAAATTTTATTTTTCTATTTCCAAAGCTGAGCAAGAAAAGCGTTTTGAGGCAAGAAAAAATGATCCTTTAAAACAATACAAGCTTTCGCCAGTAGATAAAAAATCTCAAGAATTATGGGATGAATATACAAAGGCAAAATACACTATGCTCCTTGCCTCAGATACACTTTTGTGCCCTTGGACTATCATTGCAACGGATAATAAAAAACAAGCAAGGCTTAATATTTTTAAATACATTTTATCTCATGTGGATTATCCAGATAAAAAGCGCTTTAAAAAACTTGCTTTTGATCCAAAGATTGTGAGAAATGGCAAGGAAGAGGTTGAAAGAATGAAAATTAAAATGGAGCAAAATGCTAATGCAGCAAGTAATTAAAGATTTAACACAAAAATACTATCCTAAAATCAAAGAACTAAGACATCAAATTCATATGTATCCTGAGCTTGAATTTGAAGAAGAAAATACAGCAAAATTGGTGTGTGAAATTTTAGATGAATTTGGCATAAAATATCAAAGAAATATAGCAAAAACTGGAATTTTAGCAATCATAGAAGGCAAAAAGACAAGTGATAAAAAGCCAAAATGTGTGCTTTTGAGAGCAGATATGGATGCTTTGCCTGTGCAAGAAAAAACCGGACTTTCATACGCTTCAAAAATCGATGGGAAAATGCACGCTTGCGGGCATGATGGACATACGGCTGGACTTTTGGGGGCTGCTTTGATATTAAATGAATTAAAAGAGTATTTTAGTGGAAGTGTTAAATTTATGTTTCAACCCGCTGAAGAAGGAAGTGGGGGTGCAAAGCCTATGATAGAAGCAGGGGTACTTAAAAATCCTTGCGTAGATGCAGTTTTTGGTTGTCATTTATGGGGCCCTTTGCTTGAAAATACTGCTCAAATTGTAGATGGCGAGATGATGGCAGGGGTTGATGTTTTTGAGCTTGAATTTGTCGGTCATGGTGGGCATGGAGCGCATCCACATACGACTATTGATCCTATTGTAATGGCGGCAAAATTCATCACTGATGTTCAATGCATTGTTTCAAGGAAATTAAAACCTGTGGATGCAGGAGTAGTTACTATAGGAAAAATCGAAGCAGGGACAACCTTTAATGTGATACCGCAAAATGCCATATTGCAAGGAACGGTGCGTTTTTTAAGCGATGAAAATCAAAAATTAATGCAAAGCTCAATAGAAAACATTGCCAAAGCTGTTGCATTAGCATTTGGTGGAGAATATAGACTTGATTATAAAAGAGAATATCCGCCTTTAATTAATGATAAAAATGCTGCAAATATAGCCAGAAAAGCTTTTGCTAAAGTTTTAGGTGAGCAAAATATTATTAACACAGCTAAGCCTGATATGGGCGCTGAAGATTTTGCTTTTTTAACGCGCGAAAGAATGGGAGCTTATGTTTTTGTAGGAATTTCAAAGGATTTAAAAAATCCCACCTTACATCATAGTTCTACCTTTTGTTGGGATGATGAGAATTTAAAGGTTTTGATGCAAGGTGATGCGATGATGGCTTTGGAATTTTTAAATTCTTAAGAGCGTTTTTTTGTTTTATGTGCTAAAGCTTGTTGATTATTTTAAAGAAATATTTTTTATTTTTAGTTATAATTTTCTCTTAAATTATATAAATACAAGGAAAACAATCAATGAAAGCGGTGAATTTATTGTTATTAGCAATGATGATAGGTATAGAACTTTGTGTTGGTGTTATGGTTGCGCCTGTAATTTTTTATCCGCAAGAATTTTTAGGAGAAGGGGTTTTAACTCAGTTTCAAAGCGGTATTTTAATGACACAAATTTTTATTAAATTTGGTTATATTTTGCTGGGCGTGAGTGTGATTAATACTATTTTTGCTTTATTTTCAAAAGAGCTTTGTTCTTTTAGTGTGAGAATTTCAAAGATTTTACTTGCTTTGATTATTTTGGTTTTAAGTGCAGTTTTTGTATTTTATTTTACAGATTATATTGTCAAAGCTCAGGAATTAGGTGAAGTTGCAACACAAAATGCCGAGTTTGCAGGTATTCACTCGGCAAGCGAAGTAGTGATAAAAATCATGGTTGTGGCTCAAGCGTTTTTATTTTTCTTAAGTTTTAAAACAGCTAAAAAAATATAAAATTTATGAAGCAATCAGATTAAAGGAGGAAATTATGAAAATTAACAACTCTACAGCAATGCAGCAAAATTATTATTTAAATAATGCACAAAAGTCTAGCGAAAAAGCTTTAGAAAATATTTCTGCTATGCGCGCTATTAGTGGTGTTGATAGTGCGAATTTAGGCATTGCAGATTTTTTAAGATCTCAAGCTAGCGCCATTGATCAAGGCGTAGCAAATGCTTATGATGCAATCGGTGTTTTGCAAATTGCTGATGCAAGTTTGGCTAATATTTCCCAAAGTGCCAATAGGCTAAATGAACTTTCGGTAAAAATGAATAACGCAGCCTTAAATGATAATCAAAAAAGTATGATACAAAGTGAAGCTACAAGACTTCAAGAGTCTATTAATGATGCTTTTAACAATGCAAGCTATAATGGAAAAAATGTATTTCAGACTATGAATTTCGTTGTAGGAAGTGGAACTCAAACGACAAATCTAAATCCTTTGTCTGCAGATGGACTTGATATAAATAATCAAGAAAGCATTACGCAATTTATAGATCAAGTTAATGCTTTAAGAGGAGAGATTGGTGGGGGTATTAATGTGCTAACATCCAACATTAATTCTAGCGTGCAAAATAGTATCAATACCAAAGCAGCTGAAAACAACTTGCTAAATAACGACATGGCAAAAAATATGAATGATTTAAATTCAAACTATTTAAAAGAAAATGCAGCAAGTTTTATCTTAGCTCAATCAAATATGCAACTTCAAAGCAAAATTGCTAATTTATTGGATTTTTAAAAGCCCGTTTTTTGGGCTTAATTTTTAAATAATATACTCCCTAAACGCACCATATTAGATCCACATTTTATAGCAAGTTCAAAGTCTGAACTCATTCCCATAGAGCAAATTTTCGCACCGTGTTTTTGTAGTTTTTCATAAATTTGATAAGTTTTTTCAAAGCTTTTGATGATTTCTTTCTCATCATCGCTGTGTGAGCCTATACTCATAATTCCACATAGATTTAGATTTTTGCATGAATTTTGAATTTGTAAATATTCATTAATAGCACGCGAGACATCAATGCCGCTTTTACTTTCTTCATTAGCAGCATTAATTTCAAGCAAAGTATCAAGTTTATAATCTAGTCTTTTATCCATAGCCAAAGCGATTTTTAATCCATTGCAAGACTGCCATAAAATGGGACGCTGTTTGATTAATAGATTGATTTTATTGCTTTGTAAAGTTCCGATAAAATGCCATTTGATATTTAAATTTTCTTGATCTAAGATTTCTTTTTTTTGAGTCAAGGCTTGAACTTGATTTTCTCCAAATTCCATCAAGCCTTTTGCGTTTAATTCTTTGATTTTATCCGCATTGACATATTTACTTGCTGCAACGATTCTTATATTTTTTGTTTTTTCTAAAATTTGTTCTAAATGCATTTTTTTCCTTGTGAGTTTTAAGGTTAAAGGATAAATTTAATTAATCCCTAAGAAGTGAATTGCTTAGGGATTTGTTATTTTTAAGAATTAATATATTTCATTATAGCCACAGCGTCATTTAAACCTGTAACAATACTAGCGCCATTTTTTGTAGCAATATCCCCAGCAACAAAAATCCTGCTGACATTGCTTTGTTTGTGCTCATCAAAAACAGGAACACCTTTTTCATCAACTTCTATGCCACATTTTTGCAAGAAATCAAGAGGAGTTGAACCTCCAATAGCGTAAATAACTCTATCGTAAATTTCGCTATTTCCATCGCTAAAATGAAGTTTAGCTTTACTATTTTCATCCTCAACACTTGTGATATCAATGCCAAGTTTTAGTTTAAAATCTCCATTTTTAGCACCATTTTCAACATCGTTAAGATTGATATCGTTTAATCTTGTGAATTTATCTTTTCTGTAACAAAGTGTTATTTCATTATTTTTTGCAAGATCTACAGCATACTCAGCTGCTGAATTTCCGCCACCCACAACGATGATTTTTTCTTGACCTAAGACTGAGTTGGCGTTGAAATTAATGATTTTAGTCAGCGTTAAAGGAAGTTTATAATCAGGCTTATTAGGTTTTCCCATTCTACCTATAGCTACAATGATATTTTTACAAGTATAGCTTTCTTTGGAAGTATTAACAATAAAATGATCGCTTTCTTGTTTAATGCTTTCTACTTCGCTACCAAATTCAACACCGATATTATGCTCTTTTAAAGCTTTTTCAAAAGTTTCTATCGTACTTTCTTTTGTTCCATCTTCAAAAGGAATATGACCATAATTAGTCCCCTCGCAACCCTTATAAGCTTTATCAACTCTTTTGCCTTCTTTGTAATATTGCACTAAAGTTTGACAAATTGAATTTGTTTTTTCTAACAACAAAACTTCTTTATTGGCAAGTTTAGCTTCTACGGCACAACCAATTCCCGCAGGTCCAGCACCAACGATGATAATATCAAAATGTTTCATTTATACCTTTCTTTAATAATTTTTTGTATAGAATTTAACAAGTTTTTTATAAACAAAGGATTAAAATGCGACATTTAATTGAAAATATTAATAAAAACTCCCAAAAACTTTTAAATTTAAAACCTCAAGATAAAAAAGAAATCATCTTGCAATGTGCACTAAATTTAAGAAAATATTTTGATGAAATTTTAAAGGCTAACGAAAAAGATTTGAAAAATTTTACTAAAAACGAGGCTTTGAAGGATAGATTAAAACTTGACACTTCAAGGCTTAATTCGCTTTGCGAAGCTTTGGAAAAAATAGCCCTTTTACCAGATCCTATAGGAAAAGTTTTACAGGGCTGGGTTAATGATAGCGGACTTAAGATAGAAAAAGTAAGCATTCCTATTGGTATTATTTGCGTCATTTATGAAGCAAGGCCGGCTATTAGTGCTGAGTTGTTGGCCTTATTGCTAAAAAGCTCAAATGCTGGAATTTTAAAGGGTGGTAGTGAGGCTAAATATACAAATTTTAGTATTTTTAAAGCTTTGCAAGAGGTGCTTGCTATTTATGATCTTAAGGATTGTTTTTTAATGGTCAGTGAAAAAGAAGAGATTAATGAGCTTTTGGAATTTGATGATTTAATTGATCTTATTGTTCCTAGAGGAAGCACTAAAATGATACAAAATATTGCCAAAAACACTAAAATTCCAGTGATTAAGCATGATAAGGGTTTGTGTCATATTTTTGTAGATGAAAGTGCAAATTTAAACAAGGCTAAAGATATAATTTTGAATGCAAAATGCCAAAGGGTAAGTGTTTGTAACGCTTTAGAAAGTTTGCTTATTCATGAGAATATAGCCAAGGATTTACTGCAAAATTTGGCTAAGGAATTTGAAAAATTTCAGCTAGAAATTCATGCTTGTGAGAAAAGTTTAAAATTTTTACAAGATACAAATTTAACTTGCTTTTTGGCAAATGAGCAAGATTATGCTACTGAGTGGCTTGATTATAAAATCAGCATTAAAATCGTTAAAAATTTAAATGAGGCTATAGAGCATATACAAAAATTTAGCTCAAATCACTCCGAGGCTATACTTTCAAATGACACGAAAAATATTGCTATTTTTCAAAGAAGTATTAATTCTTCTTGTGTTTATGTTAATGCCTCAACGCGTTTTAGTGATGGAGGTGAGTTTGGTTTTGGTGCTGAGGTTGGAATTTCTACTAATAAACTTCATGCTAGAGGTCCTATGGGGGTTGAAGAGCTTTGTACCTATAAATATCTTATCACAGGGGAAGGTCAAGTTCGAAAATAAATTTTTTGGAACACTCTTTGCTTTTAAGCTTTTAAAATTATTTTAAAAGTAGGTGAAAAATATGCAAAATGGATATTATCAAGCCACTGGCGGTATGGTAACCCAATTTAACCGTCTTGATGTTATTACAAATAATTTAGCTAATGTCAATACCAGTGGTTTTAAAAAAGATGATGTGGTTATTGCAGATTTTAAAAGGATTTTTAAAGAAACTCAGGATGAGTTACCTATACAAAATCACACACGCGATGCATCAAGATTTGCAAATTCAACCATAGATCGCGTTCCGCAAGTGAGTGAAGTTTATACAGACTTTAGTGTGGGAAATCTTAAAATGACAAATAATCCTTTAGATTTTGCTATGACTAGAGAGGATACTTTTTTTCTTGTTAAAACGAGTAACGGAGAAGTAAGACTTACTCAAGATGGGAATTTTCAACTTGATGATGAGGGTTTTTTGGTTAATAAGCAAGGTTATAGAGTTTTAAGCAGTGATTATTTTAATAATCCTGAGCAAGATGGCATTAGAATTGATGTAAATGCTGTACATATTAATAGCGACTCAAATGGAAATATTTCCGTTGATGGTGTAGATAATGCAAGAATGTTTATAGCGCAAGTTGATGATATTCGTGCTTTGCAAAAAGAAGGGGATAATGTTTATCGTATAGATGATTTGACTAGAATTCGCAATCTTGATACTTCAAGAGCGATAAAACAAGGTTTTTCTCAAGGTTCAAATGTCAATGCAGTAACCGAAATGGTAGGGCTTATCGAGGCTAATCGTTTGGTGGATATGTATCAAAAAGTGATGACTTCTCATATGGATGATTTAAACCAAGATGCGATTAATAAACTCGCAAGTGTGAAATAATAAAGGATAAAAAATGTTAAGATCTTTACATACAGCAGCAACAGGGATGATTTCTCAGCAAACACAAATCGATGTAACTTCAAATAATATTGCCAATGTTAATACTGCAGGTTATAAAAAATCAAGAGCTGAATTTGCGGATTTAATGTATCAGGTGATGAAGTATGCTGGCACTTCAACTTCAGCCACCACTCTTTCACCTTCAGGTATGGAAGTAGGGCTTGGAGTAAGACCTTCGGCTATTACAAAAGTTTTTACTGAGGGTTATTTAAAATCTACGAGCACGGATAGTCTTGATATGGCTATTGAAGGCAATGGTTTTTTTCAAATTCAGCTTCCTGATGGCACAACTGCTTATACTAGAAATGGGCAATTTACAAGGGATAATGAAGGAAATATCGTTAATGCTGATGGCTATAGACTTATACCTGAGATGACTATTCCAGAAGGAGCTACGGCGATAAATGTTGCAAAAGATGGAACAGTTTCTGTAATGCTTGCAGGCGAACAAGAAGAAACGCAGATTGGGCAAGTTGAGCTTGTGCAATTTATCAACCCAGCAGGACTTCATGCAATGGGGGATAATTTATTTTTAGAAACAGGGGCAAGTGGAGCGCCGGTTGCTGGTATAGCAGGCGAAGATGGCTTGGGACAAATCAGACATGGTTGGATTGAGTCTTCAAATGTGCAATTGGTTGAAGAAATGACAGATCTTATCACTGGACAAAGAGCTTATGAGGCAAATTCAAAAGCTATTACTACAAGTGATGAAATGCTTTCAACTGTAAACCAGCTTAAACGATAACTTAAAGAGGTTTGTACCTCTTTTTATTTTTTAATAAATTTTTTAATTATTCTTTTTGAAAAATAAAATCTTAGAGACTATCATATTATTTTTTTATATACAAAATAAGACATTAAATATCCTAAAAATAGGCTTTTGAAAATATTATTTTTTTTAAAAAATTAATTTTTATTTTATCTTGTTAAAGTAAAATTTATAAACTTGACAAACACATTGGAGGTGAAAGTATGAATAGAAGGGATTTTATTAAAAATACTGCTATTGCTAGTGCTGCTAGTGTTGCTGGGCTTAGTATTCCAAGTTTTGCTACGAGTGAGGAGCAGTGGCAATGGGATAAGTCGGTTTGTAGATTTTGCGGAACTGGTTGTGGAATTATGGTAGCACGAAAAAATGGCAAGATAGTTGCTGTTAAAGGTGATCCAGCCGCACCGGTAAATCGTGGGCTTAACTGTATTAAGGGTTATTTTAATGCTAAAATAATGTATGGCGAAGATCGTCTTGTGATGCCTTTGCTTCGTGTTAATGAACAAGGCGAATTTGATAAAAAAGGTAAATTTAAACAAGTTTCTTGGAAAAGGGCTTTTGATGAAATGGAAAAACAATTTAAAAAAGCTTATGGTGAATTAGGCGTTAGTGGGGTAGGGATTTTTGGTAGCGGACAATACACTATCCAAGAAGGTTATGCTGCTGTAAAACTTGCTAAAGCAGGTTTTAGAACAAACAATATTGATCCAAATGCAAGACATTGTATGGCTTCTGCTGTGGTTGGTTTTATGCAAACTTTTGGCGTGGATGAGCCTTCTGGTTGTTACGATGATATAGAGCTTACTGATACTATTATCACTTGGGGTGCAAATATGGCTGAAATGCATCCAATTCTTTGGTCAAGAGTAAGTGATAGAAAATTAAGCAATTTAGATAAAGTTAAAATAATTAATTTAAGTACTTTTTCTAATAGAACTTCAAATATCGCAGATATGGAAATCATTTTCAAACCAAATACGGATTTAGCTATTTGGAATTACATAGCAAGGGAAATTGTTTATAATCATCCTGAAGCTATGGATGAAAAATTTATCAAAGAGCATTGTGTGTTTGCGACAGGTTATGCAGATATTGGATATGGCATGAGAAGCAATTCTAACCATCCTAGCTTTAAGGAGAGCGAAAAAGATACAGTTGTAAAAGAAAATGCTATTGTGCTTGATGAGGAAGAGGCCACGGCCTTATCTTATCTTGGTGTTAAAGCAGGTGATAAATTTGAAATGAAACATCAAGGTGTAGCAGATAAAAATTGGGAAATTTCTTTTGAGGAATTTAAAAAAGGTTTAGCTCCTTATACGCTTGAATATACTGCAAAAGTAGCCAAGGGTGACGATAATGAATCTTTGGAAGATTTTAAGAAAAAGCTTAAAGAATTAGTGAACTTATATATAGAGAAAAATCGTAAAGTTGTAACTTTCTGGACTATGGGTTTTAACCAACATACGCGTGGAACATGGGTAAATGAACAAGCTTATATGGTGCATTTTTTACTTGGTAAACAAGCAAAACCAGGTAGCGGCGCTTTTTCTTTAACTGGACAGCCAAGTGCTTGTGGAACGGCTAGAGAAGTAGGAACTTTTTCTCACCGCTTGCCTGCTGATATGGTTGTAGCAAATCCTAAGCACAGAGAAATTTCTGAAAAAATTTGGAAAATTCCTAGTAAAACCATCAATCCAAAACCAGGTTCTCCTTATCTTGGCATTATGAGAGATTTAGAAGATGGAAAAATTAAATTTGCTTGGGTACAAGTGAATAATCCTTGGCAAAATACTGCAAATGCAAATCACTGGATAAAAGCAGCTAGAGAAATGGATAATTTTATTGTTGTGAGTGATTGTTATCCTGGAATTAGTGCAAAAGTAGCTGATCTTATTTTACCAAGTGCTATGATTTATGAAAAATGGGGAGCTTATGGAAATGCTGAAAGAAGAACGCAGCATTGGAAACAACAAGTTTTACCTGTGGGTGCTGCGATGAGTGATACTTGGCAGATTATGGAATTTTCAAAACGCTTTAAATTAAAAGAAGTTTGGAAAGAGCAAAAGGTAGATGAAAAACTTACTTTACCAAGCGTGCTAGAAGAAGCAAAAGCTATGGGTTATAGTGAGGATGATACGCTTTTTGATGTTTTATTTGCCAATAAAGAAGCGATGGAATTTAAAGCCAATGATAATATTGCCAAAGGTTTTGATAATAGCGAAGTAAATGGAGATGAGAGAAAAATCCAAGGTAGTGATGGAAAAGAATTCAAAGGATATGGCTTTTTTATACAAAAATATCTTTGGGAAGAATATCGCAAATTTGGTTTAGGGCATGGACACGACTTGGCTGATTTTGATACCTATCATCAAGTAAGAGGCTTAAGATGGCCGGTAGTGAATGGTAAAGAAACACAGTGGAGATTTAATACTAAATTTGATTATTATGCAAAAAAAGCTGCACCAAATTCTGATTTTGCTTTTTATGGTGATTTTAATAAAAGTTTGACAAATGGAGATTTAAAAGCCCCAAAAGATGAAAAAGAACATAGCATTAAAAACAAGGCTAAAATTTTCTTTAGACCATTTATGAAAGCACCTGAAAGACCAAGTGAAGAATATCCATTCTGGCTTGCTACAGGTAGGGTGTTAGAGCATTGGCATAGCGGAACTATGACTATGCGTGTGCCAGAACTTTTCCGTGCAGTTCCTGAAGCACTTTGTTATATAAGTGAAAAAGATAGTGAAAAATTGGGTTTAAATCAAGGGGATTTAGTTTGGGTAGAGTCGCGTCGTGGTAAAGTAAAAGCAAGAGTGGATATGCGTGGTAGAAATAAACCACCTGCAGGACTTGTGTATGTGCCGTGGTTTGATGAAAATGTTTATATTAATAAGGTTACTTTAGATGCAACTTGTCCGCTTTCAAAGCAAACTGATTTTAAAAAGTGTGCGGTAAAAATTTATAAAGCTTAGTTAGGGTTTAATTAATGAAAGATAGAAGAGAATTTTTTGCTAGTGCTTTTAAAGGTTTGTGTCTTTGCACAGCGGGTGGATTTTTGGCAAATTTGGCTTTAAAGGCTGATGATGATTATACTTTGCGTCCACCTGGAGCAGAAGATGAGGTAAGATTTTTAAGCAAGTGTATTCGTTGCGGGCTTTGTGTAAAAGCATGTCCTTATGATACTTTAAAACTTGCTACTCTGTTAGATAGTGCTAAAAATGGCACACCTTTTTTTAAGCCAAGAGCTATTCCATGCTATCTTTGCGAGGATATACCTTGTATAAAAGAATGCCCAACCGATGCTTTAGATAAAAAGCATTTAGAGCAAGGCATAGAATCTTTGAAAATGGGCATTGCTATTGTTGATAGTGCAAGTTGCGTGGCACATTGGGGAATTCAGTGCGATGCTTGTTATAGAGCTTGCCCTTTGATAGATAGAGCTTTAAAACTTGAACTTAAACATAATGAACGCACTGCTAAGCATGCTTTTTTACTTCCTGTAGTAGATCATGAAGTTTGCGTAGGTTGTGGGCTTTGTGAGCTAGCTTGCATTACTCAAAAACCTGCTATTCATGTTTTGCCACGCGAGTATGTGTTAGGCAAAGCAGGTTCGCATTATGTAAAGGGCTGGGATAAAGAAGATGAGAAACGCTTAAAAGATGCGGATTCTTCTAAGCATTTCGATAGCAAAAAAGCGACAAATTATTTAAATGATGGAGAAATTTAATGAAATATTTAATCGCTAGACGCATTGTTCAGCTTGGAATTTTAGCCCTTTTTTCTTTTAGTGCGACAAAATTTATTTTAAAAGGAGATTTAAGCTCATCTAAGTTTTTTGATAGCGTGCCTTTAAGCGATCCTTTTGCAGTGTTGCAAATTTTTTTAGCAAGTTTTAGTATAGATTTAATGGCGTTAACGGGTGCTTTGCTTGTTTTAATTCTTTATGGAATTTTTTTAGGTCGTGCTTTTTGTGCTTGGGTTTGTCCTGTGAATTTAATTACTGATTTCGCTGCCTTTTTTCGTTTGAAAATGGGTTTTAAAAATAGCAAATTTTTAATTTTAAGTAAAAATTTGCGTTATTATGTTTTAGCTTTAGTTTTAATCCTTTCTTTTGTGCTTTCTTTACCTGTATTTGAGAGTTTTTCTTATATAGGTGTAGTGCATAGAGGGATTATTTTTGGCACTACTTCTTGGATTTTTGTAGCTTTTGTACTTTTTTGTATTGATACATTTTTAAGTCCTAGAGCAATTTGCTCGCATATTTGTCCGCTTGGAGCTTTTTATGCCTTAATCTCTCGTTATGCTTTATTAAAAATTAAACATAATCATCAAAATTGCACCAAATGTTATAAATGCATTGGAATTTGTCCTGAAAAACAAGTTCTTTGGATGATAGCTAAAGAAAGTGCGAGTGTGAATTCTGGTGAGTGTATAAAATGCGGGCGTTGTATAGAAGTGTGTGATGATAATGCTTTAAATTTTAATATATTTGATTTAAGGAGCAAAAAATGAAAAAAAGATTGGTTTTATTTATGAGTGTTATAGCTTTGTTGTTCGTAGCTTGTGCCACAAATGGCGGAATTTCAAACCTCGGTGGTTTTAGAAATATGAGCTTAGAGTCAGAAAATATAAATTTGGCAGATATTAACTATAGTGGAACTATGGCGGGAGAATCTGTTTTAATAGAAAGATCTTTTGAAAATGCACCACCTTTGATTTCTCACAGTATTGAAGATATGTTGCCTATTACAAAAGATAATAATACTTGTCTTAGTTGCCATGATAAAGCAATAGCTGCAGATGTCTTAGCAACTGCTGTACCTGCAACACATTATTATGATTATCGTCTTAATAAAGATATGGGCGATACTATTAGCGAAGCTAGATTTAATTGCACGCAGTGTCATGTTCCTCAAAGCAATGCTAAGCCTTTGGTAGGAAATAGTTTCAAGCCTGAATTTAAGAATCAAGAACTAAAAAATCGTTCTAATTTAATTGATGTAATGAATGAGGGTGTAGAATAAATGAAAAAATTACTCTTCATTTTAATCTTTTTGTGTGTTTATGGTTTTTCTTATGAATTAAAAATAAAATCAAATATAACAGCATTAAAGGTTAGTGAAGAGCTTTTGTATATTGGTACAGATAGGGGTGAAATTTTAAGATATAATATTAAAAGTAAGATTTTAGATGAAATTTTAACCTTAGCTGATATTCAAAATTATTATGAAAAAAATATAAAGCCTTCAATTTATAGTATCGATGTTTTAGATAATAAAATATTATTGGTAAGCGAAGGGGATTTTGGTTCTAAGAATATTTGGATTTTTAGAGATAAAAATTTAGATAAAAAACTTAGTTTTAATGGAGTTAAGGAAGTATTTTTTATTAATGAAGATGAAATTTTACTTACTTTTCTTGGGGCAAATATTAAGCAGATTAAACTTTCAAATTTACAAGAAAGAAATTATAATTTTTCCTATTCTAGCTTAAATGATGCAAGTATAGATAAAAATAAAAAAACTTTGGTATTAGGTTTTGAAAGTGGAGTGATTGAAATTTTTGATTTACAAAAATGGGAAGTGATAAAAAAAATCAATAAAATTCACAAGGATAATATTTACCAAGTAGACTATAAAAATGGAAATATTATAAGTTGTGCTACAGATCGCAGGGTAGGTATAGTTATAAAAAATGAGGAAAAATTTATAGAAAATAATTTTCTTATTTATGCATGTGCACTCAGTTCTAATGGAGAATTTGGAGCTTTTAGTAATAATGCAACAAATTTTACTCAAATTATAAAAACCAAAGATTTAACTCAGCAAATTCAAATAAGCAATGAGGATTTAATGGTTGAATATATCATATTTTTAAATGAGCATGATATATTAATCTCTGGTTATGGAAATAAAATAATTTTTCGGAGTTTTAAATGAATCTTTCTAGTGTTTTATTGCGCATAAAACAAGAACATCAATCAGAAATATTACAAAGCATTCAAAAAATTAAATATTGTAGTGTTGAAATATGTGATCAAGATAAAATTATAGTTGTCATAGAGAGTGAAAGTCTAGATGATGAATTAAAGGCCTATAGGCAGCTTGAACAGTTACCAAAGATTATTAGTATTAATATGATTTTTTCTTATCAGGATTTAGATGATATAAAAATAAATGATAATGAAAATATTAAGCTTAATGATGAAAATCAAGCTGAAAATATAACATATTATGGCGATATTTATCGAAAATATTAATTGCTGTAGTTTTTATTATCGAAGATGGGGAATTACAATAATTAAATAACTTTTTAGAAATTAGTCGTATTTTTCAAAAGATGAACTTCTCCAAGCTCTAGTGTCTTTATGAAAGCCGTTTGAAAAAGTAAAACGAATGATTTCTTCATCATCTTTGTTTAAATACTCCGCTCTTACTCCTTTTAAATTCACCCTTTCATCATCATAAAAAGATTAGGACAAATCACGCTTTGTCCTACATGGACTAGTTTTACAACTTCCTTGCAAGTGCCATAAATTTTATAATATCTCAAAGAAAAAGGTATGGCTTCTTTTAGATAAACTTTATCCAAAAAAACTTCTTGATAATTCCTATAAACTCCTTTAGTTCTATCAATTTCAAAAAACCATTTAGGTGGTTTTGTGGCTAGTTTTGAATTCATAAAAATTTCATCTACCTTAGCATCTTTAGCTATTTTCCAAGAAGAAAGATTTTGATTAAAATTTTTAGCATTAGCAAACATTTGTTCTGCTTTTTCTACCTTAGATACATTCCATTTTTTTAAAGTTTGATTGAAATTTGAAGCATTTTTAAACATATGAGGACATATTTTAGCACCGCTTACATCCCAATCATTTAAAGGTTTATTAAAAGATATGGCGTTTTTAAAAGTGCTATTGAAATTTTCTGCCTTAGATACATTCCATTTATTTAAGTTTTGATTGAATTTTTTAGCACCGGCAAAAGTGTAGTTTAAGTCTTTAACATTGCTTGTATCCCATTTACCTAAAGGTTGATTAAAACCTGAATCCGCAAACACAAAGGATAAATCATTAACTTTTGAAATTTTCCAATTATTTAGAGTTTGATTAAAACTAATAGCACCCCAAAACATATGAGACATCTTTTCTAAAGAGCTTGTATCCCAAGAATTAATATTTTGATTAAATTACACTGCCTTATAAAACATGTATTCCATATTTTTAACTTTGCTCATATTCCATTTATTTAGGGCTTTGTTAAATTTGCTTGCTTCATAAAACATATAACTCGTATTTTCTACCTTGCTCATATCCCAAGAATTTAGATCTTGATTAAAGCTTGAAGCACTTGCAAAGGCAAAGGAAGTGTCAGTGAGATTTTTAGTATTCCAAGTGTTTAATTTTTGATTAAAAACTTTATTATGATAAAAAATGCCTTCCATGCTCTCAACCTTGCTAACATCCCATTTGTCTAAGGGTTGATTGAAAGTTATCGCCTCTAAAAACATAGCATTCATATTTTCAACCTTACTTACATCCCAATCGTTGATATTTTGATTAAAATTTTTAGCCCCATAAAACATTCGCTCCATAGTTTTTGCACTACTTGTATCCCAAGAGCTAATATTTTGATCAAAATTTTCAAGAAAAGCAAAAGTATCTTTGAAATTTTCTACCCCAGATACATCCCATTTTTCTATACCATTAAAATAATCATTTTCTACTTTTATTCTAGGATAATAATGGATATACTGCGCTTCCAATTCTTTTGCAAAAACTTCTGCAAATAAATCACTCATATCAGTGATTTTGGAGGTGTTAATATCACCTAAATATAAACCCTTGTTTTCTT
Organism: Campylobacter sp. US33a; assembly: GCF_004378855.1. Taxonomy (GTDB): domain Bacteria; phylum Campylobacterota; class Campylobacteria; order Campylobacterales; family Campylobacteraceae; genus Campylobacter_D. The sequence continues at coordinate 71,494 of NZ_RYYL01000008.1, forward strand.
TTAAAAGCAAAATAAGCTCTTCTTTATTTTGCGGGGTAAGATTAATACTTTTGCTTGAATTTTGTTCTAGCTTTGTGGCGTTTTGTTCTAAATTTGTAGTATTTTGTTCTAAATTTTTTGCGTCGCTTTTGCAAGCATTTAAAAACAATAAACACAAAATCAAACTTATGATTTTTACCATCACTTTGCTTTTTTAAAGCTTTAAAATCGTGATTTTTTCATCTTTTTTAAATTCTGTTCTTTCTTCTTCACTGATGAGTAAAAATTCACTATTTATCAAAGGTAGTATCATTCCTGAGCCGTATTTGCCATCATTAAAAGGATAGAAAACTTCATTTTCTAAATTGCCTAAGATGAGGTTATTTCTTCCGCTTTTTACTTTCAAATCACTTCCCATAAGAGCATGAATTTTTAAAGGTTTTTCTAAATTTCCGCTCAATAAATTAATAATTTTTTTAGTAAAAATAAAAGCTGAAAGATAAGCCGCCATAGGATTTCCTGGTAGAATAAGCACTAAGTTTTTATCTTTTTGATAAAGTTTAGTTGGTCTTGCAGGCCGCGCTTTTAAACCTTTAAAAAGCGGAGTAAAACCTAGTTCATCTAAAGCTTTTTCCATAAAATCAGCTTCCCCCACACTCGCACCGCCTGAAGTGATTAAAAGATCAAAATTGGTATTTTTTAAGGCTTCTTTTGTGGTGCTAAAGTCATCTTTGATGATGCCAAGATAGCTTGTATCGCAAGTTTTAAGCATAGCAAGCAAAGGCAAAGCATTGGCATTGTAAATGCTTTCTTCATCGCAATCACGCCAAGGCTCTTTTAGTTCATCTCCACTTGAAAAAATCCCCACGCGAATTTTCCTTATAACTTGAATTTTATAAAGCCCTTGGGAAGAAAGTAGAGCGATATGCCTAGCATTTAGCCTTGTGCCTTTTTTAAGCAAAAGTTCATCTTTTTTTAGTTCTTCGCCCTTGTATCTATAAGCATTGTGCTTTTTTGGTGGTTTTTTAATGATGAGTTTGCTATTTTCAATGCATTCATCTTCTATCATTAAAATCGTATCAGCATTTTTGGGTATTTTTGCCCCAGTCATAATCTTAAAACACTCGTTTTTATTTATCTCGTAAGTGTTTTTATCTCCTGCAAAAATAGTACCTTTTATCTTTAAAGCTTCATTTAAATCCTCATAATTAAAAGCATAGCCATCAAGAGCAGCATTATCAAAGCTGGGTAAATTTTTTCTAGCGTAAAGATCTTTGGCTAAAATTCTTCCTTTAGCTTTTTCAAGGCTTATTAGTTCGTATTCTTTAAGAGATGAAATTTGATTTTCTAAGTCTTTTAAGGTTTGAAAAATGTTTTTCATAATAAAGCCTTTTTTGTGTTTTTAGATAATGGTATTTTACAATAAAACATAATGAAATAATTCTAAGTCTTCAAACCCTGCTATAATGAAGACTTTTTGTTTTAAGGACAAACTAAGTAGGGTTTTTTTAAAATTATAATCGAAAAATTAAAAATTAGTTTGTTCTTATCTTAGTTTTTTACGACTAAGATAAGGATGATTAAAGCAATCATAAAAACAATAACTTCATTCATCTCAACCTCCTTTCAAACTTTAATTTTAAAGTCTTCAAGCAAGGTTATCCTTAAAACGAAAAGATTATATATAAAAATATTTTAGAAAAGCATTAAGTTAAGATTATTCTTCAAGCCTTGTGATTTTTGCACCCAGCTTTTTAAATTTTTCTTCTAAATTTTCATACCCTCTATCAAGATGATAAATTCTATGCACAAAGCTTGTGCCTTTGGCTGCAAGTGCTGCTAAGATTAAAGCCGAAGAAGCACGCAAATCCGTAGCCATCACATCAGCGGCATTTAACTCTTTGCCACCTACAATGGTTGCAATGTGCCCATTTAGCTTAATATCTGCTCCCATTCTTAAAAGCTCACTTACATGCATAAAGCGATTTTCAAAAAGCCTTTCATCGATGATACTTGTGCCATTTGCCATCAAAGCTAGTGCCATAAATTGCGCTTGCATATCGGTTGGAAAACCTGGATATTCGCTTGTTAGAATTTCAACTGGCTTTATTTCTTTTGCAGAAGGCAAGGTGATACTATCGTTATCCACTAGGGTTTCAAAGCCCATTTGATGAAGTTTCGCCAAAACCGCTCCTAAATGTTCAGCATTAGCTTTTTTAAGTGTGATTTGTGAATTTGTAATGGCTCCAGCACACAGATAAGTCCCAGCTTCTATTCTATCAGGAATTACGCTAAATTCTTTAAATTCTAAAAGTTCTTTATCGGTGCCATAAATTTCAAGTTCATCAGTGCCTATACCTTTTATATCAAGCCCTGCGCTTGCTAAAACTTCGCAAAGTTGCACGACTTCAGGCTCTTTTGCGACATTTAAAAGTTTGGTTTTTCCTTTAGCTAAGGCTGCTGCCATGATGATATTTTCACTACCAGTAACCGTGATCTTATCAAATAAAATTTCAGCTCCCTTTAAAGCACCACTTGCTACGACATAGCCTTGTTTTATCTCTATATTTGCACCCATTTTTTCTAAAGCACTTAAGTGTAAATCAATAGGTCTTTGCCCTATGGCACAACCCCCAGGCAAGGACACTTCACATTTTTCAAAACGCGCAAGCAAAGGTCCTAAGGTAAGGATAGAAGCACGCATTTTTCGCACTATATCATAAATGGCTGTGGTTTTGTTAAGTGTGGTAGTGTCTAAAAATGCAGTATTTTTTTCAAATTTAGTTTTTGCACCCAAATTTTCAAGCAAAGAAATAAGAGTTTTGATATCTGCGACATTTGGGACATTATTTATTTTAACTTCATTTTTGGCAAGTATGCTAGAAGCGATTAAGGGCAGGGCGGCGTTTTTTGCTCCACTTATAATCACCTCGCCTTGAAGTTTTTGTTCTCCTTTTATTTCCAAATAAGTCATAAATACTTTTCCTTTTTTTACAAATCAAGGCTTAATTATAATAAAAAAAATCAAATATCACGCCAATGCCTTTTGTTGCGCGCTTAATATTTGCATAATTTGTCCTTGTATAGTAGCTACTTGGGCATTTAAAGTAACTATTTGATCTTGCAAAGCCATTTTTGTTTCATCATCAGCATTTTGCATTTTGTTATTTAATTGAGAGATTTTTTGCATAATTTCATTTAATTTTTTGATTAATTCTTCTAATTTAGCGTTTGAATTCTTGCTTTCTTGCTGTATTGTGGTGTTTTTTTGTAATTTTTCAATACCTGTTTTTAAAAATTCTTTAGCTTCTTTAGAAAAATCAACCAAAACATCAGAATTGCTACTCGGTAAATTATTTTGAGTTTGATTTCCTTTTTTAAACTTTTGTTCTTTGTAATCCTTATTGTAAATTTCATTAAAATTAATTTCCATAAAAATTCCTTTTTTATTTTCAGCACAATCGACATTTAAGTCAAAAAATAAATACTTTACATTATAATGCCAAGAATTTGCTGCTAAGGTGTTTTCTAATGGGCGTATTTTTGGTTTTACTTGGTGGAATTTTTTGGGCTATAAGCGGAGTTTTGGCTGAATATTTGTTTAAAAACGATTATGCAGTTGAGTGGGTAAGTTTTTATAGATTATTATTTACTGGAATTTTACTTTTAATTATAAGTTTAAGACGCAAGAATTTTGTACTTTTTAAAAGCAAAAATGAACTTTTATCTCTTTTGATTTTTGCATTTTTTGGGCTTTTGATGACTCAATATGGTTATTTTAAAGGTATTTTTTATACTGATGCGGGTACAGCTACGATGATGCAATACTCAGCTCCTATTATCATTATGCTTTTTGTGTGTTTTAGGGATAAAAAATTTCCAAAATACTCTGAAATTGTAGCTTTAATTTTAATTGTTTTAGGTATATTCTTACTTGCAAGTAGTGGCGATGTGGCAAATTTAAATCTTAATTTTTGGGGTGTTTTTTGGTCGATTATAGGAGCTTTTGGTGTGGCATTTTACTCACTAAGTGCAAGGAAAATTATCGCAAAATACGGACTTTTCTTTGTTATGGGAATGGCTTCTTTGTTTGCTTCTTTTGTGCTTTTAAGTATTTTGGAAACAAAAGGCGGACTCGTGCATTATGATTTTTCACTCAAAGCCTTTTTAGCAATGAGTGGTATTGTGCTAATTGGCACGATTGGGGCATTTTGTCTTTATTTAAAAGGCGTTGAATTAATTGGAGTAATGAGAGCGAGCATGATAGCTTGTATCGAACCTGTGGCAGCAGCTTTTATGAGCTTTTTATTTTTAGGGACAAGATATGCTTTTTTGGAACTTTTTGCTTTTGCTTTAATTATCATAAGCATTATTTTAAATGCAAAAAAGAATTAAAATATTTACCAAAGCCTATAAAAATGAGCTTTGTAATTTTAGTAAAAGAATTCAAATCATTTTTTTAACATCAAATACTAAAAAAAGGAACAAATAAAGCTCTATAATTTTGCAAGAGTTTGCTTAAGTTTAAAAAGATTTTAAAATGCTTGCAAACTCTGAAAAATTATATTTTACCCGTCATATTGAATACAGCTAAACACCTCTATTTCTTTTCGTTATTCTATGGTACAACTCGGAGATTTTCCACACTCTTGTTATTCTAAGTGAAGTAAAAGGAAAAGAAGAATCTCATCATATTGATTTTAATTTGGGTAAATTTTTGAAAATAAAACAACAAAATTGCGGAAAAATTAAAAAATAATAAACAAAATCTATTTAATTAATTTTCCATGAAATTTTTAAGCAATTTTTTGCCATTTTGGCTTAAAATCGCTTCAGGATGAAATTGTACTCCATAAATTTCATATTTTTTATGTTTGATAGCCATGATAATATTTTCATCGTTTAAGGCTAGAATTTCACAATTTTTTGGCATTTTACTAATGTGCAAAGAATGATATAAACAAATTTTACTTTTATCTTTTATGCCTTTAAAAAGCGAAGTTTTTTTGGCATTTTTGTTTAGATGGAGTCTTGAAATTTTACCATGCATAGGGTAGGGCATTTTAGAAATTTTTCCGCCAAAAACCTCACCTATACACTGATGGCCTAAACAAATTCCCAGTATTTTTTTATCTTTTTTAAAGTATTTAATGGCTTTTAAGCTTAATTTTGATTCGCTAGGAGAATTAGGACCTGGAGAGATGATTAAGTGTGAAAAGTTAAATTTGGCTAAATCTTTTGCTTTTTTAAATTCATCATTTTTAATCACTTTGCATTTAAAGCCAAGTTCTTTAAGGTAAAAGATTATGGTGTAGCTAAAAGAGTCGTAATTGTCTATAAAAAGGATTTTTTTCATTTTAGCTTTACCTTTTTTAATCCACGCACAGAATTAATACAATAAATTTCATCAGCATTTATTAAATCCTCTTTAAAAAGTGTTTTTTCTTTGACTAAATTTAAATCCAATAAAAACTGCCTATAAATTCCATTTAAAAGTCCGCTTTGCAAAGTAGGGGTGTAAAAAATATCATCTTTTTTTATGATGATATTACTTCTTGAGCCTTCGCATAATTCATCTTTTTGGTTAAAAAAAGCTATGTCAAAGCATTGATTTTCTTTCCATAAAAAAGATTTTTCGTCATAAATTTTTCTTAACGAAGTTTTATGATATAAAAAATCACTGCAAGAGTTTAATTTTTCATCACTTAAAAGAAGCAAATCGCTAGTTTGTTCTGTGAGCGAGGTAGTCGAAATTTTAAAATCTCCACTTTTTTCTAAGATGATTTTTATCAAGGCTTTTTTTGGAGCATTTAGTTTAAATTTGTAAAACAAGCTGTGTTTTTCATCAAAAAGTTTTTGATTTAATTTTTCAAGGCTTAAGTTTTTAAATTCATCAAAATTAGTGTTTTTATTTAAGATGCTTTCAAATTTATGATTTAATTTTTCTGTGTTAAATCCAAGCTTAAAAGCAGAGTTTAAAAGTCTTTGAAGATGTTCTTTAAAAAACAAAATAAAACCATTTTTATAATACATCGTTTCAAAAAGATAAAAATCCTTTGGCATTAAAAAGCTGGCCTTTAGCTTTAACTCTTCAAATTCTTCATTTAGTTTAGAATCCCACACCAAGCCACTTCCAACGCTGTATTTATAAACTTTTTCTTTTTCTATGGTGCGAATGGCTACACTAAATTTACTCTTTTTTTTATGCACGAGTCCTATGGCACCACAATAAATCCCTCTTTGTCTTTTTTCTAAATCTTTTATGAGTTTTATACTTTCAATCTTTGGGGTGCCTGTGATAGAACCGCTTGGAAATAGGGCTTTAAAGATTTTATAATAAGTTGTATTTTTTTTGAGTTTGCCTTTTATAGTGGAAGTCATTTGGTGTAAAGTAGGGTGGCTTTGGATCTTAAAAAGCCTTGTTTTCATACTTTCTTTTTTGATGAGTTTTGAAAGATCGTTTCGTAAAAGATCGGCTATCATTACATTTTCGCTTAAATTTTTGCTGTCATTTTTTAAAAAAAGTTTGTTTTCTTCATCTTTTTTAGGATTTTCATCTCTTTTGACAGTACCTTTCATGGGCTTTGTGATGATATTTCTTTTGCTTGTTTTGAAAAATAATTCCGGTGAAAAGGAGAGAATTTCTTTTTTCTCATCTTTAATATAGGCTTTAAATTCGGTATTTTGCCTTTTTGATAAAAGATTAAACAAAGAAAAACTATCAAGTTTGCTTTCAAAATCAAAGCTTTGAGTAAGGTTAATCTGATAACTTTGTCCCTTAGCAATGGCTTCTTTTACTAGGGCGAAATTCTTTTCATACTCTTTAAAATCTAAGTTGCTTTTAAAAGAAGGTAAAAAACTTTCATCGTCTATTTCTAAAGGTTTAAAAGGTTTTCTTTTTCTATAAACAAAAAATTTCAAATATTCTTCTTTGCTTTTATAATTTTTATCTTCTAAATACTCGTAAAATTCATAATCAATCACGCAAATAAAAAAGAATTTGTGCTTGTATTTTTGTAAAATTTTAAAGCATTTTTTGCTTTCTTTTTGATTTTTTGCTTTTAAGATGCATTTTAAATCATAATAAATTTGATTATCAAAAATAGCAAAATTACGCATTGTGTTTTAATTCTAAAATCAAATTTTCAAGCTCTGCGATTTTCTTTTCAAATTTTTCTAGCCTATCTTCACAAAGCGCATCAATAGCACGAGATTTTTGGGGTTTTTTGATTTCTTCCACAATACGCGCAGGAATTCCAACTGCGGTTAAATTCGCGCCGACATCTTTTACCACTACGGCGTTTGAGCCGATTTTTGCGTATTCTCCTATGGTGATATTTCCAAGCACTTTTGCACCTGAGCCTATAATAACACCTTTTTTGATGGTAGGGTGGCGCTTGATGCCTTTTTCAAGACTTGTCCCACCTAAGGTTACGCCTTGATAAATGAGCACATCATCTTCTATAATGGTGGTTTGTCCTATAACAACACCGTTTGCATGATCGATAAATACGCGCCTTCCAAGATTTGCTTCGGGGTGTAAATCAACTCCGGTTAAAAACTGTGAAATTCCGCTGATAATCCTTGCTAGGCGTTTGAAATTTTTTTGATAAAAAAAGTGCGCAAAACGGTAATTTACCACTGCCCAAACGCCTGGATAATTAAAAAAAAGCTCTATGAAAGAATTATACGCCGGATCTTGAATTTTAGGTTGTGAAAAGTCTTCTTTGATGATACTAAAAAGGTTCATTTTTTTCCTTGTGGTTGGTTTGCAAAAAGTTTAATTTTATCAAAAATTTCTATAAATTTCTTATTTAAGCATTTTTTAATAGGGGGGGGGGATATGATTTTATCTTTATTTAAATTTTGTTTGAAAGGAGTATGCAGAATGCAAGGTAAAATGCAAGGCGATTTAGCCAGCATTAAGGGTTGTCAAGAGGATTTGATTAAGGCTCTTGATTTTTATGAAAAATCCACAGAGTATGAGCATTACAGAGAGCAAGAAGCAGCTGTCGTAAGTCTTTTTAAGAAGTATCCAAAAAACGATGATTTAACTTCAGTGCTTTTGAAAGTATGTGTTTTGGATAGTTTTTATAGCATAAATTTAAGAGTACATGGCATTTACAAAATGGCTAAACATATACATGGTTTAGGGCTTGATAAAGCTTTGCAAAACGGCGATGTGAGTGCGATAGAAAGGGTTGCGAATTTTACAAATTCTAATGGCAAGCAAGTCAATCTTTACTCTTTTGCGAGTAAGTATTGTTTTCATCATAATAATGAAAAATATGTGATTTATGATAAATATGTCAATAAAAGTTTGTGTGAATTTAATGGTTTGAGTGATGATAAGGGAAATTCTTTTAAATTTATCGTAAGTCATTTAAAAGACTATGAGAATTTGGTAAAAATCATCGATGATTTTAGAATTTTCTTTAATTTTAAACAATACGACAATAGAGAAATAGACCATATGCTTTGGGTGTATGGTAAAGAAAAAGATAATAAGGAGAAAAAATGAAAACTTTGGGTTTTAAATTTGTGGGCGCTTTGGCTTTGGCTGCGTTTTTGGGTGGTTGTGGCGGAGCTCAAAAACCAAGTTTAGAGACAAAGCAAGATGGCACGCTTATACTTATTCCAAAAGAGGATACGATAGTAAAAGATATAATTGTAAATAATGGCGAATGTCAAGCTAAAAGATATGCTTTTAATATTGATAAGTCTTGGGAAATGGCTATGGAAAGAATGGATCCGCAAACTAAGACATTGATGAATGTGATGATGCTTGATAAAAGAGAAATGATCGAAAATACTGGGCTTGGCAAAGATTACAATGAAAGCATTTATGCGCAAACTGAATATAATCAAGTGCAAGCTAGTAAAAAATTTAACGATTTAGTTAAAAAATGTTACGATGCTACTTTTCCTAAAGCTGTTGTCAGTAATCAAGTTGCAAAATTTGACACAAATTGTCTAAAAATTACAAAAGTGGAAATTATTACCGAAGATGATAGTTTTGTTTATGAAATTAATAAATAAAGGATAAGTTATGAAACTATTTTTTTTGAAAGCTGTATTATTAGTTGGTTTAGTTACAATGTTTAGTGCATGTGGAAGCAATGGAGATGATTATTTAACTCTTGAGTTTAAAAATCAAGTTTTGGAGCAAGTTGCACAACCAACACTTGCAATTCAGGCAAAAAAAGATATTATTATCAAGTCAGTAAGTATTAATAGGGGAAAATGTAAAGTTGGTTTAAATAGAGATATGGATCAAGTTTTTACTTTTTCTAAAATGTATGGTCAAGTAGGTATAAATATATCTCAATTTTTACCTAGATTTGTTTTAGAAAAAGATTTGCCAAAAAATTTAACATTTTCAGAGAGTATAGATATTCCAATTAAATGTGAGCTTAATTCTGTGATTGAAACCACTATTGATACGAATGAAGGTATATTTTCTTGGACTTGGAGTAGATAAAAATTTCATTGAAGCAATAATGCTTCAATGAAATCAAAGCGCTTGAGTTTAAATTTCAACTCTCTTTCCCATCAATGCTTTTTAAATAACCATTATCATTTAAGAAAAGATAAAGTTCGCCTAAAATGTGTTTTTTCTGCTTTTCATTGACTAAATTTGAGTTTGAAATTCTTTCATTTAAAATGTCCATAATCGCGTGTATATCATAGTCTAAATCCTCTAAAGTATCAAGTATGGACTGAGCTTCAATGATGCTTTCAATCTCATAACCTTTATCATTAATGCTAATAATGGCTTCAGTAGGATGGGTGAAAAGATTATGCTTCATTCCAAGCACTTCTTGATAAGCGCCCACTAAGAAAAAGCCTAGAAAATAATTCTCTTTTTCCACATCAACATCATGTAAAAACAAAGGATTGTCCTTAGAATACGAAATTTCGCCATCGCTATCACAGGTAATATCCCAAATGCTTGCGCTTCTAGTCGGCTCTTCATCAAGGCGATCAAGCGGCATAATAGGAAAGTTTTGCTCCAAGCCCCAAAAATCTGGCATACTTTGAAAAAGCGAAAAATTAACCAAATACCTTTCTTGCACTTCATCTTGTATGGCAAGTAAATCCGCAGGGTTTTGCTTGTCGCCTAAAAGCAAAATGGCTTTTTTTGTGATTAAATGCGTTAGAATTTCAGCATTAGAGCGATCCTCTAAATCCACATAGCCCAAATCAAAAAGGGTTAAAATGCTTTCTAAATGATCGATGCTATCGTGGAGATATTCTAGGGCATTTGAAGGCTTGATGCTTTTATAAAGATCGTAAAGCTCATCGATAAGTTTTGGATTTTGCTTTTTGAGTATGAGTTTGCTTTCGGTGTATTCTTGGGAGAAAAGTTCCAAAACAGGAGCGATTAAAACCGCGTGATTTGCCGCTACAAAACGCCCACTTTCTATAAAAATATCAGGTTCAAGATCTTTTTTTTGTTCGGCGATATTTTTTAGGATAAAAACCACATCATTAGCGTATTCTCTTAAAGTGTAATTTCTGCTTTTTTCGTTTTTAAATTGCGAGTATTCCACAGCTAAACCGCCACCAAGATTAATAGCTTTTAGATTTTTTGCACCCATTTTTCTAAGCTCAGTGTAGATATTTCCAGCTTCATTTAAGGCTTTTTTTAGTGGATGAATTTCAGTAATTTGCGAGCCTAGATGAAAATGTATCATGGTGAATTGTTCTAAGAGTTTATTGGCTTTTAATAAATTTACAGCCTCGATGAGTTCAGTTGAAGTTAATCCAAATTTGGAGTTTATCCCGCCACTTTTAGCCCAAATTCCAACCCCTGCAGAGTGAAGACGCACGCGAAGTCCAATATTTGGCTTAGGCTTAAATCGTTCTTTGGCAATGTCGATAATGGCTTCAAGTTCGTTAAGCCCTTCTATGGTTAAAGTGATATTGTGTCCCATTTCAGCAGCGATAAAGCCTATATTGATGAGTTCTCTATCTTTAAAGCCATTTACGGTGATTGGGGCGTTTTGGTTATTATAAGCCATAGCGAGTAAAAGTTCTGCTTTACTTCCTGCTTCAAGGCCGTAGTTGTAGTCTTTTCCAAGACGCACGAGATTTTTTACAAAACCAGGATATTGATTGACTTTTAAAGGATAAACGGCGTTAAAATTGCCTTTGTAGTCAAATTCTTTTCGTGCTTTGTTAAAGCTGCCGTAGATGCTTTCGATTTGCTTTTGGATAAGATGAGGAAACCTTAAAAGCAAAGGTCCTTTATAGCCATCATCTCGTAATTCTTTAACTATATCGATGATGGCAGGTTTTTTTTCGTAATTAATACAAACTTTGCCGTTTTTGATAATGAAATTTTCATTTCCCCAAATATCAATGCCGTAATTCATCATAAATTTTGCTCCAAATCTGAAATTTTAATGATTTTTTCGTTTTTATTTTCTAAATTTTTATAAAACAAGCTTTGGCTTTGTGCTTCATTTTCACCCATACAAAGAAAAATTTCAGCACCTATTTTATCGGCGTTTTCTAAGTGTTTAGCAAGCTTTTTAGCTTCGTAATTTAAAATCACTTTGTGTTTTTTTCTCAAACTCGTAGCGATTTTTAAAAGTCTGTCAATGTAAGTTTCATCTAAAGCGCAAAGATAAATTCCTTCTCTTTTATCACATTCTTCTTTTTGCTCCAAAATAGCCATTATCCTTTCTATGCCCATAGCAAAACCAACACCAAAACCACTTTTTCCACCTAAATACTCTATAAGCCTATCATACCTTCCACCTCCAGCAATAGCAGCCTTTGCACCAATTTCATCGCTAATAAATTCAAAAGCCGTTTTAGAGTAGTAGTCAAGCCCACGCACCAGCTTAGAATCCACTTCAAATTCCACTTCATTTTCTTTCAAAATGCTTTGTAAAATTTCAAAATCTTTTTGGCAAGATGGACATAAATTTTGCTCTAAAAGTGGAGCGTTTTGCAGTAAGTTTTGGCAGTGTTCGTTTTTGCAATCTAAAACACGGATAGGATTTAAGCCTTTTCTGCGCAAGCAATCTTCGCAAAATCCGCTTTGTGCATCTAAAAATTTGACTAAATTTTCACGGTATTTTGGCATACATTCTATGCAACCTAAAGAGTTAATGACAAGTTTAAATTTAATTTCAAGACGAGTAAAAATTTCCACAAGCATTAAGATAATACTTGCATCTTCATAAACACTTGCATTTCCAAAACTTTCAACGCCGAATTGATGGAATTCTCTCAAACGCCCTTTTTGTGGTCTTTCATAGCGAAACATCGAGCCATGATAAAACCAACGCTTTGGTGTATTGCTTTTATCTAGTTTTTTTTCTATATAAGCTCGCACAACCCCAGCTGTGCCTTCAGGACGCATACAAACTTGATTTTCGCCCTTATCAATAAATTCATACATTTCTTTACCCACTATATCAGAGCTTTCACCCACGCTTCTTTTAAAAAGCGCACTTTGCTCTAAATGTGGAACATTGATAAAAGTAAAACCATAGTTTTTAGCCACTTCTTCGCAAGTCTTAATCACTTTTTCATAGCGTTTTGCTTCTTTATCGAGTAAATCTTTCATTCCTTTTAAGGCGTTTATCATAGTAAAAATTCCTTTATTTTTTGATGTAAATTTTCTTTTGTATCTCTTGCGTTTAAGGTTAAAAATTCAAAATCAATTTTTTCTTTTAAAAAATTTAAAGTGCCTTCAAGCTTATCTTGCACACTTAAAAAATAATGAATTCCGCGCTTTTCTATGCTATCTTGCTCTTTTTGACTCAGGCGTTCTTTAATTAAATCTTTATCGCCTTTTAAAAAAATGACTTTTTGCGGGAAAAAGCTATCTAGTGCAAAAGTATTTAAATTAAAAAGCGCTTCGTTTTGGAAATCTTTTGCATAAGCCATACCTGAAATAAAACTTCTATCGCTGATGATGAGTTTGTTTTTATTGGGTTTTATTACTTCTTCATAGTGTTGTGCGCGATCGGCTAAAAAAAGCAAGAGTTCAGTTTTTTTATTTAACTCAAATTTGTTATAAAGCAAAAGTTCTCTTAAGTGGCTTCCTAACTCCGTTCCGCCTGGTTCTCGCGTAAAAATTGCTTGGGGATAAATTTGTTTTAAAAGTGAGATCTGGGTGCTTTTTCCTATACAGTCAATCCCTTCAAATGCTACATACAAGGCAAATCCTTTAAAAAGGGTAAAATTTCTTTTGGTACTAAGGAGCTCACATCGCCACCATGACTTGCAATTGATCTTACAATGGAGCTTGAAATAAAGGCATTTTTTAAATTTGGCATTAAATAAATGGTTTCAAATTCGCTCCATAAAGCATTATTTGCATAGCCAATTTGCAATTCGTATTCAAAATCGCTTACTGCTCTAAGTCCGCGTACTATGGTATTTACTTTAAGTTCTTTTGCAAGATCGACAAGTAAGGTTTCAAAAGTGATAATTTCTATATTTTTTAAATTAGCGGTTGCTAAACTTGCTAAATTTTTGCGTTGTTCTAAATCAAAACAAGGTTTTTTATGTTCGCTTTTTGCTATGGCTACGATTACTTTATCAAAAATTTTTAATGCTCTTTTAATCACATCTAAATGTCCATTGGTAATGGGATCAAAAGTCCCTGGATACAAACAAGTCATTTTTACTCCAAAAAAATTTTTAAAAATATAACAAATTCAAGCTAAAATTTTTGCCATTTTTGATACAAATCGTGTTTAATTTCTAAAAGATCGAGCCATTTTCCTACAATGAAATTTTGCATTTGTTCTAAATTTTTTGCATTCGAATAGCTTGCTATTATGGGTGGTGCTATAATTACCCCCATTTGACTAAGTTTTGTCATTTGTTCTAAATTTAGGGTTGAAAAAGGCATTTCGCGAATGCCTAAAATGAGTTTTTTTCTTTCCTTTAAAGCTACAGCTGCCGCACGCATTAAAAGCGTGTCAGCAAATCCTGCGTGAATTTTAGCAAGGCTTGAGATGGAACAAGGAGCTATGAGGGTTTGTTCTATGCCAAAAGATCCACTTGCTACACTTGTGCTTAAATTTTCATCATTTAAAAAATGAGTATTTTGAAATTTTTCTTGACAAATTTTTTCTAAATTTTGCTTATTTTCGGCTTCAAAGCTTATTTTTGCACCCTTTGTAATGATACAATAAAGCTCGCATTTTTTTTCTAAAATTTCTAAAAGTTTTAAACCTAAATCAACGCTACTTGAACCCGAAATTCCTAGTAAAATTTTCATTGTATTTCTACCTTATTTTTATCAACAACAATGCCTTGCATAGTGCGTCCTTCTTTGTTTTTAAGTCTTATTTTTTTATTTAAGTTTCCATTTTCAAGCGCTGTTAATTCAACACTCATTCTTAAATCCCCCTCATTTAAAACACCGATAACAATATCATTTTTTTTGATTAAATAATTATCTCTAAACATATTTTTTTTTAAAATGGTATTTTTTTTAATATTGGTTTTAGCAATGAGATTAAGATTGTCATCTTTACTTAGTGCATTAAGAGGAATTTTATCAAAATCTAAAAGTGTAATTTTATACAATGAAACATCTAGTAAATCGCCTTTTTTTATATCTTTGTTTGATTTTATGATTTCTAGGCGAGCTTTGATGAAATACTTAAAAAAAATATTTTTTGAAAATTGCTCCGGAGTTTTAAATTCTACTCTTAAAAAGCCTTGTGCTTTGTTAAATTTAGCATTTGATAGTCTTAAAAAGCGATAATCATTAAAATCTTTTGGCAAAGAATTATTATAAAGATCGATTTGTTCGATGATAATGTTTGGGAATTTGTTTTTATACTCTTTAATCAAAGCAAGTTTTACTTCATCTAAATTTGAAGCAAGGAGCAAAAAGGGTATAAAAAGCAAAAGCACAATTTTTTTCAAGCAACTACCTTTTCATCGTTTTTTACAATCATACAAAAAATTTAATAAATTCTTGCCAAAATGACAAGAAATTACATTATATAGCAAGGATAAGTATATCTTTGTAAGCTTTTAAAATATGATCTTTAAATTCTTTAGAGTGTATTACTTCATTGATGATTTTAGTTTTTTCACTATTTTTTTGGCTTTCATGCACCACAATATGATTGACAAAAGGCGAATCTTTACTCTCTAAAAATAAAGCATCTTTTGGCATCAAATTTGCACCTAGGGCATAATTTGAATTAATCACGGCAAAATCAACATCTCCTAAAGCCCTTGGAAGTTGTGCGGCTTTTAACTCTTTAAATTGGATATTTTTAGGATTTTGCGTGATATCTAAAGGCGTTGCATTGGCTTTTTTACTAAGTGTGATGAGCCCTGCTTGCTCTAAAAGCTCTAAAGCTCTGCCTTCATTGGTTGGATCATTTGGAATAGCAATGATGGCATTTTGCGGCACTTGTTTTAAATCTGTATATTTTTTAGAATACACACCCATAGGAGGCAAGACAACAGGAGTGCTAGCAACTAATTTTGTGCCTTTATTGGTATTAAATTCTTCCATAAAAGCTTTGTGTTGATATAAGTTTGCATCCAATTCCCCTTCGTTTAAGGCCAAATTTGGAGTGATATAATCTGAAAATTCAACGATTTTTAACTCATAACCCCTTGCTTTAAACAAGGGTTTGCTAAATTCTAAAATCTGCGCATAAGGAACCGGAGTGGCTCCTATGGTTATGATTTTATCATCGGCTTTAAGGCTAAGAGTGAGTAAAAATAATAAAGCAATTTTAATCCATTTCATTTTTAAACCTTAAAACGCAGGAATAACTGCTCCGTTGTATTTTTCTTCGATGAATTTTCTTATTTTTTCACTATTTAAAGCCTTGCTTAGTGCTTTGATTTTTGCACTGTCTTTGTTTTCTGGCTTAGCAACAAGGATATTGACATAAGGACTGTCTTTTGATTCTATAAAAATAGAGTCTTTAACAGGATTTAAACCTGCGGCTAAAGCGTAATTTGAGTTAATCACTGCTATATCAGTAGAGTTAAGAACTCTTGGAAGTTGTGCGGCTTTTAACTCTTGGAATTTAAGATTTTTTGGATTGCTTGTGATATCAAGCGGGGTTTTTAAAGGCTTATTAGTAAAACTTACAAGTTTTGAACTAGCTATGATATCTAAAGCTCTGCTTTCATTGGTAGGATCATTTGGTACAGCGATTAACGCTCCTTCCTTTAAGTCATTTAAATTTTTATATTTTTTAGAATAAACCGCCATAGGCTCGATATGCACCTTTGCAACACTAATTAATTTCGTGCCTTTATTGGCATTAAATTCATCTAAATAAGGTTGATGCTGGAAGAAATTCGCATCTAATTCACCATTATCTGTGCTTAAATTTGGCAAAACATAGTCGTTGAATTCTTTGATTTCCAACTCATAACCCTCTTTAGCAAGTAGATCTTTGGTTTGTTCTAAAATTTCAGCATGAGGAACTGGAGTAGCTCCAACTATGATTTTTTCAGCTGCAAATAAGCTTGTGCTTAAAACTAAAGCCGCAGTGAGTGTTTTTAAGATATTCATTGTATTTTCCTTTCAAATAGTCATTTTTGTGCTTGCTTTACTCTAAAATCGCTCTGACTATTTAAATAGAAATTTAAGATAGTCAGATACTAACGCATCTGAGACATCATGATATACCTTTCATTAAATTAAAATTAAAGATTTAAAATGCTACAAAAAAATATCTTAATTATAAATTAAATTAAGATATTTTTACACTGAATTATTTTTTGCTTATTTTATATAAAGCATTGCCGCTCATTTGGACAAATTGTACGAGTAAAATCAAAACCACGCTAGTTTGTATCATAATATCTGTTCTAAATCTTTCATAACCATAGCGAATCGCAACATCACCAAGTCCACCTCCACCAACAGTTCCAGCCATAGCAGAAAAACCAATGATGACAATAAGAGTTAAAGTAAGTCCATTAATCATACTTGGTAAAGCCTCGGTAAAAATGACTTTAAAGATGATTTGTAAATTACTTGCTCCATAAGACTTTGCCGCTTCGATAATGCCTTTATCGACTTCTTTAAAAGAATTTTCGAGCATTTTAGCTAAATAGGGTGCAATACCTATGGTTAGAGGCACTATCATAGCACTTGTTCCTATGCTTGTGCCAGCGATGATTTGTGTTAGAGGCATTAAAATGATGATTAAAATGATAAAAGGAAAAGAACGCAAGATATTGACAAAAAAATCTAAAATATTATAAGCACTTTTATTCTCACACAATCCTTCTTTATCCCAAATGGCAAGTAAAATTCCAGGAATAATGGCAAATAAAAACCCCAAAAAAGTCGAAACAAGACTCATATATAAAGTTTCCCAAAGTGCAGGTATGATGATATTTTCGAAATTATAAATTAAATTTTGCATCAAACAATCTCCCATAATACGCCACTTTTTTCTATGTAGGCTAAAACTTTTTCTTTATCTTTGGCATCTATATTAATGACTAAATTTCCCAAAGCAATGCCGTTTAATTTTTCTATTTTACCCCAAACAATGTTAAAATCGATATCCAAGGTTCTTGCCATATGAGTAATTACACTATTTTGTGCTACTTCTTTTGGAAAATATAGTTTGATATTTAGTCCATGATCTGGCAAAAAGTCACTTTCTCCTAAAAATTCTTTCATTTTTTCATTAGGCTTTAAAAATAATTCATCAATTGCACCATTTCCTATGATTTTGCCTTGTTCTAATAAAAGTGCTTTAGAAGCAATGTCTTTAACTACTTCCATTTCATGGGTAACCAAAACAACGGTTATTCCGAATTCAGCATTGATTTTTGCAATGAGTTCTAAGATATTTTTTGTTGTATTAGGATCAAGGGCTGAAGTGGCTTCATCGCTAAGTAGAATTTTTGGATTTAATGCTAATGCTCTAGCAATAGCAACGCGTTGTTTTTGTCCCCCACTCAGTTCAGCTGGATAAGCCTTGCTTTTATGAGAAAGTCCTACGATATTTAAAAGCTCATTCACCCTTTTAGCAATATCATTTTGGCTCATATAATCTTTTTTGAAAAGTTGCGAATAAACCTTACTTTGAGTGTAGTGAGTTTTTAAAGGCATTGCGACATTTTCAAAAACACTTTTTCTATTCATGAGTGCGAAATTTTGAAAAATCATTCCTATGTCTTTTCTTAGTATTCTAAGTTCTTTGGGCTTTTTTTGCCTGAGTTCTTTAATCTCTTTATCAAGCACCTTTAAACTGCCTTCTTGATAATCTTCAAGCCCGTTGATACACCTTAAAAGAGTGGATTTTCCAGCACCACTATGTCCTACTATGGCATAAATTTCGCCTTTTTGAATTTGTAAAGAAACATCATTGATAACAAGTTCTTTGCCATAATATTTTTTTAAATTTGCAATCTTTATCACTTTTATGCTCCTAAATTTGAAAGCTCTTCGCAAATTTTATCTAATTGTGTTTTGATATTTAAAAGCTGATTTTTGTTTTGTTCTACCACTTCACTTGGCGCATTTGCGACAAATTTTTCATTACTTAACATAGAATTTAATTTATTAAATTCTTTTTCTAGTTTTGTTTTTTGATTGTTTAATCTTGCTAAAACTGCACTTAAATCCAAGTCTTGTGTAGGGATAAATACTTCTAAATTTTCGCTTACATCGCAGATTGATTTTTCTAATTTTTCTTGTATGAATTCTACATTTTCACATTTGGCTAGGGTTTGTATGAAATTAATATGAGTTTTTAGCTCGCTTTCTAAATTTATATCGTTAAGCTTGATGCAAGCCTTTTGAATTTTTGAATTTCCTAGATCCACTAAGCTTTTTGCACGACGCAAAGAAACTATACTTTCTATGATGATACTAAATAATTTTTCGATTTTTTCATCTCTAAAATTAAATTTAGGATATCGTGAAATCATAATGGACTCATGAGTTTGTAAAGAAGTTTTGCTAAGCTCATGATATAAATACTCGCTTATAAAAGGCATAAAAGGATTTAAAAGTTTTAAAGCTTCTTTAAATATACTTCCAAGTTCTTTTATGCTTGATTTTTCTGCTTTACTAAGTTCTATACCCCAATCGCAAAATTCATCCCAAAAAAATCTATAAAGCGTGTTCGCAGCATCATTAAAACGATAATTGTCTAAATTTTCTCTTGTTTCTTTTACACAAAGTTCAAAACGAGAATATATGTATTTTGCTAGATTTGATTTGATTTCTATGTTTTGCAAATCTTCAAATTTTTCCTCATTTAAAAGTAAAAATTTACTTGCATTATAAAGCTTGTTGGTGAAATTTCTAACTTGTAATAATTTATCGTTGCTTAATTTTATATCTCTACCTTGGATAGCTAAAAGCGCAAGAGTAAAACGCAAAATATCTGCGCTGTATTCTTCGACGCTTTGAGTAGGATCTATTACATTTCCTAAGCTTTTGCTCATTTTTCTACCTTGTTCATCTTTTACAAGGGCGTGTAAATAAATATCTTTAAAAGGTAATTCATTTAAGGCATTAGTGCTTTGAAACATCATTCTAGCAACCCAAAAGAATAAAATATCAAAACCGGTTATCAATAAAGAATTTGGATAGAAATTTTTTAAATCATCTTCATTCCAAAGTTTTTCTTTGCCCCAGTTTTTATTGCCCCAACCTAAAGTACTCATAGCCCAAAGACCTGAAGAAAACCAAGTATCAAGCACATCAGGATCTTGTTTGAAATTTTTGCTTTGACATTTTGGACATTGACTTGGATTTTCTTCGCTTGCCCATTCGTTGCCGCATTCGCAGTAATATACAGGTATTTGATGACCCCACCAAAGTTGTCTTGAAATACACCAATCTTTTAAATCTCTCATCCAAGCATTAAAGCTATTTATCCAGTGAGCTGGGTAAAACTTGCTTCCGCCAAGATTTACCTTTTCTATGCTTTCTTTTGCAATTTCGCTTTTAACAAACCATTGTTTGGAGATATAAGGCTCTACGACATTTTTGCAACGATAGCAATATCCTATTTGATTGGTATAATCTTCTATCTTTTCTACAAAGCCAAGCTCATTTAATTTAGAAATGATTTTTTCTCTTGCTTCTAATCTTTCTAAACCTTCAAATTCTAAGCAGTGATGATTTAAAATACCTTTTTCATCAAAGACAGTGATAAATTCAAGCCCATGTCTTAAGCCTACTTCATAGTCGTTTGTATCATGTGCAGGGGTTACCTTAACAAAGCCTGTTCCAAATTCCATATCTACATGCTCATCGGCTATGATTTTGATTTTTCTTTCTACTAGGGGTAAAATTACTTCTTTGCCTATTAGATGCTTATATCTTTCATCGTTTGGATTTACCATTACCGCGGTATCTCCAAAATAAGTTTCAGGTCTTGTTGTGGCTACTACTACATAGTCTTTTTTGTTTTCTAAGAAATATTTTAGATGATAAAGCTTGCCTTGATTTTCTTTGTGTTCAACTTCTATATCGCTTAAAGCTCCATCATGTGTGCACCAATTAATCATATAATTATCACGCACTATAAGTTTTTTATCATAAAGATCAACAAATGCTTTTTTTACGGCATTTACAAGTCCTTCATCCATAGTAAAACGCAAACGACTCCAAGCTGGAGTTATTCCTAAAATTCTCATTTGTTTTACTATGGTACCACCGCTTTGTTCTTTCCATTCCCAAACTTTTTTTATAAAATTTTCTCTTCCAAGTTCTTCTTTTTTTATACCTTGGGCTAGGAGTTGTTTTTCTACTACATTTTGAGTAGCAATTCCTGCATGATCTAGTCCTGGTTGATAAAGGGTTTTGTAGCCATCCATTCTTTTATAACGCGTAGTAATATCTTGTAGGGTGCAAGTAAGTGCATGCCCTATGTGTAATACTCCTGTGACATTAGGAGGCGGCATCATAATACAAAAATATTTATCTTTTTCTTGAATTTTTTTATTACCATCTATTTCAAAATATCCACGATCTTCGCATATTTTATAGTATTCTTTTTCTAAATTTTTATCATACATAATTTTGCCTTGAAAATAAAATGGCATAAGCTTAGCTAAATTTTGCTAAAGAAGTATTTAAAAAGTTAAGATTAAAAACTGATCTCAACTTTTCGGTATTGATATCTTTGCTCTTCTGAATTTCTAGCATTTTTAGGATAATTTTCTTTTCCAAAAGATACAATCTCTATCTCTTCACTAAAATTTAAGAAAAAATGAGCTAAATATGTACCCCTTTTTAAACCCAGCATATAGTTTGCAAAATCGCTACCTTTTCCATCAGAATAGGCTTTGATTTTTACGAGTTTAATTAGGGAGTTATTTTTATAATTTTCAATAAAATCTATTAAAGAATTTTTATTGCTAAAATTATCTATTTCATTGGCTTGATAATGGAAGTTAATCGATTTTTTGGTGAGATTGATATAATCTTGGGGATTTTTATTTTTTTTATTTTTCAGACTTAAATTTTGCAATTTTAAAGACATGTTATTATTATCAAATAGAGTAATGAGAATTTTAATCTTTGCATCTTTAATGTTTTCATATAAAGGTTTAAACATATCTTTTAGAAGCTCTAGGCGATAATCACTTAATTCTTCGCCATTTTTAATATAAATTTGAAAGTTTTTATTGCTAAGTTCTTTAACAAGGCGATCTTTTTTGTTTTTTGATGCACTTTGTTTTGCTTTGGTGTTTTCTTTAGTTTCTTTTTTGTTTTTTGTTGTTTGAGGTTTTGTTTTTTGTGACTCACTTTCTTTTGGGATTAAAATCGTAGGTGGCATATCACTGATAAAATGCTCTTGTGGAATTTGTGGATTTTCAAGTATATCTTCATCGTGTGCGTTGGCAATTTGACTTCTTTGTTTTTCTTTGCTTTCAAAAATGCTTTGAGTGCTTGTTTGTAAAGTATTGTTTAGTTCTAATGGAGTATTTGTAAGGTTTTGTTCTTCTTTTTCAAAATTTTGACTTTTTTCATCCATGCTGATATTCTCATCATCTAAAGGTAAATTGTATTCTACTACATTCACTTCGCTATTGTTTTCATAAAAACGATCTAAATTTAAGAATAAATAGCAAAGAAAAGCTCCGCAAAATCCAGAAACTATCATCAAAAACAATACAACAATAAAGCTTTTTGCTGACATAAACAATCCTTAAACAAAAAATAATTTTTGTATTTTAGCCAAATTTATAATTTTTAAGTAATTTTTTTTTATAATTTGCATTTTTTTAAGGAAAATGATGCCACTTTCAAGACTTAATGAAGAACAACTAAATGCCGTTAAAGCTCCTTTTGGACATAATTTAATCATAGCAAGTGCAGGAACAGGTAAAACTTCTACTATCGTTGCTCGCATAGCCTATCTTTTAAATCAAGGCATAAGTCCTGAAAAAATTATGCTTTTAACCTTTACCAACAAAGCAAGTAAAGAAATGATTTCAAGGCTTAATCGCCATTTTGCCAAAAATATCACTTCAAAAATCATTGCAGGAACTTTTCATAGTACCGCTTATACCTTGCTTAAGGAAGCCGATCATAATATCATGTTAAAACAAGCTAGTGAGCTAAAAACTTTATTAAAAAGCGTATTTGAAAAAAGAACTTTCCATCATTTAAGCGATCTTAAGCCTTATATGCCAAGTTATTTATATGATATTTACTCTTTATTTCAAAATAAAAGCAAAGATGAAGATTTTGTAGATTGGTTTATTAAAAATTACGGAGAGCAAAGTATTTATGCTGAAATTTATGAAGATATTTTAAAAGAATACGAAGAGGAAAAAAAGCGTTTTAATTATGTCGATTTTAATGATTTACTTATCAAGCTTAAAGAACTTTTAAAAACCAAAAAATACGATTTTGAAGAAATTTTAGTCGATGAGTATCAAGACACAAATACTTTACAAGGTTCATTAATCGATGCTTTTAAAAGTAAAAGTTTATTTTGCGTGGGTGATTATGATCAAAGTATTTATGCTTTTAATGGTGCAGATATTGGAATTATTGGTGGTTTTAAAGATAGATTTTTGGACGCTAAAATTTTTACGCTTAATAAAAACTACCGTTCCTCTAAAAGCATACTCGCTCTTGCTAACAAAGTTATTTTAAATAACGAAAGGCTTTATCCTAAAGAACTTATAGTCACAAGAACAGGCGAGTTTAAAGCACCGGTTTTGTTGACTTTTAATGAACTTTTTGATCAGTATCAAAATATAGCTAAAATCATTTTAACTAGCGGGGTAAAGTTAGAAGATATTGCAGTGATTTTTCGTAATAACTCAAGTGCTGATGGCATCGAAGTTGCCTTAAGGGAACAAGGTATTGCAAGTCTTAGAAAAGGCAGTGGGAGTTTTTTTGAAAGCTCGGAGGTTAAAGCATTTTGTGCCTTACTTGCTATAGTTTTAAATCCTAAAGATGTTATGGCTTTTATACACATTTTGAGTTATTGCAAGGGTGTGGGTGGGGTGCTGGCTAAAGACATTTTTGATGCTTTATTAAAACTTGGTGAAGGATCTTTAAAAAAAGGATTTTTGGAGCCAAATTTAAGCGTGAATATCAAAAAAAGTGCCAAAAGAAGCTATCAATTAGGGCTTTTTGATGATTTAGAAGATTTAGCAAACTCCGATCGTTTTTCTTTGGAGTCAAATTTCAATTCTCATCCCATATTGGCTTTACCAAAAATCAATGAAAGCTGTGCCAAAAATTTAGAAAAAATGTATTTTTATATACAAAAAGCTTTGGGTTGTCGTGGTTCTAGCGAACTTGTAAATTTGGTTTTAAATCACGAACTTTTTGCTGAAATTTGTGATATTTTAGCCACTAAAAGGGCGACAAACAAATCAGGCCATGTTGATTTGCTTAAAAAAAGCGAGGCTTTAGAAAAGATTAATTCCAAAATGGTTGTTTTAAAAGAATTAACAAAAAATTATTCTGATATTTATAAATATTTTAATTTTCTCACTCTAGGTTCTAGCGAAATGAGTAGTGGAAAAGGCGTGAATTTGCTAAGCATACACGCAAGTAAAGGCTTGGAGTTTGATTTGGTTTTTGTGATTGATCTAGCTCACGGACGTTTTCCTAATCAAAAATTAATGTCCATGGGTGGCAGCTTAGAAGAAGAGCGCAGACTTTTTTATGTAGCCGTAACGCGTGCGAAAAATACCTTGTATCTAAGCTATGCTAAGTATGATAAGATCAAAAAAAGCAATTACGCTCCATCTTGCTTTTTGATAGAAGCAGGACTTTGCAAGGGTGAAAAAGCTTAGCGTCCATACAAAACATTTTTAAAATTTCTAGCTATCATTTTAGCTCTTGTGAGTATCACTTCCGACATCTCTTCATTATAAAGCTCATTAAGACTTTTTTCAAATAAGTTAAGCCATATATCAAAGAATTCTTGTGGAAAAGGTGCTAAATCCATATGTGCTTTTAAAGGTTGTCCGTTGTAATTTCCTTCTCCAAGCAACATTCCTTGCCAAAAATTTCCAATTTTTTCTTTATGTTCTTGCCATTCTTCATTGCTTTCTCCTATGGCTTTGTTGAAAATTGGTCCTAAATTTTCGTCATATCTTATTTTTTCATAAAAGTTATGCATAAGTTTTGCTATGCTTTGAGCATCGATGGTTTCGTATTTCATTTGTATATCCTTTTTTATTTTTTTGAAAAATTAGCAAAAAAATCTTTATAAAAAAATGACTAAAATCAATTTTAAAAATTTATTGCTTTTATTATGCTGAAGATAAGAACATTTCAGAATACTTTTTTGTCACCTTGAGTCTATAGATAAATGATCTCTGTTTTAAAAACTCTAATTATCTAAAATACAGATAATTCCATTAGAAGAATAGAAGATTCTTCGCTATTATTTAGAATAACAGATTGGCAATAACTCCAAATCGATACTAGGCATAGGGATTCTTCGTTGTGTTTTGCTTCACTTAGAATCAATATATCAGTGATAATTTAGAATAATAGATATTTAAATGATAATAACGGCTCAAAATTCCTTATTTAACATTAAAAATCATGTGAGTTTTTATAAAAATTTTACCACTTCATCAAAAGAAAATCTTGCTTTTTTAGGGATTTGACTGTCTTTTTTATATCCTAAAGCGATTAAAACTGTGCTTTGTTCTTTTTTGATATCTAATTTAAAATATGTATCTAAAGCATTTTTATCAAAGCCGCCTATAGTGCAAGTGCCAATATCTAGCAAGGTTGCCGCATAAAGCATGGAGCCAAGTGCGATAAAAGCTTGTTCTCTTGCGTAAGCTAGTTTTTGATTTTCATTCATATTTTGCAAAAAAGGACTATAGGTTTTTAGTCTTTTTTCTAATTCTTCTTTGCTTAAATTTCTTGCTTTTAATTTATCTTCAAAATACTCTGTAAAATCAAGCCTTGAAACGATAGCGATGATAGCGCTTGCTTCTTTTACATGGTTTTGATTGTTAGCAATTTTTGCGATTTCTTCTTTTGATTTTTCATCTTGCACCACTAAAAATCTCCAAGGCTCAAGCCCTAAAGAACTAGGACTCATCACACCGGCCTTAAGTATAAAGTTTAAATCCTCGTTTTTGATTTTTTCGTTTTTAAAATTTCTACACGAAAATCTTTTTTCAAATAGTTCTAAATTTTTCATAAGTATTGCACCACTTCCTTAAAATCTAATCTTTGTTTTTTATATTTTGGCTCGTCTTTTTTGTAGCCTAAAGCTAAAATTACTGCACATTCAAAAGGCTTTTTGATATTAAAAATTTTTTCAACTTCTTCTTTCTCATATCCTCCTATCATACAAGAATCAATACCTAAATTCATCGCCGCTAAACTCATTTGCATTAAAGCTAGATAGCATTGAAGTTGAGCATAATGAAAAAGTTCTTTATCATTCATTTTATCTGTTTTGTGAGTATAAATTTGTAACACTTTCTTAAAATGCTCCTCATCTTTGCAAAATCTTCTTACTTGCTTTTTGGCAAATTCATCTTTTGACTTAAGATCGCTTCTTGCTAGTAAAATGATATTATGACTTGCTGTGGCGACATTTTCTTGATTATAGCAAGCTTGACTTAGTAAAATATTGTCTTCTTTTTTAGATAAAACTAAGAATTTCCAAGGCTCAAAACCATGGGAGCTAGGGCTTAAAATTCCAGCATTAAGTATGACTTCTAAGTCTTTTTGATTTATTTTGGTGTCTTTGAAAATTTTACAAGCGTGTCTTGTTTTTATCGCTGTGTCAAAATCCATTCTCATTCCTTTTTTACTTTTAATCTTGCTACAAAATCTTAACATAAATTTTTTATTTCTTTTTCAAGTTTTGGTTTTATAATTAGATTTTTAAATTTTTTAGATAAAGGAAAAAAATGAAAAATACCATACTCACCCTACAAGATCAAAAGAAAAATCAAGACAAAATCATCATGCTAACCGCTTATGATTATTTTAGTGCAAAACTTGCTGATGAGGCTGGGGTTAATGTGATTTTAGTAGGAGATTCTTTGGGAATGGTGGTTTTGGGTTATAAAGATACTTTAAGTGTGAGTATGCAAGATATGCTTTTTTGCTCAGCTGCAGTTGCTCGTGGGGCAAAAAACGCCTTTGTTTTAACGGATATGCCTTTTATGTCTTATCAAAGCAGTGTTTATGATGCACTTGTAAATGCCGGTCGTTTAGTTAAGGAAGGGGGTGCAAATGCGGTGAAATTAGAAGGAGCCGATTTTTGTGAGCATATTAGTGCTATCAGTAAAGCTTCCATTCCTGTTGTGGCGCATTTGGGGCTTACGCCTCAGTCTTTGCACACCTTGGGTGGATATAGAGTGCAAGGTAAATCTTTGGAGGCAGCTAAAAAGCTTATCGATGATGCAAAAGCCGTACAAGATGCGGGTGCAGTGATGCTTGTTTTAGAATGCGTGCCCGAAAAACTTGCCCAACTCATCACTAAAAAACTTGAAATTCCAACCATCGGCATAGGTGCTGGCAAATATTGCGATGGACAGGTTTTGGTTTATCATGATTTACTTGGTTTAAATGATGAATTTAAACCGAAATTTGTCAAGCATTTTGCCAATACAAAAGAAGTGTTAAAACAAGGTATAAACTCTTATATTAAAGAAGTTAAAGAAGAAAAATTCCCGAGCCTAGAACATAGTTTCAGTATAGATGATGAACTCATAGAAAAATTGTATTAAGGAAAAAATATGCAAATCATTGAAAATTTAGATGAAATCAAAAAAATCACTCAAGATTATAAAAAACAAAATTTAAGCATAGGTTATGTGCCAACAATGGGATATTTGCACGAAGGACATGCCAGTTTGATTAAAGCTGCAAAAGCAAGCAATGATAAGGTTGTGGTAAGCATTTTTGTCAATCCTATACAATTTGGCAAAAACGAAGATTTAGCAAGCTATCCAAGGGATTTAAAGCGCGATGCTAAGCTTTGCGAAAGTTTGGGTGTGGATGTGATTTTTACGCCTAGGGTTGAAGATTTTTATGATGAAGAATTTTGCACTTTTGTGGATTTAACAAGACTGACTAATGAGCTTTGCGGTTTAAGTAGGGAAGGGCATTTTAGGGGAGTTTGCACGGTTTTGACTAAATTTTTTAATCTCATTAGTCCAAACAAGGCTTATTTTGGCCAAAAAGATGCGCAACAGTGTATGGTGGTAAAGCGTATGGTTAAGGATTTAAATATGAATTTAGAGCTTGAAATTTGTCCTATCATTCGCGAAGAAGATGGCTTAGCTAAAAGCTCGAGAAATACTTATTTAAATGAGGAAGAAAGAGTGGCGGCAAGATGCTTAAGTCGTGCGATTTTTTTGGGTGAAAAATGCGTTAAAGAAGGCGAAAAATGCACTCAAAATATCATTAAAGCTATGAAAGAAGAGCTTAACAAAGAGCCTTTGGCAAAAATTGATTATGTAAAAATCGTCGATGCAAATTCTATGCAAATCTTAGATAATATAAAGGCAAATACCCAAGTTTTAGGCGCTATTGCGGTTTATATCGGCAAGACAAGATTGATTGATAATTTTTTATTGACGATTGATTGATTTTAAAAATCTCTAGATTTAAGCCGATTTAAAAAAAAAAGGGGGGGGGTATACTTCACTAAAAACCCCACGCAAAAACCCATTATCCTTTTTATCCTGCTATTTTATAGCACTAAGTCTTATAATTGCTATTAGGTGTGTTGCTTAGGCGATAAACCTACAGTGATTTGAAGCACCCACATTGCCATACTGAGCAATCCTTCGCGTTGCTTGGTGACAAACCCTCACCATTGCGAACCTCGGAACTTCTCACGCAATAAATTTTAAGAAAACTTTGATGGAATTACTTCGTTTAAGTGATTAATTTCTCTTGGTGGGAAAGGTGCTACTAATGATAGAAAAGATTTTAAATGTAATTTTAATATTATTAGAAGTAATAAACGAGCTGATTAAATTGCTTAACCAGCTCTCTTAAAATACCAAAAAAATTATAAGAAAGCCTTGTTTAACCTATACTTAAACAAAATCCACGCCAAGAGTGCAAGGCTCTTGGATTTACTAAACCCCATTCGCTCGTCGTTTTAAGCAAACCTTCTTTTTTCGTCATTCTGAGCACCGCGAAGGACTTCTACTCCAACTCACTTAAAACCGTCATTCTGAGCATCAGCAAAAAATTTCTACCAAAAAACCACATTAAACATTTCTTAATTAAACAAAAACAAATAAAAAATTTGATTTCTTAAATAAAAATTCACAAAAAACCCAGCAAAATAAAACAATATTTACCAAAAAAAACGCAAAAAATATAAAATATTTTAAATTTATTTTGTATTATTTAATGTATGATAAATCCAATAAATCCCAAAATTCCTTCATTTAATAAGATTTTATTTTTAATAAAGTAAATAAGCTTTTAATTGTTTTTAAGTATTTAAGATTTATAATCAAGTAAGTTAAAAGTAAAAAAATAGTTAACTTAAAATGTTACTTTTTTAATACTTTATGACGCTCTCTCTCATTAAGTTAATATCTTATTAACGGTTATGGGGGGGGGTCTTGGATTTTTGAAAATGAAAGGATCTCTTTATGCGTGATTTAAGTTTGGGAAAACATCTTACTTTAAGCTTTGTTGTTAGCTCTATGCTTTTTAATTCTGCTTTGGCACTTCCATCAGGTGGCTCTTTCGTTAATGGTTCGCATGGTAATATTAGTCAAAATGGTAATAATATGAATATTACTGGAACTACAAGCGGAGGTAAGCATGTAATCGCTTGGGGTGGTGGTTTTAATATTGGTGCAGGTGAAACTGTAAATTTTACCACCGATGGACATTATTATCTCAATCTTGATTATAGCAAAAATTCATCCAAGCTTTTTGGAAAGCTAAATGGTGGGACCAATAATATCTTTTTAGTTAATCCAAATGGCACCATTATTGGTAGCGGTGCCAGTATTAACGCAAATAAATTCGCTGTTTCAACTAAGGCTTTAAACGATGTCCAAATGCAAAAATTTATGCAAACTGGTGAATTTTCTCCCGTTTTTGAGCCAAGCATTGCAGGTAATATTGATATCCAAAAGGGTGCAGATATTAAAGTAAGTGAACTTGCTCTTGTAGGTGATAAAATCGTTTTTGCAGGTGGGGTAAATGCAGCTGCTGGCTTAAAAGTAGAAGCTAATGCTATAAATGTAGAAGATGGTAAAATCGATACCAAAAATATCAACTTCACAGCCTCTACTTTAATACAATTCACAGGCGGTGTGATAAATACTACAAATTTAAATGCTAAAGCAGGTATAAATTCGCAAAAAGGACAAATCAACCTTTCTAAAAAATCAGATATCAATGTAAATTTTACCTTAACATTTAACGCGGACAATATACAAGGTTCAGCTAATATCACAGCCAACACTATAAATTTAACAGCCACAGACGCTATAAATCTAAACGGTGGCACTATTAGTGCTGCTAATCAAAGTTTATCATCAAATTGGATTAAGCTCGAAGATACTACTTTAACAAACGCTACAAACATTACTTTAAAAGGCACAGGAAACCAATCTGTAGTCGAGCTAGAAGGTGCGACTTTAAATTTAAGTGGCACTCTAGATATTGATGCTTATCAAGTAGAGCTTAATAAAAAAGGCAATAAAGACACTACTATTACTGGTACAAATCAGGCTAAAGTTGACATAGACGCCACAAACCAAATCGCTTTTAATGGTGTAACTTTTAATAGTCTTGATATCGACTTACAAGCTACAAATAAAATCGATATCAAAGATACGGTATTAAATATTGCTGGAAAAACCTTAAAAATGCTTTCTAAGGGTAGTGGTGGAAAAGGTGGTATTATCAATATAGAAAGCACTACTACACCAAATTACGATGTTAGTGGTAATACTGATACAACTCTTAAAAACTTAGAATTGCAAGCTAATGATATCAATCTAAATCAAGGTACAAAATTATCAGCTGATAATATGGTTTTTAAAGCAAGCAATGCTCTCAATTTTAACAATGCAAATCTTAGAGCTTATTGGAAATTTGATGCTTATTCTAATAAATACATTGGGGTCAATAAATCGCATTTTGTTTTCATGGATAGAACAAACCCAGCTCGGTTTAAAAGCGATGGGGATATAAGCTTAAAGGACTCGACTTTTTCGCAAAAATACCGTGATGTTGCAAAACTTGATTTTATAGCGGCAAATGCCATAGAATTTACAAATAACACTTTTAGAAACATTAATATATTAAATGCCAACGCTAAACAAATCACTTATAATTCCGGTACTATAGAAAATAGTGTTGGTAATGTAAATTTCACCACTACAGACAATCAACTCTTAATTAAAGGTGGTAATATCAATGCCACAAATGTAACTTTAAGTGCAGATAAATATCTTAATATCAGCGGTGGAACTTTTAATAACTCGGGTACTCTAAAACTACTCGGTAAAAATCTTATTGATTTAAGTGGTGGTACAATCACAGCAAAAAATATTGATATAGATAAAATCAATGGTGGAGTTTTAACTCTAAATATTACAAAAGGTTCATTTAGCGCAAACAATGCTTTCACTGCCGATGCAGATAAAATCACTGTTGGCGATAGCACAAACCAACCAACGATAAAAGGCACTAATACTTTAACTTTCACAGCCAAACAAATTTATATGAAAAATGGTAGTGTAACAAGTAATGATTTGGATTTCACTGCAAAAGATGGAAACAAAGGACTTATAGAAATAACAGGTGGAACTATTACAGGAAGTATAAATGCTGATTTCATCTCGGATAATTATATCCATTTAAAAGGTGGAAATATCAAAGGTGGATTTTTAAATTTTTCTTCTATAGGTAAGATTAGTGGTAATAAAGGTGGAACAATAGACTTTGATGGCACAACAGTTACTAGTGATAAAACTGATGGCAACAAAGAAGCTATTGTTATTACAGCTGATCAGATTAATTTTAAAGGTGGTGCAATTAATGTTCAAAAAGGCACAATTAATGCTGATGCAAATCATAAAATTGTAGTCGACGGCACTAAATTTGGTGCTAAAAAACTTGATCTTTATGCCAAAAAAGAAGTCGAACTTAAGAAGGGTTTTGGCGATGGTATGGATGATGGACAAATTGATATTGGTACAGGTGATGGTGGCAATATAGACATAAGTCTTGGAGATGGGGAAACCATTAAAGGCGAAAACTTAACTTTTAAATCTTATTATATTGAACTTAAATCAGGCACACTTCAAGCTAACAAGAATTTACATCTTGAAGCTTATAATAATTTTGCCCTATCAGGCACAGCTAAGCTAAAAGCAAATACTATGGATCTTATCACTCATAATGTGATGACTATAAGTGGAGGTACACTAGAGGCAAACACCTTAAATATTAAAGGTATAAATGATAAATACACTGACAATGATGCAAGTGATGGTCAAGGCGGCGGTGTTGAAATCACTATAAGTGGTGGAACGCTTAATAATGTAGGTAACCTAAACACCAGCGGTGCAGATGAGTTAAATTTCAACAACGGTGCAAACTGGAATGCCACAACAATGAATCTTAACTCAAAGCGTATCGTTTTAAATGGTGGTACTCTAAACGCTACAAAATTAAATTTTGGTACACAAAATGGTGGAACGCAATATATTGATATACAAAACGGAACTTTAAATGCCACTGATGCTCTAAAACTTTATGCTACAAATCTTATCACTATAAGCGGTGGAAATTTAAAAGGTGGAAGTGTAGAATTAACAACTACAACAAATTCTACAGATAAAGGTGTTATTGATTTGCAAGGTGGTGTTATTGAAGCAAATGGTGGCACCATCACAGCTAATGCCTCACAAATTATAAGCAAAAATGGAGAAGATGGTAGCGCAGGTAGTGGCGTAGAATTTAAAGCTAGCACCCTAACGCTAAATGCTACAAACAATCTTCGTGTTAAAGGTGGAAACTTTAATGCGGTAGCAAATTTAAATTTCAAAGGTAAAGCAGGTATAGAATTTAGTGGTGGAACTTTTGGCAACACTTCAAAATTCATACTCTCAAGCGATGGCTTGGTGGATATTTCAAGAAATGGTGAATTGAAAGTTACAAGCTTTATTATAAATGGCTATAATGGCAGTGGTAATGCTGGTGGTATTAATTTTAAAAATATGAATTTAGTTGCTACAGATA
The DNA here is from genome assembly GCF_004378855.1 of Campylobacter sp. US33a. Lineage (GTDB taxonomy): Bacteria > Campylobacterota > Campylobacteria > Campylobacterales > Campylobacteraceae > Campylobacter_D. The sequence goes on from NZ_RYYL01000008.1 coordinate 104,162, forward strand.
ATATTGCCTTTAATGCTACAAAACAGCTCATCATTGAAAGTGGTAAGTTAGAAAGCAGTAAAAATATCACTCTAAACGGTCTTGGTAGCCTTCAAATTTCAGGTGACAGTACAAGTATAAAAGGTGCAAGTGTAAATCTTAACTCAAATAACTGGATTTCTATAAAAGATGCTAGTTTAGAAGCTACAAGTGGAACTTTAAGCATACAAGCAAAGGCTGATAATCAAGCAAATGGCACTGGTAAAGTTATTGATATTTTAGGTTCTGCAAATTTAAAAGCAAGCAATGGAACTATCGATATCGACGCGCAAGAGATTAATATAGGTGAAAAAGATAAAAATAATTTAACTCTTGATGCAAAAACTATAGATTTAAGTGCAAATAATCGTGTGAATATTAATAACGGCACATTTACAGCTACGGGTGATACTAAAAATGGTAGTTCCCCTGATTTTAGTATTTGGGGTGGACAAAGCATTAACATTTTAGGCAATGCTACTTTGCAAGCTCTAAATGGTCTTTTAAAACTTAATACTTTCAATAAGATCAACATCAGTGCTGGTACACTAAAAGCCAATCAGCTCATATTAAATGCGAAACCAAATAATAGTGATATTACAAAAGGTGGTATTATAGATATAAGTGGTGGTACTTTAGAAAATACAGGCGATAAATTTGAACTCACAGCCAATCAAATCAACACAAATGGTGGCACATTTAATGCTAATGGTAATTTAAAATTTACAGCGGATAATAAAATCGTAATTAATAATGGCACATTTAATGTAAAAAATGGCACTTTTACTTTAGATGGTAAAAAGCAAATTGATTTAAAAGGTGGTATATTTGATTTTGGAAGTGATGGAAGTTTAACCCTGCAAAGTTCAAATAATGGATTAATCAACTATACTCTTACAGAAGAGCTTAGTGTAAAAGATTTTATTGTCAATGCTGGTGAGATTAATCTTATAAATGCTAATATTAACGCTAGTGGAAAATTTGACTTTGATGCTACGCAGTGGATACGCATTAATACTAGCACACTCACAGCTACAGGTAATGCCGATATCACAGCTAAGGCTATGGAATTTAGCGGTGGTGCATTTAAGGCTGCAAATATCACTTTAAATACTGGTGGACTTTTAAACATTAAAGATAATGCAAAATTAGAAGCTACAGGTGGAGATTTAACTATAGTTGAAAAAGCAAATAGTGGCAACAGCGAGCTAAATTTGGATAATGGCTCAAGTTTAAAAGCTAGTGGTGATATTAAAATCGACACTGATGAGCTTAATATTAAAGGTGCTTTAAATGCCGATAATATCACTCTAGGCGATACAAATGCGCAAAATATCAATATCACTGATAGTGCGAATATAAATGCCACTACCGCACTTGTTTTAAAGGCGATTAAATCTATTTTGATCGATGGTGCAAAAACACAATTACAAGGTGCTACTATAGACTTTACAAATAGTGGCTACACTCATATTATTAATGGTATTATTAACGCCGCTACTTCTATCAAATTCACCCAAAATGGCAAAGACAATCTACTTCGTATCGAAGGTGGAACTATTTCAACTGGTAATGCAGGTGGTACTAAATCAGGCAGTATAGAATTTGCTGGCAATGAAGCAAATGTCGAAATTTGGGGTGGAGAGTTTGAAACGGGTGAATTAAAGGCTAATAATGTAAAGCAATTTATCCTTGGTAAAGCAGATGGTAAAGTGACTCCAAATATTGATGTAACCACTTTAACTTTACAAGCTAGCCATAATCTTGCTTTAATTAAAGCAGATATTATGGCCACTTCAGCGAAATTATTAGGTGCAAATTTAGTTAAAATCGCAGGAGCAAACCTTAATATTAGTGGCGATCTTGAAATTTCAGGTGATAAAAGAGTTGAAATTACTAGCGGTAAAATAGACGCACAAAATATTAATTTTATTACTAAAAATTATATTTTCTTAGGCGGAACAAGCGAGATTACAGCCACAAAAGATATTGACTTCATCGCATTTGGTTCAATGAATGGCAAAACCACAGGAACTGTAGAATTTGCAGATAATGTGAAAGTAAACGCTGATACTATTACTATAGGCGACACACAAGCGGATTCAAATGAGCGTGTAGAACAAATCATTTTTAATGGTGGTGAAGTTGGAGCTAAAACAAGCATCAAAGGCTATGCAAAACAAGTTTATGTTAAAAATGGAACGATTAAAACACCTGATCTTTACCTTGAAGGTAGAGAAAAAATCTCATTAACAGGCGGAACAATTGATAACGGTGGTAAATTTATTGAGTTTGTTTCAGGGCAAATTATTGAACTTGGTATTGCACTAAAATCAACTGATGATATCAAGCTCACTGCACCACAATTAAATATAGTAAAAGGTGCCAATATCGAAGCGGGTAGGAATTTAACCCTTATTAGCACAGGACTTAATGGACAACCTGGTAAAGGCGGACTTTTCTTAGGTGGTGGTAATTTAAGTGCAGGCGAGACTTTGACTTTAATAGGCGAAAATGGTATCGCAATGCTTGATGATCCAAGTGCTTTAACTATAAGAGGTACAGTTGTTAATCTTTTCTCAAACAATTATATTAATATCACAGGTTCTATCACTGGTGAAAATGTAACCTTATCGGGTTTTGAAAAAAAAGATGATGGTTCTTATATTAGCAAAACAGGACAAAATACAGTTATTGAACTAGCTAACACTGATATAACCGGCGAAAGTAAAGTTTCAAGTACTCTTACAATTGATGGTAAGCAGATCAATTTAAGTGGAAGTAAAACCATTTCAAATTTTAAAACAGCGGATTTTATCGCAAGTAATCAAATCGCCCTAAATGGTGGGGTATTTAAAAATATTGCAGCCTTAAATTTACTTGGTGCAAAAGAAGTTTTAATTGCTGGTGCAATGATAAAAGAAGGCATTAGCGCCTTAAATATCAAATCAGATAATCACATTGCTTTAAAATCAGGAGAAGTTGCAACTTCAAGTTTAAATTTAAGTGGTTTAAGCGATGGCAGTAAGCCAAAAGTGATTGATTTTAGTGGTGCAAGTGTGAGTGTAAATGAGGGTGATTTAAGTGCTAACGCAAATCAAATCAACATTACAGGTGGTAGCGTAAATGCCAAGAACATTACTTTTAATGCAACAAATATCAAAGCAAGTGGTGGAACACTTAAAGCTAGTGAAGAGTTAAAATTTACTACAGAGAAATTAGACGATACGCATAATGGTATGATAGAAATTTCAGGTACAGCAAGCTTGGAAGCTAAAACTTTAAGTTTAATTTCTGCGAATTTAATTAAAATAAGTGGCGGTACTCTCAAGGGCACAAATATTAATCTTGGTGATGATGCAAATAAAAACACTACGGTTATTGATATTTTGGGTGGAACAATAGGTGATAACTCAAGCACTATTGCTATTAAGGGTGCACAGCTTAACATCGGTGATACAGATAAAAATCCAACCATAAATGGTAATTTAACAGCTGATATGTCTAATCAAATTGTGATTAAAAATGGCATTTTAAATTTACTCACAGCAAATTTAAGTGCAGCAAATCTCATCGATATAAGCGGAGGTACAATCAAAGCTAATGCACTTACATTAAATGCAAGTGATACAAATAAAGGTAAAATTGCTATTTCAGGAGCAATTATACAAGGCAATGGCGATGCAAAAACCTTAGAGGCTAATGCTAAATGGATAGATATAAGCGGTGGAGAAATTAAAGACTTTTCAGATGCTACTTTGAAAGCTACTGATATTTTACAAGTAAGTGGAAGTGCTAAACTCACAAATAATACAAATGCTACTTTGCAAGGCGCAAATGCACTTAAAATTTTAGGCGGAACTTTTAGCGGTGAGGGGAATTTAAAACTTCTCTCTGATAATTTAGTCGAAATTTCAGGTGGAATTTTTAGTGTAAAAACTGATATTAATGGTATTACAGATACAGGAAGTAGCACTGCTAATAACTCAAGTCTTAAAGAGCTTGTATTAAAAGGTGGAACATTTAATAAGCAAATTAACGCTTATGCAAAAGATATGAATTTTGCGAGTGGAACTATTACTTTTAATGCTTCAAGTGCGACTTTTATGGCAAGTAATTATTTGAAATTTGGTTCTGCAACTATTAATGCAAATAGCACAAGTGCTTTAAGTTTTAATGCAACTAAAAGTATTTTAGCAAGTGGAACTATTTTTAATAATACAGCCAAAGATTCTACTATTACCTTCCAAACCACAGATGCAAGTGGTTATATAGGTTTAACAAATAATACAAAAATATCTGGCTTTAACAATGTAAACCTAAATTCAAGTAAAGATTTAGAGCTCAATAAAGCTACTATAGATACTAAAAATTTAAGTCTAAAATCAAGCAACAACACAGTTATTGCCTCAAGTTCACTAAGCACAAGTGATAAACTTAGCATTGAAGCAATTAAGGATTTAAGTGTTAATGAGTCTTCAACTCTTACCATTAATGGTGGAAATGAAAATTCTATTGAAGCACAAAATATATCATTTAGTGGTTCAAAACTTGTTGTAGATAAGAGCTCAAAACTTGATTTAGCAACAGCAACCTTTAAGTCTTTAAATTCTCAAATCTCCCTTTTAGGTGGCTCAACCCTTAATGCAAATGCTACAGATATTATCATTAAGGGCAGCAAGGATGGTCTTAGTGCGATTTTAGGGGGTTCCTCTGCTTTAAATTTAAAGGCAAGTAATGTTGTAAGTTTAGAGAATGCGGTATTTAAACACAAAAATTCAAACGGTAATGAAAATGCTAATAAGATTAATATCGAAGCTACAAGTAAAATTACAGCTAAAGATACCGAGTTTGCACTTGATTCAGGGCAAAGTTCGGCTGAGATTACTCTTAAAACTACAGCAGATAATGGCACAATAGAGCTTGAAAATGTTAAGCATTCTGCAAGCACAAATGAGGCGCAAAGCTCATTCTTTAAATTGCAAACTAAGCACGCAAATTTTAAAGGCGGAAATACTATTGATACAATGACTTCAAATGCTGATTATATTACCATTGCAGGAGCAAATACTTTTACAAAATCAACTCTTGATGCACAAAAGCTCATTGATATCAAAGAGGGTTCAACTACAACACTTGATAATTCTACGCTTAAATCAGCTAGTGAATTAAAAGCAACAGATGCAACTATAAATCTTAAAAATACTGTTAATTTCTATGCGCAAAATCAACGCTTTACTGGCACAAATTTTAGTGGTGCTGGTTCAACATTAAATTTCAAAGGCTATAACGGCGATGCAAATAAAATAGAATTTTCAACAGGTACAAATTTTAATAATATTCAAAACATTATAGCTGTAGCTAAAGGTATTTTGGTAGATACAGGCAAAGATGGTGGCTTTTTAAGTGGTATCAATAAACTTGATCTTGGGGCTAAGGATGATTTAACCATTAAGGGTTCAACTGTAAAAGCTAATGATATCACTTTAGATGGATCTTATTTATATATTAGTAATAAGTCTAATATTGAAGGTAATACATTGAAACTTAACACTGATGCAAGTTTTGATAAGGCTTATCTAAAAATTGAAGATTCAAGCATTAAAGCAAACGAAAGTTTAACTTTGGGTGCTGATAATGAGACAGGTTCGGTTATTGACATCTTGAATAATTCAAGTATTACTTCAAATAAATCTGCAAGTATTTATGCTGATGCAATCAATCTTAAAAATTCACAACTTATACTAAGCGGGAATTCAACTATCAAAGCTCTAAGCAAATTCTTAGCACAAAATGACAATGCTAAAGCTTCTATTAAATTAAGTGGCAATCTTACTATAGATGGCGGTAAAGAGATAGAATTTAACAAAGCGAATATTGAAAAATCAGGCGATACGGCAAAAATATGGCTAAGAACAACTAAAGATTTGGGTTCGGGTAGCAATGGTAAGATTAAATTTACTCAATCACAATTTGGAACAAGTGATAGCATGCTTGATCTTATCCAAATTTCAAATCCAGATGGAAACAATGTAGGTGCAAATGATTTTATAGTTGATAATTCGAGCATTTATACTACAAGTATGATTTTAAAATTAGCAAACTTGATAGAATTTAAAAATGGTTCAAATATTACAGCTAATACCTTCAAAGCCGAAAACGCTAAGTTGACTAAATTTAATGGAGCAAGCTTTACTATAAATAATGGCACTGATGGTTCAGGTATTTTTACCGAACAAATTCTCTTTACCAATTCAACTTTTACTCTAAACAGTGGTAAATTTGCTTTTGGTAATGCTTCAACTAAATATGTAAAATTTGAAAACAATAAAGATAGTGGCAAAGGTCTTTGGGTAAATGGCGCTAATGGTGGCACTTTAACTTTTGAAGGTCAAGAAATTGACTTTAAAACTTCACAGCTTACTACAAATAATAACACTCAAAATATCAACTTTAATTCAACTGGCGATATAAATTTTGATGGTGCAACATTTACAACAAATGGTGGCACAGCGAATTTTTATATTGGAAGTAGAAATAATTCTACTTTAAATATTGATTTTAAAGATACTATTTTCAATAAAGCAAATGGCACGCTAAATTTAGATCTTATGGCAAAAACCAGTGAAAATAAAGGAGGTAAAATTTCTCTTGGTGGACTTAAAATCACCAATGAAATTAATCTTTTCAAAGCTAATGCAAATTGGATTGATATTGCAAATGGTGCAGAGATTAAAGCAGCAAGAGTAGATTTGTCTACCCCAGGTAAAATTTTAATGAGCGGTGGGACTATTATTACAAATGATTTTGTTGCATCTTCAGGTGCAGGAACTGGAAATATTTATTTACAAGGTGGTAAAATTCAAGCTACAAATGTTACCTTGCAAGGTAATGAAGTGCAAATTCTCAAAAAAGACGGCAATGTAAATAAAAGTGGTACCACTATCTCAAGTAAAGATGGTCGAGGTTTAGCTGAAAAAGTAAGTGTAGGAAGTTACAATAGCAAAGATACTAACCACGCTTATATACTTGCTAACACGGTTTTTGCTAAAGTTATAGAAAATAACGGTAAAAATAAAAGCTGGACTTCTATGGATATCTCAGCTCTAAGAGGCAATGATAGTGGTTGGGGTGGAAATGGTCCTCAAATGACAGGCTCAGCTAGAAAATATTTAAATATCGCAACCGATACTAATGCAAGAAATAATGCACAAGAATGGTATGATTTTGTGCAATGGTTTAACGAAGGAAATAAAGGTATCAACTCTTATGATGAATATGTTTTGCTTAATGATATTGATTTTAATTGGGCGAATTTAGCTAAAAAAGATGGTCTTGGAAATAATACTTATGGTTTGATACATAATTTTGAAAGTCAAACTCTAAATGGTAACGGCCATACTCTAAAAAACTTTAATATAGGCACCGATCAGATTAAATTTAGTGGTAGTGGCGATGGTAATATGTATGCAGGATTAATTCTTAATGCAGGTAAAGGCTCTGTCTTTAAAAATATTACAATAGAAGGTGCTTGGATGCATCTTAATGGTAATACTATCCAATATGCGGGAATTTTAGCAGGCAAGGTGGATGCTGGTGCTAGATTTGAAAATATTAATTTCAAGAGCAATTTAGGTGTAAATGCAACACTTAGCAGAAATTCAACTGTTTATGTAGGTGGTATAGTAGGATTAACTACCAATGGATCAACATTTCAAAATATCGATATAAACGGTATAAAAGTAACAGCTACACAAGATAATGGTCAACCTATTTATGTAGGTGGTATAGTGGGTCAAATTCAAGGGGGTTCAACGATAGATCATATTTATGTAAACGGTGTAGAAGTTAGTGCTACTTCTAAAGATAAGAAAAATAGAGCCTATTCAGGAGGTTTTGCAGGAACCATGAGAGGTGATGTAACAATCCATGATATTGCGATGAAAAATATTAAATCTTATGCCACAGGAGCTCAATGGTCTATGGCTTCAGCCTTAACATCCAAAGAATACTCACGCGATACAACAGAGTCTAAAAAGCTTAAGTTAAATTTAACAATTAATGATGTTTATTTACATGTTGCAAGCTTATCAGTAAATGGTAATCAAGGTAGTCGCAATGATGCAATCGATTCTTTCTTTGTTGGCGCATATCAACAAGAAGGAGATTTGTGGATTAATGGTATACTAGCAAAATGTGACCCTAATCAAGGACAATGCAAGCCTTCTAAGAATTACAATATCACTATATATACTACTTGGAGAGTTAATGGATATGATGGAGATGGTATAGATGGTAAATTTATGAGTGCTAATGGTTACCCTAGTAGGATGATAAGACAAATCGACAATGATAATGGCAACCAGTGGGAAAATGCAGTTAGAGGTAAATATGGAAAATTAGGTTTTTATACAGAAGGAAAAACAGATATTGCTGTGCCAAGTGATGTGATAAATATCGCAGATCAAAATAATGATGGTAAGTGGACTGACATAACAGAAAAAGAAAATGTGAGCGGACCAAGTGGTACAGAGAAAGAAACCAACTATGAAGATGAAAAAACTTCAGCTGCTAACAATGATAGCACTGTTGCCGATGTAGGTGATATTAGTGTTAGCGATGGTAACTCTTATACAGGTTCTACTGGTGTAGGTGAGATAGGAAATGATTATACTCCGACAACTTCAAAAACTTCAGATGATATTGTTGCAGATAAAGTTGATCCTACGAAAGGTAAAAAACCTGAAAATTTGAATAATAGTATCACAAAAATAATCGATGGTGGGGTTGATGAGATTGCAAGTCTTACTCCGCCAAAAGACATAGGTGATATCACTGGTGACTCCGAAGATACTATAAATAACGCGGGCGATACTACAGCTACAACTGATAATGATATCAACTATGATACGGGTTTAGCCAATGATAAAGCAGATATGGGCGATGAAAGTGGTTTTGTAGATAATAGCAAACAACCAGGTGACATTGATGGTAATGAAAATGGCAATGGCGGTAGCGGTGGCGGATCTGGCGTAAGCGATCTTACTCCAAACGATCCTAATAATATCACTAACACTGGCAAAGGTAATAGCTTAACTATCGCTCCACCAAAAGCAGTAGCTGATAATGCGGGTTCTTTAATCAATAAGAATTTTACTAATATCTCTTACACAGATAAAGCTTATAGTTTCTCAAGCAATGATTATGATAATAAAATCTTAGAAGAGATTTTGAAAAAAATCACTGATGGTTACTATACTTTAGATATAAATGATTTTGCTGAGGCTTATGAAGCAGCAATCAAGGGCGATATAGTAAAACTTTTAAGTATTTTACAGGTTGCCGATGTGAATTTTGAAAGTATTCGTCAGGCTATGGATTTTATGATGGCTTTCTATGATTCAAAAGGGCAAGGACTTGGAGAAACCATCAAAGCAAAAGGTGGAGAGAAATTTAAAACTTATAACCAAAAAGCACATCAGTTAAATGTTGATAAAGGTGCTTTATGGACTTTCATCTTTGGTGCCGGCGGTTTTGAAGATAAAATTGAAAATTATTTCAAAGACTATGAAAAATATAAAGATTATGAAAGTCAACTCATATACTGGGGCAAAATGTATAATGACTTTAAAGCTTTGATTGATTCTGGAATTTTTGGTGATGAGAATTCACAAAAATACAAAGATGCGATGAAGCAACTTGAAGAATATCAAACCAAATATAATGAAATCAAAGATCAAGCAGATGCTTACATCAAAGATGTGATGAAAGGTCAGAGTGATTATATACTTAGTGTTTTTGTAAAAACCGATAAAGATTCAAATGGTCACTTTAAATTCACTGATGAAAGTGGCAAAATAGGGGATTATGACTATGTAAGTAAAATTCCAGGTGGCGATATCCCAGATCTCCCAGATAAGCAACCTGAAGTACCAGAGCCACCACAAATTGACTCTAAAATGTTCTCTGATGTAACTGATCATGCACAAGTGCTTGAAAACGAAGAAGAAGAAAATGAAATCGACGAAGCAGCAGGAGAAGAAAGACAAAGGCTTTGCGTAGTAAGTGACAATGCTAAAGCTATGAATCAATGCCTCGCTCCGAAGTGATTTGGAGCACACTTTTTGTCATGCTGGGCAATCCTTTGTGTTGCCCAGATGGCACACTTTATCACAAATGCACCAAAATACCGTCATACTGAGCCTTAACGGCGAAGAATCTCTACCTAAAACACTTTAACCGTCATTCTGAGCAATCCTTCGCGTTGCTTGGTGACAAACCCTCACCATTGCGAACCTCGGAACTTCTCACGCAATAAATTTTAAGAAAACTTTGATGGAATTACTCCGTTTAAGTGGTTAATTTCTCTTGGTGGGAAAGGAATTACTATGATAAATAGGATTTTAGATATTATTTTAAAATTACTAGAGATAGTAAATGAGCTGTTTGAGCTAATCAAACAGCTATAAATTTTCACCAAAAAAATTATAAGAAAGCCTTGCTTAACCTATACTTAAACAAAATCCACGCCAAGAGAGCAAGGCTCTTGGCTTCGCTAAACACTCCATTCACTCGTCGTTTTAAGCAATCTTTCCGTTATTCCAAACCTTCTTTTTTCGTCATTTTGAGAGTACAACTCGAAGAAATCCCTTGCGTGGTGCGTCATTCTAAGCTTTTTTTGTCATGCTGAGCAATCCTTCGCGTTGCTTGGTGACAAACCCTCACCATTGCGAACCTCGGAACTTCTCACGCAATAAATTTTA
>NZ_RYYL01000009.1 GCF_004378855.1 Campylobacter sp. US33a
ATAAAGAAATGATTAAAGAAATAATCAAAGAAATGATTTGAATTTTTGGTTGGGACTGAAAGATGGAAATTGAAATGAAGAAAATTTAAAAAAAATGCAAACAATGATTTGAAGAAGGTTGATTATTTAAAAAAAAGAAAATAATGATGAAAAACAGTAGATTGAAGCGAAAAATTCAAAAGCAAAAGCAAGAAAGATTATAAAAAGATTATTTGAAAATCAAATCCAATTTTAGTGGAGTAAAAACAATATTTTCCCATAAAACCATTTAAGCATTAAACACAAATGAATTACAAACACTCCTTAAAATAAGGAGTGTTTTATCATTTTTCTATTTAAAACCACCATCTCATATTAAACATAGCAGAATGAGAGGTGAGTCTATTTGAATAAATGCCATTATAGCCTAAAGCTATATCGGTATTATTGCTAAGTCTAAGACCCAAATCAATCTTGTTAAAATAATAAAAATCATCTAAAACATAGCTATCGCTATATCTTATATTTTCAATCATAAAATCAGAATTATAAGTATCATCTAAATTAATATTGACTCCTAAATTTGCAGCAATATACATTTTATCATTAAAGTCATATCTGGCTTCAAGAGCAGGAGATAGTGTATAAAGATTGATATTGTTTTTAGAATACCTTTCATTACCTAGGGTGAAAGAATCAATATTTAATCTATCATAAGCTAAACTCATTTTTGGAGTAAGGATAAAATTATTAATTTTCTTCTCATAGCCTAAACTAAAAGCCACACCATAGCTTAAAGTGTCATAATTGCTATTATCTTGCGAGCTGATTAAAGTTCTTTGCATTTTTGAATCTGTATAAGAAAGTCTTGCTTGTGTTTTAGCAAACAAATCTCCATCTTCTCCTTGCATTAAAGATAAATAATAATTCACTCCACCATAAAAGGCTTTATCTTTTATATTTAAGCGATTCATTGTATTATCCAAAGACAAATCTTCATAACCCATATAAAAACCTAGGATTTTATCTTCTGCTATTCTTTTATTTAAACCAAGGATTAAACCATAGCCATCACCTTTTAAAGAGCCATTGTTATTTGCTAAATCATAATTATCATCTACATAATAAGTTTTTATGAAACTTTTATAATCTTGATTGAAATTCTTTATCTCTTCATCTATGACATTAGCTATCATATAATTTCTTCTGATATGACTTAAGGTGCTAGCTTGAGCTGCAACATAGCTTTTAGAATTTAAAGTATCGGCTGTGATTTTAAATTTAGCATTATAATCACTTTCTAAGTCTGCGCTTGCTGCATTATCTCCTTTGATATATTCTGCTTTATAGATATTATTATCAAGATAGATAAAATCCACACTGCCTATTCCTTTGCCATTATTCACTTCTCCGCCTACAGCTTCTAGTTTTCCAAAGTTATTTGTGGTGTTATCTTTTTGATTGGCTAAGACTAAAGAATTACTATCATATACAGTATTAAGTCTAAAAGAACTTTCTTGTTTAATCATGGAGTCCATATCTAAAAACACACTGCCTTCTTTAAAATTAATGCTACTCCAGCCTGCATCAGGGTGTCCGCCTGCAGCATCAGGACCTAGGACTATGATGTGAGATTGTTTATCTGTATTATCTAAATCATTTAATTTATTATTATCTATGTTATAGTTATTGTTATTTGCATTATTAAAATCTTCAGCACTTTGAGTGATACTTAGTTTATATTTATTGACATTTAGGGTACCATAACTTGCTATACCTAAATGAGCTCCTTCTCCTGTATTTTTATCTGCACTGAATTTTAATTCTCCTGTGTTGCTAAATTCTGTTGTAAAAGGTGTAGTGCTTGAAGATCCATCACCGTGTAAGTGTAAAGCCACAATACTGCCTTGCAATACTCCTTGATTATCAATGTTTGCTCCAGCTGCAACAGTGATTGCATAGCCATTGTCTGATTTAATGGTGCCTGTGTTGGTGAAGGTATCAATGTTTTTTATTTTTACTGCTTCGCCTTCATTTGTAGAGATAATGCCTGAGTTAGTGAAGGTGGTGATGTCGCTAGCATACACTGCTATACCTTTGTCGATGGAGATGATGCCGTTAATATCATTAGTAAATGTGGCAATGCTATCAATATTAATAACACCAAATTCATTATCTATATTTTTAGATGTCACTACATTAATAGAACCATTATTGTAAAATTCTTTTGCACCACTAAAAGATATAGCCGTTGAAGAACCGTCATTAATTGATGTGATTTCTGAGTAATCTATATCAATTTGGCCTTCATTAACGAAAGATTCCATCTTTCCAGAATATGAAATAAAATTCATATTTTTAAGATTAATCTTTCCTTCTTTGCTATTAAAAAAATTATCAATTGGCTCACCGTATACATTTATAAAAGTAGAAAAAAATCCAAGTTCATTGCTTGTGCCTGTAGCATTGATTATGCCATTATTGATAATAAAATCAATATTGCCAAAATTTGTAAAAGGTGCATCCGTCTGAAGTGTGCCGTTGTTAATTATTTTGCCAATATGACCATTTTGGTTTTGAATCATTGAAACACTACTGAAACTGTTAGAATAAATAATTTCACCATTGTTTATTATCTCCTTAATTTCACCATCATTATCTAAAGCATATGAACGACCATTGCTTATATGCTCTATTTTTCCATTATTGACAAATGAATTTATTACACCATCATCATGATTTTTTAAAAAAGTATGAGAGCTTAATTTTATAGTTCCATCATTTTGAATCAAATCAATAACTGCTTTATTAACACTATCATCACCACCTTCTTTTGTGCCATTTACTATAGTATAAGGATTTGCGTTACCATCACCCGCAATATGTTCATAGGTAACACCTTTGCTTACTATAATCTTTGATAAATTCCCTTTATTCCAAAGTAAAGAATTATAATCTTGTAAATAATAATGATAAGCATCAATTTTAGCTACAATGTCAGTATTAATAGCAATACTTCCACCATTTCCTTCGTATGTAAGATTAATATTCTCTATTTTTCCATCTGTAATATTACTTGTATCTAAAATACAATCATTTATCGTGCAAGGATTTGTTGTGGTTATGTTATTATCTTGCGGATTATGAGTGCTCCATCCCCCCCCCCTGTGACATCATTACTTGAGCAGATGAATTTACTCTTGTTACATCAATTTCAAAAGCATAAATAGGACTTAAAATACTTGCCGTGATAGCAGATATCAAACAAGTCTTTTTTATCGATTTCTTTTTCATTAACAAACCTTTAATTTTAAATATTTTAATTACAAAAAATTAATTTGAAGTTTATTAATTTTAAACTTAAAAAGCACTTTAAACACAATGATTCTAAAAAGCTTAATCAATATAACGCTTAGCTAGTTCACCAAAATATTCTATACGCCTATCGCGTAAAAATGGCCACCAACGACGCACTTTTTCGCTTCTTTTTTGATCGATTTCTATGATTTTTACGCATTCATTTTCACTATCCAAAATACAAATTTCTTCTCCTTGTGGTCCAAAAACAAAAGAATTTCCCCAAAATCTAATACCTTCTTCTACACCGCTTTTGTCCTTTTCAAAACCCACCCTATTTACGGCCACTACATACAGGCCATTCGCTATAGCATGGCCTTTTTGAACTCCTAGCCAAGCATTGAGTTGTCTTTGCTTTTCATCATTCTCATCTTTATCAAACCAACCAATAGCTGTAGGATAGATAAGAATTTCAGCTCCTTTTAAAGCCATAAGTCTTGCTGCTTCAGGATACCATTGATCCCAGCAAATGAGTATACCAAGCTTACCTAAACTTGTATTGATTGGCTCAAAGCCCAAATCACCCTGCGTAAAATAAAATTTCTCATAAAAGCAAGGGTCATCAGGTATGTGCATTTTGCGGTATTTTCCCGCAATAGTACCATCTTTTTCAAATACCACAGCAGTGTTATGATAAAGTCCTGCACTTCTTTTTTCAAAAAGTGAAGTAAGCAAAACCACACCATTTTTTTTAGCTACATTCGCCCAAAATTCCACATCTTTTTCATAATCATTTGCCAAATCAAAAAAATCCACATTTTCACTTTGGCAAAAATACTCACTCTGATGAAGCTCACCTAAGCAAACAAGCTCTGCTCCTTGCTTAGCTGCTTGTTCTATAAATTCACAAGTTTTTTTTATGGTTTTTTCTTTGGTAGAATGAAATTTTTGTTGTATTAAAGCGATTTTCATTGTCTTTGCCTTTCTTCTTCTTCATCATCATAAGGATCTAAATGGATTTGTATGTCCCATTTTTCATCTTTAAATATTGCACGGATATTCTCTTCTATTTCATCTGAAATTTTATGTGCATTCAAAAGCGAGATTATAGGACAAAACACCAAATGAACACTTAAATAATTACAACTTGGAGTTTTGCGTGTTTTTAATTCATGATAAGAAATAACTTCTGAATTTTTAGAAATTAAAGCGCAAATTTCATCAACTTGCTCTTTTGGTAATGCTTCATCCATTAAAAAAGCTAAAGCTTTTTTAATAATTTTAAAAGCAGAAAATGCAGTATAAAGGCTTACAATAATTCCAAAAATGGCATCAATAATATGTAAATTTGTAAAATAAATTAAAACCAAAGCCACCAAGGTGCAAGCATTAGTTAAAAAATCTGTCTTATAGTGCAAAGCATCACTTTCTACAATTAAACTTTTGGTTTTTTTGGCTACATAATTTAAAAACAATACAAGAAAAAAAGTTACCCCCAAAGCAAAAACCATTACATAAATACTTGAATTTAAATCAGAGATTTGCTCTTTGTAATAAATTTTTAAAATACTTTCATAAAAGATAAAAATGCCCACACCAACAATGAAAACACCCTCTAATAAGCCCATTAAGGCCTCTATTTTAGAAAAACCAAAATTATAATTTTCATTTGCCTTTTGAGAACTTTTTTTAAGAGCCAAGAAATTAAAAGCAGAAATAGCAAAGTCCATTAAAGAATCAATTGCACTAGAAAGCACCGCTACAGAACCACTTGTTAAACCCACAATAAATTTCACACAAGCTAAAATAATCGCACAAACACTTGCGATAATAGTTGCATTTTTTTGCAAGCTCATCTTAGTCCTTTAAAACGATTTTGACAAGAGCAGTGCAAAGAGCCGTTTTGGCGTAAAAATACTCTCGCATCAACTCCTATGATTTTACGATTTGGCAAGGCTTTGCTAAGTCTTTGTATAATAATTTTATCCTTTTCATCATTATAAGTTGGCACAATTAAGGCATTGTTGATAAAAACAAAATTTGCATAGGTAGCTCCAAGTCTGCGATTTTCATAATACAAAGGTTTTGGTAAAGGAAGTTCAACTAAATTAAAACCTGTTTCTTCAAGCTCTTTTTTCATCTCTTGCAAAGGCAAATAATGCTCATCTTTTTCGTCTTCGCAAATACAGTGTGCTATGGTATTTGGCGTGATAAATCTTGCTAAAGTATCAATATGATGATCAGTATCATCACCTTTTATAAAACCATTTTCAAGCCAAATGATTTGCTTTAAACCAAAGATTTCTTTCAATTTTTCATCAATTTGTGTTTTATTTAAATGAGAATTTCTGTTTTCATTCAATAAACAATGAGAGCTTGTAAGCATCACTCCTTCGCCATTAAAATCTATACTTCCACCTTCTAAAATCAAATCAATTTTCTTAAGCTCTTCTTTAAATTTTTCTTTAAAAAGTTTAGAATTTACCGCATTATCAAGCTGACTTTGAAATTTATTTCCCCAAGCATTAAAAGTAAAATCAAGTGCTTTCAAGCACCCATTTTCTAAAATATCGATTGCGCCAAAATCGCGTATCCAAGTATCATTTGTATCACACACAAAAAATTCCACATTGGGTATATTTTCAAAAGGAGCAAAATCGCTTTTTTTAGGTGCTATAAGCAGCACCTTTTGAAACTCGCTAACCGCTTTTATAAATTCTTTATAGCCTTGTAAAATTTCATCTAAATATGGCTTCCAGTCACTTTTTTCGTGAGGCAAAGAAAGCATTAAACATTCTTGCTCACTCCATTCAGGGATTGATTTTATCATTTAACTACCTTTTTTGATAATAAAATTATAATTGTATCATTTTATTTGCATGATTTTTTTAAAAATCATATTTTTTTAAGATAAAAACCACAAATTTAAAACTTGTTAAAAATTATTCATTCATTTAAGTTACAAAATTTTTGCATTTTATTCACAGCCTTTTCACAATGTGATTTTATATCTAAAATACGATAAAATAGAACTTTAAGTTAAAAATTTATTCTAAAAATTTTTATAATTTTTTAAGCTTAAATATGCCTACAGTGATTTCTTTTTAATTTTGCATATAAAAAAGCCGTCGTTTAGATTATTTGGCAATATCCTTTTGGCTTTTTTTAACGCATCAAATTCTGAACTTTTAGCAGCTACAGCTTCTATCTTATCCAAATTTAAATCTAAAATTTCAATTTTAATCTCTCCATTTAGAGCATTTTCAAGCACTTCTTCATTCTCATATCTTGTAAAAGTGCAAGTACTATAAATTAACTCCCCATCTTGCTTCAAAGCTTTTAGTGCTGAGTTTAATAATCTTTTTTGTAAATTTGAAATTTGCTTGATTTCTTTAAGATTTTTTTGTATTAAAAATCCTGATTTCGCAAAGGTAGAACAAGGCGCATCGAGTAAAATTTTATCAAATTTTGACGGACAAATTTTGCCTATACTCTTAGCATCTTTTAAAAAACACTTTGCAATTTTTACTCCATAATTTTGCAAATTTTTCTTTAAAACAAAAAATCGATCCTTGCTTGCTTCAACACAAGCTAAATAGCCTTGATTTTCCATAAAATTTGCCAAATTAATACTCTTTCCACCCGGCGCAGCACACATATCTAAAACACTTTCATTGGGTTTGACATTTAAATTTTTCGCGCACAAATAAGAAGAGTAATTTTGCACATAAAAATACCCAAGTTCAAAAGCTTTTAATCTCGTAAGAGTATTTTTATCTTTATGATCGATTTTATAGCAATATTTATCAAGCTTAGCGAAAGCAATATCTACTTGTTTTAAAAGCTCTTCAAAATCCAATTCGTTGCTTTTTAAAGTATTGATAAAAACGCAAATATCTTTAGGTTTGTCGAAACTTTCCAAAATATCCAAAACTTGCTTTTCATCATAAAGTCCATCTAGATGAGTTTTTAAATCAAACAATGCCATGAAATTCCTTTAATATAATAAAAGCCGCCAAAGAATCAAGCCTGCCATCTTTTTTTCGTGTATTTATTACTCCAAATTCCAGAGCTTCCCTACTTGTCATACTTTCATCTACAAAATGAATTTCACCATTAAATTCAAGCAAAGTCGCAAAATGTTTAATGCGTCTGCTCATCTCCTCTTCACTTGATCCACCTTTTGGTATGCCTATAATAAGCGAAGAAATTTCGTGTAATTGGATTAAATCTTGTACTTCTTTTGCAGCTTGATTGCGATTTTTTCTCATAATGGCATCAAGTGGAATAGCGATTTTTCCATCCACGCAAAGCGCTACTCCTATGCGTTTTAAACCTACATCTAAAGCTAAAGTTTTCAAATCAAAACCTTTATATAAACCCCATCAATTTCGATTTTCCTTTCGAGTTCATATTCATAAATTTTTTGCCCAAAAACCGCCACAGCCTCATCCACACTCACGCCCTTTTTACAAAATTCTAAAATTTCATCACTTGGCTTTTCTGTTATATCCCCAAAACACGAGGCGAAATCTTTAAAATCAGTTATTAATTCTGCTTTTCTTTCTTTTATGAGCGAATTTGTGCCTCGACTCTCATTAATCCTATGCGGTAAAACATATAAAGGTTTTTTCATCTCTAAAGCAAGTCTAGCGCTTTGCATAGAACCACTTTTTAAATCCGCTTGAGCAATAATTACTGCTTCGCTTAAAGCAATAATCAAACGGTTTCTAAGTAAAAAATCATAATTTTTTGGGATATAACTATCTTCATTTTCACTTAAGGCTAAAGCATTGGTGTAAATTTCATTAATTATATTTTCATTGCTTTTGGGATAAATTCTATCAAGCCCATTTGCAAAAATTCCGATCGTTAATGGCATAGCAGCCTTACTTGCCACAATATCCACACCCAAAGCCCCGCCACTTACCACGCAAACATCAGCCATTTTTAGATAATTTGCCAATTCAAAAACACAATTTTTAGTATAAACACTCATTTTTCTTGAGCCGATGATAGCAACCTTTCTTTTATCCAAAAGCTCTAAATTCCCCTTATAATAGATATTCTTTGGCTTTTTATCCAAAGCAGAAAAAAGACTGTTTGATAATTCTTGTGCTAAAATTTTACTTGCCATAAATTTCACTTAAATACACTAATTCCACTTTTCTAAGCAATTTTTCACTCTCCTTTAATGCCTTAAAAGTATTTTTTCTAGGATGGGCTATAGCTATAGCAAAACCTTTCTTTTGTGCGAGTTTTACAGCACTTTCAAGTTGCTTTTTTACATAAACCACACTATCTTCATTATCTAAAAACACATCTCTTTGGATAAGCGGTTGGGAAAAATCCTTAATAATCTTAGTCGTAACGCTTTTTCCTATGGTTTTAGAATCTACAAAAATCAAATCATATTTTTTAAAAATCTTTAAAAGCTTTCTCATCGCCTTTTCATCACTGGTAAATAAACTACCGGTGTGATTGTTAATATACTTTATATTTTTAAAATCTTTTTTAATCTGCTGTATTTTATTTTCGATTTTTTCCTCGCTATCTTGTGGATATAAAGTGTCTTTTTCCTCATTTGCGTAATTTATCGCCGCTAAAGGCAAATGCACCATATAAAAGTCCAAATTTTTTGCGAATTTAGCTGCACTACTTGGTCTTGATTTATCTTTTGGCATTAAAGATGGCGTGAGTTTTAATTTTGTTTCTTGTAAATCTTTTAACTGCTCAAAACTCACAATATCATCAATGATAATGACAAGCTTTGCTTTTTGAGATACTTTTGAATCCTTTTGTGGTTTTAGCAAACTTGAATTTTGATCTTTAATAACAAGGGTATTATTTAAATCACTAGCATTTAAATCTTTGCTGATATCTTTTTGTAAATTTTCACTTAAATTAAAATCCTCAAAAATTGCATTTTCAAATTCGCTAAAATTTGCTTCGCTGATTTGTTTATTTTGCTGCCAAGTTGGTTCTTTTGCAGGAAGTTTATTTTCATAAGTGATATTAAATTCACTTTTAATAGTAAAGGTATTTTTGTTATTTTTATAGCCAAAATAAACTAAAGATACAAATAAGACAATAAATACAAGGGCGATAATAATTATCTGCCCTTTTTTAAGATAAATTCTTGACAAATTAGTTTTTATCTTTGTCGATTAATTTTTTAGCCGCTATCCAAGGCATCATAGCACGCAAATTGCGTCCTGTTTTTTCAATCAAAGAATCATTCATATTTTTGCGTTCTGCATGCATTCTTGCATATCCTGCACGACGCTCTAGTATAAAATCTTTAGCAAAAACACCATTTTGTATATCTTTTAAAACGCCTTTCATAGCCTTTTTAGTTTCTTCGGTGATAATTTTAGGCCCTGTGATATAATCACCGTATTCTGCAGTATTTGAGATAGAATAACGCATATCAGCAATTCCACCTTGATAAATCAAATCAACAATTAATTTCATCTCATGCAAACACTCAAAATAAGCCATTTCAGGCTCATATCCTGCTTCGACTAAGGTTTCAAATCCCGCTTGTATTAACGCACTAAGCCCACCACAAAGCACCGCTTGTTCACCAAAAAGATCGGTTTCTGTTTCAGCTTTAAAAGTCGTTTCTATAATACCTGTTCTACCCCCACCAATCGCACTTGCATAACTTAGGGCTAAATTTTTAGCATTTTTGCTTTCATCTTGATGCACAGCGATCAAACAAGGTGTTCCACCACCGATAGCAAATTCATTTCTTACTGTGTGCCCTGGTGCTTTTGGTGCTATCATAATCACATCAATACCTTTTGGAGCAACAATTTGTCCGTAATGGATATTAAAACCATGTGCAAAAGCTATAGCCTTACCTTCGCTTAAATTTGGCTTTATTTCATGATTAAAAATATCAGCTTGTAATTCATCAGGAGTTAATATCATGATAAGATCACACTCTTTTGAAGCCTCACTCACGCTTTTTACTTCAAAGCCCGCATTTTTAGCTTTTGCCCAGCTTGCTCCACCTTCTTTTAAGCCTACAATCACTTCAACGCCATTATCTCTTAAATTCATAGCATGCGCGTGTCCTTGGGAACCAAATCCTATCATTGCGACTTTTTTTGATTTAATTAAATTTAAATCACAATCTTTATCATAATACACAGTTATAGCCATCATCACTCCTAATTTTGAAAATTTTTTGAAAAATTATAACAAATAAAAAGCATAAATTTCATATCTTTTTTATAAACTTTATGCAATTATTATATTTTTTAAAATAAAAATTTAAATTTTTACACATTAATTAAAGACTATTGCAATGAAAGAATTTTTAAATAGCCTAAATTACGGCGTTAATACAAATCAAATCAATAATGAATTTAAGCAGATCTTAAGAGAACTTATAGCAAATCATATCGTAAAAGAATATAAAAATAAATTTTATATCAATAATGGCTATACTTTTGGAGTGCTTGATATTTCAAGTAAAGGCATAGGTTTTTTGGAATGCTTTGACGAAAATTTTAAAAAAGATCTACTCATAGAAAATAAAAATCTAAAAGGGGCAAATTACAAAGATATAGTTGCGGTAAAACTTTTACCTTTAAAGAAAAAACGCCCCAGTGCAAAAGTGGTTTTAGTCTTAAAAAGAGCCAATGAGACTTCTTTGGTTATCACTAAAAAATACGGTGAAGCTGTGCTTGGAATGAATATCAAAACCGGACTAAGCACAGCTTTAAAAGCTTCTCAAAAATCTTTAAAAGCCCTACCTTTAGGCACTATTTTAAAAATAGAAAATGAAAATAACAACATCATAGAAGTATTAGGACACATTGATGATGAAAGTGTGGATGAGAAAATTTCACTTGCACTTTTTAATAAAAATAGTGAATTTAGTGACGCTTGCATCAAAGAAGCCTTGGCAAATGGCGATAGTGTAGATGCAAGCATGTATGAAAATCGTATAGATTTAAGAAATTTGGCTTTTTGCACCATTGATCCAGTCCATGCAAAAGATTTTGATGATGCGATTTATTTTGATACACAAAAACGCGAAATTTATGTAGCTATTGCTGATGTAAGCGAGTATGTTTATGCTTATAGTGCTATTGATAAAGAAGCTAGAAATCGTGGATTTTCCATATACTTTCCACATATTGCTATCCCAATGTTGCCACGTCCTTTAAGTGAAAACATTTGCTCTTTAAAGCCAAATTTGGATCGCTTGGCGTATTGTTTTAAAATCACACTTGATCATGAATGCAAAGTCATAAAAGAAGAGCTTTTTGAAGCTATTATTAACTCAAAACGCCGTTTTAATTATGATGAAGTGGATGAAATTTTAGTCAAAAAACCTGACTTAGCAGAGCTTTCGTATCTTTATGAGCTTTTTAAAATCACAAGTATTTTACGCAAAAATCGCCTTAAAAATGCTTTTGAATTTCGCACTGAAGAGCTTAGAATGACTTTGGATGAAAATTTAAGCCTAAAAAGCACGGTTTTTGAAAAAGATACGCCTTCACATAATTTAATAGAAGATTGTATGCTTTTAGCCAATAAAGCCGCTGCAAAACTTATCGATATAGGAGTTTTTAGAAATCACTTGAGTGCAGATTCTAAAAAAATAGACAAGCTAATAAATGAGCTTTTAGAACTTGGAATTGATGTGAAATTTAAACCCAATTTACCCGAACTCATACGCGATATCCAGGCTTTGGCTGATGAGTTAAATTTAAGAGCAGAGGTTGATAAACTCATCATTAAAGCGCAAAAAAAAGCGGAGTATTCTAGCGAAAATGCAGGACATTTTGGCTTGGGATTTGATAAATATACGCATTTTACAAGCCCTATTAGAAGGTATTCTGATCTTATTTTACATAGACTTTTAAAAGCCAAACAAAAAAAAGATGATAAGCTTTTTAACTACTTGCTTTTAAACATACAAAGCACTTGCGAAAGTCTTAGCACGCTTGAAAGAGAAGCAGATAAAGTTGCTTATGACTTTATGGATAGAAAATTTGCTAGATGGGCGGCAAAAAATATAGGCAAAAAATTCAAGGCTTTAGTGGTGCAAAATGATGGAATTTGCATAGCAAAACTTGATGATGAAATTAAAGGCGCTGATATTATCCTTTATGATACGCGAGTAAATTTATTACAAAGCGTTGAAGTGCAGATTATAGAAGCTGATATTATCATGGCAAAAATTTATGCTAAAATCACAAAAAATTTAAATCCTTTAAAGGCAAAAAATGTATAGAAAAGATCTACAAAACTTGCTTTTAAAAGATAAATTTCCAAATTTTTTCTTTCTTTATGGAGCAGATAATTTTCAAAGCGAACTTTATGCTAATTTCATTAAACAAAAATGGAATACTGATGAGACTTTAAAAATCTTTTTTGAAGAGTATAATTTTTCTCGCGTGAGTGATTTTTTAAGTGGCGGATCGCTTTTTAGTGAAAAAAAACTTTTAGAAATCAAAACCAATAAAAAAATTCCTAGCAAAGAGCTAAAAATTCTCATAGAACTTTGCAAACAAAATCAAGATAATTTTCTACTTTTAGAACTTTATGATGAAAGCTCCAAGCAAAGCGATATAGAAAAGATTTTTGAAAATAATTTTGTAAGATTTTTTAAAGCAAATAACGCTAAAGAAGGTGTAGAGCTTTTAGCTATGAAAGCCAAAGAATTAAACATAGAAATCACCCAAAATGCTTTATTTGCTCTTTTTTCAAACTTTGATGAAAATTTATATTTAGCCGCTAGTGAGCTTAATAAATTTCAAGATTTAAGCATCGATGAAAAAACCATAGAGAAATATTGTTTCAGCTTAAGCGTAGTAGGCTTTGAAATGTTTTTTGAAAAACTTTTACAAGGCAAAAATATTAACACAGATCTTGAAAAAATTTTAGACAGTTTTAATGAAATTGCCTTAATTAATTCTTTAAATACTAACTTTTATCGTCTTTTTAAAATCGCTTTATATGCAAAAATTCATGGGAAAATGGATTTTAAAGAATTACTTGGTTATACACCTCCAGCACAAGTAGCTAAAAAACTAGAACTGCAAGCCTTTGGAATTAAAATTTCTCAATATCAACAAATTTTTACTCTATTGCTCGAAAGTGAATATGAGTTAAAAAATAATTCAAAACTTTCCAAAAAAGAATTTTTAATCGCGACTTTATTAAAGCTTTCACAAATTCTAAAAACAAAATAAAATTTTCTAATTTTTCTTGACTCAAACACTAACACTTAAGATAAATTTGCAAGCAAAATTAGTATTTAAAATTTTATAAAAATTAATGTATTTAAAAAACAATTAATAACAAAAAATATTTTGGAATAGAAGTTATCAAAAGCAAGGAAAAACCTTGCTTTTTATTTATTTGCTCTTTCTATATACTCTCCACGCACGGTATCAACGCGTATAACTTCGCCTTCTAATACATGAAAGGGAATTTGTACTACTGCACCCGTTTCAAGTGTTGCTGGTTTTTTATTTGATCCTTGTGTATCGCCTTTAAAATTTGGAGCTGTTTCGATAATCTTAAGCTCTACAACCTGCGGAACTTCCACACCAATAGCTTTGCCATTGTGAAAAAGCACATCAACCATCATACCATCAAGCATCCATTTTTTTGCCTCACCTACATCTTCATCACTAATTGCCACTTGCTCATAAGTCTGCGTATCCATAAACTGGCAATTTTCTCCATCATCATAAAGATATTGCATTGTTTTATCTTCCAAATTTGGAGCTTCGCATTTATCGCCTGCATGAAAAGTTTTTTCAAGCACTTTACCATCAATAAAAGATTTGATTTTTATACGCACAAAAGCAGGTCCCTTGCCCGGCTTAACATGTTGATATTCTACGATTTTAAAAGGAACGCCGTCAATTTCTATTTTAAGACCTTTTTTTAAATCGCCCATTGAATAAGATGCCATATTTTTCCTTTATAAAAAAAATGAAGTTTTGATTTTAGCAAATTTTACTTGATATCTCAATAAAATTAATTTTTTATACCCGAAAAATTAATAAAAAATAAGCTTTTTTAGATAAAATAAGCCCACGCATAGCAAATGCTCGCTTCGTTATGAAGAGGAAAGTCCGAGCTGCAAAAGACAAGGATTCCATCTAACAGATGGCTAGGGAAACCTAAGGGACAGTGCAACAGAAAGAAAACTTCCATTTTATGGTAAAGGTGAAACGGTAAGGTAAGAGCTTACCAGCGATTTTGGTAACAATTTCGGCTATGTAAACCCAATCCGCAGCAAGAAGGGATGGTTTTTGTCTTTATTGGAACCCTTCGCTTGATTTTGTTTGCAAAAACAAAACTAGATAAATGAGCATTCACGACAGAACTCGGCTTATCGCTATGCTATTTTATATATTTGCTTGCTCTTTGTAGCTTTTTAATATCTTGAGCTATGCTTTCTTTTTTACTTGAAACAATCTTAATCGCCTCTTGCAAAAGAGCTCTAATTTCTTCAAGTTTTCCTTGATGAGGATCTAAGGTTTTTATAAGACTTGCGATACTTTCAATATCTTCTTTTATGATAGCTAATTTTAAATTCTTTATCCACTCTTCTTGTTTCATTGCTGATGTACTTCTCTCCAAGCTTCTAATAAGCCTTTTACAACATTAATTACCTCATCAATTCTAGCTTCATTATTCTCTAAATTTGCCAAAGATAAGAGTTGAATTTCTCTCGTATAAAGCCCGCTTAAATAATGTGCTACCTCTCCGCCTTTTTCATAATCAAGACCATTAATAAGCTCAATAAAAATCGCTGTGGCTCTTTTTATATAATACACTCTTTGCTCTATGTCCTCATTTTTAATAGCCACTTTAATTCTTGAGCAAAAACGCAAAAGTCCTTCATAAAGCATTTCTATAAGTTTTTGTGGGGATTCAACCCCAATTTGATTTTGAGAATAAGCATTATAGGCAAAATTGTTTTGCATAAAAACTCCTTTTATTGATTGCTATTATTTGCCGCATTAATCATTTGCGTAATGGTATTTAATTGTGTGTTTAAATCATTTAAAATAATTTCATATTGTAAAAATTGATTTGCCATTGTTTCATATCTTGTATCAATTAATGCTTGAGTTGCTTCTTTAGATTTTGTAAGTGCTTTGGTATCTTGTGTTAAACTCTCATCGTATTTAGTCAATGAGCCATTTGGACCAACTATACCTTCTAAAGTTTCCTTAAGCTGAGAAAATATGCCCAAACCTTCAATAGGTTTAGCAATAATACTTGTTTTACTAAGCCCAAATTTCTTAAGAAACTCTTCATTGCCCTCTATTGCAAAATCACTCCCATCAGTGCCTTTAAATTTAATTTTATAACCTTTTTCACCATCTTGATCATATTCTTCAAGTTTAGCCTCTAAGCCTTCAATACGAAAACTATTAATATGATTGACTAAATTTTGAAGCATTTCTTCTTCGGTTTCGCCTTTCAAAACAAAAGGTTCCCCGCTTGGAGTTTTTGAAAAATCATAAGTTTCATAATTATAAACAATTTTAAAATCACCACTTTTAAAAGTTATGCCTTCTTTGCCTTCTCCAACAAAGTCACTCAAACTACCTTCTTTAATCAAATTTCCAGTATGATTGATATCTTCATATTGAGTAATACCTGAAAAAAAGCTTTCTGCCATTTCAGGATTCTCTTTAAATTTAGTTTCAAAAGCAGAAGCATCAAAAGACAAGGTGCCTGATTCATTCAAACTTAAACCAAAATCTTGCATAGAAAGCATTACAGTAGCAGAAATTTTATTTCCATCTTCATCTAAAACACTCCCTGTAACACTTTGACTTTGAAAAAGATCTGCGATAATTTTTGAACGAATACTATTAACTTCGCTTACCCCTTGCAAAGTTCCTTTTGTCCCAGTTTCGGCATTAAAATCTGTCGCTGCATTTAAATTTAAAACCAAATCATTATAAGCATCAACCATCTCTTGCATAGCTGTAGTAATGGCTTCTGTATCTTGTTGCACATCAAAATTAATTTCGCCTGTAGTATTTAAGGTAAGAGTTAAACCCACACCCAAATCAGTAATAGTATTACTAGGTCTTGTCATTTTAATGCCATCAAGCGTAAATTCGGCATTTTGCGCTTTTTGGATATGTAAAGGATTTTCTTCATCATCTATAATGCCAAAACCTTTAAAATCTTTTGGGTCAATAGGTTCACTACCTGCGCTCCCCTTATCCAAATTCCAACCAAGATTTTCAAAAATTTTTGTAGCATCCTCATTGCTAACATATTCTCCATTTTCGTTTTTTGTTCCATCAAAAAAACTTATTGCACTATCTTCACCTGTTTCTTTACTAGTTAAAGTGAGCCTATAAGGAGTACCTTTTTCTCCGGTATTTACGATTTTAGCAGTGATTTCTCCACCTGTTGCAGTGTTGATTTTATCAGCTAAATCTTTATAGGTAGTATTTTTATCTACAGTAATTGTATAGGCTTTATCTTTTTGAAAAAGCGTAAAAGATACAGGAGACTCTAAGTTAGAATTAACATAACCCATATCATTTTCTAGACCTTTACTTTGATAAACATCTTTTTGTGCTAGTTGAGTAACATTGATTTTCATACTCTGTAAAGCCACGCCACTATCAACCACTAAACTTGCCGGTGGATTATCTGTAATGCTTCCTACAACTTTTCTTTTTGCAAAAGCCGTAGCATCAGCCAATGAAGAAACTGCTGATTTAAAAGTTGAAAGTTTTGTAATAATTTCAGTTAAATCTTTTTGTTTGGCAGTATTTTCTTCAATTTTAGAAGTATAAGGCGTAAGACGAGCTGCCTCATCTGCTTTTTTTAATTGATCAATAATATCTTGTGTTAATACCCCAGAACCAAATCCCAAACTTGATAAACTACCAAATGCCATTTTAACTCTCCTTATCGAATATCATTCCTATTACATCTTGAAGATGCTCTGCTAATTTTAAAGCTTCTTCGCTAGGAATTTGTCTTATTAATCTTCCTGTATGTTTTTCCGTAACGCTAACATACATAGAATGAATTTTATCATTAAAGCCAAATTTTATATTTGTCCCTAAAGACTCCGCTTGTTGATTAAGCTTTTCTGTTAACTTGCTTAATTGCTCATTTATACTCTCATTTTGAGTATTGCCTTGTTCTGTATTTTGTGCCACATTACTAAATTCTACTTTTTGATTCAAAGAAGTTGAATTATTAGCAAAAAAGCTATTATCAATTTGACTATTTACCTTCATTTTAAAATCCTTTTTAAAATTGATTTACTATTGCCTAGTCTTCAAATCGGATATTTTTAAAAAAAATAAACAATCTTTTTAACAAAAAACAAAAAATGTTCCAAAAAATTAAAAAATCTCAAATTTTTCAAAAAGTTCTGAATTTTTTTCTAAAATATTTCTCAAAATCAAATCTTCAATCACACTCTTAGTACAATCAGTTTGTTTAGGCCAAACTCTTTCATAATTCTCAAGCCTACTTTTTGCTGTCGCATCAATACAAAGCTTATCTTGCTTGATAAAAATATCTCTTTTTGCATCGATATTATTAACCACGCGCCATACAAGCATATAAGGATTTTCAAGCTTGTTGTTTGCATCTAAAAAGACTAGAATTCTAAAATGTTTTTTAAAATCAAGCAATTTTTCAAAAAGTCCTAAAATTCTTTCTTTTTTATCAAGTAAAATACAAACAATAGGACTTTTACTTTCTTTATAAAATTGTTTTAAATTGATAAGCTCGATTTTGCTTTTAAAAAGTTCTAATAATTTTTCATCCTCTAAAATTTCAAGCTCTTCTGTCTCATTTTCTTCACAAGCATCAAGCCCTGCCTTACCTCCAAAACAAGCATTAGGAGATGCGTGATCTAATTGATCACAAATTCCTTCAGAAATTAAAATTTTATTTACGCTAAAACGATTTAAAATATAAGGAATTAGCGCATTATAATCATCTAAATTTGGAGCTTTGCTATCTACAAAAATAGCATGTTTTACAAAACTCATTTGCCCTACTCCCCAAAAAGCGTGCATGATTTGTTGTGCATGTGCAGGATATTTTGCATCGATTTTTGCTAAGATAAGATTATGAAAAACTCCATTTTCAGGCATTTTATAATCAAGTAAATCAGGAACTGAGGTTTGCAAAAGCGGTAAAAACACCCTTTCAGTCCCAAGTCCCATAATTTTATCTTCTAAAGGAGGTTTTCCCACAACCGTTGCTTGATAAATCGCGTCTTTTTTGGCATAAATTTTTTCCACTTTCATCACAGGAAAAAGCTCAGCAGGAGTATAAAAACCTGTATGATCTCCAAAAGGTCCTTCAATTTTAAATTCTTCTAAATCCACATAACCTTCAATCACTATGTCGCTATTATACGGAACAAAAATTCCATTCTCGCAAGGAGTGAGTTTAGCTGGAGTTTTTTTGATAAAACCATAAAGTAAAAGCTCAAAAATCCCTTTAGGTAAAGGAGCTTGACCACACCAAATATAAAGCGGATCACCGCCTATTGCGATACTTACAGGCATTTTTTTCAAACCGGCATTTTTATACTCATGATAAAAATTCGCCCCATCTTTATGAATTTGCCAATGCATTAAAAGTTCATTTTTATCGCTTATTTGTAAACGATACATTCCAAGATTATTTTGCGTTTTATCCAAATTTTGCGTATAAACTTGCCCCATAGTAATGAATTTACCCACATCATCTTCCCAAGTCTTAAGCACAGGCAGCTCTTCAAGCGAAGGTAAAATTTCATAATCATACAAAGCCTTATTGGCTTTAAGTCTTTTTGGTGGAACATTTTTAAGACTTAATAAAGTCATAAAAAAATCCATTTTTGCCTTGAAATTTGTAGGAATATGCATTTTTGTGAGTTTTGAAATTTCATCAGCTACCTCATTAAAATCGCGTCCAAAAGCTAAATTTAAGGCCAACTCATTACAAAAAGTATTCATTAAAACAGGAAATTTATATTTTTTATTTAATTTTTTATCCACGGGATTTTTAAAAAGCAAGGCCTTGCCATTTGGCTTTTTAGCTTCTATATAGGCTAAATGCGCAATTTCAAGATCTACATCAATGGGTTCTTCAAAAACTTTTAATAAATCATTTTTTTTTAAAATTTCAATAAATTCTTTCATATCATACTTTCAGCTTTTTTTAAAAGTTCTTTAGCACCTTTGGCTATAAATTCTTTAGCTAACTTTTCTCCAAATCCTTGAAATTCGCTTTTTTTAATCATTCTTTTATCTTGCAAAATTTCACTACCATCAGGGAGTCCTAGTACTGCACGCACACAAATTTCTTCTTCATTTAGCTCTGCATTAATACCTATTGGCACTTGACAACCCCCTTCTAAGGTAGAGATAAATTCTCTTTCTATGGTACTTTCAATCAAAGCATTTTCATCATTTAAACATTTTAAAAGTTTGGTGATTTCTTCATCTTCCACACTTTCTATGCCTAAAATTCCTTGAGATGCCGCAGGAACTAATTCATCTTTGCTAAATTCATAAACAAAATTCACTTCTTTGTCTAAATTAAGGCGTTTAATGCCTGCCATAGCCAAAATAATCGCATCAAAATCGCCATTTTTTAGTTTTTCTATGCGAGAATTTACATTTCCACGCAAAGAAATAATCTCTAAATCAGGTCTTAATAATAAAAGTTGCATTTTGCGTCTAAGACTTGTGGTACCTATTTTTGCACCTTTTGGCAAAGAGGAAAAATCTTTGAAATTTTGAGATATCATCGCATCATTGCTTTGCTCTCTTTTACTTACTGCTGCTAAAATCAAACCCTTAGGAAAAAAACTTGGTACATCTTTTAAACTATGTACCGCCAAATGGGCTTTTCCTTGCAACATACTCTCTTCAAGTTCTTTGGTAAAAAGTCCTTTTCCACCGATTTTTGCTAAAGGAGAATCAAGTAAAACATCGCCCTTTGTTTTAAAGCCTTCTAAACGCACCTTTATTTGATGAGTTTTTTCAAGCACACCGGCTATATATTCGCTCTGCCATAAAGCAAGTTTACTTTTTCTTGTGGCTATAATAAGTTCTTTCATTTTCTTTCCTCTATAATCTCAACATCAATAATCTCTTCATCTTTATGATTAAATTTATGCGAAAAATACTCCTTGCTTTTTTTACTTGTGCTAAAAAATAAAGCAAACAAAAATACTAAAAAACCAAAAATACTGCTTAAAACTCCCGGTAAAATCAATAAAAAAGCTGCAATTACAAAAGAAAATTGCTTCAACATTTCTTTAACGCTCAAAACTTGAAAATCAAGCATGTTCTTCCAAAAAATTGCAAGCAAAATCACCCCAATAATCATACTAAAAAGCATAAAAAGTAAAAAATTACTAAAACCAAAAGCTATAATAAAAAGCACACAAGCTACAAATTCACAAACAATTAAAGGAACTAGAGAAAAACTATATTTTCTTTTCATAATATCTTCTTCTTAATTATCTCTAAAATTTCACTGCTTTTAACAAGTTCTTTTTGCAAATTTGCTCTTTCTATTAATTCCACTTCATTATTTTCCAAGCCCTTGCCAATAACCACGACATAAGGAAAACCCATAAGTTCAAAATCATTCATTTTAACACCAAAGCGTTCATTTCTATCATCAAGCAAAACTTCGATACCTAAGTTTTGCAAATTCTCATAAAGCTCATTTGCAAATTCTAAAGCTTTTTCGTCTTTAATATTTGAAACAATAATTTCAAGCGCAAAAGGCGCTAAAGCTTTATTCCAAATGCAACCCTTTTCATCATGACTCGCTTCAATAGCTACCGCAACCAAACGCGACACGCCTATACCATAACAGCCCATGTAAAAAGCTTGACTTTTGCCTTTTTCATCCAAGAAATTTGCATTCATAGCTTTTGAGTATTTTTGTCCTAATTTAAAAATATGTCCTACTTCTATACCCTTGCTTTTTTTGAGTTTTCCACCACATTTAACACAACAATCATTTTCTTTAACTTCTATTAAATCCTTAAAACGATCTTTGTTTAAATTCACCACATCAATGCCAATTAAATGATAATCTTTTTCATTGGCACCCATTATCATTTGCTTTTCATTTTCAA
The DNA here is from genome assembly GCF_004378855.1 of Campylobacter sp. US33a. Classification (GTDB taxonomy): domain Bacteria; phylum Campylobacterota; class Campylobacteria; order Campylobacterales; family Campylobacteraceae; genus Campylobacter_D. The sequence goes on from NZ_RYYL01000009.1 coordinate 21,410, forward strand.
GCTCAAAATCGACATAAAAATCAATGTTTTTCAAACCTACAAAACCTATAAATCCAGTGACTAAGCCCGCTTCTTGAAGTTCTTCTTCGCTTGCATCTACAAGCTCTAAAGCTTTACAAGCGTTTTGTGCCTTTGTCTCTTGCAACTCATCACTCCCGCGCACAAAAAATACAATAAGCTTGCTTTCATTCTCATAAATAGCTTTTTTTACCACTGCTTTAATGGTATAAAATTCATCAATCTTAAAAAAGTCAGCCAAATCTTTAATGGTTTTAATATCTGGAGTGTGAAACTTACTCGCATAATTTGCCTCAGGGCGTTGAGCTTTGCAAGTTTTTTTAGCTCTTTTTGCTGCTTCAACATTGGCGGCATAATCACAATTCTCGCAAAGTAAAATATCATCTTCGCCATTTTTCGCTAAAACCATAAATTCCTTAGAACCACTTCCGCCAATAGCTCCACTATCAGCCTCCACTGCCCTAAAATCTAAACCCATTCTTTGTAAAATTTTAGAATAAGTCTTATACATCAAATCAAATTCTCGTCCCAAATCTTCTTCATTAGAGTGAAAACTATAACCATCTTTCATTAAAAACTCACGACATCTTAACAGTCCAAATCTTGGTCTTGCTTCGTCGCGAAATTTAAGCCCTATTTGATATAAGTGCAAAGGAAGTTGCTTGTAAGATGTAATTTTGTTTTTTACCAAAGAAAGCATGGCCTCTTCATGCGTTGGCCCTAAAACAAATTCATTTTCCTTTCTGTCCTTGAAGCGCAAAAGCTCTTTACCAAAAACATTATAACGCCCGCTTTCTTGCCATAAACTTGCAGGAGTTACAAAGCTTAGATTGACTTCTTGCGCTCCTGCTTTATCCATTTCTTCTTTAACTATATTTTTAATTTTATCTAAAACCCTTTTTCCTAAAGGTAAAAAATTATAAAGTCCGCTTCCAATTTGCTCAATAAATCCTGCACGCGTTAAAAAAATATGACTTGGTAAAGTTGCATCTTTAGGAGCTTCTTTTAAACTTGGTGCATAAAATTTGCTAAATTTCATCATTATTCTCCATATTAAATTCACATTTGTATTCATTTGAATTTTCAAAATTATCTTGCAAATCAAAAATATAACGCATAGCATCAACCACTACATCGCTTTGCATCTTACCTTGAATATGCCTTAAATTTACCGTTGGGGTATGCAAAAATGCTTTAAAAACTTGATGTATAAGTCTTCTTGCTTCCTCTTCATTGGAATGTTTTAAATAACCTTTATCTAAAGCGATTTGAAGCTGTTTTTGAGCACACTCTTTTGCTTTTAACCTTAAATCTTTAATTAAGGGCGCTAAGTTTAAATCTCCAAGATATTGAAAAAATTCCTCTGTCATTCTTGCAATAATTGCATAAGCAATTTGCGCTTGATGCTCTCTTAAAGCCAAATTTCGTTCTACAATCTCTTCTAAATCATCTACCGTAAAAACTTCAATACTATTATTTTTTTGTAAATCAATATCCCTTGGCACTGCAATATCAAAAAAATATCGTTTAAAAGCTTTTGTTTCTAAAATATCTTGAGTGATGATACACTCCAAGGCATTTGTAGCAGAAAATATTACTTCATAATTATTAATATAATAAGGCAAATTTTCTAAACTATCAAATTTACCCCGCAAATTCAAATCTTCAAATAAAGCCTTTGCGCGTGCAACATTACGATTAAGAATAATAATTTCTTTGACATGGGACATCAGATGTCTACAAGCAAGCTCGGCCATTTCCCCAGCACCCACCACAACAACACTTTTATCTTTCAAATCAATTAATTCTCTTGCCTTATTTACAGCAACAGAAGCCACAGAAACAGGATTTTTAGAAATCTGAGTTTCATTCCTTACTTTGGCGGCACATTTAAAAGCAAAATACAAAGCTTGCGAAAGATGAATGTCTAATGCTTTTTCATTTTTAGCAAAATAAAAAGCATCTTTTAACTGTCCTGTAATTTGTGTTTCGCCGATTACCAAACTATCTAAAGAGCTGGCCACTGAAAAAAGATGATGGATTGCCCCACTATCTTCGAAAACATCAGCCTTTTGATTAAGCAGTTCTTTATCAACTTCGCAAAGCAAAGCAATACAGGCGTTAATATGTTCGCTAATTTTCGAAAGCTCTTTTACATAAGCAAAAATTTCAACCCTATTGCAAGTGCTAAGAACAAAACTTTCTTGAATATTTGCATGAGAGTTGATTAAACGCAAAATTTCTTTTTTTTTGGTTGCGTCTGAGAAAGAAAGTTTTTCTCTTAACGCAATATCAGTATTTTTATGAGTAAAACTTACGCAAAAATAATGCATTAAAAATTCCTATTTATCATATTTTCAACAATTTGATTTAAAGCATTATTTTGATATTTTCCTACAGCTTTTAAAGCCAAAATTCCATAATTTTTTGCTAAATCAATAACAGAATCTAAAATTTGATGTTTTTCCAAATTTATTTTCAACCATTGTAATTCTTCTGAATTTAAATCTTTTTTAAATAAAGTTTTTAAATAATTCTTATCTTGGGTATTTAATTTTTCATAAAGATAAATATAAGCTAAAGTTGTTTTACCTTCTTTAAAATCACTCATGGCAGGTTTTCCAAGCGTCTTTTCATCACCTTTAATATCTAAAATATCATCAATCAATTGAAAAGCAAGTCCTAAATTTTTACCGTATTCCCCAAAAGCATCTTCATCATATCCAGCTAAAATAGCTCCGCATTTTGCGCTAGCTTCAATCAAAACCGCTGTTTTGTTATAAATCATTTTTAAGTATTGATTTTTATCGTTATTAAAATTTTGGCTTAAATTCACATCCATAAGTTCGCCTATGGCAAGTTTTACAACCGCATCTGAAATGATATTTGCAAATTTTGCTTCCATTTTACTTAACTCATGAAAAGCCTTAGAATACAAAATATCGCCAAGCATTAAAGCGTTTTTTGTGCCAAATTTCGCATTAACAGATTTTGCTCCACGCCTTAATTCACTCTCATCAACAATATCATCGTGCAATAAACTCGCCAAATGTATAAGCTCTATTACAGCGCAAATTTTAAAAGAATTTTCGCTTTCACCTGCAATAGCTAAAAGCAATTTAGAACGCATTTTTTTACCTGATTTTGTACCAGAAAGCATTGTTAAAATAGGTTCATAATCAAGTTCTTCTAAATACTGCCTTATCAAATCATCTATTTCTTGCACTTCATATCCTTAAAAGCTTAATTTGCATCATTTTCTTGTCCCCTTAGCGGTTTTACTTGAGACTCGTTAAAATTAATCATGGGCACCACTTGATTGTTTTGCGGTGGATTTTGCAAAGGTTTTTTTCTTGGATCTAAGAATTCCACCATTAAACGAGACTCCTTATCTTCTATATAAACTTTAAAAGTTGCTAAGCCCTTATTATAACCACTAAATTCTAAAATAAGCCTTGCTCTATCAATATGTGGATTTTTATAATCAGGGATCAAAGTTTGAGTTGCCCAATTTAAATTCCTACGCAAAGAAAGGACAAACTGTCTTGGATATTTTCTGAATTTTGTATGAACGATAAGATTAGTATTATCAAACAAAGTCCAGTAAAAATCAAAATTTTGCACCTCATTTTCAAAGCCCAATTCTTTAATTTCCACACTGGCTCTTTCATCTTTTTTTAAAACAAATTCATAAGTGTGTTCAAAAATAGGCTCACTCGCAAAGGCGAAAACGCAAATGCAAAGAGTAAATAAAAATTTCAAAATCAGCCCTCATGACCTAAAATTTTAGCACCCAATTCTATAAAAATATCATTGTGTCTTTGTGTGATAAAATCCCCATTTTCAAGTATAAAATTTTTCACATCTCCTTCGTTTAAACCTTGCTTTTCCAGCAATTCTATCATGGCAATATGCTCAGAAAAAAACTCTTCAAAAACTTTTTCTAAAGCACCCAAATTTCCATTTTGTATGATTTCTATAAATTTTTCTTTGGGAGTTTTATTTAAAATTTCATCAAAAAGATCCATATTCTTTTACCTTAAAATTATATTTAAAGTTAAGATTATAAAACCCTATCAATTAAAATCAGTTTAATTTTAAAAAATTACGGAGTAAAGGACGCCAAAAGGCGTCATATTAAGAATGTGCTTTTGTATTTTGCGCGTATTTAATACCCAAATCAAAAGCCTTAGCATTTGCATCTCTTGTCTTAGCAGGAACCATATGAAGCATGGTTTCTTTTAAAACATTTAAATCAATACATTTGCTCATATAAGCAGCAATGGCAAGTGCCACAACAGATTGAGTAGCAACATTTCCCACCTCATCTTTTGCGATAGTAATGATAGGAATTTCAAAAATTTGCCATTTTTTATAGTCTTCGCTTTCAGGATGCACTAAATTTGGTTCCACTACTATGATACCACCCTCTTTTACGCCACCGCGAAATCCTTTATAGCCTTTATCTGCAGTTGAAAGCATAAAATCAACTTCACCTTCTACTGCATAAGGGAAAAGAATTTCCTTATCATCGATAATAATATCAACCTTAGTAGGACCCCCTCTAACTTGCGAGGTATAAGTAGAAGCTTTAAAAGCATAGCGACCTTCTTTAATCGCCGCTTCAGCTAAAATTTCTCCTGCAGTAATAACACCTTGTCCGCCTTCGCCGCCAAATCTTAATTGATATTTCATTTTAAAGCTCCTAAATCAACCATTCTATTTTCTTTAGCCGCTCTTCGAACTTCCTCATAAGCATGGCAATACTCGGCTTTACTTTCATCTTGATGCAAAATTCCTGTAGGAAATTTATCTTTTCTTTCTTCAAAATCCAAGCCATCAAATTTAGACTTATCCACTACACGATTTTTAATCCAATCAAGCATAGCCACTGCTTCGCCCATTTTGTTTTTTCTACCTAAATTGATATGGCAGTTTGAGAAAACATCTACAAAACTATAACCCTTATGTGCTAAAGCCTTATAAATCAAATTTTCTAGTTTATTTGCTTCAATTACATTGCCTCTTGCCACAAAAGAAGCTCCAGCAGCCTTAGTTAATTCACATGCATCAAAATTTGGATCAATATTACCATGTTGAGCGGTTACAGTATAAAATCCTTGCGGAGTTGTAGGAGAGGTTTGTGAATTTGTAAGTCCATAGATAAAATTATTAATCACAATATGAGTTAAGTCAATATTTCTACGACATCCATGAATGGTATGATTTCCACCAATTGCTAGAGTATCGCCATCACCACTTACCACAATCACATGTTTGCTTGGATTGGCTAATTTTATACCTGTAGCATAAGCAATAGCTCTTCCGTGAGTCGTATGAACAGTATTACAATTTACATAAGAACTCATTCTACCACTACAACCAATACCCGAAACCAAACAAACATCATCCATATTCCAACCAAGTTTTTGCACAGCACGGATAATACATTTTAAAACAACACCATCACCACAACCCCAACACCATTGAGTTGGAAGTTTATCTACCCTTAAGTATTCATCATAATCAAATGCCATTTTATATATTCTCCTTTACTTTAGCAATGATCTCACTTGGAGTGATAGGACGACCATTTGCACGATGCAAACTGATAAAATCGCGACGAGAACTTACTCTTTCAATTTCTTCTAAATATTGTCCCATATTTAGCTCGCTTACCATTACTTTTTTAAATTTGGCTACAACTTCTGCAATTTTTTTCTCAGCCACTGGATAAAGAGTAATTGGACGGAAAAGTCCTACTTTTAAGCCTTCTTCTCTAAGTCTATTGATAGCTTCTTTTGCTGAACGACTTACACTTCCATAAGCAATGATTAAAAATTCAGCATCATCCATCATATACTCTTCATAGGCACAAATATCATCGCTATTGTTTTTAATTTTACCTATAAGTCTTTCCATATTTTTCTTTACTATAGCACCATCTTCAGTTGGAAATCCTATATCTCCATGATGTAATCCTGTTACATGGTAACGATAACCTGTAAAGAATGGATTAAGCGTTGCAGGTTCATTTTCGCCCGCTGCATAAGGTTTATAATCTTTTTTATCGCCTGTAAATTTTTTACGGTTTATAATCTCTATATCTTTTAAATCAGGTAATACTGCTTTTCCGTTCATATGTCCTACAGTTTCATCCATAAGTAAAAATACAGGAGTCATATATTTTTCTGCCAAATTAAAAGCTCTTATAGTTTGCAAATACGCTTCTTCCAAAGATGCTGGTGCGATAGCTATACTTGCAAAATCTCCATGAGTTGGCGCTTTTGCTTGAAATAAATCTCCTTGTGCCACCCTTGTTGGAAGTCCAGTTGATGGACCACCCCTCATAACATTTACAATTACAAGCGGAATTTCAGCAATAAACGCAAGTCCAATTTGCTCTGCTTTTAAAGAAATTCCAGGACCACTACTTGCAGTCATTGATTTTACACCACTCATTGCAGCACCAATAGCCACGCTCACACCCGAAATTTCATCTTCCATTTGAATAAAAGTTCCATCATTTGCCGGCAATAAATGACTTAACTCATGTGCAATTTCAGAACTTGGAGTGATAGGATAACCTCCAAAAAATTTACATCCACAATCAATCGCAGCTTTAGCGATTAAAACATTTCCTGTTGCTATAACTTCTCTCATATCCTATCCTATGCACTCAATTTTTTATATTTATTTTTTTTCACAGCTTCAGCTCTATCTTTTGCTTCGCTTGTGAGTTTTGCAAATTTAAACTCTTCTCTTTTTGCCACCATAATAGCAAAATCCGGACAATGCGCCTCGCACTCGCTACATCCTATACAAGATTCAGGATGAACAACTTCTATCATTTGTCCTAAAACCGCATGAATATCATCACGCATAGCTAAAACTCCTGCAGGACAATAGCTAACGCAAATATTACAAGCTTTACATCTATGCTCATTTACCCAAACAGGGGTATCTTTTGGAGCTACTATACTCATAATTTTTCCTTTATCAACCTAATATTTTTTGAATTTCTTCGCCAATTAAAGCTGGAGAATCCACCACATGAATTCCATAAGACTTTAATGCTTCTTTTTTAGCCGCAGCACTTTCATCAGCACTACCTACAATCGCTCCTGCGTGTCCCATTCTTTTACCCTTTGGCGCAGTCGCTCCAGCAATGAATGCTACCACAGGTTTACTAATATTTTCTTTAATAAATTTAGCTGCTTCCACTTCTAAGCTACCACCAATTTCCCCTATCATTACAATAGCTTTAGTTTCATCATCTTTTTGAAATTCGCTCAAAAGTTCTTTATAAGCAAGTCCTATAATAGGATCTCCTCCAATTCCTACCGCAGTAGAAATTCCATATCCACCTTGAACGACTTGATTGGCTGCTTCATAAGTTAAAGTTCCACTTTTTGAAATAAGTCCTACGCAACCTTTTTTGAAGATAAATCCTGGCATAATGCCTAATTTACACTCTTCAGAAGTGATAATTCCTGGGCAATTTGGTCCTATGATTTTCATACCTTTTTTATTTGCATATTGCTTAGCAAACATCATATCTTTAACCGGAGTATGCTCTGTAATTACAACTGCAAGTTTAATGCCCGCATCAGCTGCTTCAATCACACTATCACCCACAGCAAAAGCAGGAACAAAAATCAAGCTCACATCAGCTCCTGTAGCTTTAACCGCATCAGCTACGGTATCAAAAACTGGCTTTCCAAGATGAGTTTGCCCACCTTTATGAGGGGTTACACCTCCAACTATATTTGTACCATAAGCCATACATTGTTCTGCATGAAAAGTTGCCTCTTTACCTGTAAAACCTTGAACGATTACTTTTGTATTTTTATTAACCAATATACTCATTTTTTATCCTTATCCTACTAAACTTTTTACTAATTCTGCGCCATTTTTAAGATTGGTGGCTGCTTTGATATTTTTAAGATTTGAATTATCTAAAATTGCCTTAGCTTCAGCTGCATTTGTACCATCAAGACGAACAACAATTGGAATATTAACCTCAACATTTTTAGTCGCTTCTAAAATTCCATTTGCAATTCTATCGCAACGAACAATACCACCAAAGATATTGATAAATATCACTTTTACATTTTTATCTCTTAAAATGATTTCAAAAGCTTTTGCAACCGTTTCAGGTGATGCACCACCACCCACATCTAAGAAATTTGCAGGTTTTGCGCCACTGTAATTAATAATATCCATAGTCGCCATTGCAAGTCCAGCACCATTTACCATACAAGCTACATCGCCATCCAATTTTACATAGCTTAAACCAAATTCAGCCGCTTCTCTTTCAGCTGGATTTTCTTCTGTGATATCTCTAAGCTCAGCAATTTCTGGGTGACGATAAAGTGCACTATCATCAAAACTACATTTTGCATCAAGTGCATAGAAATCGCCTTCTGCAGTTTTGATTAGAGGATTGATTTCAAGCATATTCATATCTTTATCCATATAAAGCTTATAAAGTTTTGCTATCATAGAAATAAGTTTTTTGCTTTCATCTTTGTCAAGTCCCAAAACTTTTGCTACTTCAAGTCCATGGAACATTTTAAAACCAATTTGCGGATCAATGCCTACTTTTGCAATTTTTTCTGGACTTTCTTTAGCTACTTTTTCTATATCCATTCCACCTTCACTTGAAGCGATAATGGTGATTTGCTCTGCCATTCTGTTGAACAAAATAGCCAAATAATATTCTTTTACAATATTTGCACCACTTTCTATATAAAGCTTTTGTACGAGTTTTCCTTCTGGTCCTGTTTGATGAGTAACCAAATTCATACCTAAAATTTGACTTGCATAGCCTTTTACTTCATCTAAATTTTTAGCAATTTTAACACCACCACCAAGACCACGGCCACCTGCGTGAATTTGGGCTTTAACTGCCCAAACACTACCGCCTAATTCTTTAGCATTTGCCACAGCCTCATCAACACTAAATGCAACTTTTCCCTTTAAAGTAGGGATACCATTATCTGCAAAAATCGCTTTTGCTTGATATTCATGTATATTCATTTTATTCCTTTATGTATTGATATTTTATTAATGATTTTTTTATTTTATCTTTTTCTTCGTTGCTAAGATCAAGTTTCATGATCTCAACAACACCTTCTAAACCCAATCTTGCCATCGTTCCCAATGCTTTATTTTGCACTCCAAATTCTCCATGCAAAATCACACTCATAGGCAAAAATTCTCCACTCCTGATAGACTCAAGCATTCTCACACAAGCACTAGCAGGCGCCAAATAAGCCGAGGTTTTCAAATGCTTTATAACCTTAGCACCTCCTGTCTTTACTTCATTTTCTAAATCTTCAAATTCTTCTTCACTTAAAAGTTCACTTATTTTTTGATTTTTCACACTTGCATAAGATTTAACCAAAACCATATCATCATTATGAAAACCAATTAATCTCGTATCTACACTTGAAATTTTTGCTTTTAATTTTTTAGCAAGCTCATATTTAAAACGAGCATTATCTAAAACTCCTGCCATAGCAACAATCTTTTTGGAAGAAAAAATTTTACTCTCATAAAGAGTATTAAGTAAAAAATCCACCGGATTAGTTAGGATAATAAAAAGCGGATCGGCGCTAAATTCTTTAATTTTTCTAGCACAATCGAGCATTATGTTGGTATTAAGCTGCAAAAGCTCTTCTCTACTTTGTCCGTCTTTTCTTGCAAAACCTGCACTAAAAAGCACAATATCTGAATTTTTTGTATGAGAATAATCCGTAGAACAAATCAACTCAATATCCAAATTTAAAGCCGCTATGCTTTGAGAAAGTTCAAGTTCTTTTGCATAAAGTAAATCTTCATTAATATCAACTAAAACAATTTGCGTTGCAAGCTCTCTTAAAATGATCGCATAAGCAACACTTCCGCCTACATTACCCGCTCCGATGATTGCAATTTTCATCTTTGTCCTATTTTTTCTATAATGGCATTAAAAGTCGCACTTGGACGCATAATTTTATTTACTTTTTCATCATCAAATTTATAATAACCGCCAAGATCAACTTTAACTCCTTGTGCATCATTAAATTCAGCTCTAATTTTTTCTTCATTAGAAGAAAGCTCTAAAGCAATATCTTTAAAAAAGCTTTGAAGTTCCATATCATTTGCTTGCCTTGCTAAATGATTTGCAAAATACATGGCCAAATAAAAATGACTCGTGCGATTATCATCCTCTTTGACTTTTCTTGATGGAGCTTTATTGTTTTCAAGCCATTCTCCTATAGCTTCATCAAGACATTCTGCCAAAACTTTGGCTTTGTGATGATTGCATTTATTGGCATAAAATTCTAAACTCGCTTGTAAAGCTAAAAACTCACCCAAACTATCCCAACGCAAATGATTTTCTTCTACTAGTTGCTCCACTTGCTTCGGTGCTGACCCACCAGCTCCTGTTTCAAACATTGCCCCACCATTTAACATAGGTACAACAGACAACATTTTTGCACTAGTTCCAAGCTCTAAAATAGGGAAAAGGTCGGTTAAATAATCTCTTAGCACATTTCCTGTGATAGAAATCACATCTTTTCCTCCGCGGATAAGCTCTAAACTTTTTAAACAAGCATCATATGGTGCTAAAATAGCTATATTTTTACCCTTTTCTTTCAAGCGATTTTGCACCAATTCGATCATAATTTTATTGCTTGCTCTTTTGCTATCCAGCCAAAAAATCGCTTCGGTACTTGTTAAATCAGCTCTTTCAATGCCTAAATCGATCCAATTTAACACCGCATCAAATTTAGCTTGATTAGCCCTATAGATATCGCCTTTCTTAACCTTATGCTCCAATAAAACTTTACCATTAACAATGATTTTAAAAGTCCCATCTTCTTTAGCCACAAAGGTTTTATCATGCGAGCCGTATTCTTGAGCTTTTTTGGCCATTAAACCCACATTTGAAACACTGCCTAATTTCGCAGGATTCAAAGTGCCATTCTTACGCAAATCTTCAATTACAGCCTCGTAAATAGTCGCATAAGTTTGATCAGGAATGACTGCATTAGTATCTTTTTCTTTGCCTTCTTTATCCCACAATCTTGCACCATTTTTAAGCATTGCAGGCATAGAAGCATCAACAATCACATCGCTTGGTACATGTAAATTTGTAATACCTTTGTCTGAATTTACCATAGAAATATCAGCAGAATTAGTCAAAATTTCATTATATTTTTTTAAAATTTCATCTTTTTTGCTTGAAGTTTCAACCTTGCTTAAAAGCTCACTTAGTCCATTATTTGGATTGATTCCTAGTTTTTCAAATTCATCTTTAAATTCTACAAATAACTCTTTAAAGAAAGTGCTTACCGCATAACCAAAAAGTATAGGGTCGCTTACTTTCATCATTGTAGCTTTTAAATGCAATGAAAAAAGCACATCATCGTCTTTGCTGGCTTTAATTTCTTTGGCATAAAATTCTTGCAACTTTGCTACATCCATAAAAGTAGCGTCTAAAATTTCATTCTTTTCAAGTTTTAAACCTTCTTTTAAAACTTCACTTTTGCCATTATTTCCTACAAATTCGATACTGGCAACGCAATCCTCATTGATTAAAACCGCTTTCTCATTAGAGAAAAAATCACCTTCCTTCATATAAGAAACACGAGTTTTTGAATTAGGATTAAACTCAACCACACGATAAGGATTATTTTTCGCATAGTCCTTAACTGCTTTAGTAGAGCGACGATCAGAGTTTCCTTGTCTTAATACAGGATTAACCGCAGAACCTAAAACTTTTTGATATTTTGCTTTAATTTGCGCTTCTTCATCATTCTTTGGCTCATCTGGGTAATTTGGTAACATATAACCCTTGGTTTGCAATTCTTTAATTGCTGCTTTAAGTTGCGGAATAGATGCTGAAATATTAGGTGTTTTAATGAGATTTGCTTGCGGATTTTTTACAAGTTCACCTAAAATTTCTAAAGCATCTTCGCATTTTTGCGTATCTTTTAGATATTCACCAAAATTAGCCAAAATTCTTCCAGACAAAGAAATATCGGAAGTCTTAACACTTATATTAACTCTATTTAAAAAAGCCTGCACTATAGGCAAAAAAGAATAAGTCGCAAGAGCGGGCGACTCATCTGTTAGTGTATAAGTTATGTGCATCTTATTCCTTTTATTTTATTTTCCTCTGACAATATATAACAAAGTAGATTAAAAAATAAAATTTTATTTCAACGAATTTTTATTATGTCTTAAATTTACACACTTAACTTAAAAATTACTTAATTAAATAAATTTGCTGGCAATTCAAAAATATTTTTTATCAAATTTAAAGGTGTTTTTAAGGTCTCTGTTAAAATTTGAGTGTGAAATTCCGGATTATCAATTTGTCCATCAACCTTTACCGTTGTTGAAATTTCTCTGTTTTTACCTAAAACAATTTGATTAATAATAGGAACTTTAGAAATAGCTTCAGATGTTGATTTAAGGGTTTTTAATTGCAAGTCAATATTTAAAACATTACTTTTTAAATTAATCACCCCAGTACCTAAAATATCAATACTATCTCCATCTAAATTTAAACCTTCCAAAGTTAAAATATCACCTTTTCTATTAAATACAACTGCACCTTTTTCTACATTTAAACCCTTCTCGTTAAAAGTGGGTGTTTTAAAAAGCAATAAACTCGGAATTGTGTCCAAAAAACTTACCAATTGATTTTGAAACTTCAGGCCTGTAAAATGAGTATTTTTAATCCAAATCTTACCCTTATATTCTTTCGAACTTTTACCTTCTATTAAAAAATTAAAAACTCCATTTTCAACCACCGTTCTTCCAAAAAAATTATTTAAAACTTCATCGCTAATATTAGAAATTTTTAAAATCATTTTTTCAGAATTAAATTCAAGATCAAAGTCACTTTGTTTATAATTTGCTACAACTTTTACATGATCATTTAAAAGATTTGCTTTAAGATTATCAAAACTTAAGGTTTTATTAAAATCTTGCAAAAACAAAGCACTATTTTGCGCATTTATGTAAGTAGGTTTGCTGACAATATGTGTGGTAATTTTTTCACTGTCTGAATTTTTATAGGCTAATTTTAAATTTTTTATAAAAATATGATTAACATCATCATTTAAATCAGCACTTACTAATTCACTTTGGGTTCTAATTTTTATACCACTAGAATTTTTACTTATAAAAAAACTATCTTTAACATAAGGCTTATCATTGGCATAAAATTCGCTGTCAAATATACCATTTTTCACTACCATTTCAAAATTATCAAAATCCTTAGTATAAAAAGTAATATCTTCAGTATTTTGAAATTTAAATTTTTGCAATAATTCCGAATAAGGTTCAAATTTTTTAAATGAATGCACCCTTAAAAATAAACCGTCGCTTAAATTCATATCCAAACCCCATTCTGAAGAGCTTAACCTTTTTTCACCTTCAAAATCAAATACAAATTGCATATTCTCATTTTTCATATCAAGTAGCATTGGTAAAGAAAGTTTGCTTAAATTTAAATCAAAAATCCCCTGCTTTTGAAAAAAATTTATACTAGCATTAAGTTCTGCTTTTAAAAAATCACTTTCCATATTTGGCACTATTATACTGGCTTTTTCATCTTTTAAAATGACTTTTGCTGCACTGACATTAAGATCAAACAAATCAAGCTTTGCATCCTGCATATCAAATTCACCCAAATAATACACAGAATTTTGTGCTTGAAAAGGAATTTTTAAAATCAAATCACTTTTTAACTTTCCACTTAATTGATTAAAAGGTAAATCAATATCATAAAGTTTTAAAATTTTATTAACATTTTTATCTAATAAAAGCTGGGAAGATTTTATATGAAGAAAAATGCCTATTTTGTCACTTTGCATAATATCATATAAATACACCTTGCTTTGAGAAATATCATATTGATTAAATGCAGCTTCTTTAAAATTGAAATCTAATTTTTGCTTGCTCAAATTCATATCAAGATGAGGAATTTTAATCGCATCTATATTATCATCGAGCTTTACTAAAACATTTTTTGCATAACCAAAAGCTTTAATTTCATCATAATAATAATTATTATGTGCCAAATCTGCAAACCCACTAAAATAATCAAAATGATAAAAATCGCCCTTCACTTTTTTGCCAACCCATTCAAGTAAATGAGAATCTAGATTATATTTTTGATTGATTTTCAATAAAACCTTTTCTATATCATAAATATTAATATCTTCTAGTTTATAGGCCAATTGATTTTTTTTATAAGAAAACGAAGCATTAAAATCTACTTCAGGAGCGGTAACTTTACCACTAAAAAAATAAAATTCACTATTGGTATTAATAGAAATATTTCCATCAACACTAGCATTATAATCTTTTACTTTCATTTTTATAATATTAGCATTTATTTCATTTTCAGTTCTTTGTAAATTCAATTTTAAAAATAAAGTAGGATTGTTGATAAAAAACTCATTATTTTTAAATAGAAACTGAAATTCTTGTCCCTTGATATTCAAATTTTCAATATTAATTTCTTGAGTGAAAAAATAAAGATATTTTAAACCTTTGCTGATATCAAAAATTTCTCTTGCCATGCTTTGACTCTGGATTGAGCTTGCGTTATCATCTTCTTTAAAACTAATTTTTTTTGCTCTTACAATTAATTTTTTATCTATTTTAATATATAATTGCTCAAGTTTTAAAAAATCGAAATTCAAGCTTGATATAGAAATACCAAATTTTAAAATCACAAAAAGGATAAAAAACACAATGAAAATAAGTCCAAAAACGCGTGCAATTTTTTTTATCATTTCAAATTTCTTTCTTATTTTAATCCTTGCAATTTTTTATTATTTACTTTTGCCTATAAAAAGCAATAGTGTTGTTTACATACCGCAAGGTTCAGTAGGACAAATTATAACCTATTTAAATAACAATCACTACAATATGAGCAAAATTGACAAATATATTTTATTTCTCCTAGGCCACCCTCAATCTGGCTGGATCAATATAGGCACAAAACCTCTTAATAAAGTCGAATTTTTACACAAACTTACTGTTGCTAAAGCCGCACTTGAAAGCATTACTTTAATACCAGGCGAAACAACAATCATTTTTTTAGAACAACTTGCAAATCAGCTAAATTTAAATAAAGAAAAATTACTCGCAGAGTACAAAAAACAAGCCGAATTTGAAGAGGGTATGCTTTATCCAGAAACTTACAAAATTCCAAAAGGAATTACAGAGCCTTTATTGATTTATTTTTTACTAAAACATTCAGAAAATACTTATAAAAAAATCGCCATGCATTATCTTACCTTGGATGATCTTAAAAGTAGAAAATGGCGTGAGATTATCATTGCAGCATCTGTCGTGCAAAAAGAAGCGGCAAATAATGATGAAATGCAGATGGTTGCCAGTGTGATTTATAACCGTTTAAGAAAAGGAATGAAACTTCAAATGGATGGGACGCTAAATTATGGAATTTACTCCCATACTAAAGTAACACCTGAGAGAATAAGACAAGACAACAGTTATTATAATACTTACAAATTTGAAGGTTTTCCCAAAGAAGCAGTCTGCAATGTATCAATAAACGCCATTCGTGCTGTAATTTTTGAAAAAAGATTTTTCGATAAAAATAAAAAAGGCTCAAGTGATTATTTATATTTTATGAGAGATAAACAGAGCGGAAAACATATTTTCAGTACAAATTTAAATGATCACAATAAAGCTATTGATTTGCAAAAAGGCAAATGATTTTTAAAATTTGGAATAATAATTGCTTATATCTTTAAAATTAAAAAAAAGGAGTTTCAAATGATAAGCCCATTTAAATCAAAAGAGCTTGTAGCTAGTGCTTTGGCGGGAAGAAATTTAAGAAACCAACTTATAAATTCAAACCTTGCAAATGTTGATACCCCTTTTTACAAAGCAAAAGATATAGAATTTGAAACCGCTTTGGTTAATCGTGCAAATGAAATTTTTAAAAAAAATGACAACAAAGAATTACAATTAGCTATAACCGAAGAAGGACATCAAAAACCTTGGAAATTCCCAGATCCTAACAAATCAACCATTTATTTAAGAGATGGGCATTTAGCAAGAAATGATGCAAATACTGTAGATTTGGATGTTGAAACCACAGAAATGAGTAAAAATACAATTATGATTACTGCTCTTGATGGGGTTCTAAGAAGACAAAGTAATATTTTCAGTTCTATACTTGATGCAAGTTCTAAATTAAGTTAAAGGTAAATTATGGCATACTTAAGCGATTTTGATATTAGCGGATATGGTTTAAGTGCTCAACGCTTTAGAATGAATGTAATTAGCTCCAATATAGCTAATGCAAACACAACCAGAACAGCAGAAGGCGGACCTTATAGAAGACGCGAAGTGATCTTTAAAGCAACAGATTTTGATAAGCTTTTAAATGAGCAAATCAGCAAAGATAATAATTTTTTAAAATATGAAAATCCTTTAAACGATCCAAGTTCACTTAAAGATGGCAAGCCTGCAATTCAAAGCGTTGTAGTGGATAAAGTAGTAAGAGATGATAAAGATTTTCGCATGAAATATGAGCCAAATCATCCTGATGCAAATGCACAAGGTTATGTTGCTTATCCAAATATAAATCCTGTCATTGAAATGGCCGATTTAATAGAAGCAACAAGAGCTTATCAAGCTAATGTCAGTGCTTTTACAAGTGCAAAAACTATTGCACAAAGTGCGATTGATTTATTAAAAGGATAAAAAATAAATGAATAGTATAGATAAAATAGGAACACTAAATACAAATCAGAGCCAAGAAAATAAGCAAAATAATAACATAGGCGATGAATTTTCTAAATTACTTAAAAATGAAATAGAAGATTTAGATAAAACACAAAAAACAGCAGAAGCTGCGATGACTGATATTGCTACAGGGGAAGTAAAAGATTTACATCAAGCAGCTATTGCTATTACAAAAGCCGAAAGTAGCATGAAATTTATGCTAGAAGTTAGAAATAAAGCTATTAATGCTTATAAAGAAATCACAAGAACACAAATTTAATCGTACCATAAAACGATGCAAGAAAACAACAAAAATAGAAAAACAAAAGTTGCTTTTGCCTTTTGTATGGCATCGTTTTTTATGCTACTTTTTCTCAGTTCTGCCTTTTTTCTTACCTCAAAAAGACACATTCCTAATACAGAAAAAGACCAATACACCACTGCTTTAAGAGGCAATATTATCACAAAGGATAATTTTACAATTTCAACTTCAAGACAAGTTTATCGTGCAGAAATTGATTTAAGAAGCATGAATCCTGAAAAATTTGAACTTTTTCTAAAGCTTTTTGAAATTTATAGCGGCGCAGATAAAGCGCAAATGCAAGATATTAAAAAAAGACTTAAAAGCAAAAAGAAAAACTATAATTTTATTTTGATACAAAATTTAGATTCCAAGCATGCAAGCTATCTTAAAGAACTTTCAAAAAAACTTTATGTTCAAGGTTTTTTTAAAGCCTTTACTAATAGCAATGGCAAAGTAGAAACTAGGGGTTTAAATGTTGTAGAACACAAAGAAGATCGAATTTATATGTCTTTGGACTCACTCACCCCAACTATTGGTTACACAAGAGTTGTTTTAGATGAGCAAAATAATATTTTAAAAAATATTGGTGTAAAAGGCTTAGAAAAATATTACGATGAATGCCTTATGCCTTTACAAGATGAAAAAATTCAAGGCTTAAAAGATATAGGCGGAAATATTATCTTAAATTTAGATTCAGTAGAAAAAAAACGAATTGATGGTTGTGATTTATATATTAACATATCTCTAAAATTACAAAAAACCATTGAAAAACTCATAGATCGAAGAAATTTAGACCTTAAAGCTAATGAAATTGTAGTTGGGGTGATGGAAAGCAAAAGTGGTAAAATTTTAGCCCTTGCAAGCACAAGAAGATATAATCCTGCAAACCGCGGAGAAGACTTATCTGTTTTAAATGCTAGTGCCATTGAATACAGCTACGAAGCGGGTTCTGTTATAAAACCTTTTATATTTACCACAGCTTTAAGATTAGACAAATTAAAACCAGATGAAATCATCAATACTCACGGCGGTAAATACAAACTGGGTCGCTACACCATAACAGACACTCATAAATCTGATAAAATGAGTATTGAAGAAGTCATTACTTACTCATCAAATATCGGTATGATAGAAATTGCAAAGCGTTTGAGTAATTTAGAAATTATTTCAGGGCTTAAAATTTTTAGATTTGGAGAAAAAAGTGGCATTGATCTTCCTTATGAACAAAAGGGAGAATTGCCAAATCCTAATAGATTAAGAGAGATAGAAAAAGCCGTTTTAAGCTATGGTTATGGACTTAAAACGACTTTTATACAACTGCTAGCTGCCTATAATGTTTTTAATAATAATGGTTATTATACCTCTCCACGCATTGGAGATAAAATTTATCAAAATGGTAGATTTATAATGCTTAATGAAGAAAATGCCGAGCAAGAAAGAATTCTTTCTGCTAGTGGAGCTAAAAAAATGCAAGAAATTTTAATCGCCGTAATTGAAAAAGGCACAGGAAAAAAAGTGTTAACCCAAGGTTTAACCATAGGTGGAAAAACAGGGACAGCAAGAATTGCTGAAAGACAAGGGTATACTTCTAATCGTTACAATGCTTCATTTTTTGGCTTTGCTAATGATAAAAACAACGCTTACACCATAGGAGTTTTAGTGCGAAATCCTACCAAGCCTTATAGCTATTATGCTGCACAAAGTGCTTTACCTATTTTTAAGGATGTAGTAGATATTTTACTCTCCCAAGATTTATTAAAACTTGATATTAATGCAACAGTTCAATAACTCTCTTCTAACCGTTTTAAAAGCTCACCATCACTTGCAAAATCAAAAAATTTAAATTCATTTCCATGTTGCATCACTCCATCAAGCAAATCTCCACTCAAACGATTTTTAAGATCAAGTTCTGCAATTTCAAAACCATCTAAAGTATTTGCAAATTCCCTCAAGCGACTTGGAATTTCTTTAAGTTTAGTATAAAGATAACAAGTGCTTTTAAGCCCCACTCTTCCAACGCGTCCTCTAAGCTGATGTAAAGTTGCAAGTCCTAAGCGTTCAGCTCCAACAATGACAATGGTGCTAAGTCTAGGAAGTGAAATTCCTACCTCTACAACCGTGGTGCTTAGCAAAATATTTCCCTCATCGCGAAATTGTTCTAAAATTTTATCCTTATTTTTATCCTTTCCATGCGTTACAAAAACTTTCTCATAATGACTTTCCCAATACCCCCTTGCTTGTTCTAAAGAAAGATAAGGAATTTTATCACTTGAATTTACCAAAGGATAAATAATGATAACTTGATGATTTTTAGCAATTTCATCTTTGATTTTTTCACTGAGTTTTGCAAAAGCTTCATTTTGTATGCAAAGGGTTGTAATATCTTTTTTAAAAGGCATTTCTTTAATGAACGAAAAATTAAGCAAGTGCGATTGTATCATACTTAGTGTTCTTGGAATGGGAGTTGCGGAAAATTGTATAAAATGAGGACTTAAGCCATTATTTTTTGCCATATCATTAATTTTTTGTCTTTGATTTGAACCAAAACGGTGCTGCTCATCAATCATCACAAGCACAGCATTATGACTTTGAAAATGAATGAGTGCATGAGTTCCTATAATCAAATTTGCTTTTTTGATTTTCTCATCTAAATCTTTTTCTTTTTTACCGCCTTTAATGAATAAAATATCCATGAAATCAGGCAAAAACTTCTTTGCTTCATCGTAAAGTTGTTGTGCGAGTATGCTAGTTGGAGCCATTAAAATTGCTTGTTTAGGATACACCATCAAAGCAGCCCCAAGCAAAACCAAAGTCTTACCACACCCCACATCTCCCATAATTACGCGTCTCTTTGCTTCTTTAGATTGTAAATCTTTTTTAATATCCAAAAGAGCATTTTGCTGATCTTTTGTTAGCTTAAAAGGCAAATTTAAAATCCAGTCATTAATATCATAAATTTTTAACTCATAACTTGGAAAAACCTGTTTTTTAGCCTTAAGCCTTCTTAGAAAATTAGAAATTTCAATATATTTTAAATCTTGAATTATTTTGCTTAAATTTTGATACAAAAAATAGCATTTTTCGTCATTGCTATGCAAATTTAATAATAGATTAATATATTTTTGCTCTAAATGATTTTCTTTTAAATTTTCTTCATTAACATAAGTTTGTATGAGCTTAGAAATACTCTCATCTTTTATGCCTTGTATATTGTATTTGGGGATAAATCCACCTGCTTTTTTAAGAATTTTGGGATTTACAAACTGCCAAGTTCTGCCAAATAAAGTCATTTTAGCGTGAAAAATATAGCAACCATGAGGCTTAAAAATTTTAATATGCCATTTACTGGGATGAAAAAAAACAAAATTTGCCACCAAATTCCAATTTTTACATTTACAAGTTCCAAAAAATTTATTGTTTTGATAAGCAGAAGTTAAAATTTCCACCTCTTCAACGCAAAAATCTTCTTTTGGAGCAGATGAGAAATTTAAATTTTCTATTTTTTTAGGTAAAAACAAAGCCAAATCAACACAATTTTTTAAACCTAATTTTTTAAAAAGCTCCCAATCTTTTTGACTAAGCTTCATTTACCACACTTGCAAAGCAAAGATTTAAAAGCTCTCTGTGCTTTTTGATATAAGAATTTAATTCTTGGAGTTCTACTTTTTCTATAAGTTTTAATTCTTGCTTAAAAAAGCCAAATTCTAAACCTTGATAATACTCACTATATGCCATAGATAAACGCTTGCTTAAACTTTCATAACGCAAAGGCGTTGAACCTATGAGAAAATTTTTAGCTTGGATTAATTCTTCTTCACTCACACCTTCATTTAAGAAATTTTCAAATACTTCTTTAACTATCTTTTTAGCTTCTTTAGCACTTTCATTTTTGGTTTGCAAATAACCAAAAATCCTAGAAAAAGACGCATTCATATCAAGCATAGCATAAGCAGAATACGCAAGTCCTCTTTTAACGCGAATTTCTTCCATTATCCTTGATCCAAAACCACCCTGCCCTAAAATAAACAAAGCAATCTTTGCTAAATGCAAATCCCTATCACCAAATTTCGCAAAAAATGGCGTTGCAAAATAAATATAAGCTTGCTCGCTTTCTTTTTTTATCAAAAGCTCATCTTTTATTTTTTTGCAAAACCCATATTGTTTTTGAGAATTTTTACTGCCTTTTTCAAATTTTGACAATAAATCATTTAAAAGCATGTGAGATTTTTCTTCGCTTAAATTTCCGCCCAAAATTACTACAAGATTACTTAAATTTATATTTTTCT
The DNA here is from genome assembly GCF_004378855.1 of Campylobacter sp. US33a. Classification (GTDB taxonomy): domain Bacteria; phylum Campylobacterota; class Campylobacteria; order Campylobacterales; family Campylobacteraceae; genus Campylobacter_D. Next base: position 42,791 of record NZ_RYYL01000009.1, read on the forward strand.
TATAAAAATTTTCTAAATTTTTTAAAGAAAGTTCTTTGATACTTTTTTCATCGCCATCATTTGGAGTTTGAAATTCTTCATTTTCAAAGACACTCTTATTAAGCAAATTTTTAGCTAAATAATCAAAATCACTATTTTTACTCGCAAGTTCTCCTAAAGCATTGATTTTTAATTTTTCTAAAATTTTTTCTTCAAATCTAGGATTTAAAAGCAAATTTTGCAAATGTTTTAGGGCGAATTCAAAGTGCTCTCTTAAACAAGTCAAACTAAGCTCTAAGCTTTCAAAACCACTACTTGCTTCTAAATTTATGGCTTTAAATTCTAATTCTTTAAAAAAATTATCATCAACGCCTTCATTTAAAACTCGTGAAAACATTTTTGCAAGTCCCGCAATCTCATCATAACTTCTTCCGCAATTTCTAAAAACAAGCCTTAAAATCACAATAGGAAAATCATTATTTTCTTCAAAGATAAAAGGAATTTTTACTCCATTAATTTCTAAATTATGCATTAAAACCTTTCTAAAATTTCATAAGCAGTATTGCGTTTCGCTGGGTTTTCACCCAAACTTCTAATAAGCCTTATCATTTCATCTTGATTCATTCTATAACTCGCACCTGCTGCACTTACGACATTTTCTTCCATCATAGTTGAACCTAAATCATTGGCTCCAAATTTTAAAGCAAGCTGTCCTATGAGTGAGCCCTGCGTTACCCACGAGCTTTGCAAATTTTTAAAATTATCCAAATAAAGTCTTGCTAAAGCCAAAAGTCTTAAATATTTATTTGAACTTTGCTTCATAATTTCTGGGTATTTTTTGATTAAAGCTGTATTATCACTTTGAAAACTCCATAATATAAAAGCCCTAAAGCCACCTGTTTCATCTTGCAAATTTCTTAAATGCTCAAAATGATCAATAATTTCTTCATCACTCTCAACCGTCCCAAACATCATGGTTGCAGTGCTTTTCATGCCGATTTTATGTGCTGATCTATGCACTTCAAGCCAAGTGGCCGTGTCGCATTTATTAGGCGCAATAATATCTCTTACACGGTCGCTTAAAACTTCAGCACCTGCGCCAGGTATGGAAAATAAACCCTTAGCTTGAAGTCTTTGTAAAACTTCGGTAATAGAAATTTTAGAAGCCTTTGCAATATAAGCGATTTCAACCGCAGAAAAACCATGTACGGTGATATTTGGATAATGCTCTTTTATCCAAGCTACAAGTTCTTCATACCATTCTATTTTTAGTTTTGGATGCACGCCACCTTGAAATAAAATTTGCGTACCCCCAATAGCCTCAAGTTCTTCTATTTTTTTGCCTATTTCTTCAAAGCTTAAAATATAAGCATCATCTTCTTTATGGTGACGATAAAAAGCACAAAAAGAGCAATCAATACAACAAACATTAGTATAATTTATATTTCTATCTACTACAAAAGTAGTGATTTTTTCAGGATGAAGTTCTATTTTTTTTTGATAAGCCATTTCTCCAAGCTCAGCCAAACTTGCATTGTGAAGCAAATCTAGAGCTTCTTGTTTATTAAGTCTTGACAAAGTTAATCCTTTATTTGTATTACAAAAAACTAAATTATAGCATTTATAAACATAAATTTATGCTATAGTTTCACCCATGAATTATCTTGATTTATTAAAAAATAATAAAAATATTAGAATTTTAGCTTCGGTTCAGTTTATAGTGTATTTTGGTGCTTGGTTTTCACAAACGGGCGTTTTTACGCTTTTAGTTAATCTAAATGCTCCCACTTGGGCTACTTCAATCAGTGCTAGTTTGGCATTTTTACCAGGAATTTTACTTGCCCCAATCAACGGGGTTATAGTCGAAAAAAATAAGCCTAAAAAACTCTTGTTAAGCATGATAAGCATAGAGCTTTTTTCTATATTTTTTCTCATTTTTGTGACCAATCTTAATATGCTTTGGCTTTTATTTATACTCATTTTTACAAGGCTTTGCGTGGCTTCAATTTATTTTCAAGCAGAAATGAGCTTGCTTGCTAAAATTTTAACCCCACAAGAGTTAAAACTCGCCAATGAAATGCATAGTGTTATTTGGGCGATCTCTTATACAGCAGGGATGGCAAGTGCTGGCGTTTTCATTAATTTTTTTGGCACAAAAACGGCATTTTTATTTGATTGTTTTCTTATTAGTATTGGAATTTTATTTTTGCTAAGACTTAGTATTCCAGAATTTGAGCAAAAAATTCAAAACAACTTTCTTACTATGATTAAAGAGGGTTTTTTGTATGTTTTAAAAAACAAAGCTATTTTCCATCTTATTTTACTCCACGGTTTTATAGGGCTTACGGCTTACGAAACCTTAGTTACTCTTTTAGCTCAACACCCCTATAAAGAGGTTTTATCTGCGGCTTTGGTGATTGGTTTTTTAAATGCGGTGCGTGCTTGTTCTTTAGCTTTGGGTCCTATTATCTTAAGTAAAATTATTAATCATAATAATCTAAGTTATATTTATCTTGGACAAGGATTAGGAATTTTACTTTGGGCTGTGACTCAATTTAATTTCTATATTTCCTTTATAGGACTTTTGGCAGCAGGTTTTTGCACCTCCTCGCTTTGGTCTTATACTTACACTGCAATACAAAATCAATGCGATAAAAAGTATTATGGACGCGTTATTGCTTATACGGATATGGTTTTTCTTGGTTTTAGTGCAGGATTTTCGCTTTTAACAGGACTTTTATATGATTTAGGTATGAGCTTAAATTTCATCACTGCCTTACTAGGCGTGGTGTTTATTTTTGTGGCTTTTTATTGGCATTTTGTGAATAAAAAATATTTATAAGGGCTTTTTATTGATTTATATCAACAAAAGCCTTTTTGATTATTGCAAACTCACATCTTCACCTTTTAAGACTTGATTCATAGTATTCATCGCACACATTTTTCCACACATAGAACATGAATTCAAATCATCAGGACGACGCTCGTTAAACATTTTTTTGGCCTTTTCTCCATCTATGGCAAGCTTAAACATTTTTTCCCAATCAATATCCTGCCTAGCCTTGCTCATCTCATCATCTCTTGCCCTTTCTTTAGGGAGCTTAGCTATATCTCCTGCATGCGCCGCAATTTTGGTTGCCACTATACCATCTCTTACATCATCTAAATTTGGAAGTCTTAAGTGCTCAGCAGGTGTTACATAGCAAAGTATATCAGCGCCACTTGCAGCTGCCACTGCCCCACCAATCGCCCCGCTAATATGATCATACCCCGCACCAATATCAGTTACTAAAGGTCCCAAAACATAAAAAGGCGCACCTTTACAAAGGCGTTTTTCAAGCTGCATATTTGCTTCAATCTCATTTATAGCCATATGCCCAGGGCCTTCTATCATCACTTGTACCCCAGCCTTCCATGCTCTTTGAGTTAACAAAGATAATTCTATAAGCTCAGAAATTTGAGCCGCATCGCTTGCATCATGCGTAGATCCTGGACGCAAAGCATCGCCTAAAGACAATGTTACATCGTATTTTAAACAAATTTCAAGCAAATCATCATAGTATTCAAAAAAAGGATTTTCCGCCTCTTTCATCGCCATCCACGCATAAAGCACAGATCCGCCTCTTGAAACGATATTTGTAAGCCTTTTACTTTCTTTAAAAACTCTCGCAGCACGCGAATTTATGCCCGCATGTATAGTCATAAAATCCACCCCGCTTTTTGCATGATGATAGACCACATCTAAAAAATCTTTTGCACTAATTTGTTTTAAATCTTTTTCCAAAAATCCTACCGCATCATAAACAGGCACTGTTCCTATCATCGCTTTTGAAATGCTTATTAACTCATCTCTAAAACGGCTTGTCTTGCCATAATTGCTCAAATCCATAATGGCTTCGATGCCAAATTTATGAGCCAAATCGACCTTTTTTAATTCCTCACTATAATCAACACAATCATTTGAAACACCTAAATTCACATTTACCTTCGTGCGAAGTCCAAGTCCTATGCCGTTTGGATCAAGGCTTTTATGATTGATATTTGCAGGGATGATGATTTTTCCACAAGCAATATTTTCAAGTAAAAATTCCTCGCTTACTTGCTCTTTTTGTGCAACAATTTGCATTTCTTTGGTAAAAATGCCTTCTTTGGCGTAAATCATTTGAGTTTTCATATTTATCCTTTAAAAAATTTGGATAAATGAAGGGTGCAAGTTAAATTTAGAAAGTATAAATTTAAAAAGTATAAATCTTCCCGCCGCTAGCATTATCTAGTTCCGGTTCGGTCTAAGCTTTTAGCTTACTCTCAGCCTGTCTCACAAGCTCCCGTCATTTATGTGTTAAAATTATACTTTAACTTTCTTAATTTTTTTTGCTTAAGAAATTATTTTCACTCATAGCAATGCTCTTTAGTTACCGCTTTGCCTTTTTTGTTTATTAAACTAAAATTTTTATTTTGAGCTATCATTATACATTTGCCAGCGTATCCTAAAAATTCATCATAAAAATAAGGCAAGATTGGCTTACCTTTTTTATCTATAAAATACCATCCCTTGTTTGATTTAAAAGCTATAATGCCTAAAATTTCACTATATTCTCCTAAATTTTCATTAAATTTACTTACTATTTTATTACTAGCAGAACCATTACTATCTTTTAATTCTTGCGTTGAAAAGTGTAATAATTCTTCATTTTTAAATATTTTTGCATTCTTATCTATAAAATTCCATTTTCCATTTTTCTTTATATTAAGTAGAGAATTTTTATAAATATTACCCACTTCATCAAATTCATCAACCAATTTTCCTTCATAATCAATCAAATTGAATTTATCATGGTTTTGAACTATTATAAATTTGTCATCAAAAAAATCAGTAATTTTAGACTCATCATATATCTTATCAAATTGTGCTTTTGTGAGCTGGTTTGCTTTTTTATCAATTAAACTCCATTTTTCTTGAAATTTTCCTACTATAAAATTATTTGAAAGACACTTAATATCATCAAATTTAATCTTGCTTATAAAAACACCATTTTCTAAACTGACAAAATTCCATTTTAAATTTGATGCTTCGCGCAACTTCAAGCCTGTTTTACAATTTGCAAAATAATTAAATTTAAGTTTTGACAATAGCTTCCCTTTGGTATCAATAAGCCAAAATTCATCTTCATTTTCACCATCTAAATCGCCTTCAAAATAATTAGCATAAGCTATTATAAGATTGTACTCAATCCAGCTTGTATCCAGTTTTGTAAATTGAGCTGGTTTAATGGGAATATTTGCATTTTTATCCATTAAACCCATTTTTCCATCTTTTTCTATAGTAAAAAAATCTTGTCTGTTAAAATTATTTCCAATAGGCTTTACATCGTCAAATTGTGGCGAGATAAACATCTTGGCTTTTTGGTTGATAAGCCCCCATTTGTAATCATTCTTTTCATCGAATCTAGCCGCTATAATTTCATCGCTTAAATACATCACATCGATAAATTGTGGTTTGATGATGAAATTTTTATCATCATTACTATAAACAAAACCATAATAGACAAATCCATGCTTATCGATCGCTTCGCGTGCAAACAAATATCTTTTTTCAAGAAGCGATTTTAGATATTTACAAGCTTGCCTATCTTTTAAATCACAAGCTTTTTGATACATTGTTTTTGCTTTTTCAAACCTAAGTTGTAAAATATCTGCAAGCTCATACTCATAGATAATGCCCAAAGACACACAAGCGCTAGAGTTATTATTTTCGCAAGATTTTTTTAAAGAATCAATACTTTTATAATCAAAAGTGTCGGCGGAAAAATAAAATGTAACCATAGAAAAATAAAATGATACTTTTTGGTTGCATTTTATCTTTCCATAAAACTTAAACTTAAAATGTAATTATATTATTTCTTTTACTTTGTTTTTCCAAAAATCAACAAATTTTCTATCAATTTTAGGATTTGCCTCAGCTTCTTTTATTAAATCATTTATACAATCAATTCTTTTTTGCTTGGATTTAATGGTTTTTAATTTCCCAGCTTCTTCATAATACTTAATGCATTGATTTTCAAAAAGATTTACATCATAATTATCTTTTAAAAGCTGAATTGTATTGATAATCAAACCATAGGCTTTGGGATATTTTTCTCGTATTTTTTGTTCTATTTCCAATACAAGTTCTCTTCTGCTTTCTGCAGTATCTTTATTTTTTGACTTTAAGATTATATTAACGCTTTCTTCTATGATTTGGACATATCTTATTGCTTCTGCACACTCATCTTGATTGTTTAAAAATAAATTATGTAAAAATGCGCCTTGTTTATCCATAGGAAGACTTTTGTATTCTTCATATATTTCTTTATAGGAGTTTTCTATTTTTTCCAAGTCCTTTTTTCGCTCTTTTTCTTTTTCAAAATTTTCATTTATTTTTTGCATTCTTTGTTTGTGTGCTTCATCAATTTTCTGTATTTTTTGCTTATGCTCTTCGTTGATTTTTTGCATTTCTTGCTTATATTCATTCCAAATTTCTTTTAGTGGCTTATTTGGTGTTCCTTTTATTTTTCTATATAAATAATTACATAAGAGAAAAATATAAATAATTGCTAATATTGATAATATTGCATTCAATTTAAATCCTTTAAACTATATAATAGAACGCAAAACCTTACCCTGTATAATAATTTCAACTTGTGAGTCTTTTAAGTCCAAACTATAGCTTTTATAATCCTTATTTACACTAATAATATCTAAAACTTTACTTATTGGATCTAATTGCAAAAGTTTAACCATTAATTGGTTATCAAAATTTAAAATATACAATCCATCTCCTTGATATTCATGCGTTTCTTCAAAAACAACCCAGCTATCAGGTAAAAGCATTGGAACCATAGAATAACCATCAACTTTAATAGCTTTCACATTTTTAGGCGTCGTTTTAAAAAAGGCTTTGCTAAGCTCAAGCATTTCTCCTGTTTCATACTCTTCAAGCCCAATTAGCTCATTGCCACCACCAGCGGAAGCTGAAATGTTAAGTTTTGGTATTGAATAAAAATTAGCATCTCGCTTATTATTGTTAATATTATACTCATTTTTATTAGTATTGTTGATAAAATATTCATATGGTAAATTACTATCTTGAGAAATTTTATACACATACTTTTCGGGAATTTTTCCTCTTTTCTCCCAACCAGCTATAAGGCTATTCTCTATTTTTAAATATTTTGCCAACTGATTTTTATTTTTTACCCCTACTGCTTCAAACATTTTTTGCAATATATCTAAGACTTCCATATAATCGTAACCTTAACAAAAAATACTATAAAAAATTAGTTTTTTACTTGACTTATACTAACTTTTAATAGTATAATACTTCAATTATTTTTGAAATTTTATCACAATCGAAAATAAACTTCAATTAAAATTGAATTATTAAGGAAAAAATATGATTAAAACATATTTTAAAAACAATGCTATCAATGTAAAAGCCTTTGCTAGAACTCACAATATTAGTTACGATATTTTACACAGAGTTATCAAAGGCGAAATTACAGGAGAAAGAAATACTAAGGGTAGCACAAAAGCCGTATTTGAAAAACTCTTGGAGCTTGGCATTATTAACGAGCTTCCGCAAGGGTTAAAATAAATGTATTTCCTAGAAACCAAAGAAGCCGCACAAGCTTTTAATGTAAGTACAGGGGCTTTAAGACTTGCAGTAAGCAGAAACTCAAATAAATATGAGTGGCTAAAAGTGGATAACGCTAATGGTGGTAGAGGTGGCAAAAAACTACTATTTAAAATAAGCAAAGATGAGCTTTTAACTGCATTTAACCAAGAATTAATCAGTAAAAATACTTTAATTTATGATGAAAAAATGCAAGAAGTTAAATTGAGCGAAATTATAAGTGAAAATAATACAAATTGTATTCTTAAAGAGAAAAATTTAAATTTAACAGAGCCAAAAATAAATAATGATTTGGCTGTTTTAAATTTAAAATTTGAAAATTTAAGCGATGAAATTAAAAACAATGCTAGAGAAAAGCTTAAGGCTTTAAAGCAAGTGGAAAAATATATTGAAGGTGGCTTAAAGCAAAAAAGAGCTTTGGAATTATGCGGTATTTCTAAAATAGAAATTTTTAGAATTCGCAAAGCATATAAAGAAAATGGCATTCTAGGTCTTATCGACACTCGCGGACTTCATCGCAAAGATAAAACTAAGCTTAGCGCTTGGATGCAAGAATACGCTTTAAGAGAATACCGCACTTTTGGGGCAGGCGGTTTTAATTTTACCGAGCTTTGGTGGCAAATCCATAAAGAAGCAGCTATTAAAGAAAATTATGATTTTATAGGTTTTGATTTGGGAAAGGTAAAGCCACTCTTTAGTGTAAAAACCTTACAAAACTTCATTAAAAATTATTACAAAGATAAACCTTTAGAGTATTGCATTATCACTCAAGGACTTGATCGTGCAAAAAGCAAGTTTCTCCCCGCCCTTGGCAATCAAAGAGAGCTTTACGATATGAAAAACATGTGTTGGCAAATCGATAGCTCTCCAGCTGATATTATAGTAAGAGATGATGAAACACTAGAGCCTTTCCGCCCACACATCTTAAGTGTCGTTGATGTCTTTAGTGGTATGGGAGTGGCCACTTTAGTAGGAAAGTCAAATTCTTTAAGCCTAACTAGACTTTTATGGAAAGCCATAGATAAATTTGGTAAGCCTGATATGATTAAGGGTGATAATGGTAAAGATTATCTTTCAAAAGATTTTCAAAGCTTACTTGATGCCCTTAATATAAGCTATGATGCAGCTATTGCTTATGCAGGAGAACAAAAGGCTTTAGTTGAAAGGCGTTTTGGGACGCTTCAACACGCAAAGATTTCTCAGCTTCATGGATATATTGGAAAAAATCTTTCTCAAAGAGAAATGATAGAGCAAAAAACTCCTAAAAAAGAAAGAAAAGCCAAAGATGAATACGGCTTTGCTAAAAAGACTAATCAAAAATTACTTCACACCTTCAGCGAAGCTTGCGAGTTTTTAGAAGCTGAAGTGATTAAATGGAATATGAGTAAAGTTCGCCGTAAAAAAGGCGTTAAAACTCCACTTGAGCTTTGGAACTCATGTGATAGAGCTATTGTAAAAATAACTTATGAAGAGTTTTTATTTAACGCAGGAAATAAAGAGCTTAGAGTTGTTAGTAAAAAAGGCATTAACTTTGAAGGTAGGGTTTATAAAAGTGCCTTAATGCCAAGTGTGGGCACAAGGGTTAAGTGTGTGCAAAACATTGACAATATAAAAGAACTTTTTATCTATGATTTAAATGGCACTTTTCTTTGCTTAGCTCTTGATGAAAGCATTGCTAAACTTAGCAAAGAGAGCTTTAAAATGCTTAAAAAAGGCTATGAAAGCGAAGTTAAAGCCATTAAAGAAGTGCTTAAAAAAGATGAAATTGCCGCCTTTACCAAGCTTAATATCAAGCAAGACTTACAAGATTTACAAAGTGCTTTTGAAAACTCACTTATAAAAGCTAAAGAAGTGCATCAAAAATCCCTTGCAAAAGAAACCTTAAAAACACAAAGAGAGCTTGAATACATTAAAAACAATGCTAATGCAGATGAGCTTATTTTAAATTCTAAAAAAGAAATAAATAATGATGAAAGTGAGTTTGATATGGAAGCCTTTGTCGAAAAGAAATATTTTGCTGGTTAAAAGCTGTTTAAAGCTTGATTAAATCAAGTTTTAAAGAGTTTTTAAAAAACTCTAAAACAAAGATGCCTCCCCACTTTAGTGGGACGGGGGCTTTAGGTGGATGCAAGGAGCAAAGCTCCTGCTCACAAAGCGGAATTTACTTCCGCTGTGAAGTTAAGAGAAAGGAAATAGAAGATGGAATTAGTAGAACTTACTAAAAAGTTTTTAAGCACCCAAAACATCTCTCAAAACAATCTCTCTGATCGTTTGGGTATCAATAAAAGCTATATGGTGGGCTATATGAAAGAAGGTAGTAGCTATAAATACGCTTCAAAGGTAGAACCTTTGCTTGAAAAATACATTAAAAGCTTTGTGGAAGAAAAAAGCGTCAAAGAACTTCAAACCCCTTTCATTGCCACTAAAGATGCAAAGGCGATTAATGTAACCATTGAAAGTGCCATGAGCAATAGAGAAATGGGAGTAATCATTGGCGAAGCTGGAACTGGAAAAAGCAGAGCCATTAAAGAATATGCCGCTAAAAATGGCACAAGAGTGGTGCTTTTTGAAGCTACAACTGAAACAAGCAAAAGAATGCTTTTGGTAGGACTTGAGAATAAACTCAATGTGTGTTTTAAAGGCTCTTTGGATGATAAAATCAGAGGCATTGCTGCTGAGTTAGCAAGAACTTCAAAGGTTTTAATCATTGATGAGAGTGAGCACTTACCATTTCGTGCTTTGGAGTGCTTAAGACGCATATATGATTTTTCAAATACAGCTTTAATCTTAGTAGGCACTAGAAAACTTAAAAACAATCTTACAGGCATTGGCAGAAATGATTACAACGAGTATGGACAACTAAGCTCTAGAATTGGTGCAAAATGGGAATTAAAAGGACTTTGCTATCAAAATAAAGAAGGCTTAAAAGATGAAGACTTAAAAACGCTTTGTAAGCACTTCGATGTGGAAGATAAAAAGGCAATCGATTTGGTTTTTAACCTTGCTCGTGGCAATTTTAGAAAAAGCGAAAAACTTTTAAAAAGAGCCCTTGAATTTGCAGATACAAAAGCAGTAGAGCTTAAGCACATAGAAGCAGCTGCTTCATTTTTAATGTTAGGCTAATTATGACTTTCGAAGAGATAGCTAAAGAACTTAAACTCTCAAGAGCTAGAGTTTTGCAGATTTATAAAGGTGCAATTAATAAACTATCGCACCCTAGAAACAAAGATAAATGGCAAGCTATCTTTGAAACACTTGAAACTATCAAACAAGAAAGAATACAAAGAGAGAATTTAACACAAGGAGAAAGAAAATGATTAAAGGCACTAAAGCAGATTATAGCAGAAGTCTTTTTGAATTAAGAGGCACTGGAATTTATCGCATTGATAGAGGAGAAGGAGAATTTGTGGATGTTTTAAAAGGAGTTTTTCCTGATTATATTGTAAGAAAAATCATTCGTTTTCATTTGCGTAGAAAGCTTAACAAAAGTGCTTAAATAAGGCACTTTAATTAAGTTTTTTAAACTTAAATTTTTACAAAGGAGAATAAATGGCTTTAGTTTATGTGGCTAGCCCCTATGCAGGTTTGGCTGTAAGAGAAAATCAAAGAAAAGTACAGGCGATTAGCATAGCCCAGCAAGAATGCTTGAAAATTATGCGTGAATGTGCTGATTTTACACCAATTTCACCCATACTTCAATTTAGCTATTTGGATGAAGAAAAACACAGAGAAATTGCTTTAAAAATGGGCAGAAAGCTTTTAAAAGCTTGTGAATATATTTATGTTAGCACCCACAAAGATGCAAAACACTCAAAGGGCATACAAGAAGAATTAGCATTGGCTAAAAGACTTGGTATTAAAGAATTAGTTTTGGAGTTGCCCTTATAAAGGCTTAAGGATAGTTAGAAAAAGAGCCAAACACGCAATGCTTTTAAGGTATGGTGTGGTTCTTTGGGATTATCAAATTAATAAATTTAATTTAAAAGGAGAATAAATGCAAATAAATAATTTAGAAGATGTAAATTTAGCACTTAAAAAAGTAGCTGAACTGACTGTAAAAATGGAAAAGATTAATGGAGAAGTAACCTTAGCTTGTAATGAAATTAAAGAAAGTCGTGCAGGAGAGATTAAGGTTTTAAGCGATGAGCTTAAATACATGGAGCAATGCATTACAACCTTTTGCGAGAATAACAAACACGAGTTTGCAGAAAAAAGAAGCAAAGAATTTACCTTTGGTAAGATTGGCTATCGCCTAAGCAAAAGTGTATCTTTACCACGCGTAAAAGAAAAATTAGAAAACCTTGTAAAAGCCCTTAAAAGCTATGGACTTAATGATTGCATCACCTATAAAGAAGAACTTAATAAAGATGCTATTGTGGAGCTTGAAGATAGCACCTTAGTAAAGCTTGGGCTTAAAAGAGTTGTGAAAGATAATTTTAGAATAGAGCCAAAGATTGAAAGCTTGGAGATTGAAAAATGAGAGAGCTTTCTTTAGTAGCTTTAAAATTTCTAAATAGTGTTTTTAATGCAAAAACCGCTCATTTTAATGGCTTTTTAGAGCTTGATTTTAAAAATAAGTCTAAGCTAAAAAAGCAAAGATTTAAAAGAAAAAAGAAAATGTCTTCAAAGCAAAAAATCAGATTTAAAAAAAGAAAAATTTAACAAGTCCGCTAAGGCGGATTTGATTAAGTTTTTAAAACTTAGATTAAAACAAAAGGAGATGGAAAATGTATGTAAATGCAAGTATAGATGCGTGTGATTTGGAAGATTTTAGCGTAGATGATGTAGTTTATCTTTATGAAGAACTAGATACAGAAGAGCAAGAATTGTTTTTAAACAAAATTGGTAAAAATAAAAGCATTATTAATAAAATAAAGGATTTGTTTTTTCTATTAAATAATGATGAAGCTTTATCACTTTTAAAAGAATTAAACGAGAGTTTTAAAAGTGATAAAGAATGGCAAGAAACTATAAAAAGCATAAATGGAGATGAGAGATGAAGCTAAGAGATTTTGATTTTAGGGTTTGGGACGAAGGAATAAAAGGATATGTTAAAAATCAAGCAATAGCTATTATAGATAATAGAGTATTGGCAGGGAGTATGCATATTGGACAAATAGGTGAGTTTGAGTTTATGAGCGAAAATTATGACGATGAAATTGAAATAGAACTTTTTACTGGGCTTTATGATAAAAATGGTAAAAAAGCATATGAAAATGATATTGTTAAGGCTAAAAATCCATTCAATTATTTAGAAGCAAAAATTAGCATTCATAAAGAAGGGACTTTTTATCTTGAGAATAAAAGTGGACATTACATAGGTTCTTTAATTTATTTAGTTGAAGATGAAGGATATACCATTGAAATCATCGGTAATATCCACGAAAACCCTGAACTTTTGAAATGTTAAAAAATATTAAAAATTTTAACATAAAAATGAAATATGTTAAAAAAAGCCAAAAAATTTAACAAAACTCACTAATTAGTGGGTTTGATTAAGTTTTAGCAAGGAAAAATAAAATGAATTTGGATTTTTTAAATGAGTTTAAATTAAAAAATAAAGATTTAAACGAGAAATTAGAGTTTTTAATCCCTGATTTTTTAGTTAAAAAAGCAATAACTATCATTTATGCAAATGGTGGAAGTGGAAAAAGTTATTTAAGTGCTGCCATTTCAAAAGCACTTTGTGAAGATGCAAGGATTAAAAGCGTTATTTATATCGATATGGACAATCCTTTAAATGTTTTAAATGAGAGAGGTTTTGGCGAACTTATTTTAAATGAAAGCAAATTCACTTATATTCATAGATCAAGCTTAAAAACTTCAGCTTATGAGCTTTTAGAAATGATTGAGAGTAAAGGCGTGGCGGGAAGCTATGAAGGGGTTTTATTTGTTCTTGATTCTTTGCGTAATTTTGCAGATATTGATAATGATGCAAAAATGATGTCTTTGATGTCTTTGCTGATGAATTTAAGAGAATGTGGAGCAACTATTATGGCTTTACACCATTCCACAAAAGATGGCAGAGCTTTTAAAGGCTCAAATCATATTAGAAATTCAAGTGATTGTATGTATTTTTTACAAAAAGTGGCTAACTTAGAACAAGGTTTTGAAGTATTGCTTAGCGTTCAAAAAGAAAGAGCAGGAATTAAAGATCAAGCCTTTTTTATCAATACAAAAACTCTAAGCATTAAAAACACCGACTTACAAAACGCTAAAATCAGTGATAAAGAAGAAGTTTTTATAGATAAGGTTTTAAAGCTTTTAGGAGAAAAAAGCTTAAGCACAAGCGAGATTTTATCAGCACTTGAGGTAAGTAGGAGTGATAATTTTTCAAGGAATACTTTAGAGAAATTTAAAGGCGTTTTTTGGGAAAGTGAGCTTGGCGGAGAGAATGGTCGCACTTTTGTTTGGAAAAGTTTAAAAGCTGACAATAAAGACAGTAACGACAAGGAATTAGGCTCGTTTGATTAAAAATTTAACAAAGCTCGTTTTTAATGGGCTTGATTAAGTTTTTAAAAAGGATAGGTTGTGAAATTCAATACTTTTAAACCTTTTCATGATGAAGGGATATTTTTTGTAAAATTAAGAGCTTATCAAGCCTTACAAAATATGGCTAGAAAAAGTTTAGAAAGATTTTTAATAGAAAAGTTTTTAAAACAAGCTGTTTTAAGAAATAAGCTTTTAATCTTTTATTTTACAAACAATACTGCCTTAATGGAATTTAATGCTAAAAAAGAATGGATAAAGGCTGAATTAAGAGTGATTTATAAGCAAAATTTTGAACTTTTTTATAAGAATTATGCGCTTATTTTTAAAGACATAAAAGCGGAGCTTGTTGTTTTAAAAAACAAGCAAGAGAAAGAAGTTTTAAGAAAAGACGGCTTTGTTGAAAAAAGCACAGGAAATTTTCGTATCCACGATAATGTTTTAAAAGAAAAATTTTTAAAACTTCAAATCGCTATAAAAAATAGTGCTAAAGGAAAATAAAATGCAAAAACTTAGAACTCATCTTATTAAAATCATTCACACTTTAAGAAAAGATGCTAATTTAAGTGATGATGAAAGCTATCGCTGGGTGTTAAGTGAGAGATATGGCAAAACTTCAAGCAAAGATTTAAACATTGATGAGCTTAGAGATTTTGCTATCACTTTAGGTTATGAAGAAAGTTTTTTAAGCAAAAAAGGGCATAAAAAAGCAAGATATTTCAAAAAAGAAAACGCTAAAAGTGGAAGAGCTACTCAAAAACAGCTTAATATGATACAAGCCATTTGGAGCAAAAATGCCAAAAATCCTACACAATGGGCTTTAAGAGAATTTATTAATAATATCATTAAAAAGCGACCTTTGTATCTTTGGTATTTAGACACAGAAGAAGCCAATAAAATTATTTTAGGGCTTAAAAACTTAGAAAACAACAGCACACATTCAGCCAAACGAAGCTAATCTTGTCTTTGTAAAAAAACAAAAGGAGATTAAAATGATTTTAGAAATACATTCTTACGATGCGGAGCTTTTTTTAACTTTAGGTATAGAAAAACACTCACAAATTGCCTTTGCTGCAAAAAGAGCAAGCCTTGAAATAATGCATGATGGAATCACTCATCAAATTAAAACCGATAAAGATTTTGGGATTTTACTCAATGTGATTTGCGTAATTAGAGAAAGAATTGATGAGGGCTTTGATGAAGAAGATAAAAGCTTAGTCATTGACATAGATGAGCTTATAGAAAAGACTTGCAAAGAATTAGAGTAAAGCTCTAATTCTTTTTTCTTCCAAACTCATAGGATATTTTTTCCACACTTCAAAAAGTTTCTTTTGTTGATTAGAAAGTCTGATTTTATATTTTTCACTCATGTAAAGATATGATCTTGCTATCCAGCCTTTTTGACTCTCATTAGGATAAAATTTTCTTGCTTTAAAATCAGTATAAACCTTGCACTTTCCATATTGGTTATATTTTAAATTTAAAGGAGCTTGTGCGTAATTAAAATTACTCCTATCGCCGTTAATCTCTCCTATGGCTGGGACTAAGTTTTGAATATCGCCTTCCATTTTATTAAAAAGCTTATCATCTTTACAAGCTTTTCTGCCACCTTCTTTCCAGCAAGGCAAATGTTTTCCAAAATTATGAGCGCTCATAATATGCTCCCATTCTATGCGTTTGGCTCTTTGGTTAATTTTACCTTTTTTAGTATAGGCGTGGCGTGGGGTATAGCTATCATCTTTAATGAGCTCAAAACGAATATCATCTCCTTTTTTAACCGCTTTAAAAGAAGTATCACAGTAAAAATCTTGCATAAATTGTGGGTTTTTAATGTAAAACTCACTTAAAAACTCTTTTGCCTCTTCAAAATTATCAATCACTCCATCACTTTTTGCTAAACAAAAACTTAGCATAAGTGTTAAAAACATTAAAATTTTATTCATTTTTTCTCCTTTAAAAAGTGCAATTATACTCCGCAATTTAACAAAATTTGATTTTTTCGCTAGAATTTTTAAAAAGATTTTTTTAGGAACTAGCTTGCTAAGTAATAATGAATATTTTGAATATTTTATTGATTTTGTGAAAAATAATGATAAGCGAGAAATTTTAAAAGAATTTGGCGGTGCAAATATTTATATACCAAGCTATAAAACCTTACTTAGAGATGAAGAATTAAAGCAAGATTTTAAAACACTTATAAAACAGGGAATAAGCACTAAAAATGCAAGTTTAGAATGTGCTAAAAAATACGATTTAAGTTTAAATGCAATCTATTTAATCACCAAAGAATTAAGAGAGGGTTTAGAACCAAGTTTGTTTTAGATTAGATTATTTTAATAATAAAACTTCAATTTAATTTGAAATATTAATTACAAATTGCTATAATGATATTGTTAACTTTAAGGGATTTAAGGGAAAATAATGAAAAAGGGATTAATTAGAGACAGCTATGGAAAGATAAATTATATCAATGACTTCTATAATAATCATGGCAGTGTCGCGCAATTAACTTATGGAAAGGACAATCCAAAATTACATCAAAGTCTTCAAGAGGCTAATGATTTTCTAGACAAAATGTATGAAAAATATAATGTAGAGGAAAAAATTGCAAACAGAAATTTTTAATTCTTTTTTCTTTCAGTATGGTAGATATCTACAATACGATTTAATTCATTCTCTTGAGCAAAAAACAAGACTAGGAAGAAATGTTGATTTACTAATAACTTTTAGAAAACAATTTGATATAATTATCACCTCTGACCTATCTAAAGAAGATGCAGAATGTTTAAAAAAAGCAATCAAAAGAGCTGTTGATGACTATATAGGCGATCATAAAAACGAATGTTTAAATATTAATCTTGCTTCTGTTTGTCACTCTAGTTTTAATTACGGTGCATTATTTAAAGAAGATTTTAAAGAAATATTTACTTCTTTTCGTACATCTTGTGGTGATTTTAAGATTATTGATGCAATTGAACATGAAGAAAATAGTCAAGAATTTGCAAAAGACAAGGATGGAAGAAGTGTTTTAATCCAAGCTTTACTTGAATTTAACAATGCCTTATCTCATATTTTTACAAGTGTTTATCACGGAAATGATGATTTAGGAAATATAAATAAAGCAAAAAATCATCTTTATAGGGGAACGCTTGATAATTATAAAATGTTTATCAGACTATCTATTAAGTCAGTAAAGCGAAAAAATCCAAAATTGTTTGAAGAATTTAAGGATATAAGAATGCAAGAATTGTTACATCTTGGCAAGGATGTACAAGGAAAAGTAATAAACAATGAGTATTTACACAAACAATACAAAGAACTCTACAATAAATCTTTACCCTATCTAGATAAAAAATCTAACTCTCAAACTCTAGCGTAATCACATAAGCTGAGTCATTAAAACTATGACTCACACTTTTAATGCTAAATTCTAAAATATCAAGTTTTATTCCTTTGATTTTAAGTTTTCCACCAGCCCTTATTTCGCGTCCTATAAGCTCACATCTGCCATTTACTCCTCCTTTTTGGAGCTCATTAAGCTTGCTTTGTGCGAATTTAAACGCTTCATTATCGCTTTTTGGTTGTGCAATTTGCATTTTAAAAACATTTTCTCCACTTCCTACTTTTATGCTTTTGGTTTTTCCTTCTGTGGTATCTTGCCACTGTGCAATTACAGCCGTGTATTCATTTCTTGAACTTTCTGTGATTTCTAAAGAAAAGCATTCATTCAGATTTATTTCATAGCTTGGTAAATTTTCATTTTTAACGCTAGTAGAATTATCTTTGCTTATTTTTGCATCTTTTGGAGTGATGATTAAGGTATTTTCTTTAATACAGCAAATAAAACCGTATTTTAAAGATAGTTTATAAAAAAACTCCAAATTACTTTCATTATTTTGTAAAACGCTAGTAATGTTTTGATCTTCGCCACTGCTTTTAAGTTTTAAACCATTTTCACTTGCAATTTTCCTTGCTATAGCAAAAAGAGTAGTGTTTTCAAAGCTTCTGCTTTTCTTTTCTTTAGTATTGCCTGAGCCATTTTTGCTATTTTTTCCACTAAAATTTACCGCAGTAGCTCTTACTTCTGTTGTGTTTTGGGTGTAATTTTTACTTACAGTTGCCACGCTAAAAGTTCCACACTTAAAAAGCTTTTCAAGTCCAAGCCAAAGCTCTAGGCTATCCCCAAAGAGTGGCTTGGAATAAAGCCCAAAAATACTTAAGCTTATCTCATCACTCTCATCCTTTTCCTTATCTTCAAAACTAATACTAATGAGATTTTTAGAGATTTTTTCTGTGATGTCTGCATCATTAGCAACGAGTTTAAATTGCGGTTTTTTTACCATAAAGCTTTTTCCTCACTCTCTTTGATTTCAATTTTAGGTAAAATCACTTTATCTCCTGTTTTTAAAAGCGGTTCTAATCTTGGATTAGCAATTAATACCTGATCAAAATATAAAAGTGTTCCATAATGCTTATAAACTATACTATCAAGTCTTTCATTGTTTTTGGCTATGTAAATTTCACTCATTAAATATCCTTTTTTAATTTTGCGGATGAAATAAATTCATCCTTGCGAGCGGGAGTTACACTCCCTGCACTCACCTAAAGCCCCCGTCCCACTTGCGTGAGTATCTTGTTTTTCAAGCACTTTGCAAAAATTTTACTCATCAAAGTCCCTTTCTAAATCCATACTAAAGCTTTGTGCCACAAAGCCACTCCCATCAATAAAAGCACTTCTATTTTCACTTAAAGTTAAAATCACGAATTTCCCATAATACTTTCCATTCGCTCCTACCAAATTAAAAGATTTTCTTTGTTTAGCCATGTTTTCAAGTTTGTCCAGATAGGTATTTCTATCTCCTTTCAAAGGCAAGGTTTTGCCTTGAATTTTAATTTTTTCACTCTCTTTTGAATTTGAAAACAAAACGCTATGATTATTAAGCCTACTTTGACTTTGTATGTTAAAATCCAAACTTCTTTCTAAATTATCAAAATTTAAAGCCTTAAATTCAAAATCCCCTAAAGCTAAAACCATTTAAACTCCTTTTTAGTTTTATCGAGTTAGAATTTTAAAAGATAAGGTTGATGATCGCAATGTAGTAGTCGATAGATACCTATTTATATAAATAGGGTTGGATCTGTATTGTAGGTGCAACTCCTACCGCCTTATCTGATTTTTTCTAGTGGTTCTTGTTTTTTATCATTTTTATTTACTTTTCCAAGCGTAATAACCGCATTAGTTTTTCCAAATTTTTTAAGCTTGTAATCAGGTTTTATAATGATTTTATTTACTTTTTTACTATTTTTTAAATCATCAAAAAAATAAACCAAGCTTTCTTCCTTCCTGTCCCAATAAACCTCTTTTACCTCATCCAAAACCTTAACAATTTGTCTTATTTCATCTGCACTTAAGGCTTGATTGTAGTTTGCTTTTCTTTTAGGACTTGCGTGTAAAAGGTTGTTTTTGCTTAGTGTAAAATATAAATCTTCTAAATCCTTTTTACTCAGTTTTTCCAAAAATTCTTTAGTTGTTTTATCCATTTTACCTACTTGTATAAAATTAATAGGATATTTTTGATTTTCTTTAATGATGACTTCATCCACCATATCATCCAAGCTTTTTTGCCAAGTGTAAAGTTCTTTTTCTTTTTGAAAATTTTGAGAGTTTTCGTTTAATTTATTGAATGCACCAAGAGCTCCAAGTTTAACAAAATTTTTGCCAATTTCGTTTATTCTTTCTCTATAAAGCCTTTCAAGCTTTTCCACACCCAAGTTTTTATCATAATCAAAATTTTTATCTGCTACATCTTGTGGTACTTGTTTTGAGAGCTTCCAATTATAAAGTTTTAATTCATTGTTGCTTACTGCTTGAAGAGAACATTTACATCCATAGCCACAAGGGGGACGATTTTTAATCCAAAAAGGATCATCTTTTCTTAAAATCATTCCGTGCAAAGCAATGTGATTTTGCCTACGGTTTCCGTGAAGTAAGCTTACCCAACGCACATATTCTTTATTGCTTTGCAAGATATTCTCCCATTGCGATTGAGCCTTTGCTATTCTCATATTGGTTTCAAAAACTTTTTTTAGTCTTGAAGTGCCCACCTTGATGTTTTTAACTTCGCCTGTTTTTGGATTTATAACTTCTACTTTATCTCCAAACCATCCTTTAGCTTTTAGTTTTGGGATGATTTGCTTTTTCCAAGTTTCAAATTTATCTCCATTTTTTAAAGCTAGTATCAAGGAATTTTGTATGTCTTTTAAAAGATTAAGATCATTTAACTTTGCAATAGTGAAGACTTTATTATGTGTTTCGCACATTATCTCATCATAATCAAAGCTAGTTTGGGGCTTTTTACTTTGTAGATACTCAACCGCCTTGGTAGGTTCGCCAAAAAACATTTTTAATCCCCATATCCTAGAATGCTTGCATTAGCTAAAGCTTTAAACATAAAATCTTCCAAAACATTGATAGAAACACCACTAAACTCTTTTTGTAGGTTTTCAAAAAGTTCTTCGTAGGAATTAGAATTGTTTAAAAGCTGGTTAAAGGCTTGTTCTAGCTTTTGCTTGATTTTTTTATCTATGCTTTTAAACTCTTTGCTCTCAAGAGCTGCATCGATTTTATCCATAGGCTTTTTTGGTGCGAGTTTGGTTTTGTTTTCAAAGATTTTTTTATCGTTTTCTAAGTCTTTGTTTTCTTCGCTTTTTAAAGTCTCTTTTATAAGCTTACCTTCTACATTATAAGTGCTTTTAATATATTCCTCATCAAAGCTAAAGCCCATATTAAAAAGCTTTAAATCTCTTTCGCAAAGCTCGCTTTTTGGCTCTGCTTCACTAAAAAATTGCACAAAAAGTTCATCTTTAAAATTATTGATTTCTTTAAAAAATTTAAGCGCACGATTTAAGATAAAAAGCACGATTTGTCCATCTTGAGCTGCCAAATCTTTTCTAATATCATTATGAGATTGTGCAGCCGCTAAAGATCCGCTGCTTACTTGAGAGCTTAAATTTGCTCCTAAAACCACACTTCTTATTTGATTATCAAGATAATCTATTATTTCATTATAATTTGCCTTAGTCTTTGGCTGGATTAAATCAAGCTCCTCTTCTTTATCAATAACCGCACTATCACCGTTTAACATTTGATGTACTTCAGATGCTAATGCATCAGGGTCGCTATCTGTTTTTGCAACCGCCCATGGACTTCCAAATCTTTCTAAAAACTCCATCCAAAACTTTAAACTTGCATTTTTAAGTTTTACTGGAAAATAAAGTTTTGTTAATAAAGCATCGCCATTTTTAAATAAAAAATTTGAACCAAAAAGCCCATAAATCACTTTAAATTTATCTATTAATTCTTCACACCCATTGCCATTATAAACAAGTTCATCTTCTTCATTAAAACCAAAATTCCTAAAATCTCTTTGCTTTAAAATGGGATAATAAAAACCATCTTTTAACTTGTAATTAACCTCAAACACATTAAGCCCATAAAGATAGGTTTCTAGGATTTGTCCTATTAAATCAGGGTGAAAAAGATATTCAAAATTTTCTTTGATTTTTTCATTTTCACAAATGATTTGAAGTTCTTTGGCGAGTATAACTCCTTTTCTGCTTTGCATAGCTTGAGTAAAGCTTAGATCTTTAAAAATCATTCTTTGATCGTTTTCTTTAATCATTGTGATATTTAAAAAATGAGAGTTGATTAAGGTATCAATTAAACTATTGTTTTTTAAAATCACTTCTCTTTTGCTTTTTGTTTCTTTTTTCATATTTTTCCTTTAAAAATGCCTTATTCTTGGAACAGAACTAAAATTATGTTTTCTTCTTTTAATGCTGCTTTTT
This sequence comes from Campylobacter sp. US33a, assembly GCF_004378855.1. Lineage (GTDB taxonomy): Bacteria > Campylobacterota > Campylobacteria > Campylobacterales > Campylobacteraceae > Campylobacter_D. Next base: position 64,779 of record NZ_RYYL01000009.1, read on the forward strand.
GTGCGTGCTAATAAAAAAGCACCAGCTAAGCTATCAGGTGCATCATCGTTTTTGCCTTCTGGAAATTCCAAAAGTTGATTTATAAGCATGGTTTGGCTTTTATGCAAAAAAAGTTCTTCATTTTCAAAGGCAAGGCTTAAACTCTCAATGCGCTCAAACTTGCTAACGCTATTGTTTTTACCACGCAAAGGCAAAAATACTCCGCTCTCTAAGCTTTTCTCCTGTAGCCATTTTTTTAAGAAAAATTGTCCGCCGTTAGTTTCAATTTCAATCAAACGACACTTATAAATCTTTTGAAGATTAAAAATGGTTTTTATAATACTTTGTGCTTTTAAAATTTTTACAATGCTTTCTACTACATAAAAGCCCTTTGCACCTTTGCCAATAACGGTAATTGCACTAAAGTCGCTTTTTGCTTTCTCTCCTGCTGGGTCAATATACATGTAATATTGACTAATTGGTGGCAAAACATCATAAAAATTAATGCCATCAAGACTAAAGATTTGATTTTCACTTCTTGGGTTATTGAGTTGCTCTTTATTAAAAGCTTTTAGATTTTCAGCTCTTAAACGCATTAAATCTTCCAAGCTTTTAGCCTCACTCCAAAGAACTTTTGCTCCTTTATCCATTAAGGCTTTATTTTTTAAATAAAATTGATGAGCTGTATTAAAATCAGTATTTCTATAAAGTGTGGCATATTCATCCCATAAATCAAGCCTTTGTGGAAATTCTTCGATTGACCTAAAGACTTTTGGATTCCAAAAACCAAGCTTTAATTTCCTTGACAATACGCTATCATTATGTAAAATCGTTCCAATGTAAAGCACATCCAAACTTCCATCAGCACTCCCTAAGTTTAAAACCGCTTCATCCACCCAATCTTCTAATTTATCCCTTTGGTCTTTACTTCTAACATTAGTATCATTTTCTAAATCATCCAAAATAACCAAATCAGGTCTTTTAACCCCATATCTAACCCCACGAAGTCTTTTTCCACTACCAAAGGCTTTAATCTTTACGCCATTATTACTAACAAACTCACCCACACGCCAAGTCTTGCCAATTCCTACAACCTCAGGAAAATCAAGCTTTAAATGCGGATTGTCTTCAAGTTCTGCTTTTATGGCTTCAAGCATTCCTTCCATAAGTTCGACTGCATCTGAAATCTCTACTATAAAGCTTTTATAATTAAAAACCAAGCACCACAAAGGAAAGAGTTGCGAAGTGTAAGTTGATTTACCATGAGCTCTTGGTGCAGCTATGGCGTGTTTTTCGCCTTTATTGTCCTTTTTTAAGGCGATTTTTGTAAAAACTTCATTTAAATGTAAATGCAAGCCACATTCGCCTTTAATGGTAAAATAATGTGGAAAGTAAGTTCTTGCAAAATAATCAAAATCCACACTTGCTCTTTTAATTCTTTCTTCTTTTAAAGCAGGATCTAAATGGCTTTCATGCAAAAATTGAGTTTTTAATTCATTTTTTAACTCATCCATCCATTCTAAAAAGTCTTTTCTTTGCATAGCACCTTTTAGCTCATTTGGAGTGTTTTCGTGTTTTTGCTCGTTTGAGATTAAAAACTCATCGAGTTCTTCTTTGGAAAATAACACTTTTATCCTTTTTTAACTTCGCGGTAAAAAACGCGGTTTTTACCTTGCAACAGGAAGCTTCGCTCCCTTGACCCACCTAAAGCCCCCGTCCCACTAAAGTGGGGAGCTTCGCCATTTAAATATCCATTGCTAAAATTTCTTTTTCTATTACCCCGCTTTCTAAAAGTGATACCAGTTTTGCTACACAATCTTTGTCATTTTTTAAATGACTTATGATAATCTCAACCACCTTTTTAGCAACATTTAAACGATAGCTGCTTGGATCTTCAAGTCTTGCAACCTTTCTCATTTTTGAAAAGCTATCGCCTATCCTTGCAATAGCTTCAGTCTTCTTTTCTGCATTCATTTTTTCATCAGCATTAATATTTTCAATCGCACAAAACATTTGCTCGGTAAAGCTTTCATACAAAGATGCACTTTCTTTATCTTTGATTTTTGAAGTTAAAAGATTAGCCTTTAATTTATCCCAATCGCCATCTTTGGCTTTGTAATTTCTAATCGTTTTTTCATTGCGGTTTAAAATTTTTGCAATTTTAAACATATCAAAACCTGCAATATAAAGTTCTTTTGCAAGTTCTTTTAATTCATTGTTAGCCATTTATTCTCCTTAAATCCATTCTTTTTCTTTTAATCTTAAAAGCCCTTACGCGAATACTAGGTTCGTTTTCATCTTCTGAAATTTCGCTAGGAATTTTCTTATTTGCCATTTTTAAAAGTAAATCCTGAGCCCACTGGATAATTTCATTTAAAGCATCTTTTGGAAAATCATTTCTCTTTTTTAATTCCACAATAGCAAGCTTTACACAAATATCTTTTAAAAGCGGAGTTGGGTTTTTAGGTATCTTTATAAAACTTGCAATATAATTTTGGGCATCACTAATAGCATCATCAATCACTTCTTTATCACAAACTCCATCTGCATTTAAATCACTAAGTTGAGCAATATCATTAAAGCTAAGTTCTTTAGTCAAATCTTGTTCATTAATCAAAAAAGCTTTTGCATTCTTCATCATATACCTTTTTTAAGCTGGTTAAAATATGGTTAAAATCGTTTAAAATCTTTTTTTAATATCTTTTTAGCCTTAAAGGCAAAAAATGCTTTTAAGGCTAAAATTGTGCGTTTATTCTAAAATGAGTTTAATAAGCCCATTTGGTCTGGTGCAAACTGGCATAGCTCTCATTTCGCTTACAATTTCAATCCCAGCCCCACGAGGTAAAATTTCAGGCTTAGAAACAAACATTAGACTTGGTGCTTTTCCTAAAGCGTCAGTATGGTTTGCTCTTGTATAATAAATGCGATTAGAATTGTCTTTTGGCACAACTATACCCTCGTCACTTGCCAAAAATTCAACACTTTTACCTTTAGTGTTTTTGTATTTTGCACTGTAGCGGCGATATTTAGTGCCATACAAAATTAAGGATTTGTCTTTCTCATCTCTGCTTGCAAGATGGTTTTTATAAAGATCTTCACTTAGCGCCAAGTTGGAAATAGCTGCAAAAAGTTCATTTCCGCAAAGCACTTCATAGTCTGCATTTGTGCCAAATTCATCAATAATAGCTGCGTCAATAGAATCGCAAACATTAGCCAAAGGTGTGCTTCCATCTTTTTTAACTTCCACTACACTTTTATTTGCACTTCCAAAATCAAAAAGCACATTTCCTTGACCATCTAAAATTTTGCCAAATAAAGCACCATTAGCCATGTATTCAAGGGTAGTATTAAAGCTTTCTTTCATTTCTTTAATTAAAACTCCCATAGCTCCACTTAAGCTTTTAACTTGTGCTTCTCGCAAAGCCAGAGACCTTAAAGAATTAATCTCGCTCGCACTAATTCTTTTTACAAGTGCAAAGCGTGGCAAAGGGATATTTAAAATGTAAGAATTTTTTGTTTCTTCCATAGAATGTTCGCCATTTTCTGAAACGCTATTTAGTACTATACCAGCACCTTTGATGATTTCAACTCTTGCAGTGCTCTCTAAACTTGGAATTCTGTCTTTGAAAAAAGTATCACTCACAAAACGAGGTGAAGCTTTGGTTTGATTGATGACTTCAGTCACTTTTGTGCTTGAAAATAATTCTAAAAGCTGTTCTAAATCCATTCTTTACTCCTTAGTATTGATGATTAAATTTTGTAAAAAAGCAGCTTGCTTGATGCTTGCATTTACATTTAAAAGATTGACTTCACCCATAAGCAAAACACCATAATTGCCATTTGCAAATACATCATCTTTTAAAAGTCCTAATTTAAAATTGCTTTTTCCTGCTAAATCATCAGGGCATTTTTTAAAAGTCTCTCCAAAATCTTCGCTGATTAAAAGCGTTCCAAGTGCTAAATTAGCATTGCTTTCAAGATCGATTTTTGCATTAATGCTTAAAATTTCTTTTGAAATAATTTGCTCTAAGCTTCTTGGAAGCTGTATTAAAGCTTCTTTTGCCATTTTTTCTCCTTCCTCATTTTCGGTAACTGGTGGTGGGTTTTGATCCTGTGTTTGTCCTTCATCTTCATTATTAGGTGGGGAAACTTGTTCCTCGTTTTCTTTATTTTCTAACTCATTTTCATTAGACACATTTTCTTGATCTTGCATTAAATTTTCATCCATTTTAAACCCCTAACATCAAATTAACTACATCAAGATTGCTATTACTTTGCGGATTGTTTTTGTTTTCAAAAACATTGTTTTTTGGAACTTGCACTTGTTCATCCTTGGTATCTAAAAAGCTTTTAAAGCCCTCTAAATCTTTACAAGCATACATTAGCGCCCATTCTTTTTGAGAATTAGCAATTTTGCCTGTGTTTAAAGCATTATCAACTAAAGAGCTCGCTAAGTTTTTAACGCTTTCTTCGTTTTGCTTTTTTAAAGCTTCATTTTGCAAAGCTAATGAGCTGTTTTCATTTTTTAAAGCTACAATCTGAGATTCTAGCTCTTTGATTTTTTCATCCATTTTCTCTCCTTTGTTTTGATGAATATTGTTTTTGTTAGCAATGAGTTCGCCAAGCTCATCAATAAATGGCGTATTGGTTAGTGCGACTGAGTGAAGCTTAGCTCTTACAAGCTCTCCACTTTTATTATCCTTTGTGTTAAATTCAAAAACTGGGGATAAATAGCGGTATTGCTTGTTAGCTATATAGTTTTTAGCTTCTTCGTTAAATTCAGCCTTAGCCATTAAGGCATCATTTTCTAAGTAAAGCTCTTTAATCCAACCTGCAGCTGGAGCTTTTTTATTTTTTAAGCTTTGGTGTTCATAATCAATAACCAAATCAATCTTTTTTTGATTGAAATTTTCAATCATGGACTCTAAATCTTTATCATCGACCTTAAATCTGCCATTATTATGTCCTTTCCACTCGCCCTTAATTGCCACTTTTATAGGCTTATCATTGCTAACTTTAACTAAGTTTTCTTTATTGATAAAAAGCATTTTAAATCCTTAAAAAATCATTTTTTGGTAAAAAACCGCTTTGCAAAGTTCTTGCATATACACTTAAATATCCATGATCACTAACTCCTTCATAGATTTTTTTAAGCTCTTTTAACTCGATTCTAAAGCCATTGTTAAATTCTGCACTTAAAAGCTCTTTGTCAATTTTTTCTAAGGTATCAAATAATTTATGCTTAGCATCAATTCTGTGCTTAGGTGTTTTTGATTTTGTATGGGTTAAGATATAAAGCTTCCAAATACCTGTTTTATTTTCCAAATCCTTATAATTTTCACTTTCAAAATCAAGCAAAACAGAAGCTTCCAAACCATTAATACAAGTGGCTAAGTTTTGCACATCCTCAAACTCGCCCAAATAAGTTCTAATGTTAAAATCTTTTAAAAGTTCCAAAAGTTCTTCTTCAAATTCTTTTAGCAATTTTTATCCTTTTATTAGCTTTTTTCAAAGCTTTGCGGCATTTTAAGATTTTTAAAGTTTTATATTCAAGCAAAAGAATTTCTTACAAGTTTTTAGCACAATTTTTTTCTAGTTTTTGGTTTGACTTTTTAATTAAACTTGCATTGTTATTCGCCACTTAGGGTTTAAAGTGGCTTTAAAAGGAAAAATATGAAAGAAAACAAGTATTTTAAAATTGATGAATTTAAATGCAAATGTGGCAAGTGTGAGTTGCCGCCAAATGTCCC